>JBGSUV010000102.1:0-31644 GCA_041753315.1 Pirellulaceae bacterium | reverse complement strand
ATTCAGTATCGTGACGCTCACAATCGGCACTTTGAGCTTCAGCAATGCATTCAGAAAGTGAACCGTGACACGCGTGTGCTTGGGGCAACCAATCATCAATTTGAAAACGAAGTCGACTCGCGGATCAATTCGAATAGCCATAGCGTTTCTCCGACTGCTGCAGCCATTCTAGCGGATCCGTTCCCTAGAAGCATCAATGGAAGAAAGAGCAGTTAGTTGGTGTCTTGCAGGTTGCATCGCAGACCTGCAACAATCGTTGATCGACGGCGGCACGGAGAGAGGACGACTAGCGATCCGAGCTCCCATTCCTCTGCCAACCCCGCCGTACTCAGTTTGTTCATCCTAAAAGAATTTTCTTACCATCAATTTTTCTACCTAAAAGCTCTTAAGTTCGGATCCAATTTTTGGGAATTCCTCAGTTGTGATGCGAGGAAAACTACTAGGGTAACGGGTATTTTTCCACGTAGGAAAATTTGTGGTAAGAAAATTGAAGCACCAGGTAACGATCGCGAGCCATGCTGCGTACGTGTCCTTGTAGCTGCACGAGTTTAGGCGACTATACTATTGCCTGACAACAGCATTTTTGCTCGCCCACTTCTATCCTGGAGTCTGCATCGTGCCCCTGCGCTCGGTTTCTACGCATATTGCGATCCTGCTCGTTCTTGTATCGTCGGCGTTGGCCTCGCACGCAGAAGCGGCCATTGTCATATTCCAATTTGAAGGTGTCGTGACCATTGTTCCCACCGAGCTGAGTAGTGAATTTCAAGTGGGAGAGGCAATTCGAGGTACCTATGCTTTTGAGTCGACCACACCACCTTCTGTCAACGGCGACTTCAGTTCAGCGGTCGTGTCATTTGACGGATCGGTTGGCGATTATAAGTTTTCCACCGCTGGCCTGGGTGACATTGCCCTCAACGGCGGCTACATGGTGGTCGGATTAACGGAGGCAAACAACATCGGTTCGTACTCCACTCTTGTCCACGCGATCCAATTGCGCGGTGGTTCGCTGCCGTTGGGCGTATTACCACTTGTACCACCCGACCTGAATCAGTTCAGCGAACGACTGTTCACGCTCGACTACCTCGATTTCGACAGCGGCCTGTTGTCTAGACTGACGGGGCAAATCGACTCCATTGCTATCGTTCCGGAACCATCGCCCCTCGCCGCTAGTCTGTGCTTATTAGGAGCTGCGTTCTTCGGCCGGAGAGCCCGTGGATAGCAAAGTACAGAAAGTACAGATGGAAGTACAGGGTCAGACAGTGAGTGCTGAATGAGATGAACACTCAACACAAAGCCTGACCCTATCCGAAAACTGTTCCAATCAGCTTAGGTGGTGCGGATCTGGATTTTCTTGGGCTGCTGCTTGGCGGTCTTAGGTAGCGAAATGTGCAGCACACCGTGCTCGTAGTGCGCATCGATCTGATCCATATCGACCTCGCAGGGAAGTGCAACGGACCGCACAAACGAGCCACTTGACCGTTCGACTCGATGATAATTCTTCTCTTTGTCTTCTTTGACCGATTCGCGGGTGCCCGAGACAGAAAGTCGACCTTCGTGGAGTTCGACTTTAACATCTTCCGGTTTGACGCCAGGTAAATCTACCGATACTTGAAACGCATCCGCAGTCTCTGAGACATCCAAGGTAGGTGTGTAATTTTCTGCCCTTCCGGTACGCAGTGCCGTACCGACGGTTCTGCCAAGCAGCGAATCAAATACTCGTTCCATGTCCGAGGAAAACTCTTCGAACGCAGTCAAGCCACGATTTCCATTGGTCGGACGTGTCATTTGGAAAACCCTTTATCCAAGAAACCCTGTAACTAAAACCACTTAAACGATTGGCTGTCAAGTTGACAGATTCAATCGATGGTACTTTCGTTCATTTTGCAATCAGTGTGCCAATCGCAGATCAGTTTCCCAAATTACCGGTTGCTTGCGAGTCGCTAACGGACCTGCGATATTCTTATCTAGGCGATTCCAAACAGATGCATGAAAGGCGCGGTCATGATAACTCGCAAGTACAAGTCCCTCTCGTCATTGCAGGCGATAGCCGCTGGAATGCTCCTGCTGAACACGATGGCGGTAGGTTGCTCCCAAAACAGATCACAGCCGACGACAACTACTTCACGAACGCATGAACAAGCGACCGTACTGACTTCGACCTCCGTTGCAACTGCGGCGACAGATTGGTCTCGCTTCCGTGGGCCTACGGGAATGGGAACTAGCGATGCGACCAAACTACCGTTGGAATGGAGCAACGATCAGAATATCGCATGGAAAACTGCTTTGCCCGGCCCTGGAGCGTCCAGTCCCATTGTGGTCGGGAATCGAATCTACATTACGTGCTATACCGGATACTTTGTTCCCGGCGAAGCGGGCGGTCGGCCCGAAGATCTTAAACGACATCTGCTTGCCTTAAATCGCACGGATGGTTCCATTGTGTGGGACAAAGCGGTCGCCGCAAAGCTACCGGAAGAAGAGAGTATCCGCGACCACGGTTTCGCCGCCAGCACACCCGCTGCGGACGATGAGTTCATCTATGTGTTTTACGGCAAGACAGGTGTGTTTGCGTTCAACCATGACGGCGAACAAGTTTGGCAAGCTGACGTGGGAAACAAGACAAACGGCTGGGGTTCTGCATCCTCACCCGTGATTCACGGTGACCTACTGCTGATCAATGCCAGTGTCGAAAGCGAATCACTGGTCGCGCTGGATCGACGCACCGGTCGTGAAATCTGGCGGACGGGTGGCATCGTCGAAGCGTGGAACACTCCGTTGGTCGTAGAGGCCAGTGCCGGACACGAAGAGATCATTCTGCCGACTCAAGGCAAAGTGCAAGCTTTTGCTCCCAGTTCTGGTGATCGACTCTGGACCTGCGCAACGGACATTGGTTGGTACATGGTCCCCAGCGTTGTGGCTGAGGATGGAATCATCTATTGTCTAGGAGGACGCTCGGGTGTTGCTTCTTTGGCAATTCGCGCCGGCGGTAGTGGTGATGTAACCGGCACCCACCGACTGTGGACGAGTCAAAAAGGCTCCAACGTCTCGTCACCGGTCATTCGCAACGGCAAACTCTACTGGATGCATGATAGTCGTGGCGTTGCATTTGCGCCGACGCGGAAAGTGGCGACGTATTATACGAAAAGCGACTTGACCGAGCAGACCAAGTTTACGCTTCGACGCTGCTGGCCGGTGATCGATTGTATTACCTAGCGCGGGATGGGCGGACGTTTGTTATCGCGGCGCAACCCGAATTCAAACAGTTGGCCATCAACGACCTGCGCGACGGATCGATTTTTAATGGCAGCCCCGCAGTCGACGGGGATCGATTGCTCATTCGCTCCGACAACTACTTGTACTGCATTGAATAGTCATGAATCGTTTACTTTGGAAGCAGTTGTAGCACCGCCTGTGCATACAGGCGATGCCCAAAGTCGTTGGGGTGATTGAGCCCATTGCCAGTTAGATCGTTGTCGTGTTTGCGTTTAAGCAGCAGTTCCCAAACGGCCGTCAAGTCGGCCAATGCGACTCCTGGACCAACCATCGCTTTGAGTTCGTCGCGGTACATAGCAAACATCTCGCGAGGCGTGTGAATCCACTCTTTGTTTCCAACCATGGTGGCGACTACGAGCACTTCCGTCTCAGGGCTCGTCGCCTGTACCCGCTGAACGATACTGCGCGTTTGGTCAGCATACCACTGCGGATCGCGACGCCCCACATCGTTCATGCCATAAGCCACGATAATCAAGTGCGGTTGCTCAGCTAACAAGGTCTCCAAATCGGCTACACCGTTGGCCACACTCCACCCCGCGACCGCTCGGTTCTTGAGTGTTATCTGGCTATCGAAGTCAACTTGCAATTGGGCAACGACCAACTCCGGGTAGCCAGGTTGAAAGGGCGGGGCGCTGGTCATGACCGATGCATCCAAGCCGGTCGAGATGCTATCGCCACTGATCGCTAAGGTGAGCGGTTGGCCGGCGTGGAGACGAGCCATGGTCTTTGGAAGCTCTCCGTAAACGACCGATGTCTTAGTCAAAGGCTCTTGCGTGAGATCGCGCTTATAGGTGATTTCGACGTTGCGATCGTGAAACCAACGTCCTGGCTGATAGAGTAGGTTCTGTTCGGGATTGCCAACGCGATGTTGATAACTGTTCGGCGAGTCTTTAGGCGGAAAAAAGGCGTCGGGGTCGATGGCGTCGATACCGCGTATCATGAACCCGCGTAAATCGACATTGGGTTGCAGCAGCGCGTGCGAGAACCGGATCGTTCCATCTTCAGCCAATGTGTAGGGGAGCATGTCTCCGCGATCGGCTGTGGTCACTTGCAGTATCTCCGCAGGTGGAAATGCCAAGCGTGCAACTCCATCCGCTTCCGGTTTCTCTTGCAACACAACGCTACTCTCTCGCACCACGATTTCGGATGCCCAGGCAGGCTCGCGCAATTTGAGGTCGCTGAGCAGGAATGAGGCTGCTTCGACACCGGTTGGGATGCGCTGCACGCGGTCATGGATTACATGTTGCCAAAGTTCCGCGGCCCGCTGTTGTCCTACTGCGCTAAAGTGGCGCCGCGAGTTGGCGTCACCTCGGTTTTCTCCCTGCAATGTATCGGTGTCGGGTCCGGGGGCAAAGCCAGGCAATCCAGCCAATTGCTCGATGGCATCGCGAATGGTTCCCTCGCCCACTGGATCGTTATAGACCGTGGGGTGGTGGGTCGATTTGGCAAGTAACCATACCGGTTCAAAGCCCCAGTTTCTCGCCGCCGATTTGCGAATCGTTTGCAAGTTGCTGACGTATTGCTCGGTGCTCGTCTTGGCGATAACGTCGGACTCTCCCTGTTGCCACAAAACGGCGCGAAATCGTCCTAGAGTGTTACCGGTTGCGAGCAGGCCCGAGTGCAAGCCTTCGCCGGGCAGCCACTGTGCGGAAGATGTTCCACCAAACGCAACATTGGCAAACGCCACAGGTACTTGCCATTGCGCAGCCAGTCGATCGCCAACGGCAGGCCAGATCGACCCACCATCGGTTTGGTCGGGCGTAGGTTGAGGGTCATTGGCGATTCGCCACTTCTTTTGAGCTGAATCGTAGGCGACAACGCGTTTGTCTGGATCGTTGACGGCCAACACTTCATCATTCGTATTTGTCGCATACGATTGTCCCGCGACGACAAAGACCTCACCCACACCAAACGGCTCAACGCTGCCCAACACTTTTTCGTTTTGCGTGTTGCCGCCTTCGATGTCCAATCGATACCATCCACCCGCAGGCACCACGATCTCAAATTCAAACTCAAGTGGGCTCGCTTTGGCCGAAGTGTTTAATTGCGCCACGCGTTTAGGTGCAGATACATGTTCTTTTAAGGCTTGAGCACCAATGGTCGTGACTTTGTAGATTAGTTCTTCCTGCGTCGAGCCATCTGGCAAGCGACCAGCAATTCGGACAATTGCCGCTCCCAACTCTCCAGGCTTTGCTTCTGCGCCACCCGGAGTCGGTACATTGCCCACACGCTGGACGACCTGGTAGGGTTGTGGGCTGGTGATAACAATCTGTTCTGGATCGTTTGCCAGGCTGAAGGAACAGCAGTGACTACCAAGCAGCCAGTGAAATACAATTGCAGAGCAGAAGACAGCTTTTTGCGTGTTCATGGAGGGGTCGTTTAACCTGTTCGGTTGTGAGGCAGAGAGACGCCAATCGAATGAGGCGGAGGTGGGATCGTACTTGGTTCGAAGGAGCCAGAAATTCTAGCACAGTTGGAGTTTGCCAAAGTTCGCTTAAACACGAAAGCTAGCGGTTGCTGACACCAGCGGCGGCCCGGCGCTGCAATTCGCGCAGTACGCGCTGCTGACCGGCGGTTCGCAATTCGTCGCTAACTCCTGATAGCCAATGCCGTTCGATGCGCGCACCGTGTTTAGCAGCCTCGCATAGGCTGGCCGCAAGTTCTTCATCCGACAGTCGTCGGGCGGCCAAGATTTCGCTCCATGAAAATCGAGCTTGAAACATACGGATGCTCCATTCCCAGTCCGCCACCGGAGTCGTCGTCGCGGGACCTTGTGGCACTTCGCTCGACCTAACCGGCTGAGTGGACGCTCGATCTGCTGGAGGAGTTGGTATGCTTTTTTCGGAGGTTTTGGGAAATAACTCTGCGGTGGAATAAGTTGCCGCCTTCTGGGAGCTGGGCGGAGAACGCGTATCGCTGAAACCGTTCGACTGCGCATTGGCTGTGGAGACCGCGGGGCCAGCCGACGAGTTTCTGTTAGACGCAGGGCCAGGGGGCGCTATTGCTGGAGTTGCGGTCGGTGCATGACTTGTGCTGGTGGCCGTCGATTTGCAAAGCGGCACTATCTTTGCTTCCAGCTTGGGCGGGAGGACAACCGCAGATAACAACTCGTCGCGTACTTTTGCATCGAGCAATTCAGGAGCAACGGAGACGGTAGGGCGGTTGCGATTCACTTCTTGCTGCTTCAGGATACCGCAGGCGAGGAGTACTTCGAGCAAGCTGACTGCATCCGATTGTCGAAAATTGGTAAGCATGCCAAAGCCGCCGAGACGATGTAGATGCAATTTCTGCAGTTTGGCACTTTGCGAACCACACAGATATTGGGCGATCAGCAATTTGCCTAAGCGGCCATGAATGCGTTTGATCGCATCCACCAATTCAGAAAGAAATCTCAGTTGCTGTGCGGGAGTGAGCAACTGGCGTCCGGTTGACTTTTGCGTCGCTGAGTTCGAGGTAGTCGCGGACGACTTAACGCCAGCAGTCGGTGCATCGGAAAGCTCTGGCTTGGCAAAGCTCTCACTTGGCGCTCCCGACAACTGTTTAATTGCCGGAGGTTGTACATCAAACTTTGGCCATCCAGGACTGCGACCGCAACGATCACATTGGCCGCAGTTTTCAGCGGAGGTATCGCCAAAGTAACGCAAGATGGTGGCTTGCCGACAGAGCGGAGACTGCGCGTATTGGACGACTTGGTTCAGTCGGTCGTACTCCGCTTCTTTGCGCTTGTTTAAGTTCTCGAAGTCGATACCGAGATCGGCAAAGGAGACACCACGCTTTAGAAAATGCACCGCTCGTCCGCGAAAGGGAGGTACATAGTCAAACGCTTCCAACTTGCTAAGTTCGCGCAGCGCTCGATTCAATGCATCACGTTGCAGGCCAGACTCTTGCAACAACCAACGCGGATGAATGTGAACCTGTTCGTAGCGTCGGTCACCGATTGCTCGCTCCAACATTCGCAATACTTGCCGCCGCGTCTTGGACTCGCGCGGAAGCATGTCGACAAGAGTTGGCAAGTTGCTATCGATGCGGACGATGGCCAACCCACCACCCATCTCCAAGCGTTCCAAAACACCCGTACGACCGATGATCTGCAGTGCACTTCCGACCGCTTCGGGAGAGATGTTAAGTGCCAAAGCATCCCGAATCTCCTCCAGCGTCAATTCAATCGGATCTTCCTCACTCGCGGCCAAAAAGTTGTACACCTTTTCAATCACATCGCGCGATGGATAGTTGTTATCGATAAAAAATTCTTGGATGTATCGATCTTGAAACGAGTAGAGCATGACACACTGCGATTGTTCACCGTCACGGCCCGCCCGCCCCGCCTCCTGGTAGTAGGCTTCGAGTGAGCCGGGCATGTTGTAGTGGATCACAAATCGCAAGTCGGGTTTGTCAATTCCCATTCCAAAGGCATTGGTGGCCACAATGATCCGCAGATCATTTTTCATGAACCGCTCTTGCACCGTGCGGCGCTGATCCGCCATCAATCCCGCATGGTAGGCGCCCACCGAGATCTTCAATTTCTCGGAAAGCAACTCGACGATTGCTTCGCAACGTTTGCGTGTGGCAGAGTAGATGATGCCTGAACCCGTCGCAGACTTGATGAACTTTTCCAACTCTTCATCTTTCTCGCGATCGTTGGCGCGCTGCACAACACCAAAATGCAAATTCGGACGCGCAAAACCGCTCATGAACTGCTTTGGTCGTTTCATCCCCAGCACTTGCACGATGTCATCGCGAACGCGCGGGGTCGCGGTAGCGGTCAGAGCGATGGTCTGCACTCCACCTAACCACTCTCGAAACTTGCCGATGCGCGTGTAGTCTGGGCGAAAGTCATGTCCCCATTGGCTAATGCAATGCGCTTCATCGATTGCCAACAGTTGGATGGGGGTGGCGCGAATCGCCTCCAGAAAGCGAGTGTTGCGTAGGCGTTCTGGCGCGACATACACGAGTTGGTACTTGCCGGCCGCCACATCTTGCAAACTCTGTTGTTGTTCGCTCTGTGAGAGAGTGCTGTTGATCAGTGCCGCAGGTATTCCTCGACGCCCCAACGCATCAACCTGATCCTTCATCAACGCAATCAGGGGAGAGACAACAATAGTCAGTCCCGGACGTATTAAGCTCGGCAGTTGATAGCAGAGACTCTTGCCGCCGCCAGTGGGCATCACGCACATGCAGTCATGGCCAGCCACAATGGTCTCGATCACCTCGCGCTGTCCCGGTCGAAACGATGTCAATCCGAATCGCTGGAGCGCTTGTTCACAACTGGTGTTGAGGTCGGACATCGAATTTTGATTGCATCGATTTTTTGATAAAGTTAACGTGTCGTATCGATAGGGATTTTGCGACCATCGCTCAGCGTTAGCTCAGCAAAAGTAATTACCTCTGAGCCATCGTCAACCGTCTCTTGTTGGACGGTGACATAGCCTTTCCCTTTAGTACCTTCGACATCGTAGACAAATGTTTCGCTATCGTCGTGAGCGCCACTGCGAATCAGGTTGATTTTGAACGAACGGATCTCCCCGATGTGCTCCTGCATTTCCGGTCGGACGGCCAAGTCATCTTGTACTTCCACCGTCATCACATCGACGCCAAAACGCATGAGCAGAAAGCCACCACCGCAACAAAAAATCAAACTGACCACCGCAATTCCAGCGACAATTCCCAGAATCAGCGGTGTCCTACTAGTTCCACCGGATCGGTGAGTCCACTGAGGAGCGAATTCAATTTGCGGCGGAGACTGTGACATTTCGTTCAGACCGAGGGCAAGTACCTAAGACCTATGGATAGGTTGCATCCTCCCCAAGGGCGGTGCTCATAGTCATTTGTATCGAAGCATTGGCCCGTACTAAAACGGTACGTCTTCGTCCTCTTCGTAAGCCGCTTCCGCAAATTCATCGTTCGGGTTGCCTCCAAAGGCAGGCTCAGCTCCTCCGCCAATAATCTTGAAGCTTGTCGCTTCACAACTGAGGAAGTATTTGACTTCGCTTTCAGAATCGCGTTGCCACTTGCGGCCGTTGAGTCGATAGTTGACTTCAATTTCGCTACCCACTTTCAAACCGTCCACTTGATCGCAGGCATCCTGCACAAATTCTACAGGGATGAAGTTGGAAAATCGCCCGTTTTCTTGTTCAAGCACCACAAGGCGCTTGCGAAATCCCTTTTGTCCAAACGTTTTGGTATCTTCGACGAGGTGCACTACCCCTCTGACTTTCGCTTCGCTCATATCCGTTGCCCTGAAACTCTTCTACTTAATTTTCGAGTGGGCTGCTGTTCACCCACTTTGCTGCTCGAACCCGAACCGCAAGTTATAACATACAGTTCGCGCAGCCGATAGAAACCCGCTAGTTTCAGACGAGCCCTGGAGTTTCAGCGTGGAAGAAGGGATTGTACGCATGTTTTGTTAAAATGGGGAAGTCAATTCGGAGTAATGAGTTCTGACCGCTGCGTCTTGCAGATCGATCATATCGAACCTCCCCAAACATTTACCGATCCGGTTCAAACGTAACCGTTCACGGCAATGTAGAACAATTGTCCCCAATTGTTTTGTACCCAGCTTAAGGCGACCATCGCAGGGACAAAACATTTGGCCCGCAGCTAGCTGCAGCGCTGTCGGTTAGCTGGCCCGCAGCTAGCGCTGTCGGCTCACTGGGGCATGCCCCGAATAGGGAGCGGTATGCGCCTCACCGCGTTTCAGAATCTTGGTAGCTGCTTCCTCTGACTCCTGGCCCCGCGACTCCTGGATGAGCACTTCGAACGGATCGTTGTTAAAGCAGATCTCTCGAAAGAAGGTGTAGATCGACGCATTGTCGGTGACGAACATGGGGGCCAGCTTACCGGCGGTCGTTGTGTAGCTGAAGCCACCCAATACCTCGCTGATTCCGCCGCGCCGAGTCTCCAGCAATGTGCCGCCCCGCTCGGTCTTGTAGCCAAGTATCCAGAGGTGACCTCCATCATTGCGAATGTGCGTTCCTTCGTTTTCAACGTTCAATTGCCGAGCCCAAACGCGTTGTTTGGAAATTCGCAAGTTGTGAGTGACAAAGTCTTCAAAAAACAACTCGCCGCCATCCGCTTTTTTGGTAAACGTCAGGTCGCAGTCGGACACACTTCGAAAGACAATGGTGCGGGAGGTATTCACTTCGATACCACCATGGATGTGGGAAAAATGTTCGAAGGAGACGGACGGTGCATCACCATCCCCAATACGAAAGTCGGGTTTAACTTTCGCAAGATAATCGATCATTCCGCCAACCCCAACCACTCGGCGGACTTTGCCGCGAACAACGACCGTTTTGCTCAGTGCGTAGGAGCCGGGTAGAAAAATAGTCGTTGCTCCCGAGTCCATCGCTTTCTGAATTGCCGCCGATGAGTCCTCGGTACCAGTCGGATCGGCGCCAAACTGGTCGACGTTGGCCCATGTTCGCGGATCGTCGATCGGCACGGTGGGTGGCTCTTGGATCGGTAGACGCATCGAGGTTGACGCTGATGGAAACGCCATGGTTGGTGTTTGGGAGCTGTATTCGGATATATCGCTTCCCAAACTCCCCGGCTTGTCCTCGCCGGTGATTCTAGCGGCAGCCAACCAATCGGGGCTAGTCACGTCACCGATGGCGCGGCCGTATCCCGTCGTCTTTATGTCGCGCGCAAAAAGAAGCCCACCGTTGTAATTGACGATAGCTGGCCAGCGACTTGCGTTCTCGGTGCCCGTCAACTGGGAATCTAAGATGCAGAAACTGCCGTAACTGCGAATCGCAGGTACAGGGTTCTGGCTGAGGAGTCCACGGATCGTGACGGATTGGCCTGCATTGTCGAAACCAAATTCGCGTTGTTCACGCAAGGTGATGTGTTCCAAGGTCTGCCCATTGACCGCGTGCGCGGTCACGATACCACGCTGGAATCCAATGACTTCGCAATTTCGAACAAGGAGTGGGCCATTCATGTCACTATGTCCCAAATCTAGCCCAATCAAACCACTCTCTTCGGCAGCGATGAAGCGGCAGTTCCGGATGGCACCAGAGTTGTTCGAATAAAATTGCAGGCCAATTGCACCGGCATTGTCGCGGCCTGAGTCAAATGTGATGTCTTGAATGTAGTTATGAAACCAGTCAGCCGATCCAAAGCCGCCACACCACATCAAGCTCGCGGGCTGATCGACATCGGTGAACGTCCCATCCATCAGTCGAATAATCGTCTTGTTAACGTTTTGTCCTTGCAGGAAGTTCTTACCCCAGGCGTCGTTCCCGGCCGAATTCTCTTTGGACCAAGTTAGTGTTTTTGAAATTAGATACGTTCCATTCGGAAAGTAGAGCAGCTTATGTGCCCCCATCGTATCGAACAGCGCTCGTTGAATCGCAGCGGTGTCATCGGTGATCCCATCCCCTTTAGCAAAATAGGGAGACTTAGTTATGTCGACGACCGCATGGCTGGGCGGGTAAGCCACGCTTGATGTGGCGTCAAAACTAACTCCGGCGCCTCCATCGTTTGCTGCGCAATTTGCGAGGGTCAACAGGCAAATTGCTCCGAGCATCACACAACGAGATGACATGCGGTACAGGAAAATAACTGAGCCCAGTACCATGCTTGCCCCTATCTTCTAACTAACTAGCGTTGTGGTGCGAATTTGATGCGGTCGATCAAGTGCACGACGTCATTGCCGCTACGGTAGCCAGTCACCGCGGTAATCGCTTCGATCACATGTACGTAATGCAAATCGTAGTCGATGTCGAGTTCTACTTCGGGGCCCTCGTCATCGGTTGGTCCAGCTTGATCTCCTACCATTTGAACGACGAAGCCACGTAGCTTATCCCAATCGAGCCCGAAGGGCGTGTCGTTGAGCACAATTTCTTGCAGTGCGCCAGAACCGTTTGACTTCAGGCGCAATTTGAGCGGCAACTGCGTGGTATCCGCTTGGGCTCCATCACCTTTGAGTGGCATTTTGACGTTGAAGTCGCCTTCTTGCGCGCTAATCTTGAACGTCATCACGAAAAATATGAGTAGCAAGAACACGATGTCGATCATTGCCGTCATCGGCAATTCTTGCTTTTCGTCTAATACGCTTCGGTGGCGAAACTTCATTACACTTCTTCCTTCACTCGCAAAGCGAACTTTTCGAACCCGAGTTCTTGACAGCGTTTGATCAACTCTTGGACACGTCCGCCTGGTACGGTCTGGTGCCCACGAACGATAATGTTTGCATCTGCTGCCGTTTTTCCTTGCAATGTAAGCAATGACAGTTCAGGACCAAGCCGTGAACGCAGTGCGTCAATCGATACTTCGTCGCCCCCAATTACCACGGAACCGTCACGAGTCAGGTGCACGATGATCGGATGTTCGATGGGCGCATCGACTGGTTTGGCCAACTCGCTCGTCGGCAAAACAACCTTGTCGTTTTGCTCGCTTTGCGAAAAATTGATAAGCACCATAAAAAAAGCGATCAACTGAAACGTCATATCGATCATGGGGGTCAAATCTGGTTCTGCAGGAAGCAGTCTTTTTTTTCCTAGTCGCATAACATGCTGCCTTTAGCTTTGGAATCGTTCGATCAGCTCTTCGCTCGTCACGCCGACTTGTAGCGTCAAGCGTTGCACCCGATTGCGCAAAATGTTGTAGACCGCGATGGCGGGAATAGCGATTGCCAAACCTGCCAATGTGGTAAACAACGCGGTCGAAATATCCATGGCAAGGTCGCCGGGCTTGGGGGTGGTCCCGGATGTGGCAATTGTCTGGAACGCCTGGATCATGCCTTGCACGGTCCCGAACAATCCGATCATGGGACTGATGTTACCAATCAGCGCCATATAGCTCAGGTTGTGCTCCATCTTCATCGTTTCCTCTTCACCCACTTCTTGCATGGCTTCGACGGCATAGGTGTGGCCGCGGTCGAGTTTCGAGAGTCCGGCTGCGACCACTTGGCCAAGGAAAGAATCGTCGGTGCGCACCAGTTCCGCTGCACCCTGAGGATTGCCCTGCGCCAACTGTTGTTCGACACCTTCAACCAAATCAGGCGGGCAAATGTTGTCTTGCCGAGCCGCAATGAGGTTCATGACAATCAGCGTCATCAGCGTGATGGACAATGCAAAAAACACGGCCGTGTAGGTGTATCCCAGAGCTTCAAATGTCCAGGAGAGGAGATTGGTGGGCGCCCTGGCGCCAGTTGTTTCGTTATTCGTGGAGGCATTCCCAGCCGGTGCGTTCCCAGTCGCGGCACCGTCGGCCGGTGCTTGATCAGCGGCAGTTGGCGCTGGGTCGGCATCGCCACCCAAGGCGGCATCCAAGTCTTCTTGGGCAAGGCCAGTGTGTGAACATAAGAGCGTGACGGCCAAGACGATACCTGCCCAAAGCAATGATGATCGACCAAGACAAGGCATGTCCTGCATGTTGCGACTCCGGAGTGTACAAGGATGGTGTGTGAGTTTTGTATGGTTTGAGTTTACTACTTATTGGCCCAAGTGCTCGACGCGTATTGTTGAATCAATCGGGCTTTGGCTTCTGCACCGCGCGCTGGGTCTCCTACCGCTGGCCATAGATTCGACAGGTGGTAAAGGGCCTCTGCATGCGCTTCTGGCGAAGTGAAGAAGAGCAGATCGGTTTGTAGATATCGCAACAGGGCACTTTTGGGTTGTTTGAGCGATTGATAACAAGCGCCTTTAGCGTTGTTGATCTTCGCGAACAATGCTAAATCGGTTGAATCGTTTTTTTGAATGAGCACATCGAGATTGCTGAGCGCGGCTTGAGTGTTCCCTTCCAAATTGTCGCACACGGCCAGACCGACGGCCGCAAAATTCTTGATGCGGATCATCGCTGGAGAGTTGCTTGGTGCGGTTGAGAGTTGTTTGAATCGCTCTTTCGCTTCGGCCACTTTGTTTTGACTCAGCTCAACCTGTCCCAGCTGATAAATACCGGTAGCCTTCGTCTCTGGACTGGGAGCTTTCGCCAGCATGCCGAAGTAGGTGACCGCTTTTTCAGGTTGCCCGACGGCAAGGCTCAATTCGCCAAGCATTTCACTTAATGGGAACAGGTGATGCGTGTTGCTATTTTTTCTGGCAAGGGCAAGTAGTCCGGTAATCGCGGCGTTCTTATCACCACTTCCAGCCAGCGCCAACTTGCCTTCGCAATACCAACGATAGAACTCGATATCTTGAACAATGAGCGGATTGCTGATTCCGTCGGAAGAGAGCTTCTTTACTTCCTCCAGCGCCTGTTCGTATTGATTGAGGAGAACTTGTTCGCGCGCCCGGTCTAACGAATTCGGCTCACCTTCAAAGCTGATTTTTCGAACATCTTGGATTGCGAAGTTCTGGTCCTTGCCGCGAACGTTAATGACCACTTCCGCGGGGGAAAGTTTTGAGATTTTACCCGAGGCCGGTACACCCTGATTGGGAAAAACGCGATCCTGAGCCATGTTGGCCGAAGCCATGCAAAGCGTCGATAGGACAATGCATAGGACGTAGATAAGTCGAAGGTGTTTCATGGTCTTATTGTCTCCAGGAGTCATGCCCCGCTTTTTCCAAGTGCAGTCTGGATTTCTTTGAGCAAGGTATCAAACTTCTTTTTCATCGCTGGTCCACCTAATTGTGGATAGAGGGCTGCAGTCGAAATGATCTCTCGTTCAGCTCGACTCAACTCTTCCGTCTTGAGCTTTTCGTCGTTTAAAGTTGATGCATAGCGATAGCGACTAACGCTGAGTTGATAGCGAGCGTTGTAGAACTGTTCCGCGAAGCTCGCTTGATTTGTCGTCATCTGCGCGATCTTGCCCCAGCCCCAGATTACATTTTGCCCATTCTTCTTTCGGCCACCCTGTATGGCCGATCGATAAAACTCGGGCCTCACCTTTCCCCAGGCTTGAAGTGCTTCGGCGGCTTCAATTTGTACGTCGAGTAGTGCGTTGTTGGCATCAAGTATCTCACCCAGGGACAATACGGCTGCTTGGAAGTCGCCCGCGCCACGCAGGGCTTTGGCAAGCGTGACTTGAATTTGTGTCTTGGCAGCTGCAGGTTGAATCCAGCCCGGTTGCGATTCTTCTTTCACTAAAATGCTCCGCAAAATATCGGCACCTTCCGCAAACGCTGTGTTTGCGCTGGCATTCCCTCCAGGCTGCTGTGCGAGGTCTTCGGCCAAGGCGATCTTGGTTGTGCCCGCCCAATACTGGGTGCTGAATGAATCGCTCTTGGCAGCTTCACCGATTACCAACAACACCGCTTCCGAAAGCCGTTTGCGTTGAGCTGCCTCTTTGGTGGTCGACAACTTGTCCTTCAGGTCACGCGCCAACGCGACGCTAATACTTGACAAGATTTGCTCGCCATCAGGCGTACTCTTCGCCAACGCTTGCAAGCGATTGATATATTCGCGCATTTTCGCAACGGCTTGTTCATCATTGATCGTCCCAGCTACCAGTTGGGCAGCAACAACTTGGATCGATGCGCGATACGTTTCCATGGCCGTCTTGGGAGTGGCCAAGTCGGGTCGCGCCTCGATCTGAGCGATCAATGCCTTTTCGCCATCGAGCAGCAGTTGCGCCGCATCGGTGACTCGTTCGTCGACTACCAATAATCGAGCGAGTGCGTTGATGGCATCGACAAGCGGGGAGTCAAATTTGTCGACCGCGACTTCCTTGGTGCCCAGTTCTAGCCAACGAATGGCTCGTGTTCTAAAACCTTTCGTTTCGTCCGCATCTTCTCCTGAGTCACGCTTCGCACGCAGGTATTCGACGTAAAACGAAATCCCCAGGTCGCGGCGTTGCTTTCCGATGGCGTCGTTGTTCTCGGGCACGATTTCTAAGAATCGTTCTGCCTTATCCCAATCCTTGGCAATCATCGAGAGCTGCGCAAGTGCTGCTGCCGCTGCTGCCGCTTCGGAGGACTGTGGCCAGGTGGCCACAAGGTATTCGGCAAACGGCTCCAATTGTGTCATCACATCCGACTTGTCATCTCCCGCAGCATTCAACAGCGCTCTAAAACTGGATAGTGTGACCGATGCGGCTCGCAAACCCTGTTCTGAGCCAGGGTTTGTTCGGCTCAAGAAGTCACCAACCACCATTGCGTCCCATGGACGATTCAACTTAAGCAACAAAAACGCCATACGGAATCGGGCTTCGAAGAGCTGCGAACGGTCGTCGCTCGAGTTGTATAGTGCAATTCCATTGCGGAGCAGTTGCAACGCCTGTTCGCGTGCCGTTGTGATAGATAGTTGCAACTCGTCCAATTCATCTTTGGCGGCTTGTTTGACTTCATCATCGAGGTTTGCATCGGCTACTTTGTTGCTCAAAACTTCAATGCCGATAGAATCCGTTTCCGACTGGTCCAAGCGTTTTTGAGCTTCCGCAAACGCTTCTGAAAAATCTTTAACTTTCGGTAACTCCACCGTCTTGGCCTGCGGTGCCTCGACGCCCAGCGATCCAAGCAGTTCGCGAGCCTCTTCCAGATGTGGGCCGGGGATTCTCAGCAGCGATCGCAAATCGGAACGACTGTCGCGAATCAAGCGAGGAGCCAAACGATCGTCGCTGCCGCCTTCCTCCAATTTTTTCGCCCAACCAATGCGGAATTTTGCAAACGCAAGTTTCAGGTTGATCGTTTCGGTCGTTTCTCGTTCGTCGGGACGTAGTCCCTTTAACCAACTTTCTGCGCGATTCAGCGCCGGCTCGAACTTGCCTTGTTCAGCCAGCAACTCGAGCAATTCTGCCACGGCGTTCGTTTGCAACGGACGCAGTAGTTCCGACTCCAAATCGGCGATACGTTGAAAGCCGTCAATTGCATCGTCGGCATTTCCCAGTGTGTCGTGAATGGAGCTACGACGAAACAACGCATAATTGCGAATGGTCTCCATTCGTTCTTTGGAATACAAATCGCTAAACATTGACAGCGCTTGTTGCAATTCCTTCTGTTGCTCGGGGCTACCATCCGCACGACTTCGGCCACGTTCTTCTACCGCTACTGCGGAGAAAAACTGCGCATGGCGCAGGTCGAGCTGTACCTGCGTGCGATAAGCAACCAATTCGGTGTTCGACGGGTCAACACGGTTACCTTTCAATTGTTCTAAGATGCCAGCCAATTCGACAATGGTACTTTCAAACAATTGATGTGCTTCGTCGTAGAACTTGACCGCCTCAGGCGCGCCCGGGGCGGTAGTATCTGCGTTGGTGGCAGTTGCCTTCACCAGCAACTTGGCCTCTTCGGCGCGAGTGAGCAGTAGTTCTCCCAGCTTCAGACGCGCCTCGCCTCGACGCTTATGGTCCTGTTTGTCCTGCATGAACTTGCGCAACGCTGCTTCAGCCGCGTCCAATCGTTCGGCTCGCATAGGAGAGCGTGCCGACAGAAGTGCCGCGGACTGGTACAGCAACATACCTCTCTCAAGTTCGATGTCGGATTTGAACTTTGAACTTACCCCCGGCGTCGACTCCAACTCAGTCAAGTAGTCCAACGCCAAATCAAACAGTTGTTCTTGACGAAGCTTCGCTAGAAATTTCTCGTACGGCTCGTCTCCTCCGACGACCATTGAGCCACTCAGGACAATCAAAAATGCCAATGCGACTGAAAATCGTGGCAGGGCGAACCGAAGCATCAACGATCGGACGCAAGTGACTTGCTCTTTCTGGTCACTGGCGTCGCAATGGACATCGCCGTTCAATGCAATCAGTTGGCCGACTATCTGCAGCAAGTTCATTGGCTAAACGATCTCTCCCCAATGTTGTGGTAATTCACACAGGTAACACTTTAGGATAAGCCATCGATCAAATAACGCGTAAGCATCCGACAACGGACTCAGCAATATTTCCGTTAATCTACCAATTAGAGAATCGACACTCTACGCTGGGGTGAGCAGGAAAAGGCTAACTTACGAATGCTCAAACCCCAACACTGTTCACTAGCGCTTTATCCACATTAAAAATTAGGGTAGTGGACGAGGTTGCGAGTCCCGCGTGCCCTAGTTTTCGAAACGGACTCGTAGCCTCTTTCACTACAATGTAGGTTGTGCATCAGGAAAAGTCATGTTGGAAAAGACTGTGCGGAACGGTTCGCCACAGTATCTGTAGCCTAGCTGGAATCCTGAATTACCTCAAGTATAAGAAGCATGCCGCTTCGCAACCCGCTCGGATCTGCTAGCCCCAATCGGTATAAACCGAATCTGTTGGTTAATCGGCACGGAGACAAGTGCTGGGTCAACACAAAATAAGGGTAGTGGACGAGGCTATGAGTCCTGCGAGCCCAGCTTTTCGAAAGGGACTTGTAGCGCTCCTAATGTCGTTCACTGCCCCTTGTTTCATTTCGATGACGCATACTCAAAAGTACTGCTTTTGGTTTTAGGCTGGCCTATTTTCTCTGTCTGCAATCGGCGAAGTTCGCATGAAAGTTCATGTCGACAAACGTCAGGGGGATATCGTAGCTTTTTGCACCCGTTTGAGATTGTCGTCTGCCACCCGATCGATCAACAGAGCAAAAGGGTCGACGCCTGCTTCGAACGGCAACTCGCTGGTGACAAACGTATGCGTGTGCTCGCCCGCTCTCAAACGCAGCCGTTCCCGGTAAAGCGTCTTTCCGTATTTCTTTCCACTTTCGGGCTTCGCAAAAGCACCTACTTCGACGAAATCGTCCATTTCCAACTCCGACTCTTTACCTTCGTCATCTGAGACGAGTTTTTTCGTAACGAACTTCAACGTAACTTCGTAGCGACCTGTGGCAGCTTCAGTCACAGTCGCATCGAGTACTCGGTTATCGAACAAAGTAATCTGTTCGAATAAATCTGTAAGCAAGCTGTGCTGCTCCACGGGCGTCTGCGCGCGCAAAGCAGCGATCAAGTCGAGAGAAGTAGGGTAGGGGGGCTCTTGATAAGCAAATTTGTCGACCAGTTCTTTGAGCGCCGCGTTGACATTTTCTTCACCGATCATCTCCTTCAAGTAATAGAGCACAACACTTCCCTTGCGGTAATGCACGTAGCCCTGCGACGCGTCTACGGTTGTCAGCGGTTCTTCTTTGAGTGAGTCACTTCCGCGCGAACGAAGGTAGCTGTCCATCTCGTAGCGAAGGAACTTCCGCATTTGATCGCGTCCGTACTCTCGTTCCATGACCATCAGAGCGGAGTATTGGGCAAGCGTTTCGGAGAGCAAGGTGGCTCCCTCCATCCGTGCGCCGATGACTTGGTGTGCCCACCACTGATGCGCCATCTCATGCGCGACTACGTAGTACACCATGTCGATCGCATCTTCGCCTTCCAAATCGGCAATGAAGCCGATTCCTTCTGAATAAGGCATTGTGCCTGGGAAGGCTTGAGCAAAACTGGCGACGCGCGGAAACTCGATGATACGCGCCTGCTTGTGTCGATACGGACCAAAATTCTGGGTGTAGTACTCAAGCGATTTTCGCATCGAATTCATCATCTTGGGAACATTCCAAGCATGCTCGGGATGATAGTAGACCTCCAAAGCCACTTCTCCCACCTTCTCTCGCGCGACTTCGTAGCGCGCAGACATGAACGAATAGAAATTCAGCGATGGTTGATCCAGTTTGTAATGGAAGTACCGTTTGCCATCCTGCTCCCATTCCCGCTGCAACGATCCTGGTGCAATCGCGATCTGATCCGGTGAAGTACTAATGATCGTCTCCACATCCACCCAGTCGGAGTTGTTGCTAATGTAGGTATTTGAACAGTGGTCGGAACACTCGGCCTCTAACGTTGCCATCCGATTGGGTTCACCCAAGCCACGTTTGCGCCGATCCGAACGGACCGTCAGTTCGCCATTGGGTTGGTAACCAATTTGGGGTGCGATGGCGTTGTTGAAAAACGTGCCGTTTGGCATCACCTGCAGATTGCTGATCGTCTGCTCAAATCCGCGCGGCTTATAACTGACCGTAAACTCCATTTCGCGAACTTCACCCGGTTGCATGTGTTGATCAAGTTGATAAACACGATACTTCAGCCGCTGATCGTCGCTTGCGATCTTAGAATTTGGCAAAGAAATTATGGTTTCTAAGCGATCGGCCAGGACGAAATGCAAGTGACTGATGGGCAACTGGTGTTTGTTTTCAATCGTCTGCTTTGCGCGCAATGACACCGATCGCGTTTCCGGTTGAATGTCAATGTCGTACGCAATGGACGTGATGCGAGGTTGCGGCAGGTCGACGTACTGGCGATACGCCTTTTCATACTCCGCTTGCAGATTCTTTTCTTCATCGCTCGATCGCAGCGTGTTCAATACATGAGTATTGTAGTAAATCCACCCACCTACGGCGAACATGGCAACTACGCAAGTCGCCGTCACGATGCGCCAGGGTGTCGACCAACGCAGTCGGGCATCGGCAAATCGCTGCACCAGTCGGGTCTCTTTGCCTCGCTGCCAGAACATAGTCGACAACAACCCGAGCAACGTTGCCCCGATCAACCAATACAATCCAAACCATACAAGGCTTTGTGTGAACGGCGCGAAACCATAAAAATCGGAGTAGGTGTAGCTTGGCAAATCTCCATACTGCACCAACAACGTGGACCAGTCGAGCATGAACCAAATAAACGCGTTGAGAATCAGGAGCACGACGAAGCTAAAATATCCTACGTACTTGTTGGGTGAGAGGATGTGACACAATATGGCCAAAACCGTCATAAAGCCAAATTCCGCGAAATCAATCAACAATATCTCCGTGCAGTACAGGTCGATCTGCAGTCGCGTGTAGCCTTGGGACAGTTGATATGCGGTTCCAACGCCGATCGACAAGCTGAGGAAAACAAAGGTCGTCGCGAGCATGGTGATCAACTTGGCAACATACGTGGTCCAAGTTGCATAGGGCATTGCGTCGTACACTTCATCCAACTTCGACTCACGCTCTTTCCAAACCAAAACACCGGAATAAAACGTGATGATGGAAATCAAGAAAAGATAGGTGCCACCACGAATCGAATTGATGACCGAATACGTAACGGGCAGTGAACTGTTCCCATATCCTTCGCCGGCACCGACCAAAAGAGCAGCCGTTAAATTGAGCACAGAGACGGTCAGCAAGATCAAGAACACGCGACTTCGAAACGTCTCCTTTATGTCAAGCCAGGCCTGGGCGGCAACCAATTGACATGCCGAAGCCCCACGCGACACTCCCGTCGCTGGCAAGGCCTGAGGTACGAACATCAACTCATCCGCGTCGGAACTGGCCAACGCAACGCGTCGTCGGCGCTGGGTTGGTTCGGCAAAGGAGAATCGCCAGGCGCACAATCCGAAAATTGCCGCAGCAACGCTTAACCATAACACTCGATTGACCAGAAGCGGACCGGTTAAACCAACCCACAGCGTATTGCGTTCCGTGATTGTCCAGTAACGAACCATGCGTTGAAACGGTCGGACGCCAAACGGATCCAATAACATAGCCAGGCGTTCATTATCCAAATTGGCAATCAGGTTTTCAGCAAAGCCGTATCCCACTAGCAGTCCGATAGCAGCCAAAAAGGCAATGGTGCTGCTGCGCGTCAGCGCCGCGATTCCAAAAATGATCGCAGCAATTAACAGCGTGTTGGGAATCGCAAACGCGAGCATGCCCCATAAATGCGGAGCAAGCATGGTGGGACCCCAACGTTCGGGTTCATTGGATGGCATGACTGAGGCCAGCAGTATGCCGACCGAAATGCCAAGCATGGGAACCAAGGCCGCAATGGCCGATCCCCAAAAGTGTCCTAACAAATAGGACATCTTTTTAAGCGGCGTCGCGAAAACAATTTGGTGAGTTTGGTAGGTAAAATCGCGGGTCGCCGCAGCACTCACAAAAGCTGTGGTCATCAGCAAGGTGAGAATCGATGCAATCGAAAAGTATGTCTGGATGACAACCGGCGCATTGCGATTAGTGTTCTCGATAGCACTGCCAACCGTAATGTTGTCGCTAATGGAAGCCCCGAAAAACAGAGCCGCCATCACCAATGTAAATATGAAGATCATCCAACCTCGAAACCAATAGCCAAGTTCGAATCGCAGGATGGAAGCAAACATGTTACGTCACTTTTGACTGGTACGAATGGAACACGAAGAAACAGAGTGGTGCCTTCGCACCTGGCTTACTGCAAGGCACACCGCCGATGCGTGATGCAACACCGATGGACAAGTTGGGGACAAGCTCTATGCGACCGCATGAATTTTCGAAAAGAAGACGTCTTCCAAATCAGGGTCGACCGCTTCGAAACCGTCATCCAATGGCTCTGGGCTATAGGCATGGATCAATGGGCGACCCGCCACGAGCTTGGTCGAGATCACCTGGAACTGCTGCTGATAAGTGGCTAGTTCCGTTTTCGGAATCGACTTGGCCCAGATTTTTCCCGCCAACTTTTGTTCAGCGTGCTCCGGTGTACCTGCAAACAGAACTTCGCCATGGTTGATAATCGCCATGTTGGTACACAGCTCTTTGACGTCCTGCACGATGTGTGTTGAAAGAATTACAATGGTCTGCTCGCCGATCTCCGCAAGCAAGTTGTAAAAGCGATTGCGTTCCCCAGGATCCAGACCCGCAGTCGGTTCATCGACGATCAGCAACTTAGGGCTGCCGAGCAGAGCCTGAGCAATTCCGAATCGTTGACGCATCCCACCTGAAAAGCCGCTCAGACTCTTCTTGCGATGTTCATACAAGTTGACTCGATTTAATAAACTCGCCACAACTGCATTCCGTTCCGTGCGATGTGAAATGCCCTTTAGTATGGCTAGGTGGTTGAGCATCTGTTCGGCGGACGTCCGAGGATAGACGCCGAACTCCTGCGGCAAATAGCCTAGCAACTGCCGAACCGCATGAGGATTGGCCAACATATCCAACTCTCCCAACCTCGCTGAACCACTATCAGCTTGTTGTAGCGTGGCCAGGGTGCGCATGAACGTCGACTTGCCAGCGCCGTTGGGCCCCAACAAACCGTACATGCCTAGCGGTATCCGCAACGAGACATCCTTGAGTGCTTGCACACCGTTGGGATACGTCTTCGACAAGTGCTCGACAATCAATTCCACAAGTTCACCTCAGTGTTACGTCAGTCGTAGTTGCCCGCCCGCAGAAAGTGTAGCCGTACACGGCAATGTAGAACAATTGTCCCCCAATTGTTTTACGATCAGGCCCGCCCGTCCGACCCCGTGAACGGTTACGTAAGAGTTATCGCAGATAATACCGACGTGCGTTAACTCACTATCAATCCCACCGCGGAACGAGTAAGGGAGCTCTTGTTAGCAAGCTCCACTACCATTCGTCGAATGGTGTTGGAGCTTGGTGGAATTCCTGAAACTTCCCAGGTATTTATCCGGTCAGCTATTCTGCCAATTTCCTAAGTACCGTTGGTAGGATTCCGCCATTGTAGTAGTAGTCGAGTTCCACCGGAGTATCGATACGCACTATGACCTCAAACCTGATGATGTTACCACCGGCTCCTGTGGCGGTGACCGGCAGCTTGCCACGCGGCTTAAGAATGGACGAATCGCTTCCGATGTCGAACGACTCCTCACCAGTTAGACCAAGGTCCTGGGCTGTTTGCCCTTCAAAGAACTGCAACGGCAAGATTCCCATGCCAACCAGATTGCTGCGGTGAATGCGCTCGTAACTTGCAGCAATGACAGCGCGTACGCCAAGCAGTAGGGTTCCTTTGGCAGCCCAATCGCGACTGCTGCCAGTGCCATACTCAGCACCGGCAAGCACGATCAGCGGCGTGCCTTCAGCTTGATACTTCATCGACGCGTCATAAATCGACATCTCTTCGCCTGAAGGGATGTGCTTAGTATATCCACCTTCGATCGTCGGTACCAGTTGATTACGGATGCGGATGTTGGCAAAGGTACCACGGACCATAACGCGATCGTTTCCGCGGCGCGAACCATAACTATTGAATTCGCGCGGATCGACGCCATGTTCGATCAGGTAGCTGCCCGCTGGGCTGGTTTTTGCGATCGAGCCGGCAGGAGAAATGTGATCGGTGGTGACCGAATCCCCAAGCATCGCCAGGCATCGCGCTCCGGTAATGGGTTTGGGTGGAGTTACGTCCGCGGTGATTCCTTCCAGGAACGGCGGTCGCTGAATATAGGTGCTGTCCGCCGCCCAAGCGTACAAGTCCCCTTCGGTGATCTCAATCGCATTCCATTTTTCGTTGGATGTGAAAGCGGCCGAATACTGGTGCTTAAACATTTCTGGCAAGACGCAGCGCTCCACGGTAGCATGAATTTCATCGGAGGTCGGCCATATGTCGCGGAGATAAACGGCAGCACCGTCGCTGCCAATTCCGATCGGCTCCTTCTCAAAGTCGATATCCATCGTACCAGCCAAAGCATAGGCAACGACCAACGGTGGACTGGCCAAATAATTTGCACGCGTCAATGGATTGACCCGACCTTCGAAATTTCGATTGCCGCTGAGAACAGCCGCAGCCACAAGGTCACCGCTGGTAATCGCCGCCGCAACCGCATCAGGCAATGGCCCACTGTTTCCAATGCATGTCGTACAACCGTAGCCGACGGTGTGGAAACCAAGTTGCGAGAGCGAGTCTGTTAAATTTGCTTGGTCCAAATAGTCGGTTACCACTCGCGATCCAGGTGCCAATGAGGTCTTAACAAAAGGCTTCACCTGAAGACCTTTGGCAACCGCCTTTTGGGCTAACAAGCCTGCGCCCACCATCACCGACGGATTGGAAGTATTGGTGCAACTGGTAATCGCCGCGATAACCACCGATCCATGACCAATCTGCGACGTGCTACCGTTATGAACTTCTGCCGTTCGCCCTAAGTCACTCGCCTTGAGTCCAAAGCCGCGTTCGGCAACTGGCGCGACGAGGACCGAGTTGAAAGCATTTTTCATTTCGCTGAGCGCGACGCGGTCTTGTGGACGCTTCGGGCCAGCCAACGACGGGACGACGGAACTCATGTCGAACTTGATCACTTGCGTGTACTCGCAGGTCGGAGAGATTGCGTCCAGAAACAGGCCTTGGGCCTTCATATATGCTTCCACCAGGGCAACCTGTTCGGCTGATCGACCAGTGCGGGTCATATACCGCAGCGTCTCGTTGTCGACTGGGAAAAAGCCCATGGTGGCACCATATTCGGGTGCCATGTTGGCGATCGTGGCTCGGTCAGCCAACGACATCGCGGCAATACCTGGTCCAAAGAACTCGACGAACTTGCCAACCACACCCGCCTTGCGCAGGATCTCTGTCACTCGCAAAACCAAGTCGGTGGCAGTCGCTCCAGCAGGAAGTGAACCAGTAATTTCAAAGCCCACCACTTCGGGCATCAACATGTACAGCGGTTGCCCCAACATACCCGCTTCAGCTTCTATACCACCCACACCCCAGCCCAATACTCCCAACCCGTTGATCATTGTGGTGTGGCTGTCAGTACCAACCAAGGTGTCAGGAAGCGCCACGGGACCTAAGTGATCTTCGCGAATAAATACGCCTTGGGCGAGATATTCCAAGTTGACTTGGTGGACGATTCCCGTGTTGGGTGGGACGACCCGGAAGTTGTCAAACGCTTGTTGTCCCCAACGCAAGAATTCGTAACGCTCTTTGTTGCGTTCAAATTCGATTTCGACATTGCGTGACAGGGAGTCAAGCGTTCCGAACAGATCGACTTGAACGGAATGGTCGATCACCAAATCGACTGGAATCAACGGGTTGATCTTGCGAGGATCGCCACCGAGTGCTTTCATGCCGTCGCGCATGGCCGCCAGGTCGACGACGCAAGGTACTCCGGTAAAGTCTTGCAGGACAACTCGGGCGGGCATAAATGGAATTTCCACTTCCGCGGGGTTGGCAGCATTCCAAGTGGCGAGATTCTTGACATCCTCCTCGCTCACAATGTAACCGTCACAATTCCGCAGCACAGCTTCCAGTAGAATCCGGATCGAAAACGGAAGTCTAGGGATTTTGGGAAAGCCGTTGTGGGCTAGCTTATCGAGACTGTAAAAGCCGATGCTGCCATTGGGGCCTTGGAAAATGTCGCGGGCGTTGAACGGATCTTGCTTCGTGGCTGGCTGTGCCATTGGGTCTATCTCGAAACGTTTTTGGTGGGGGGGCCGGGCCCGTCAGCCTGGCAGATCATTAAAGCGACGCATTGTAGCTCACGTGTCTGTAAATGTCTTCTACCCCGTCAACCCCCTATTCTCAACCCGTTTTCTTCCTGCTCGACGAAAAGGTGAGCGGGCGACCGCCCAATTGCTCGGAGCGCCACGGGGCGGTTTGACCGTTGTCAAGATAGGAAGCTGAGGGCGGTTGTGGCGCATGTTCGGAAAGTTCTGTAAATTCCAAGCGTTACGGTTCGATCAACTAGTCTAGGGTCGCTGCTTACGAAAAGTTGCACGGTGGCGTTGTTGCTACCAATCCTGCCGAGATTGACTATTGCCACGGAGCTTAAACCCGATGAAACGAAGTCAGATTGCGTTTGCACTGCTTGCCACCATTGCAGCCGCCAGCAATTCTGTTTCTCTCGCATGCGAAAAATGCCATTCGAAATCCAATTCGTGCAAGACCTGCGCGAAATGCGACGAGCGAGCATGTACCAAGTGCGATGACCGCGGCCTGCTTGACGTGGTGGACCTGTTTGCCGGACGCATTCAAAAGTCTTTGGAAGGCACGCGGATCAATCGAGGCTCAAAATGTGATCAGGGATGTGATGGCAGGCGAGCAGAGCCGACCTGTGGCTGCGAGCCAGCGTGTGGCTGCGAAACTCAACATGCGGCACCCCTGCCAGTCTCCGTGCACCAACATGGGGCCGTTCACGACAACGGCATTTGGCTTGAGCCTGAGATGCCCAATATTGTGCCATCTCCCCACAACCAAACCAAAACCAACCCGTTTGACCGGCAGCCAAGAAGTAACGACAGTTCGATTCCAACACCCAAACCGGTGACCAAAGAGGGGCAGGTCAGGCCTGTTCCGCAGCAATTGCCTGACGAAGCGGTCGATCCATTCATTGATGATGCAGCGAGCCGGGTTCGACGCGTTCCTGCCAGTCCGATTCAATATCAGCGTCCCGTCCCGCGCAGTGTCGACCAGTTTGATCCGCAAGCAGCCAACCGCTATCGCGTTCGCGTTGGGGATACCGACTCGCAACCGGTTCGTTCGCGCACCGGCACGCAGCTTTCTGCCTTTGGAAATGTACAGAGTTCCAGAAGGGCAGGCGAGGTGCGATCATCGCTCTCCGACACCAAAGCGCCTGACGTTGTCACCGCGTCGAACACATCTCGCTTAGAACCAGTTCGATCGACCCATGCGGAGCGTCTGCCGTCGCGTGCGGAAGTTCAAAGCGATGAGAATGCCTACTACGCCAATCCACTACGATGAAAGCGCGTCGCGAGCACGTTGCGTTACGATGCCTTAGCCCGTCATGCTTGAGTGAAGTGACTTACGTTTTGTCCCGGAGATTACTTCGGGCCGAAACCAGCGGCAATGCGACTGAATCGCAAGCAATCTAACGCACTTAGCAAAACAAAGAGTTCATCTCCTGCGGTCGGTAGGTCGAGCCACACCTGCTAGCCGGCTGAAGACATCGAAGGGCAACCTCCCGCCCCCTTCGGTGTCTTTTTTTGTAACCTTTCACGGCAATGTAGAATGTAGAACAATTGTCCTCAATTGTTTTAATGTAGTTCTGCATTCAGGCCCATTCGTCCGATCCCGTGCACGGTTCCCTTTTTTTCTTGACAATTTGGGTGCAGCGCATTGATCCTGCGGTGGACTGGTGGACAGTTTGCCACGACGCTTTTGGGGCTTGTCGTTGACCGTTCAGTGTTCAACGCTCGATTGCCGGTTTTGGTATCCTGGCTCTGCGACGCCTTGACCAAATCAAAACTGGATGTTCTCTAGGATGGCGGTAGGTTGTCGGCCATCTTTGGTTTGGCATGAAAGCACGGCTTGATTCTCGCGTGCCATGCGAGATACTCTGAGCCTGTTGATGGGGATTTCCAAGTTCCCTCTGTTGAGTTGTACTCGTTTTAAGAAGCTGTTTCGCTCATGACCGTTTCGCCGATGATGCGTCAATACGAAGAGGCGAAAGCTGCATGTGGAGATGCTTTGCTCCTCTTTCGTATGGGGGATTTCTACGAGCTTTTTCATGAAGACGCCAAGATCTGTGCACGCTTGCTCGGATTGACCTTGACCAGTCGCGACAAGGGAGAGAATCCTGTGCCGATGGCTGGGTTTCCCTATCATCAGTTGGAGGGTTACCTTGCCAAGTTAATTCGGCAGGGGCATCGTGTCGCCGTTTGCGATCAAGTCGAAGATCCGAAAGAGGCGAAAGGGATCGTGCGGCGGGAGGTCACGCGGATTGTCACCGCTGGGACGCTGACCGACGAAGCGCTTCTCGACCCACTGGCGACAAATTTACTGGTCGCCCTGTTTTCGGCCAAACCGGGCAAGTTGGCGGCCAGCGAAGCAGAGGCCAGGGTTGGCTTGGCGTGGGCAGAACTTTCCACAGGTCGCTTTGAAGCAGGCGTGTTTCCGCGAGCGCGTGTGATGGATGAACTGGCGAGGTTGGACCCGTCCGAAGTATTGATTCGCGAAGACGACGGCATCATGTCCCCTGGCAACGACTACGACTGGGCACTAGCGTTGCGACCCACATGGCAATTTAGCGCCGAAGAGGCCACGCGCCAACTCTGCCAACACTTTGGTACACGCAGCTTGGATGGAATGGGCTGGAATACCGAGGAAGATGGCTTGGCCATCGGAGCTGCTGGCGCCGTGCTTGCGTATTTGCAAGAGACACAAAAGACATCGCTGGGGCACTTCCGGCAACTGCTACCTCACCGTCCTGGAAGTTCGCTCGAAATCGATGCCGCCACTCGCCGAAGTCTAGAACTAACTCACACGATGCGCGATCGAGACCGGCAAGGTTCGTTGCTATCGGTGATTGATCAAACTCAAACATCGATGGGAGCGCGACTGTTGGCCAGCTGGTTAGCCAGTCCGCTGCGCGACATCCTTCAGATTCGTCAGCGACATGGAGCCGTGCAGGGGTTGCTGAGCGACAATCGCCTTCGAGGTAGTTTGCGCGCGAGCTTGAGTGAAATTTACGATCTCGAACGATTGCTCGGACGCGTTGCGACTGGACGAGCCAGTCCTCGCGATTTGCGACAAGTCGGCACAACCCTGGCGCAGTTGCCAGGTATCAAGTCCTTATTGCAAGGTCGCGAAAGCGAGCGATTGCGCCAGCTTGAGGAGCGGATTTTGTTATGCGAACCGCTGCGTGACCGACTGTTGAACGCGCTGAAAGAAGAGTGCCCGTTGCACCTGCGCGATGGTGGTTTCATTCGCGATGGCTATCATTCCGCGCTCGACGAACTGCGTCAGTTGGCTTCAGGTGGAAAACAATGGATTGCACAATATCAAGCGGAACAGATACAATCGACTGGAATAACGAGTCTGAAAGTTGGGTTTACCAAAGTTTTTGGTTATTACTTGGAAGTTACCAACTCGCATAAAGACAAGATTCCTCCATATTTTGTTCGCAAGCAAACTCTCAAGAATGCTGAGCGCTACATCACTGATGAACTCAAACAATACGAAACCAAGGTGTTGTCTGCTGATGAACAAGCACTTGCACTTGAGTTAGAGGTTTTTGGCGAACTACGGGATGCCGTGGCGGGACATTTGCCCGAGTTGCAAAAAATCTCGGCGGTGTTGGCGGAGTTAGATGTCTTGTCGGGGTTAGCCGAACTCGCCAAACGACAAGATTACGTCTGTCCCGAACTGGTCGACAGTGGCGAGTTGGAGATAATAGAAGGACGCCATCCAGTTCTGGACTCGACAATGTCAAAAGGGACATTTGTTCCCAATGATTGCCAAATTGGCGATGGGCGTGGTTGCGTGATGTTGATTACTGGGCCAAACATGGCGGGCAAGAGCACATTCATTCGGCAGGTGGCTTTGATCACCCTGATGGCGCAGCTGGGAAGTTTTGTTCCTGCCAAGCGGGCTCGCATCGGACTAGCTGATCGAATCTTCGCCCGTGTGGGTGCTAGTGACGAACTTTCCCGGGGCCAAAGTACCTTTATGGTGGAAATGGTTGAGACGGCTCGAATTCTGAATACAGCCAGCGACCGCAGTTTGGTCATTTTGGATGAAATTGGTCGCGGAACCAGTACCTACGATGGGCTGAGCCTGGCCTGGGCAATCGTCGAGCACATGCATGATGCAGTTGGGGCTCGGACCCTGTTTGCGACACACTATCATGAGTTGACGCAACTCGAGAAATCGCTTCCAGGCGTCAAGAACTTCAATGTCGCCGTGAAGGAATGGGACGACAACATTGTCTTTCTTCACCGCATTGTTCCTGGCGGTGCCGATAAGAGCTACGGCATTCACGTTGCTCGGTTGGCTGGAATTCCGCAATCGGTCAATCGCCGTGCAAAAGACATCTTGTCGCAATTGGAGTCAGATCATTTGAACAACCGCGGCGATTCCAAAATCACTCCCCCGCGCCGCAAAGCTGATTCTCCCATTCAATTGACGCTCTTTGAGTTTGGCGAGCATCCAGTCATTGAGAAACTGCGTGAACTTAATCTTGGTGCCACCACACCACTCGAAGCCCTTCAGCTATTGACCCAATGGCAGCAAGAAGCCAAATCGTAAAGCGACGAGTCCAACAACAAGAAGCCAAGGCCAAACACTGGCCCGGCAGAATCGGATGTGAGCCCTTCGTCTGCATACTTCGCCAATTTGGTCCTTACCAATTTGGTTCCTAGCCAATTCGGTTCCTAGCCTTTTGGTCGCCAACAGCCCAATAGCGGCGACTTAATGTTCGTATTAAGGACTTGCCGCAACGCTAAATTCAAGTTGCGCAATAGCCCAAGATCTCTTGAATAGCGCACAACTATCGCACATCATCTCGGTGTTGCACATCGCACATCGTCGTCGCCGTACATTTCCTCGGTGTCGTACGTTACCTCAGTATCGTACATCTCCCCGGCGTCGTACATCTCTTCAGCGTCGCACGTCTCTTTAGCATCGCACGTCTCTTCAGCATCGCACGTCTCCTCGGCAGCTTACGTTCCGATCGCTGTATCGACTAGCTATGTACGTGTTTCTTCTGTATGTGCGCCTGTGCAACCTCGCAACTGCGCGCCCTAGGTTGACTGCGCGCCCCTACGGGCGTTGAGTATCTGAATCTTACTCAGCAATAGATTTCCTCAGCTTCGTATCGTCTACCAACGTTGCACATTGCCTCGCCTTTTCCAGTGTCTCCCGCAGGACATGCGCAGTTTCCTCGCACCTTGCGCTCCTTGCAGGACAGACGCCGCAATTTGCCCTCCGCGCGCCGCCTGTCCTCGCGCATTCCCCAGGACAGGCGCCGCGATCCCCCCGGGTGCGCGTTGCAGGACAGACGCCGCGGTGCTCCGTTGCAGGACAGGCGCGGCGCGAGCCCATTCCGCACTGCCTGTCCTGCGGAGCCAACGG
>JBGSUV010000101.1:0-3653 GCA_041753315.1 Pirellulaceae bacterium | reverse complement strand
ATATCCAACAAAGACTAAAGTCAGCGATACCGAGCTTGCAGCGTTGCGATTAAAACGTGATACATTCCACGGTGAGTGGAACTATACGATCAATCCACGTTAATAAAACTTGTAAAAGTTATTTTTGCGCGGGCCCTTAGTATTGTGACATTTATCTGAAATTGAGATCCCACCGCAATGAAAAAGGTCCTAATCGTAATCGGTGACGCCACCGAACTGTTGGATACCATGTATCCCTACTACCGTCTCCAGGAGGCCGGATTTCAACCAGTGGTCATCGCGCCGGAAAAGCGGCTATACCAACTGGTTCTACATGAAGTCAAACCTGGTTGGACGATCACCAAGGAATGGGAAGGCTATACGTTGCAGTCTGACATGCCTTTCGCGGAAGTCGTTGAAGCGAACTACGCAGGAATCATGTTCTCCGGTGGGCGGGCTCCCGAGTACATTCGCTACGATACCGACTTGGTACGCATCACGCGTCACTTCTTTGCCGAGAACAAGCCGATTGCAAGCGTGTGTCATGGAGTTGAAATTCCCGCGTATGCGGATTGTGTCCGCGGGCGTCGGATGGCCACGGTCCCCAAGTGCCGCTTCGATCTGGAAGTGTGCGGAGGCATTTTTGTCGACGAACCCTGCGTGATTGACGGAAATCTCGTCAGTGGCCGAACGTTCCATGACAATGGATTTTACATCGGCCCTTGGATTGAGCTTTTGCATAAGGCCTCGGCGTGATCGCCTCTTTCGGGAGTAGCGTTGACGTGGCTCGACGTGTTATGCTCCATACCCCGCATTCCACCCCTTCCTCTCTGGAGATTTCAACATGCATCGCTACGGTTACGCAGTATCTGGATTTTTTACCTTCTGTCTATTTCTGTCGCAAACGTCCTTACTCATGGCACAACGTTCTTTAGGCTCACTGGAGCGCTCTTCCCCCGAATTCAACCAATTGGTCCCGTCCGACGCCAAGATCGAAATCATTGCCGAAGGCTTTACCTGGACCGAAGGACCGGTTTGGATGGGTAAAGGCGATGGCCATCTTCTATTTTCCGACATCCCCCGAAATACGATTTTCAAATGGAAGGAAGGGGAGGGGATCAGCCGTTTCATGTCACCATCGGGCTATACGGGCGTCGACTATTATGGACTCGAACCCGGGAGCAACGGATTGTTCTTAGATTTAGATGGACGCCTGGTCATGTGCGAACATGGAGACCGCCGTGTCAGCCTGCTGACGCGTGGCGGTGGCAAGCTCACCTTGGCCGATCGCTATCAAGGAAAAAGACTCAACAGTCCAAATGATGGGGTAATGAAAAGCAATGGAGACATCTATTTTACCGACCCACCTTATGGGTTACCAAACCGCTTTGACGACCCGATGCGTGAACTTGACTTCTGTGGCGTCTATCGAGTTACTCCGAAGGGCGAAGTTACCCTGTTGACTAAGTCGATCGACCGCCCCAATGGAATTGCGTTTTCGCCAGACGAGAAGACGCTGTACATCGCCCAGTCCGATCCTGAAAAAGCGAACTGGACAGCGTTTCCAGTCAAGTCGGACGGATCACTCGGCGACGGTAAGATCATGCATGACGCAACCGCACGCGTTGGCAAGGAACCTGGCTTACCCGATGGCATGACCGTTGACAAGCAAGGAAATATTTGGGCAAGTGGTCCGGGTGGGGTCTATCTATTCGATGCATCTGGAAAGCTGCTCGGACGGTTGGTAACAGGGGAGAGAACAAGCAATTGTACGTTCGGCCCAGACGGATGGCTCTATATCACCGTTGATAGCTACTTGTGCCGCATTCGGACAAACGCCAACCAGTAGTGATTTGTAGTCAACGTCTAGTTCGACTTGTTTTCTACCGCGCCGCGCGCCTTTCGCGCACGGCGCTGCTCGTTACCAACATTCCATTTGCCTTCCTTTGCAAATGTATGAAGAAAATTCTTATGAAGGACAAGTGCTGCGGAGTGTCGAGCGATTGTCCCCAATCGCTTTTGAAACGATTGAGACAATCGTTCGAGACTGAGTGTAGAGCGATTGTCACCAACATTGTCGCCAGTCGCTGTGGAACCCAGGCCACGGGACTCGCAACATCTTCCACGACCCCAAAAATCTAATGTTGACCATGCAGCCATCTACGTAGAGTTACTTTGTCGACGCGCAGGCATAACATTTGCGAGTGCAGACGAACTCAATCAAGTGCACGTTGGAGTGCACGGCTGGGCGCGATGGAACCGTCGTCAATCGTTAGCTCTCCTGCGGAACTCTTGCGAACTGCGTGAAGGAAACTTTCATGGGTAAGCAATGTGCCACAGTGAGCTACTGATCATCGTCGCCGAGAACGCAGACGGAAAGATGGAGTTTACGATGAAAATGATGCATATGGGTTTTGCCTGGATCGCAGCCTCAGTACTGGGAGTTGCAGTAGCGCAGGATCAACCGCAACAAGATGCGCAGAGGTTACAACAGCAGCAACGCCAGCAGCAGCCCACTCAGCAGGGTGATCAAAATCCCCGTGGAGTTGGCCAAAATCGGCAAGCAGCTGCCGGCATGGGCTTAGATTCGCACGTCGCCAACTGCCTTATGTTGGGGAACCAAGAGGAAATTGTGCTTCTGAAAATGGGTAGCGAAAAGACCGAAAACTCGGAAATTAAGCAAGCCGCTGAGCAAATGATTCAAGAACATCAACAGTTCATTCAGCAATTGCAACCACACGCCTCGATCCAGGCAATGGAACTTAACAAGTGGTTGTCGGCAGAGGGGGATGGAACTGATCGAGAACGAAACAGGGATCAAGCATCCGCGACTGGTGCAACGAGTGCTCCTGGCCAAGCCACGATTCTACCCGGGCAACGGCGCGGCACGCCAGCGCAAGTCGTATCTAATCCGGGGCAAACGGGACAGTCAGGCGATGACCTCACCATGCAGCTCATGGAACTGGAAAAGAAAGTTGCCAAAGAGTGTATACGTCTGAATAAAGAAGCGATGCAAGATAAGCAAGGTGCCGAGTTCGACAAGGCCTTCCTGGCATCGCAAGTAAGCGCTCATATGGGCATGTTGGCCAAGCTCAATGCGTCTGAAGAGGCCGTGTCGGGTGAGCTACAGCAATTGATCAAGAAAGGGCAAGAAACAACGAAGCAGCACAAAGAGAAGCTGGTGTCGTTGATGAAAGAGATGAAAGACGATTCGAATACAAACGAAGATTCTCGAGCCAACACCAATCGGACAAACACCAATCGCTAGTGTTTTCTAAAGAGTCCATTGATTTTCTTGCTGAACAACCGACGGGCGGCACGGCTTGGTCTTAAAACCAAGCTGCCCGCCGTCGGTCGAAGCAGATCAGGTTTGACCGGGGATTGGCTCTCGAGGCTTGCTTGTGGACGTCAGGTCGCTGCCCGAAAAAGCTCGGCAGGAGCCTCGCTCGCCCAGCTGCATATTTCATTGGTCAAATCACCATGCTTGATGTTTAGAGCGATTGATGCTCGTTCCAAGGCTCTGCCTGGAACGCACTGTCTAGAGGCTCCTGCCTCTCTTAACAATCTTCTGTTGCTCGTTCCAAGGCTCTGCCTGGAACGCACTGCCTAGAGGCTCCTGCCTCTCCTAACTATCTTCTGTTGCTCGTTCCAAGGCTCTGCCTGGAACGCACTGC
>JBGSUV010000100.1:0-18946 GCA_041753315.1 Pirellulaceae bacterium | reverse complement strand
GTGCTCGATAATCACTTCCACATTGTCGTGCGCTCGCGACCTGACATCGTAAGTATGTGGGATGACACAGAAGTTGCCCGGCGATGGCTGACGCTCTGTCCGACTTCCAACATGCGACGTGCTTCGAGGGGACCGACGGAGAAGGAGTTGGATGAAATCCGCAAAGTTCCATCGGAGTTGGCCCGAATCCGCCTCAGGCTAAGTGACATTTCATGGTGGTCGCGACTGATGACCCAGCGCATTGCTCAGCGTGCGAATGCCGAGGACAAAACGGTTGGACATTTCTGGGCGGGTCGATATAAATCGAAACGTTTGGATGACACCGAAGCCGTCTTGGCCTGCGCCGTGTATGTCGATCTGAATATCATTCGAGCAGCTATTGAGGAAATACTTGAATTGAGTGTTCATTCATCCATCAATTGTCGTATCGAAGCGTTGAAGGCTACTCTAGCCGCTCTTGCACAAGACGTAAACAACGGCGAGGACCCAGGGCAAATTTCATTGGAAGAACTCATGGCGAGTCTACCCGATTCACATCTTGCACCGGTAGAAATCGTTGATCAACCGGGCGCTCATCCGAGCCAAGGAGGTCACAGGTGCAGTGACAAGGGCTATGCGCATATGTCCAACGCTGAATACATTGAGCTACTTGATTGGACAGCTCGGATCGTCATCACAGGCAAACGAGGCTCGACACCTTCCGATCTACCACCGGTTCTAGAGCGTCTGGGGCTCTCTCAGGAAATCTGGCTCCAGTTTACGGCCCTGCTTGACGAGCTGTTTGTACCCTTCACGGGAGCTGCCCCCCAAATAGCCAACGCCACTCCCGTTGAGACACAGGGCAAGCCAACGCTTAAAGGTTCGACAATCAGATTCGCCCCGATCTGCGCGGCTTGATGGATATCATTTCCCTATCCGCGGAATTGGCCCTGATTAGCGCGATTGCAGCTTTCGGAGACTTGTAGATTCTATTCTGTTTGTTTCGAGGCAAGTGGCTTGGCTTGTGAATTGCCTTGCCCGCAGTAGATAAGCAAGATCGACTTTCTCATCCGATCATCTCTGCCAAGTTCTTCGTTCGTTACTGTCGGCTAAAGCCCGACGCCTCACTTTCCATGGCGCGGTCTAGCATTTTAGTGTCTCGCGCACCGGTGGGCCAGTCCGACGGTTCATTCAGCATGCAGCTGGTATCTTCCTCACCGCTTCTCCCTGTTTGCTTCAATAAGGCCCGCGCCTGACCAGGCGTGTAGGCCAGTTGACCAGGGTCTGTCCCCGCGCGAGTGCCGCGCGAGTGTTAGCATGACCAGGGTCTGTCCCCGCGCGCACCCGCGCGCGAGTTGATCAGGGTCTGTCCCCGCGCACTTTTGATGGTACGAATTTCAGTTGCTTCACCACGTTGTGCCACACCTTGGGTTCGCGAGCAAACCCGCGCAGGGTTTCGAAGATATCTGCCCTCCTCCAATATCTTGTACCACAGACGTCTTGTCATATAATGCTGCGGTGGGCGGACGATTAGCTTAGCATCAGTTTCGGGAGGTGTTTATGCGCTTAGCATTCTATTTCATGATTGCATTCTCATCTTGCTTCCGTGGCGGCTTTATCGCTGCGCAGGAGAAAAAGAGCGCTGAGCAGATCGAAGCCGCAAAGCGTAAAGATTTGGACAAGATCGCCGAATCTGTAGAGTTCCTATTCGCAGATGGTCAAACCGGTTCCTTAGTTAAGTCGCCGATCTTTAGTTGGAGCAATCCTGAACGGCAATCCGATGGTGGATTGCTCTACATGTGGACCAAGAGTGGGCGTCCGGTTGCAACTCTAGGTATTTGGCGCGTGAACGAACCGACGAAGAAGAGCGGCTATGAGTATCAGTCGTTAACTCCAGAACTCTTTGAAGCCAAGAGTTCAAAACTTGGCAACTGGAGCCCTGAAGCGGGAGGAGTCGAATTTGGTAGACTGACTGAAGTCGCGGCTCCCTTGGCGGACAATCGGCGTCGACAGAACCAAATGAGACAAATTGCAAGGGATCATTTTTCCGCCGAGATTGATCCAGGAACTCCGAACAGCGAACAGCTTAGAGTTTTACCGACGCCGGTTTTCTTATATGACGAGAAACCTAAAGATGTGATCGATGGTGCTGTTTTTTCTTTTGCTTCTGGGACGGATCCTGAAGTGCTGTTAATTTTAGAAGCCAGAAAGATCAGCAATGATGAAGGCTGGTTCTACGCGATGGCTCGCAGCACAAGTCATGCGGTATCCGGTAGATGCAATGGCGTAGAAGTTCTCTCGCGTGTTCGACTCTTCCCAAGCTCTTTTCACCCGAGCTTTAAACTTGAGTTTTGGAACGAGTCTGTGTTGAAAGATTGAGAAGTATGTAGGAGATTGGAAAGCAGCCTTTGGATAATTCTCATCTTCTTCCAGCATGCCAACGAAGTTTGGCCGAACTCCGAACTCTGACCTTCCGCGTGCCGCCAAGGCTAAAAGGTTGGGTTGTTGTTTTCGATGCTGGCCTGCGGCACTAACTTTTCCATCCATCGGCGCAAGGTCAATAACGATATTATTGATAACCTTCTACGATCGGCAAAACTTCTTCCCTCTATTTTCTTACCTCATTGTCAACAGACGCGGGGAATGAAGTGGACCACGTAATCTGCTTAGTCTGCTCAATGTGAGTTTCTTTTTTGAAGCCCAGAGCATAAACGTGTTCGAACGAGAACGCCAGCGATGCGAGTTGCATTGTATTAAGTAGACGTGAAAATCTCGTTCCTATACTTGAAATCCTATTTTGAATTTACTAGGGTTACGGCCACGATACTCGTTCAATGAACGGAAGCATTAAGTTATCTCTTCCCGATTTCGAGTTATAATAATGCCCACGCCCACGCCCACTCCTCTCTCTGCGTTAACTTGTCGATCTTCAGCCAACTCTAAGACTTGTGTCAGACAAAAACAGCGAAAGCGAGCCTTTCGAGCTCTTCTTCACGAACCACTCGAAGATCGGCGGCTTATGGCGGTGGCTTCGGCTCCTGATCAGAATCTGACTTGGCCCGTCGCGACTTCACCTATCTACTTTGGTTCAGCTCGAGTCAACGAAGGATTGTCGAGCGATCTCGTTTCCATCGATGGCAGCGGGACTTTTGCCATCGGCGAAAACGCCAACAATAACTCATGGCGAACTACTCTAACTTCGCAACCTCTTGGAAGTAATGTAACGGCACTCGCCGCCGCTTCGGGCCTACTCTCCGGCGGTACGAACCCCGATCCATTCGAGGATTTCGTGCTTCAAACGCCAACGCATTTTGAAGTGCTTCGCACTAATGGCAATGCAAGTTGGTCATCGATTCAATCATTGCCCTACTCCGGTACTCCCAACGCGGCAACCTATCCTGCGACTCAGCCTATCAGCGCGTTGTTAGGGAGCGGCCTGATATCCGATTTTATATTCCCACTGCCGCAGTCTAACTCGATCGCTATTCTGACGGGAAAACCGGACGGAACTCTGTCTCCTCCGATAATCATTCCATCTGGAGACAATACTCCTATCCTGGTGTCAGCGGCAAACATGCTGGCTGGTCCGTCGATCGACATTGCAGTTGGTCACGCCGATGGGACGGTGACATTCCTCGAGGGACAAACCGATGGTTCCTTCATTCTTCGGCCAGACCTGACTCTGCCGAATGTCGTCCCTGCAATGAGATCGATGAAGACCTCGGATGTCGATGGCGATGGAGTCTTTGAAGTGACGATTGTGGGCGGCAATCAGGCAGTCCAACTCCGATCGGCTCCGGATCCGCTTCCTGAGTCGCCTATTCGGAACGGAAGTTTCGACCAGGGTCTGGTGGGGTGGACCGTCAATACAATTGGGCAACCAGCCAATGCCACCCCAGGTTCTATTAACGCGTTGTCTGGTGCTGCACAGTTCACGGAGAACCAGTCGTTTCTGACCTCTCTAAGCCAATCGTTTGTTGTGCCGCCTGACAATCAATCGATCCAGTTTGATTTGGTAGCTCTGGGACTCGAAACAGCCAACAACGGTTCGCTGCCCGACGCGTTTGAAGTCTCATTGCTCGATAGTTCTAACCAATCCTTGGTGCCCACTCACAGCTCACAATCTACAGCCTTCGTAAATTTTACTCCTGACAATGGTTATCGCGCGGCCAGCGGTGTGACTCGTAACGGTACGCTCATAACGCTAGATATCGCAAGCCTTACGCCAGGTACAACTGCCAATTTAGTTTTCGATCTGATTGGAAATCCGCATGGTGCAATATCGAACGGCACTCGGTCGACCGCTACGATTGATCGCGTTCGGATTACTCCAGAGGTGATTCGAAACGATTCCTTCTTGGTGACCTCACTTCCAGGTCCATTCCAGGATGCTCGCGACTTGGCTATCGCAGATGTGGATGGCGATGGGCGATCCGACATCATCATTACCGACTTGGGCTTGAACCAGATCGTCGTGCTGAATGCATTGCCACCGTCGACGGCCATACCAACTGCGTGGTCGCGCGATCCGATCGGGCTGCCTGCCGGATTCGCGCCGTATCGAGTGACTGCGGGTACCTTCACGTCTGGCGACAACATTGCTGATTTGGCTGTCTTGTCGAGCGCTGGCACCACAGTCCGATCGCCGTTGGTAGCAGACACCACAGTTCCAACCGTTCAATTGCAGTCGCCCTCGAGTTCGATCACCCTGGGCACGACGCAAAGTGCTGCAGATGTATTCGGCACTATTACGCTCCAGTTCAGCGAAGCCATGTTCCTGGCGTCCAGCACGACCCCAGGTTCGATCAATCATCTGGCCGCCTACCGAGTCTATCATCTAGGGGCGAACAATAGCGACGATGGCGGATTGGGCGATGACGTTCTTTTTTCAGTTACCTCGGTTTCATACGATGCAGCTACCAATCGAGTCCAGTTGCAGCTTGACAATTCAGCATTGGCAAATGCAGCTATCGCTGCCGGTTCGCTATACAAAATCGTAGTCGCTGGTGCTGACCCAACGATTGGTGTTCGCGATATCGCTGGCAATCGAATCGCTGGTGGACAAGACTTCGTTGCCACCGTTGCGCTCAATCGTACTCCGACGCTTTCTTCACTTAGTCCTCAGTCGGTCGGAGAAGGAGTCGAGTTTTCTCTGTCTCAACAGTTGGCGCACTACAGCTTAAATCGTGTTTATGATGCGATCATCGATTGGGGAGACAGTTCCCTACCAACTACTCTTTCTGGCAACAATGCCTTTCCCACAGAAGCGTTTGAGGCGAACCACATTTATGCCAATGACGGTAGCTACACACTGCTCGTAAGAATCATGGAGGGGGCGGTTGAAGTGGCTCGAACTACCGCCAATGTTTCGGTGCGCAATGCGGCTCCAACCATCCAAAGTCTGGCACCAATCGCCGGAAACGAAGGGCAAGCGATAGCTTATGCCTTTACGGCTAGCGATTCAGGGCTGGCTGACACCATCGTGGCGCATGTGGATTGGGGAGATGGAACCTCATCAACTTTACCGGTCGCCTCCCAACTTGGATCAACTCGCACATTCACGACTTCGCACACATTCCCCGACAATGGCACCTATACGGTACGTGTCCGGGTTGCTGATGAATTGGATGAATCTGAGTCAACGGTAACGGCCGCGATCGCCTCGGTCGCTCCCGGTTTTAACGTCAGCAACGCAACGGCAGTCGTCGGTATACCGTTTAGCTTGGGGCCTATCGACATTTCAGATCCAGGCTTTACTTCAGTCCCCAATGGCTCTGTGGAAACGCTTTCCGCCACAGTCAATTGGGGTGATGGCTCGCCCACTGAATCCGTGCCATTGACGGACTTTATCCAAGGAAGTGCTGGCAGGCCAACAACCGCCAGCTTGACCGCCAGTCGTACGTTTTCATCTGCGGGCAGCTACACAGTTACTGTGACGGTCGCAGATGACGATGGCGCGACAACGGTTCGAACTCTGACGGTCATCGTCTCTCCAGTTTCGACTCCAGACGCTTGGTTACCGATATTGAACTTCGATCGAGATGGCTTTGGCAATGTTATTCCGAAGGGAGCGATTGTTGCCGAACAGTGGGCCAACTGGGGAGTGCATATTGGCTCAACGAATTCGAATCATCCACCGATGATCTTCTCATCAACCAACCCCACCGGTGATGACTTCGATTTGGGCTCGCCCAACGCGGCCTTTGGAGGACCAGGTATTGGTTCGGCAGGTGCCAGTGGGCCAACTGAGAACAGGTTCGATCTAAAGAACGTGCTAATACTCTCCGAAGATGGAGACGGTTCTGATCCAGATGACAATGCGCCTGGAGGTACTTTGATGTTCGACTTCGATCACAATGTGATGATCGATGATGTCAAGCTGTTGGATATCGATGCTCACGAAACAGCTACGCTAAAATGGTTTGATCGCACAGGAAATTTGATCGGTCAATCCGTAGTGACGGGAGTTGGTACCGGCAATGGTCTGCATATTGCTGCGATCAATGCGCGAGGTGTTGCGCGCTTGACTGTCGCTCTATCAGGTAGCGGAGCTATTACCGAAATCGTCTTCTGCCGTGATGTTCTTCCTGCCTCGGCTATTCAGATCGTTGGTAACCCGTCTACACAAGAAGCCGCGTCCTACACGTTGGCTCTGCAAGCCAACGGGAATGTGGTGGATCAATGGATCGTCAACTGGGGTAACGGAACCTATACGACCTATCCAGGCAATGCAACGACCGCTTCCTTTACTTACTCCGATGGCCCCGCATCGGCGGTCATTATGGCCTATGGACTTTCTTCTAGCAGTCATCATGTCTACGCATCGACCGAACTGTTGCTGGCGATTGAAAATGTCGTTCCCACGCTGACCGTCAGCGGTTCTGCGATTGTCGATGCTAGCCAGACTTACACACTAAATCTCTCCGAGTCGGATCCAGGGACCGATACGATCAAAGGCTGGTTGGTAGATTGGGGTGACGGTAGTCCGTATCAACCCCTAGTTGGAAATCCTGCTAGTGTGACTCACCAGTACAACCAGCACGGCACCTTCAACATCGTCGCTCATGCATTCGACGAGGACTATACAGGGCCGTTCCACCCAGCCTTCGGTTCGCTAATCGAGATACACGCTCGGGGTGACGAGGGCGGCGAGACCTTTAATCTACTCATCGATGATGTGGTTGTTCAGTCCTATACTGCTACCACAGCACAACAGAAATTTACCTTCCACACCAGTACGGCTGTTGCACCCAATCAGGTCAAAGTTCAGTTCACCAACGATCTATGGGAGCCAGCCAACAACATTGACCGCAACTTGATCGTGGATCGAGTTGTGATCAATAACCGCATTTTTGAAACAGAAGCCGCCGACGTTTATTCGACCGGCACTTGGAAACAAGCGGATGGAGTTCAGCCAGGGTTTCGCAAGAGCGAGTGGCTCACCAATAACGGCTTCTTTCACTTCGATCAAGACGCCAACGATGGCACTAGCGTGACGGTCCGCGCCCGTGGCGATATGGGAGGCGAGCAGTTCACGCTGTCCATCGCCGGCACAGTGGTCGGAACCTACACCGTTGGCACTTCGTATCAAGACTTTACCTATCGATCTTCGCGAATCGTTGCACCAGAGCAGGTGCGAGTGTCGTTCATCAATGATCTTTGGGAACCAGCCAACAATATTGATCGCAATCTGCATGTGGACTATATGGAATTGTCCGACGGCTTGAACGCTCAGCGCTATCAGACCGAAGACGCAAGCGTGTATGCAACTGGCTTGTGGACCCAAGGCGAAGGCATCGTGTCGGGATACCGGCAAATGGATTGGCTTGCAGCCAATGGTTACTTCCAATACGCTGCGACAGACGAAAATGGGCCTTTTGCCACTGAATGGATCTCGAACAGCTTGACCATAACTGTCACTGGCGATGACTCGCAGTGCTTGCCCAACATCGACTTTGATCGAGCCGCCAATGGCCAATCGCTTAGCAGAGGAACTCGGATCACCAATCAATTTGCGACGCTCGGTTTGACAATCTCCACACTCAATCCGAACCATCCGGCCATGATCTTTAACTCAGCGGCTCCCACTGGCGGCGATACCGACTTGGGAACACCCAATCAAGTCTATGGCGGACCTGGTATTGGGAGTGGTGGAGCTTCCAACAACAAGCCGCTCAAGAACGTGCTTATCATCTCCGAAGATAATAGTTCTTCCAACCCCGATGATAATGCTGCTGGAGGCACTTTCGTTTTCACTTACGCCAACCTTACCAAGATCGAAGAAATCCATCTACTGGACATCGACGAACATGGAACCCACATAAAACTGTTTGGTGCAAACAACACGCTGATCAAGACGGTCAATGTCCCCAAAGCTGGAGACAACAGCTTTCAAGTCGTAAGACTGGACGCCACGCGCGTCCTGCGTATGGAAGTTGTCTTTGCAGGCTCGGGCGCCATCGCAGCGGTTATCAGTTGCGTTGGCGGTCCGACAATTGGTCCACCGAACACCAAGTTTTTTGTGGCCGATACAAATGATCGAATCTATCGCTATGCACAGAACAACTCCGGCGTTGGAAACTTTACCGTTCAAACATCGGTCAATGCTCGCGGTATTGCTACCAATCGCGATTCCAATCCGCTGTGGGTCATCAGTGAAGAAGGAACCAATGACAAAGTCTATGTATACGACTCGAGCACAGAGCTGTTGCTGGGCTCATGGACACCGACCGGAATCAATCGTCCCCAGGGAATCACGACCGATGGGACGCACTTATGGGTCGTCGATTCGTCGACCAAGCGAGTCTCGTTTTTCAGCAATGGGGCCGCCAGACGTTCAGGATCGGCAGCCGAGTCGACTAGTTTCGCATTGCACAGCCATAATTCTTCGCCCACAGATCTGGTTACCGACGGGACACACATCTTCGTAGTCGATGACGGCTGTGACAATGTATTCGTCTACAATCTGGCAGGTGGCCTAGTCAATCGTTGGGCTCTACCTTCGGCCAATGCGGACCCAAGCGGCATAACGATCAACACACGCGAATCCAATGGCATCTATGTCTTGGATAGGGTCGACAGACGCGTTTATCGCTACACCAATCGTATCATGCCCACCAACAATGTTACGCAAGCGGTTGCCAGCAGCTTTGCCCTCTCCTCGGGCAACAACAACCCGCAGGGAATTGCTGATCCAGGTGGTTTTACGCAGATCGGCTCTGTGGTTAACGATGGCTTTGAATCACCCAACACAACCATTGACTGGACATTCGATGCGACAGCGGGCCAGACTATCTACGTCAATTTCCAAAGCATGACCAACCAACGAATGACCTCCCAGTTGATCGATCCACTGGGAAACATTCTTTACACTCGCAGTGGATATTGGTCTTTCCGAGCGTCCGAGCATGATTCCGGCCCACGACCTTTGGCAACGACCGGAACATACACTCTTCGCTTGACCTCTGAAGAGACTCCTTCGTTTCAATTCAAGATCTGGGAGATCCCTGCACCAGACGTCGAAAACGTGGTGCTGGGGCAGACCATGAGTGGAGCCATCGAAGTTCCCGGTGCTGAAGACCACTGGAACTTTACGGCTGCTGCTAACCAGCGAATGTACTTTGACATGACTTCGCTAACAAATACCGCATCTTTGGCCAATACTAGAGTGGAAATCTATGCTCCCAATGGGGCGGTCGTTTTCGGCCGAAATGCGTTCCGTGTCAACTCGTTGGATGGTAGCTTTACCTCGACGGTAGCCGGAGACTATCGAATAGTTGTCAAAGCTGATGCGGGTAACTCTAACTCACCAACTTACTCGTTTAGTCTGACTAATATTCCCGACGACGACATACAGACGATTGGCTATCGACAGCTGGCCACAGGTGCCATCGAGTCGCCAGGGGCTCGCGATCAATGGAAATTCCATGGCACGGCAGGCGATAATATTTTCATCGATTACCTAACTATCACCGGTGGAGATCTGCAGACTACATTGGTTTCACCATCGGGTGTTACCATCCACAACACTGCCTTTTCGCGCGAATATGGTCTAGATGTCGAATTGGTACTGCCAGAGACCGGCATTTACACATTCCATCAATATGCAGCCTACGACGCTGCCAGTCTATTCGATTACTCCTTCCAGATTTGGGATATTCCCCCCGAAGTTCCTCAACCTGCGTTGCTAAATACTACCATCTCGGGCAGTCTTGTTCCTGGACAGGAAACGACTTACCTATTTCAAGTCGACCAGCCTACAGATGTGCTCTTCGACTCGATCGATATCAACAGCACAAGCGTCTTCAATCGCATCGCCTTTACCTTGCGACATCCAGATGGCTCCATCATCTTGGCTCGTAATTTTCAAGATCAGATGCTTACGCTAACGACGCCAGGAACGTATCAAGTAGTCGTGCAGAAATGGGACATCAATGACGCAGATACTCAGGGGACCTACGCCTTTAGAATTCAGGATCGCGCCACTCCCGCCATGGGAGCGCTGGACAATTTAGGCACTAAGTTCTACGTTGGCTTCCCGCGCAACTTGCGGGAGGTGTTCAATTTCCAAGTACCTTCGTTCAGCTTGACGATTACAGGCCCGCGTGCCACATCCGGCACAGTTCAAGTTCCTGGGACAAACTTCTTTACCTCTTACGATGTTATTCCCGGTCAATCCACCAGAATCGAACTGCCTTCTCAAGTCGAACTTTACAACTCGGATGTAGTCACGAACCTCGGAGTGCTCGTCACTGCGTTGGACGAAGTTGCCGTGTATGGCCTCAATCAATTGACGTTTTCAACCGATGGCTTTACTGCATTACCGGTCGATGCTCTCGGGCGAGACTACGTCAGCCTAGGCTATAGCAACACGATTAGCTATGTATTGGGAGGTGGCACGTACGTGGCCCTGGTGGCTGCGATGGACAACACCGAAGTGACCATTACTCCGAAGATAACCGTAGGCTCTCGCGCTGCGGGCGTGCCCTACACGATCAACCTCAATCAAGGTCAAACCTACAATCTACATGCCAGCACACCGTTTGGAGCCGATCTGTCAGGCACCTTCGTCACAGCGACCCAACCCATCGCGGTCTTCGGCGGCAATACGGCTGCCAGAGTCCCAGAGGGCTTTACCTTTGCGGACCATTTGATCGAGCAGATGCCACCAACCAATACCTGGGGCACTGAGCTCTTATCGGCTCCATTAGCGTCTCGGCTCAACGGTGATACCTTCCGCGTATTGGCCCAAGCCGATGACACTCAGGTCAACATCAATGGCGTTCTAGTCACGACATTAGCTCGCGGCGCCTTCTACGAAACAGTACTCACCACTGCTTCGCACATCACTGCCGACAAGCCGATTTTGGTTGCTCAGTATGCCAACGGGACTCAGTTCGATGGCGTGCTGGCCGACCCGTTCATGATGCTCATCCCGCCGCGACAACAGTTCCAGCGCGATTACACGCTCAGCACACCAGCCACCGGCTTTCTAGCCAGCTTTGCCAATATTGTCCTGCCCACATCAGCGATCGCAACGATTCGCCACAACGGCAACGAAATTCCACTTGTTGAGTTCAACTCAATTGCAGGAACGGATCACTCGTTCGTTCGCATACCCATCAGCGTTGGTACTCACAACTTCAACGCGGACGTGCCCTTTGGAGTCTCGATCTACGGCTTCAATGATCACGATTCTTACGGCTACTTTGGTGGCATGCAGTTCGCGCCACTCCAAGAAATTTCTACGCTCAACTTAACGCCCGCTTCGATCACCGTACCGCTCAATTCGCAACACACCGTGGCAGCGCAGATAGTTGACGGCGCGGGCGTTGGCATCGCAGGTGTCCGCGTGAGCTTTAGCGTGCAAGGAGTTTCTGGCTCTCAAGCCTTTGAGCGAATTACCAACGCCAGTGGTCTAGCCACTCTGACAATCACTAGCCCCAATACTGGACTGGATACCGTCACCGCTTTTGCGGCCGGGCTAACTCAAGTCGCGACCGTTCAGTGGCAAGCTGCCAATCCCACGCTGACCATCGACTCGCCAGCTTCTGGTGGCTCACTGGTTGTTGGAACGCACGTGCTGTCAGGGCGAGCTCGCGCTGGAGTTCCTTCGGGCTCGATCGTTGAAGTTCTAGTCAACGGACGTCGCGCGGATGCTCTCGATCCAAGCGGTCAGTTCTTTGCAGCCATCGATGTTTCATCGGGCTTACAAGCCTTCACCATAACTGCCATTGATCAGCTGGGGCAAAGCGTCAGTGAAGTGCTCCAGCTCACCGGCTTAGTGGACGCGATAGATCCGAACGACTTGTCCAGCTTTAGCGATGTGACCAGTTCGGCCGCTGTCCAGTTCACCGGCACGACCTACCATCGCGCCAACCGACAATTGTCGGCGGATCTGCAAGTGGTCAACACCAGCGACTTCCGACTGGACGGACCAATCTTTGTTCGCTTCGATCGATTTACTTCCAGTTCGATCTCTGTTGCCAACGCCGACGCCGATCCTGACATTCGCCGGGTGACGGATAGCTCCATCGCTAGTTTGGCCACCAGTGGCAAAGCGGATCTGCGGATCGCCAATCCCAATGAAGACCGATTTTCTGCGGAAGTTACCGTGCTGGCCCGAGGCAATCGACCACCGCGATTTGTTTCGATACCCTCGACACAAATTGGAGCGGGCAGCCAATACCGCTACACGGCTGCGGCCATTGATCCCGACACGGGGCTGTACCACCAAAGCCCAATCAGTTTTCGCTTGTTGACTGCCCCAGAAGGCATGACGATCGATGCCACAACGGGACAAGTGTCATGGACCACGGCGGCTACCGATGTGGGCTCGCATCAACTGTCGATCGAAGCTGCGGACGGACGCGGCGGCGCGGCGGTTCAGTCGTTTAGTCTGGCGGTGCTGGCCACACTCCCCAATCGCCCGCCAGTGTTTAGTTCTTCGCCCAATTTGGGCGCTGCTCCTGGATCGCTCTACAGTTACCAAGCCACAGCTCGGGACTTGGATGGCGATACGCTTAGCTTCGCTTTAACCAGCGGTCCTGCCGGCGCTACGATGACAACCGATGGACTACTGGAGTGGAGCGCTCCAGTCACTGGGGCTCATCCAATTGTCATCACCGTCTCCGATGCAGGTGGTGGCTCGGCAACTCAGCAGTACACACTGTACGTTGGAGGTGGCCTGTCGACGCTTGTGCCGACAATCGTCTCTCAGCCTCCCGTATTGGCCTATCCCAACAGCTTGTATCAGTATTCGGTAGAAGCCACCAATCCTTTTGCGACCGCTCTGACGTACAGCTTGCTCGACGCGCCAATAGGCATGACGATCAACGCCAGCACCGGTGTCATCCAGTGGACTCCGACCGCAGCGCAGCTTGGCAGCACACCGATTGTGCGCATCGAAGTTCGCAACAACGAGGGAGGCCTTGCCAGCCAGTCCTATGCCGTCAGCGTCATCGCTCAGACGCCGGTTGTTCCACCGCGCTTCGTCTCTTCACCAGTCGCCTTTGCCACAGTCGATTCCCTTTATGGCTATGACGCCGACGCCGTGCTGATCAGCGGACCGTCGGGGAAAAACACTCCCGACACAGGGCTAAGTTATGCGATCTTGGCTGGACCTACTGGCTTAACCATCAACGGCTCGACCGGTTTAGTCGCTTGGACGCCAGCATCGGGCGACTTGGGCAATCACCGTGTGCTGATCTCAGCCACCGACACTCAAACTGGTTTGCTGAAGGCTTATCAGCAGTATTATCTCTCGGTGCGCAGTGTGAATACTCCACCCACATTTACCAGCACGCCAATTGAATCGATCGATGCAGGTACCTACTATCGCTACGACGCAAGGGCTACTGACACCGAAGATGCAGTCCGCTACTCGCTCGTCACGCTGCCCAGCACGTCCGCGCCCGCCATGCAGATCGACCCCATTGGCGGAGCGATTACATGGCAACCACTGCTCAACGTCGGCTCTTACCCCATCACGATTCGCGCCACTGACGAGCGCGGAGCGTTCACCGATCAGTCGTTCACGTTGACCGTTAACCCCGATACTCGCGCTCCGTCGGTATCCATTGTGTTGAGCAAGTCGACGATCGATCAAAACGAGACAATTCAGCTTCAAGTCTCGGCCGTCGACAACTATAACTTGACGAACAGCGTCTATAGTACCCTGATGCCTGCAGCCTCGCTTGAATTGCGTGTTGATGGAGTTCTCGTTCCGCTCGATGCCACAGGACGAGCAACTTATACAGGTACAGCTGTTGGATTCGATCGCTTTGTTGCAACGGCCACAGACAGTTCAGGGAATATTGGCACTGACAGCGCGTTGCTTAGAGTCCTTGACCCAAGCGATACGACGCCGCCGGTTGTTGATATCGCGGCTCCGCTAACTCGTTCGACGATCACCTACCTGACCGACGTCATTGGCTCGGTAAGCGATGCGAACCTTGAAAGCTGGACGTTGGAATACTCTCGGGTCAATACGGATCAATGGAAACCCATTGCTTCCAAGACGATCCTAGATGGGCCGGTAGAGGTCAATAACGCACTGCTCGGGGTGTTTGATCCAACGTTACTTCGCAACGATCAATACACGATCCGCTTAACCGCCATCGACCTTGGCGGCCTCACCGCTCAAGACTCGATCATCGTTGCGCTGGATGGTAATGCCAAGATAGGAGCTTTGAACATTCCATTGGCAGAAGATTGCGAAAACTGCATGGCAGCCGACGTGATGATCGCCGTCGCTGGCGGACCGCCTATCTCGATCACCCGGCAATACTCGACCCTTGAGGCTGATAGCTCGGGTGACTTTGGTCACGGTTGGCAGTACTGTATGGCTCAGCCGAACTTGATCGAAACGCCTGCTCGTTCTCCATTCGAAATACTCGTGGGCCAATTTGCCGCAACGCCATTCCGAGATGGAGACAAAGTCTATTTGACGACGCCAACATGCGAGCGAGTTGGTTTTACATTTAGCCCAATTCAACACGTCGGCGTCTGGTCGGTAGTGGGGCAGAGCTTCTTTGAGCCTCGATGGATTCCTGATCCCGGAGTGGAATGGAACCTGTATGGAGAAAACGACTTCACTCGACTTACTGGCATTGCGTCTGGCGAATTCGATCTGAACGGCCTTCCGCTTCCTCTGTTGCGATACGCGGACAATCAGTACATATTGGCCGCCATCAGCACTTCTTACAATCCATTGGGCTACCAGTTGATCCACAAGGACGGAACTCGCTATCACTACGACCAATACGAAGGCCTGACTGACGTCACCGATCGCAACGGCAACCGGCTCGACTTCAGCGACTCGGGCATTGTCAGCAGCTCCGGCCAAAGTGTCCAGTTCCAACGCGATGATCAAGGGCGTATCACCAAAATCCGCGATCAAGACGGACGTGAGACCAACTATTTCTACAACGCAGCCGGTGATCTTGAACGCGTCGAATATCCGAATGGACTTTCGAACACCTACAAATACACGGCCGATCATCTTTTGGCCGCGATCAATGAAGACAATCCGCAGCAAGCCATGTTGGAAACCGTCTTTGAGTACGATCTCGCCGGTCGATTGGCAGCCACAATCAGCGCGTTTGGACACACCAATACCCAAACCTATGACCTGGCAACTCGAACTCAAACGAATTACGACGGCTTGGGCAATCCAACGCTTATGCATTACGACCTTCGCGGCAATATGATCTCGGAAACGTCACCCAATGGAGACACGGCCAATTACGAGTATGATGCCAACGACAATCTCACCAAAGTGATCGATGAGGCCGGTGCGATCAGCACGATAACTTACGACGATCGCCGCAATCTTACCAGCTTCACCGACGCTGTTGGAAATGTCACCTTATTCCAATACAACCTCGGAAACGATGTCATTTCCCAACGCGATGGTCGCGGTGGTGAGTATTACTTCGACTACGACGGCTTACGGAATTTGGCACGCATTCGTGCTCCTGGCGGTGCCGATTCCACCATGCAATACGATGCTCAGGGCCGGTTGTTGCAAAGCACAGCCGTCGATGGTCGAACGCGTCGTTACGAATACGGCAACTTAAATGTTCCAATACGAATTGTCGATCGCGATGGCAGTGCAATTGCCATCGAATACAACAGTGACGGCAACATGACCAAGTACACCGACGAGCTTGGAAGGGTAATGACGGTGACTTACGATGCCAACCAACGTCCACTCCGCATTACCAATGCTAAGGGCAACGACACGATTTATGCTTACAGCGGTAACGTCATTTCTAGCATCACCGATCCGCTGGGAAACGTCACCTCGATGATTTACGACGGCGACCGACGTCCGATTCGGATCAATCAACCAGACGGCGGTGTAATTCGGTACGAATATGATGCCGCCAATCGTCGGACGGCAATTGTAGATCCCAATGGGAACCGAACGCAATTCGTCTACCGTAACGATGGTCGGCTAATGCAATCCATCAATCAGCAAGGCGGCGTGTTGGCCTACACGTATGACGCCACCGGCCGTCAAACCTCGATAACCAATGAGAATGGCAATGAGTGGCAAGTCGAATTCGACGCGATTGGCTTGGTTACGAAAGAGATCGATCCTCTCGGTAACTTTACACAGATGGTCCGCGACGGAATGGGCAATCTGATAAGCTTCACCGACGAACTCGGTCGTACGACGACGACTGAGTACAACTCGATTCAACGTCCGACCAGAATTACCAATGCTCTCGGCGACTCAATCGAAATGACCTATAGCTGGGACGGCAGGCTTCTCACCGAGAAAGATACGCTCGGTCGAATTCATTCGTACGAATATGACAGCAGAAATCGACTTGTCTCGCTCACAGACCCGCTCAGTGGGACAATGACCTATGAGTACGATGCAGTTGGCAATCGCACCAAGATCCGTGACGAGCGAGGGAACGAGACGCTCGTTGCGTTCGACGCGTTGAATCGACCACTCCAAATCACCGACCCTTCCGGAGCCGTTACTCAGTACACATTCGACGATGAAGCCCGGCCGACGCAAACGATTGATCCGTCCGGTGCAACGAGAAACTTCACCTACGATCCTGTTGGCAGAATGCTCACGACAACCGATGTACTCGGTGGCGTTAGTGAGTGGACGTATGACTTGGCCGGAAATATTTTGACCGCCAAAGACCCGATCAACCGAACGACGCAATTCGCTTACGACACGCTCAATCGTCGAATTACGGCAACCGATCCGCTCGGAGCAATCACCCGCTTCACCTATGACGCGGCCAGCAATATCGCCACGATTCGGGATTCGGCAAACAACCTCACGCAGTTTGAATACGACGATTTGGAGCGGATGACGCGTCGGATTGACCCACTGGGTAATGCCTCGACGATGGCTTATGATGCTGTCAGCAATTTGACGCAAACTACCGACCGGAATGGCCGCATCCGTCAGTTCAATTACGATGCCTTGAATCGACGAACTTCAGAGCTGTGGACGAACGGAATCACAACCGTCAACACGCTGAACTACGACTATGACGATGTTGGAAATATCACCGCAGCGGGTGACGCATTCAGCCAGTACACCTTCGTTTACGACGCGCTAAATCGGATGACCAGCGTCGACAACCTAGGAACCCCATCGACTCCACGTTTGATTCTTACTTCTACTTATGATGCGGCCGACAATCGAACGTCGATCTCCGATCAAAACGGCATAACAGTATCCAGTACGTTTGACAATCGCAATTTTCTCGCTACTCGTACTTGGTCCGGGGGCGGAGTCAGCAACGCGCGAGCCGACTTCACGTACGATCCTCGCGGTTTACTGTCGTCAATTAGTCGCTATTCGTCTCTTAACACATCAAGCTTGGTCGGCTTATCAGAGATGAGTTACGATGCGAAGGGTCGTCTGGAGCAACTGCTTCATAAGGGTAGTACAAATGAGACGCTCGTTACCTACAACTACACTCGCGACTTGGCTGATCAATTGACCCAAGAGACGCATCACGGTCAAACGCGGATTTATACTCGTGATAATCTTGGACAGGTAACTTCGGCATCCCTCAATGGCATTCCAGTCGAGCAATATTCGTACGACTTGCACGGCAATCGAACCAGTGCCGCATCGGTGACCGGACCCGACAATCGACTGACCGAGAATGCGAGTCATACCTTCGATTACGACAATGAAGGGAACCTCATTCGCAAGACGGACAAAGCGACTGGCCAGATCGAGAACTACACATTCGATCATCGAAATCGCTTAACCAGCTATTCCAAGACAACTTCAGTCGGAGTCGTTCTGACGACGATTGACTACACTTACGACGTCTTCGACCGCCGCATTGCTCGCTCAGTGGACAGCGATGGTGCCGGTCCGTTGGTTTCCGTTCGCGTGACGACGCTATATGATGGAGAACACGCCTGGGCCGACTACGACCAGGCTGGAACGGTACAGACTCGCTATCTCTACGGTGATAGAACCGATCAGATTCTGGCTCGATGGAATGCGGCTGGAGGGACGGCTTGGTATTTGACCGATCATCTGGGGACCGTTCGCGACTTGGCCAACGCCAGTGGCACGATTGTCAACACCATCGACTACGACAGCTTTGGTCGCATCCTCAATCAAACCAATGCTGCCTTGGGCGATCGATTCACTTACACTGGACGCGAGTGGGATGCCGAGCTCGGTTTGTTCTACTATCGCGCCCGTTTCTACGATCCGGTTACCGGACGCTTTGTTAGCCAAGATCCACTTGGCTTCACCGCTGGTGATACCAATCTGTATCGCTACGTCGGCAACAATCCGCTCGACTTTGTCGACCCAAGCGGGAATCTGGCTGTCACCGAGTGTGCTATCGTCCGCTATGCGTCTTTGGTAGTCGATCTTGCTTGCCCGGTTTTGCAATCTTATTTGCAAGGTGGAACCGAAGCGGTTGGCGAAATGGCGATCGATCAAGTGGTGGAGCGG
>JBGSUV010000099.1:0-4612 GCA_041753315.1 Pirellulaceae bacterium | reverse complement strand
CGCTTTTTCACGCTGCTTCGTAGCCGGAACGCCGGTCGTCGTCGCGCTCCGATCGAACGATGAAGAAAGCGAACAAGCCTACTTGGCTGGCGACAGTTTGGGTCTGACAATAGTTGATGTCATAGGAGTGATTGCAGTGGGTGGTTTGGTTTACGCTCGTTATCGCCGAGCGAAGGACGAACAAGAGGAACGCAAAGAGAAAATGCTCACAACGCGTGACCAAGCCTTATTTGAACTTGACGAGGATCAAGCCGATCCTCTGACCGGCGACGCGTTAATATGCGGTTGTAGCAGCTATATCAGCCCGAGTGCGTCTGTGTCCGGTTTCTCTTGTAGCACGAATATCACCTCCGCGCCCCTGGCTCCCCTCGCCCCGTACTCGGGGAGAGGGGCCGGGGGTGAGGGGCTGGAGAAGTGTGAAGTTGGAAGTGAGAAGTCTGAAAGCACAACGCCAACGAAAGCATCGCAACCAACTCGTCGCGCCTACATGGGCAGGCCCGCCAAGCTCAAATCGCGGTCGTCCTGGCTCTCCATCTTAACCACCTTCGGCCTTCTGGCAGTTGCCGTATGCTGCATTGCCCCGCGAGCTTTAAACCTCTTTGGCAACAAGCCCGCCATCGCCTCGCATACCACGAAAGCTGCTGCTTCAAAATCAACGCTCGTCACCAAACCGATCGAAGAGATCCGTTGTGGTGATCGTATCCCATCGCAATTGCCTTCCGGAGTAGATGCCAGCAACGACGAGATCCCCAATCAAGCAACTTGGCGGCTGGTTGAACTGGAGATCGAGAAAAAGGACGGAGAAAAACTTCAAGCCAGCCTTCTTCGCCCGCTCGCGTGGCTTGAGCAAGCCGGAGCGATCCGCGAAGGGACTTTCGCAATCTCGATTGAAGAGCTCGAAGTCGAAGGCGAAGCCGCCGTCGTGCGAGTCCTCCCTTGCCCACCGATACAAAGCGGTGCAGGCCAAGTTGTCACCGGTACCTTCAAGCACAGTTGCGACGAATTCGTCACACTTACAATCGCCGATCAATCCGATACGATCACCTGCACGACCGGCCACCCTATCTGGAGCGAACAGCGCCAAGACTTCATCGACGCCGCTGACCTCAAGCAAGGCGAATCCGTCCGCCTAGCCAACAATCGCCTTTCCCCAGTCACCCACATCCACCGCTTCCACCAGCCCCAATCCGTCTACAACCTCGAAATCAACACCACTCACGTGTATTTCGTTGGGCAGAGTGGTTTGTTGGTGCATAACGCGGATGCTAATTGTGATGGTGCTTCTTGGAAGTCGCGAAGGAGTTTCCAAGACGGCGATACTGGTTTGAAAAATCACGCAAATCGCCATTCAACGCTGTCTCCAGCAGAGTACCTTCTGCGTGGTCAAAGAACTGTTCGAAACGGTAAGTCACTCAAGGGCGGAGGTAGGGATCCGAGCGTCAAGTACCATGTAATGAAAGTAGGTGAAGATCAATACACTACAGCCATTACTGATAACCGAGGAAGACTTTTGTCCATTGATACTTGGTCGGCGGACGGTGTTCTTTCCAGAGCAGACCTTACTAAAGCGCTCGCAAAGTCTGGCGTCACGCCACCTAAAGATTTTTGGGATTCTCTCGAATGAGTCGCGAACGACTGAACGAATTGCGGATGAAACTAGAGTCGCTAGGGATGTGTATTCGGCCTGGTGACGATTGTTCTTCGCTATATTCTCCAGTTCAAGAACGACTGTATTGGCTTGTTGGCGAAGAGTGGCAAGATATCAACATCAAGGTTTGCTTTTTCCTTTTCTCGGATTTCGGAAATGTTACATCCGATTTAAAGGACATTCTATACGCAACAATTGAGGAATCGGACCTAAAACTGCTTTTTCACAAAAGAGCAAGTAAAGAATGGATCGCTTCTGTCGATGGTTTTGCGTACGCAATCAGGGCACTTTACACGAAGATCGTACTCGCTTCTAAAGAAAAAAAGAATCATGACCCCGATGATCCCGGGACAATTCAAAGTGATTTGCGCTGATTTGTTACGGGACGAATTGTGGCGCAAGTATCCCAAATCATGTTGATGACTGGGTAGTCGAAAAAACTATGATGCTTGTCAATCGTGCGCTGGGCACACTTCCAGAAAGTACTTACTACCACCACTGGTTCATCGTGAGAGGCGGACTCGTCATTGACGAAAACAATCCGGATGGCATCGATAAGAAAATTTGGGAAAGCCAGTTGAGGAACTCAAACAGGTTCCTTGGGAAGTTACTTTGGTCGGTTGATAGCCTTCCAATCAACTGGGGGAAGAAGGATTGAAATGGCAAAAAGAAGTAAGTCAGAGCTATTGGAGAGAATTGAGTCCTCGATTACTCGGTTGTTAACAAGTCCACAACAAAACTTTCGCAATCATTCGTCTGCGTTTGAAACCGCAATTCGCCATCTTTTCAGTTGCCACAGATACGTGCGCGAAGAGTCGCAATTAGGAAAAGAAGTGTTGCATCTAGTGGATGGCCCGTTGAGGACAACAGGGAAGATCGCAAGGTATTTTTCAGATTCTTACAAGGATGAAAGCACCCGATTTTTGCCCGAGGTTGCGTCGATTTATGTCGAAGTGGGGTTTTTGACAGGTTGCCTGCGGGTCACAAATAAATGTGATCTTGCCAAGCTGAAAGAACTACAATCTGGACTTGCTGAGAAAATCTCGAACGAGCGATGGGGAAAAGTCGAATTGGACGAAGTTCTTGGTTCGCCAAGTTGGATTGTAAACGGTCATCCAGTGACTGTCAGTTGCTTTGGCTCCTCTTCGTTGCAACAGCGGTGGTGGTTTTTCGACTTTATCGGAGAAGACTTGCGGAGCGTTCGATCTAACATTAGCTTCGACTGCCTTAGCGTTTACTGGGCATTCCCAAATAACAAATAAAAAAGATCATGATAACCGTTGAAGACTTTCGACAGAATCTACTTCGTGATTTATGCGATTACGTAAGAGGAGAAAGGTTGACATTTTTAGGCCCATCTCCCGAAGGTGTGGAGTGGGTGCTATCTCATGACCTAGATTTGGTTTGTTGGCTTGATGACAAATACGTGCGATTTCTAAGAGAGAAAAACAGAATTTTCGGAAACTCGGACGCCTATCAAATTCTAACAGGAATTCAATCCTGTAACGTCGCTTCGATAGCTTCCACTTATGCTCAAATTCTGGTTCGATTAGGCTATTTGCAAATCGATATTGCACTTGAGAAAGATCGCATGCAGTACATAAAGTCACAGATGGTCGAACTATCGAAATCTCAGGCTCGTGGAACGCTTGTCAGCAAGTCCGATGCATCGAGGGAGTTTGGCCCAGCAAGTTTTAATATTGATTCGGACAACCATTGCGAAACACAATGTTACGTCCCGGCAGATGCTCATGCAGAATGGCTGTTCGCAGATTACTCGAGTCACAATTCTGGCGATCCGACTTACAATCAATCATACTAAGAGAAGGGTTCACGCTATTGTAACCTTGCTGGAATACTGGCAGCCACTATCAGCGGATTGGGAGTACGCGTACACCAGCCCCAGTAGACTGAGTGAAGCGGAATTGGCGGCAGTCCGGTTATCGGCCCAACGTGGCAGGCCATTGGGTGACGACGGTTGGGTCGAGTCGATTGCCCGCCGCCTCAATCTGGAATCAACCATGCGGCCGCGCGGCCGCAAACGCGTTCGCTTCCCCAAAGAACCCATCAAAGAGGCCTGACCCCTTAGATTCCCTCCAATCTCAGTCTAATGCCGCCAACGAAGGTCCGGCTGCTATTCATAGGGTCTTTGAAGAGGGCAAACCAAAATTCCAACTTCGAAAAGGAGAAGAAGGGCTTTCGGTATTCGATGCAGATGTTATTTCTCCGCAGGATATCCTGCCCAGTTTTCGGCCGGGCAGTCGATTGACGACTCAGCAACGTGAATTTCTAGAATCTCGTGGCTTCAAAATTCGCCAAACACCGGGCGACGACAACTTACCTCAGATACTTCGTGACAACCATTACGAGATTGGACCGGGTGGCGACATGACGAGAAATCAGTTTAAGGCGGCGCTCAAGAGGCTTGAGGAGGATTGCCAATGATGTGCACTCTCTCGTCACTACAGTCTCGATTGCAAAGCAATGGACTATTCGCTGAGCTCCGGGGAGATGGTGCTTCTAGCTTTTTGTTTGCAGACTATAACGGGCGTTCAGTTGAAGTATCGATTGACCGCGACACGTGGTGGATCGAATTCTGGGAGAGATCCTCCGACCCAGATGAACAACCCGTTAAGGAGACTACTTTGTACGACGAACTAAATGTGGAGAATGAAGTAGTGAAATGGCTTTCAGGGTAATGCCTATTAGGTGCAACCATCCACCTGCCACAGTGAACAATAATTGTTTGGGGATCCCGTGGCGGACCAGATCATTACCTGGACTCATCACGGTCGTACCAAGACGTTTGTCCACGACGCTGGAGGGAATCTGGCTGTCACCGAGTGTGCTATCGTCCGCTATGCGTCTTTGGTAGTCGATCTTGCTTGCCCGGTTTTGCAATCTTATTTGCAAGGTGGAACCGAAGCGGTTGGCGAAATGGCGATCGATCAAGTGGTGGAGCGG
>JBGSUV010000098.1:0-17333 GCA_041753315.1 Pirellulaceae bacterium | reverse complement strand
AATAATGATATTGGCTTGGTCGCGAATCGAATCGAGATTGTTGATACCTAGCGGTCCAAATAGCACATAACTTTGGTCCCGTCCCTTGACCAGATAGTCGGTCTGCAAGTCACCATTGAAGTCGCCAACTTGAATGAACTGAGAAAGCTGTTCGTTGACGGCTGTTCCTTGCAAGCCAGTCGCTTGATCGTCAGTCGCTAGTCCTACAGGATACGAGGCAAACATCTCGGCGATCTGGGTCGCATCGAGGGCTTGATTGAAGAGTGCAACTTCATCGATCTGCTCGGCGAATTGTTCGCCAGTGCCAAAACTACCGATCCAGCGGACGTTGGCTTGAACCTGTGCGTTCACAGAACCAGCCAATACTCCATCGATGTAGAAGGAGGTTGTTCCGTTGCTTCCCACTGCGGCCAGGTGCTGCCATCGGTCCGCAGAACGAATGGGTGAAAGGTCGACGCCACTATCCTGGAAACCACCTAGGAAAATCCCCAAGTCGCTACCAGACGCAATAACATGAGTATCTCCATTCGAAGAAAACAAGGTCTTAAATCCGGCGTGGTCGCCCTTCGCTTTGAACCAACCGGAAACGGTCCAACTGCTTCCCAGGTCGATGCCTGCTGCGCCCAAGTCAATCGACGAGGCACCTACAGCCAGTTGTGCGGAGCTGCCATCATTCCAACTATCACCCACACTGACACCAGTCAACGTGGCATGATTGCCCGCGCCGGAACTATCGCGGCCCAAATCTGCAGGATCATTGAAGGAGAGATAGACAACGGGTGTTGGTATCGAGGCCAAACCGTCCGGGATCGCGTTGAGGTTGACACCAGGTCGCACCTGTTCCAGCAGCTCTAGGAACGGTGCAGTAAGTTGATAGATGAATTTTTCATCAGGTGCGCCTTCCGGAAAACCACTTGGCTTGGAAAACGTCTGTGGCAGTGTGCTGATCGCGTCCGCGATAGAAGGCTGGTTGCCAAAGATGCGATCATTGCCACCTTCGCCAACCAACTGATCATCACCCAGGTTTCCAACAATGTAGTCGTTGCCGGGTCCGCCGTTGATCGCATCAGCCAAGACACCACCATACAGACGGTCATCGCCGAAACCACCATTGATCGTCAACGCTGCTTCGGTGGCTCCCTGCTCAAAGTCACCCAGATCGATGCCAAACGGCTCAGTGTCTCCAGGGAAGACGAAGCCAGGGTTGGCATAGAAGCTGTCATTGCCCGCTCGCAATTCAATCTGTGTCTGCTCGACGTCGCGGGTCTGATAGTAAGCGAACTCACGTTGATAGACTGAGCCCCCCTCTGTTGTCGTCAGGAAACTCTGCTTGCCAATGTCCCACACCAGGGCGGAAAATTCGTAGCGGTGCAATAAAGTGTTGTATTGCAGCGCCGCAAAATCGGGTACATCAAACCCGCGACGGTCTTTGTCACCACCCAAGAATAAAATTCGATCCGTACCCGCACCACCAAAAAACTGGTCGCTGTAGGTTGGAATCATCGTTTGCGTGGCAGGATTGAACTGCGTATTGGGCTGGTTGCCTAATAGCGGGAGAGCGTCGGGGATGATTTGGAAGGTGTCGTCACCGGGACCGCCAAACATCAGATCGCTGGCTTGTCGATCTTGACCACCAATCAAAACGTCGTTCCCATCGTTGCCGAAGATCCAATCTTCCCCCGCGCCGCCACGCAAAACGTCATCCCCTGCGCCACCGAGAATGACATCGCGCCGTAACGAGCCATCATTGCGTAGTCCAAGGTTCAATTTTGGAATATTTTCCAACGCTGCACTGCTGGTAGTTCCAGTCAGGTTAAATCGCAAGTCATAAATGGTCGGGACGATGTTCGGCGTTGTGACGCGCAGCATGTATTCAGTCCCGGCCGTCAGGCCCGACAGAGAAATGCTGCTCGCATTTCCAGTTGTGGTGAAAGTGCCTGCATTCAGTCGGTCACCTGGTTCAAAGCCGACTGCCGTAGCTGGCCAAATATCCAACTGCAATGAGTCGATTGGCGAACCACTCGACAGTTGAAGAATACTCGAGGCCGTCGCGTTAGCAGCCAGCGTAAAGCGGTACCAATCGCTGTCGCTGGGATTGTCAATTGTCAAGCCGTTGAACTCGACACCATCCGCTGTCGCCAGTTTACCGTCAAAGGCTTGCAACTGACCGCCGACCACCTTGGTCAGCCCAAACGCCTGGCTTGGAATATCGTTGCGACCGCGAAGTCCCCCGCCGCGCGAGCTTTCGGTCTTGTCGACCAAAATCGCGTTGCCAGCGGCGATCTCGACGATGTCATCTCCCGCACCACCGTCAACCCATACCGACTTCTGAACGGTCGGCCCCACATAGACTTGGTCATTGCCAGCCAAGGCATCGATCAAGATGACTTGGAAGTCCCCTTCGGGTGGAATGATGCTGGCCAACAGTTGCTCGTTGGTCGCATCCCTGGTGGCAGTAGCAATTTTCGAAAGCTCAGCTTCGCGGGCCGCCGGGTCATTGTTGGCAAGCAGTTCATCAACGCGGAAATTCAATCGATCGGCATCCCAAACTGGATTGCCATCCGCATCGGTGGCATCGAAATCCAAGCGGATTTGCGCCGCAAAGGTGAAGTTGCCATTGTTATCGGTCAAGCGAGTCACCAAGTGATGGTCACTCAGCAAACCAGGCTCGGTAACAAAGTTGACATCGATCTTGTCAGCCGCATTGGTACCTCCGACATACCAGACTTGATCTGACTCGCGGGCGAACTCCTTCCACTCATCACCAGCCAAACCTTCATCCAACGATTCAAACGTCGTACCGTTCGAGCGATAGAGAGTGTTATTCCCGCCGCTGCCGTACATGAAATCGATGACCGTACCACCAAACAACTCGTCGTTTCTTTCACCACCCAACATACGGTTCAGTCCGGTGTTCTCTGTTTTGCGAGTCCCATTACCGTCATCGCTAAACAAATTGCCATCGTCATCGACGAAAACGCCGAATTGTGAATCACCTGGAATGCCAGGGTCAAAACTCCAAGCAAACAGACTGTTGGTGCCTAAGCCACCGATCAGATCATCGTTGCCAGCCCCTGCGAACAGGCGATCGTCGTCAACCCGCGCGCCGTTGCCGGTATCGCCCCACAGGCGATCGTCGCCTGCAAATCCATAAAGCTCGTCACTTCCACGTCCTCCGTCGAGATAGTCTCGGCCGGCTGAACCGAGCAGAATGTCGTTGCCGCTGTTTCCCTCGAAGACACCCGCATAGTCCCGTGAGCGTTGGGAAAGGAAGCTCGTGTCCAGTTCGACGAATTCAGGTGTGATAATGGTCGCTGGCGGAATAACACCCGCTTGAATTGCTTCCGAAGAATAGAAGCCAATCGTATCGTTCCCCGCCAGACCTCCAATCCGGAACTGCTCGACGAGCAGTCGTCCGCTCGCGTCGCGCATATTGACGCTAAAGTTGGTGTTGTTGAAGTTGACAAGCGCCTGGTTGGCGTTGTTTGCATTCGCTCCAATCAGAATCGTATCGTTACCGGTTGTGCCAACAGCCATGACGATGTCGGTAGCATTGTCATCGGCGACATCACCTTCCACGCTGTTGCCAAAGTGACCATCGATCGTATCGGTGATCGAACTCTCGGCAGTCACAAGCCGCAGGATGAACATGTCGATACCTTCGCCGCCGCGTTGCAGATCGATTCCCCCTTGACCATCGATCAAGTCGCTGCCGGACCCACCCCAGATCGTGTCGTTTCCGCCCCCGCCGAATAGCTGGTCCTCGCCGCTGCCACCGACCAGGATATCGTCGGCTCCATGCGTATCTGCCTGGGTAACGAGCCCTGCAGCGGCATGAGTTAGTAGTCCAACGAAGACGTCGCCAGCAAGATTGTCGTTGCCAGCATCGCCGACCAATACTTCGCGACGAGCGTTGCCGAACAGCGAGTCACCGTCATCACCACCAAACAGTTGGTCGCCAGCCAAGCCGTTTTGCGTCACATACTCAGTCAAGCTTTCCATCGGCGGAGCAAACGCAGTCAACTGATCCCGCCCCGCACCACCGAATAGACGTTGTCCAGCTTGTCGGCCAGTTGCATCGCCAGCGTCACCAGAGAGTATGTCCTCCCCGTCATCTCCATACAGATTGTCGATACCGGTACCACCACTGAGCACGTCGTCCCCCGCACCACCGCGGATAACGTCATCGCCATCACCACCCACGACGAAGACATCATTGCCTGCACCTGCATCAAGGTAGTCGTGGCCGCTACCGCCATCCAATCTGTCAACATCGAATCCACCGAACAATACGTCGTTGTCATTTCCACCTCGCAGCGTATCGCGTCCATCCCCGAGGATTCCATCGATGGAGATGCCAGCGGTGATTGTCGGCGTGATCAACACGGCGGGTACATATGCCCCAGTCGTTATGCCTGGCAAACCAAAGCTGGCACCAATGCTGCTCGAATAGTGGCTTTCCACCTCAGCGTATTGTGGCGGCAGCATAAAGTCATTGGTGCCGAGGCGATAGTTGTTGCGGGTACCCAGCGGCAAACCACCAAACAGAACATCATTGCCATCGCCACCATCCAACTCGTCGTCGCCCATACCACCGACTAACCAATCATCTCCACCTTCGGCGTTGATGGTATCGATACCATTCCCACCCCAGACATCGTCATTGCCAGCACCAGCCTGGACCGTGTTGTCACCGTCGCCGGTGTAGATAATGTCCGTGCCATCCAACGTGGTGATCTGGTCGTTTCCATCAAAGCTCGACACAAACAGTGTCACGCTGCTGACCGTGCCATTCGCAAATGTCGCATTGGCATCGTCGCCAACGATCAAGTTGTTGCCAGCTCCTGCTAGAATCACATCGGATCGACCACCACCAAAGATGATGTCGTTGCCAGCACCGGCAGTGATCTCATCGTTGCCACTTAGAACGCTCGGCGTGCTGATGACTTGCGTAACGACATTGTTGGTGAGCACAATCGTCCCTCGATCTCCGAGGATCGTGTTGTTGCCACCCGCAACAGTCACGATGTCATCGCCGTTGCCTGCGATGATGCGGTCGTTCCCAGTCCCCGTGGTGATCGTATCGTTCCCGTCGCGACTGGAGTCGATAGCCTGCAACGACGTCGCCAAACCGCCACTGATCGTTAGCAGCGCCAAGTCACCGGCGATGATATTGTTGCCGGATCCAGTATTAATGGTGTCATTGCCCAGTCCCGCTAAAATCCAGTTGTCGCCGGAGCCGGCGTTAATCGTGTCGTTGCCGTCAAACGTATCGCTCAGGCGTATCGAGGTGATCGATCCGGATTGTGTTTGTACGATGGCCGTGTCGCCAATCAGCACATTGTTCCCTTCACGCCCGTGGATCGTATCGGCGCCACCGCCACCAATGATGCGATTGTCCCGAGCGTTGCCGATCAACGTGTCGGCGGCTGAGCCACCATAGATATCTTCAATGTTTGCCACCGTACCGGTCGTATTGCCCGCGGTGCGATTGGTACCGGTTTCGGCGGTCATGTCCACTGCCACCGACGTGGTCCAACTCGAATAATCCAGCAGATCGCGGCCGCCCGCAGAACCGTCGATCAAGCCGGTGAGGGCCGCACCATTGGCAATCGAGAAGTGGTCCTCGCTTGAGCCCCCGGTAACGCTCTCTATCGATGAGAAGGCAACCAAGTTCGTACTACCTCGATCGACGCTGCCACGATTCTTGCCGCTGACCTGAATGTTCAACGACTGCGTTTGCGGCGAGAGATCGAGCGTATCGTTGTCGAGCTTGTCGGCGGTTGCGCTACCCACCAAGCGACCGGACAAGCGCCCGTCGGCCTGCACCACATAGCGATCGTCGCTGTCGCCACCGGTGACGTTCTCAAAACCAGTGAACTCAAAAGTCGTTGCTCCGGTCGTCACGGCACCAGTGTTCAATGCGCTGAGCGTCCAGTCAGCTGGTTGGTTCTTCCCAAGGATTGTGTCGGCTACTCCAGTGCCTGCACGAGCCGCTTCGATGTTGAGGAACTTGCCGATGCCATTGGCCGACTGCGTTTGCAGATTGACCGTCAATGGACTTCCTGCATAAAGCGTGTAGTCCAAGATGTCGGTTCCACCCGCGCCATCGACCGTTCCATCCACTCGATCCGTTGCATCGAAGACGAAACGATCCGGTTGTTGTCCAGCGGTCCAGTTTTCAACTCCGCGGAAGCTGAAGACACCGTTGATATTGGCCCCGTTGCTTCCAATCGCTGTCCACGAATTGGTTGTCGCGTTGTTCAACAAGCCTGAGACGACGATCGAGTCATTGCGCGAAGAACCGCTCAACACCGACTCGATACCCGCCACGCGGGCACTATTGCTGGCTGCGTCGGTGCCGCCATGCACGATGTTCCCACCACTTGTCACTCGAACGCCGCCGTCCACATCGATGGAAAGGGTGTTGGTGACTGCGGAGAAGTCAAAGACGTCGCCTGGGTTGGTGCTACCCGCTGCTTCGGTAACCGAGTCGATTCCCCAGTTGTTTGCGAAGACGAATCGGTCATTTCCGAGGCCGCCGATCAATGTGTCGTTACCGTCACCACCCGTCAAAACGTCGTCAGCGTCGCCACCTTGCAGGAAGTCACTGCCTGTGCCACCAAACAACTTGACGGGGATGGTCACCCCTGGGCTCACGATGAAGCGGTCATCACCATCTCCACCGGAGGCGACGATCTGCGTAAGATTCTTGTAAGTCCGCGTGGTTGAAGCAGCCGCACCAGAGCGATTGGTGTAGCGGAAGGTGACCTCTTGAACCTTCTTGTTATCGATCGGATCGACCGACTCGCTGATCTCGAACGTTTCGTGGGGGCTATCACCATAGATGCCACCTCGTCCCTCGGCCAAGTCTCCAGCGAATAGGGTGAGCGTTCCATCCTCGCTCACTTCACCTAAGCCTGGGGCAGCGCACGAGTGGTTAAAGCTAAATAGCTCTAGCTCGGCGATCGTGAATGTATCGCCTCCCAATAACGCGACCTCGTAGTAGCCGCGAATAAAGGCTGTGATCGCTCCACTGACATCGAATACGCACAGACCTGGAGGGGTGTCTGGGCTGGACGGAGTTGGCCGCAGTTGGAACAGGTCTGCTAACTCATCGAGATACAGCTTGCCATCTTTGTCGAGATCGTTCCAGTTGAAGCCCACGTTGGCTCGCACACCACCTTCGATACCTGCCTTGGCCAGAAGCACGTCGATAACAGCTCCTACGGTCGCTTCAAATTTGAGCCCAAACTCATCGATGTCGGCACCGGTTGTCACATTCGCCAAGTCACCGAAATAGAAACCATCGATGAAGTTACCCGTCTGGGCAATACCGCGCGTATCAAAGCCAATCGAGAATTGAGCAAAAGCGTTGAGGTTGGCTCCCACGGTGACAAACAACGGAGAAATCGGAATCGGAATTGGTCCGAACTGCTTCTTGAACGGAACATTCAACTCCAGCTTGGGGATCTTCCATTGAATGATGTCGGTTGTCTCACCCGTGAATAGCTTGAAGATATTTGATGGATTGGAGAAGAGTGGGATCTGAATGCCCAGTCCACCTTTACCAGCCGCATTGGCAGCGCCGGTCAATTTGCCGAGGAACGACTTGGTACCGGCAGCACCCGCAGCAGGAGATTGACCTGTCTTGTTCGCCACGCCGTTTGGTACCGGATTGCCGCTCGAATCGAGTAGGTCAGACGATACCTGGTTGGACTTGACCTGAACCGGCGTGTTCTTGTTCGTTAGGTCGGTCGTGCCCCCTTCAGTGGTGATGTAGGTGGCGGTTATCGTGCCCGTAGGAGCCGCATTAAATACGATTCTTGTTCGCTTGGTCGTCCCCTGCTGGAAGCGTTCGATGCGGTACGCACTTGTCGGCAACTCTGTGGTGTTACCTGCCGTGGTGCTGAATACGCGGACCTGCGTTCCTGCCCTTGGATTGGTCGGGAGGATGCGTTCCAGCCCCGTGCCTGTGGTGCTGACGTTGTTCTGCGGCAGCGGTTTGCCGGTAACGTAAAACGTGCCAAAGTTGATCACGATCGAGTTGCCGTTGGCAGCCAAAGCATTGACGGTATCGACCAGCTCGAAGGCCTCTTTCAAGATGCCGATGACCTGCTGCGCTTTTCGACTGGCTTCAATAGTCGCTGGCGTTGGGGATACACCCAGTGCAGCGAGTGTCAGGAACGTCAACTCGGGTCCGCCAATCGCCTGCGACAGGTCGTTCAACCCCGGCACCGGCTCGGCTAAGAAATCGATCAAAGGTCGAACGGGTCCTAGGTACGTCGTAATCGATTCGAAGACTGGCTTGATCGCTGAGGAAAGGAAGCTCCCCATATCCAGCTTGACGTCATGAATGGCTACATCCGGCAAGCCGCCGCCGATCAGGCCATCGCGCGATGTAAGGCCAATCGCCCAGTCGAGCGTCAGATCGGCGGTGATGTTGGGTAATGTCGAAGTAACGTCCGCTTTCAATCGTAGGTCGGCGAACGCTTCAGTAGTTATACCGGCATTGAACAACGTCTTGACCGGCGTCTGCTTGATCTCGGCAAAGGTCAAGCGGTTCTGTGGATCATTGTCTGGATTGTGAATATCGATGAAAATATTGCCGGCGATTCCCGTTCCCTTGGACAATCGTTTGTTGCCATCCAAGTCGGACTCGCTGAGGATATCGTTGGTGTCGCCATCTCGGTTGTAGTCAAAGCGATCGAGGGCTTCATTGAGTCGTGGGCCTTGCATCAATCCGGTAACCGGGTCAATGCCCGTTTCGCCATTATTGAGAATCCCGTCGCGATTATAGTCTTCGATCTGATTGCTCTCAGCCGAGACATTCAAGAAGAACAAGCTACCAGCCAAAGTGGTGCCGGGCTTGAGAGTAACATCCATGGTCACGCCCAACTCTGGTGATCCAGCACTTGGCAGTCCATTGGTATACGTCGCGTTTGGCTTCAATTGGAAGAAGAAGCCATTTTGTAGGCTAACTCCAAAGCCAAAGCTGAAGTCATACGAAAAACCTAGCTCCACGCCCCCCTTGGTTTCCAAATCAAATACAAACGCATCGACGCCGAGATCAAAGTCGACATCGATCTTGTCGTTTCCCGCAATGTTGAGATTGATTCCAAACTCAGCTTCATTGATCGGCGTGGTGAGCGAAGGAATCGTAATGTCGATATCGCGGAAGTCAGCGATCTCAAGGTTGTTAGGCACGCTGGGATCATCGTGTAGCAGCGGGTTCAGCTTGAGAATCTTCAGAGGACCACCCGGTCCAATCGAGTCAAAGATAGCTTGTTGCACACTGGCTTTGACTGACTCCAGCGGCCCACCTTCGCTACTGACAACAGCGTCGAGTCGATCGATCATCGAGCGCAACTTACCGACGAAGCTATCTTCGAGGTCGACCCCATCGCCAATCAACGGTAGCTTTTCCAGCAGGTCCGTTTTCAAGCCCGACTCAATCAACGACAGAACCGCTTTTACACCGCTGATGATTTGAGCCAGGCTCAACTTGCTCGGGTCCTGCAGGGAATTAAGTGTGTTTGTAATTCCGTCAAATCGCAAATCGACATTCTTCGGTTGGCTCAGGCTAACTGCGACCGTCACAGCGTTGTCAACTTGGAAGCCTGCCAGATTGCCGTCAAGTGCCGCGGTCACCATTCCGTTGAAGTCAAAGTCGAACTTGCTCGAAAGGGGAATGGTCGACGAAAACAATTGGCTGAACGGAATGCCGCCGATCGAGTTTGAGTCGCTAGGGACGAGATTCTGATCGATGGAGAACGAGACTCCCGCTGGCTGTGCAGGGCCCATTACTTCCGAATACTGAATGCCGGTTGTCGCCACAGTGGCAGCCTTGAACGTCACGACGGGTGGTGTGGCTGTGTTGATGACATAGTCGATGTTGGATTGGCTGATGTCGGTGCCACGCGTCAGAACGACTTTCCATGTCGCGTTGCTCCCCGCGGTGAAGGCTCCATTGCCAGGTCGTCCCACGGTCAAGGCGGCGTCTGTAAAGAGTGAGAAGCGTGTGCTACTTACCCGCCTAACAAAATAGGTTCCATTGGCATTGGTATTGCCCAAAACTCCATCGATTGTCACCCGCTGCCCATCTCGCAGTCCGTGCGCGGTCGCGGTGGTAATCACAATTGGATTGGCGTTGGTTGCCGTAGTGATCGCACCACTGCGAGTCACGATGACTAGATTGTCAGTCGGTGTGCTCCCTAGCGTGGCTGTGGTCAGGCCTGTGTTGACATTCTGCGTTACAGCTTCCTTGAGTTGCAGTCGCCCTTCAAGACTCCCTTTTATCCCGCCAATCCCCGCTTCGGCGTTGATCGACGAATCGATCGAAGCGGTCAGCGATACCTGAGTTGTATTAAACAGATAGGGAGTGAAGGTGCCAAAGCGGAAGCCAAAGTCGAGATCCAGCCGTCCAGCAACGGTAAAGCTAACTTGTCCACCGGTGGTCACATCAATGGGCCCAAGGTCAGGCAAATTGAAATCGAATCCAAGCGTCTTGGTAATCGTCTGATCGATGCCAATAAACACGCGAGCGGTGGCTTGGAAGCCAGCGAGCCCGGCGTCTGCGTCAACGAAATCAATCGCTAGTTCAAAGGCATCATCGTCCAGCCCCAACTCCTGCTTGATTGCATCGCCGATGATGTCCCCCAAGCCGTTACTGGACGCGATGTTGTCTTGCAGCTCGTCGATCTTGGCCAGGAGTTCTGCTTGTCCGTCAACACTGTCGGTTAGCAAGGCTACCGTGCTGCGCAAGCGGGACATGGAGCCAACCAGCTGACCAGTCGAAACGAACGTCAGTTGTTGGACTTCGGATGTGGTGTTGGCAACCCCTTCGGTCAACGTTCGCGTCTGAACGGTTAATCCCGTGGTGCTTCGCCCCTTGAGCGGATCGACGTTTCCGCGAGCGGCAGTAAACGTCACCGTGTACGGACCGCTGCGCTCACCGGTCACGCTTTCGACCACGCCAGGGCCAAAGATGCGGGTTAGTTCATCAAACAATTCGGCAGGGGTTCCACCCAAGGCGATGTCGTTAGGAACCACCGTGGGTAATACCGGAGCCTGAGTGAGGCTCAATTGGTACACGTGGTTCGGGTTGATTGCCGACTTGACCGCCGCGATCTGATCTCGGACGCTTTCGACTTCTTCTGGAGTACCACCTAGATTGGTTAACAACGTTTCTAGCTCGACAACCATGGCGGTGAGTTGCTCCAGGTCGGGGCCGGCCAGAATCTTTTCGGCAGCGCGGGCCAGACCATCCACAACGTCGAGGATATCGTTGGGCGTTTGATTGATGACCGGAATGGGCGTGTTGAGCCCTTCGATATCGCTGCTTTGCAGCAGGTCGACGACTCGCTGAATAACTCCCGCCAAGTCCGAAAGTGAGAAATCTTTAAAGCTCGAAAGCGCCGCACTGAAGTCCTCAACGTCGTATTCGATCACCGGCTTGAGCGAGCCCGGCTGATTTTGTAACGACAAGCCGATCGACAAGTCTTGATGTTCTGCAGGAAGCAAAGTCAACACATTGCCGCCGACGGGCAATTCGGCTGTTCCAGCGTACGTAAAGTTTGGATCAATGATCGTTTTCAGACTGGCAATCGAAAAATCCGACAATCGCAACTTGCCATCGAGCGACTCATCGATGCCTGCTGTGTCTGGATCATCGACATCTACCAAATCGATCGATGCCTCGGCGGTGAAGGTAGCGGTCCCATCGACAATTCCAAAATCAAAGATCGCGATGGTGCCCACTAAATTAATGTCGTCTGCCTCAATGGTTACGTTGGCAAACGCGCGGCTACCTGTAGTCGAAATGTAGAACTGGTCGATACTTGGTCTGGCCCGCAAGGGATCGCCCAACAATACGCTGCCGTCATTCGACTCGTCGATATTGGGAGTGTTGGGATCGTCCTGCTGGACCTCGACCGTGCGCACGATTCCAAGCTGTGAACCGATGGCCGAAATACTGATGTTGTCGGCAATGGATGCCACCGAGAATTTGCTTTCCCCAACTTGCGTGGTGTTGTCTTTGAGTTGCACCTGGTCGCCAACAAAGGTGACTTCTAGGTTGCCAACTCCACCCGCAGCCGTTTCGATCCTGGTCTTGATGTCTCCGAGCGTCGACGAGAAGTCCAGGTTTACGTTAAACGTTGTGCCGTTCCGCAAACTGATCGCCAAATCGGAAACGTTGCTGGTTTGATTGACGGCGAATCCCAGGAACGTGGACGTCCCGCTGGCAATGGTCAAGCCGTTGATCTTGCTGGCATTGGAAACCAAATACAACTTTCCGTCGGCTGTGGTTTGAACTTCCACCGGAAGGATGTCGCCAGAGATTTGCAGGTTGGGCAAGTTCAATTCTACGAATCTTGTGCGCAAAGCAGCATTGAGGTCGTTTGCCAAGTCGTCGAGCGATGAGTTATCGGCGATGGTAGCACTAGGGACTGTGACGTTAACAGCCGTGGTAACCCCGTCAAATTGACTAACCTGTAGATTCAATGCGACATTGGCAAGCGGAGAGTTCTTACCGCTCGAGTTCACTGCGGTGTTTCCAAGCATGCCCACCTTAAACCGGGCGCCACGGCCGCCATCGAGGCTGGACAGTAGGGTTGCTGCTGAAACCGTTTCCGTCGAGGGTGGTTCTAGATCGATTCCAACGGTTAACTCAACTCCCGCGTTGGCAGTGAACGTCGCATTACCGCCGCCGAAGACACTGACTTCGGTAAAGCCGACGTCCAAACCTTCGTCAAAGTTGAGTTCAATCGAAGTCTCAAATTGCGCACCGAGAGCGATGTTAAATTCGACCGACTTGGTAGCCGCAACATAGTTGAGCGATGCGGTTGCAAGGTCTTGACCGACAAACTGCGCCTGCAACATCCCATTGATGACATGCACCAGATCTTGAATCGTGTTGGCGCGGAACGTGGCGTTGGCCAACATCCCGGGACGAGCCACGGTAACGTTGCCGCTTTCCACCACTTCACTACCCAAGCCAAGTTCCGTCTCCGCGCTATTTTCGTCCTGGGTTTGTCCCGCTTCAAAGCCAAGCAAAGTGGCATTGGTCAGCGAAAGAGATGTAACGGCACTGTCGATGGCAATCCATCGCAGCAAGGATGAATTCGGTTCTAGAGGGTCCGTTACCAGGACGGCACGCAGCTTTTGTTGTAGTGTGCCACCTTCGAATGTTGTATTCGCCAGCGCAGCATTGATGGTGGCTACCATGTCGGCTGGGCGGCCATTGCTGGCCGTGGAGGCAGCGGTCAGGGTGACGGGAACCGCTTCGCCACTGATTACCAAGTCGAACGTGAGGTCGCTGGTCAATTGCGTCGGCAGGTCGCTTGTCGCGGTGATTCGGACGGTATTCAAGTCGAGCGAAATGCCCGCGGTAGGATCGACGGTGCGTATGGCCAACTTGTTGGCATTGTCGGTACCAAAGAGTGCAATCGAGCGATCGGCGCCGGTGACCGGAAGAACTTCGGGTGATGTAGCGAGAAAGCGGAACGACAGCGTGTTGATCGTCATCTGATCGACGCTGGCTGGAACATATTTCCCAGTCGTATCGCGGTACTCGATCACATCACCCACGCGAATGCCCAGGTTGTAGAGATTGACCTCGGCTGGAAGCGTGGCTCGGAACCGGGCAAATCCAACCGGCAGTGGTTGCACAAAGTTCGGAAAATTGCCAGCCAAAGTAATGTCTTCGATGAGTTCAATTTGCGAACTGTCGTAGGGAGCCTGCCGCTCCGCGATCAGTAGTTCATCCAAGCCTTGATCTGCCAGTGCTTGGTTAATGTCGTCAAACAAATCATCAATCGAACTGTTGGTTGACGTACTTGCTGCAGGGATCGTTACGAAGAGCGGATCGCCACCTTCGATGCGTATCGCAAAGGTAGCGTCGCTGGAAAGACGACCGTTGGTGACTGCGATATCGTTAACACCCACCAGTTTGGGATTGAAATACAACTGCCGCGCAAAGTTCTGAGTGGTGCGGCTGAAGTCCACAATGCCGCTGATCGCTTCATCGACAAACGGAATGCCATCGGGAACGTCCAGCGTATCGGCGATGTTCTGGATCGATGTGCCCAGCTGCACAAACATCGTCGCAATCGCTTCTGGCGTCAGCGACTCGGATGAACCGAAGGTATTGTTGATGAAGAGTTTGTCAAACAAGCCTCCCAACTCGGTTAAGCTGTTGAACCCTGCTGGTTCCCGCGTCGTTGTTGATGTTGGATTCGGATTGTTTGTAGAGAAAATCGTTACCGTACCAGGAATGGCTGCTCCCGCTACTTCGGCTTCGATCAAAACTCCATCAACGTTGAGTGACCCGTTAATGATTGGCTGGAACGAGGTGGCCAGATTTGCGGGCGTCGTCAGCTCGGCGATCGTCGCTACTCCGGCGGTGCCAGCAACGGTCCCTGGATCCCTAACGTTGATCCCCAAATTCAACAGCAGTTTGATCCCTTCGTTTTCGGTGATCGTGGAATCCTCCTCCAACAAACCGCTGATAAAGCCCAGCGTCGCGCGGGCTTGAGGATTATCCAACTGAGCAACGATGGCAAGTTGTACTTCAGGCTCTGTGTCATCGACGATGGCCACGCGATTGGCCGCCGACAGTCCGCTGTTGCGATTCAAGTCGATTTGGATTGGAATGCGAATTGTCGGAGCTGCACTGATTAGGAAATCGCCCGAAGCGTTGAATGAGAGTCCAGGGATTTCGTCGCCGAAGTCCAACTTGCTGACAAATTGGAACGGCTGAGGTGTGTACGACGGGATCAGCGTCAGCTTTTTGGTCGTATTGTTGTAGGTGATCGCGCCGGGTTCAAAGCGAATTCCCAATGGTTCTGCAAGTTCGTTGAACAGATCGCCCAACGCTGGCGCGACAACGCCTGGTTTGCTAAAGTTTACGAGCGCCGACTTGAGCGTGTCACCCAGCGTTCCACCCACCGTAAACGAAGCGGCTGGTAGAGCGATGTCGGGAATGTCTTCGCGCGAGGCGGCGTAACGTACGGTTACTTGCTCGCCGTCAATTGCATCCACAATGCCCTCGTAGAAATCACCATTGGTCGCGCGGAAGCGCATCGTGTCGTCGAGCTTGATGCCGATCGACGAGGCTGTTTTTCCGCTGAGGTTGATCTGTACAGTGAAGCGTTTGAACTCTTCATCGACGACCGGTTCGCTAATCGAAATGATTTGCGAAGTCTCGAAGACTCGAGATTCCGCTGGCGCAGCCAGAATTTCCCCCACGGTTTTGTTGATCGCCGGAATCTTGATGTTCAGAGCATCGCTGTTGGTCGCATCGTTTAGCCAGCTTGCAAAGCTCAACAAACCGTCGACGATCGCTTCGGACGACAGGTTAAGGAACAGTGGCTCAAGATTGGCTGCAAATGTTGGTGGATTCGAGTCGAACAGATTGGTATCGGTAATCCCGATCGTGGGACGTGGAGCCCCGGCGCTGATGACGCTCGATCCATACAGGCTGGCATCGAATTCAAAATTAATCGCCAAGGCACCCTTGGGGGTCAAGCTAAGACGGCTGCTGATCGGCCCAGCCGTGTTGGCCAACGCAATCGATGCGCCAGCATTGATCGACAAGGCCGTCGCCCTTGCGGTACCACCAATCGCGCCACCACCAATGCTGAATCCCAGTTGCGCACCCGTACCCGAGATAGCGGCGTCGACATTAAAGCGATTCAAGTTGAAGAACGGATCGACGCCGGAGATGGAACTCAGGCTCACACCAAAGCTGAGCCCCATGTCGATCGTCGCAGTCACATCGACGGTTGCCGCCGCATCAAACTCGACTCCGTATTGGCTCCACTCCTCACCGAGTTCCCCCAAGTCGAGATCGATGGCGCGCTCAAAGCTTCCCATGACCTCTAGGTCGAATTGCAGCGTGTTGGTGGCCAGGTCGATACCACCTTTCAGCGAGATCGGCGACGAACCACCTACGCTGAAGAAGAGTGATTGCGTCACTTCCTCGATCTTGGCAGTGATCGCGTTGCGCAGGTCGAGCACACTCGGCTTCTTGCCGCTGTTGGCTGGATTGAAGTTTAAACTGGCCGGATTGAAGCTCTCAAAGTAGCTCCAGGCGGCACTTTCGAACTTGATCAAGTCACCCCAACGCCGCGTTCCACCGCTCCCCGGTTCATTCAAGAATCCGTTGAGTGTTTCGCCTAGCCCAGGTATTTGCTGGTTGAGGATCGACTGGCTCGAGATGTCATCGGCGGCCCGGTCGAGCGAACCTAAAAGCGACAGGACCTGATCCTGAATCTGTGGTCCGATCTCCACGTCGATAACAATATCGGGAACGCCACCAAAGAGATTGTCCGAAGCAACCGAAATGACCGGGGTTCCAAAGTTGGCCAGGTTAAAGTCGGTGGCGGTGTTGGTGATATTCAGCGGAAGCTTGAGATCCACAGCAGCGGTTGGTGTCAGCGTGACCAGTGACAAGAACGGCGTGTTGGCGATTTGTGCCAACGAAACGTTTTCGGTGCTCTCCGCGTTCAAGCCGACGTCCGCCTTCGCATCGAGCGAGAAGCTGCCTTGTTCGATACTCGCCGTCAGCGAACCGATACTAATGTTGGCGTCAAGTTCGTCTATTTCCCCAGTTGCTCCGACCTCCAAATTGATGTCGCGCACAAAGAGAGCGCTTGCGAAGTCTCCCCCTTGTTCCAAGTCCAGTCCGAGTACGCCCGTAAAGGCCAGGCTACCCGTCAACGTGTAGGTCCCGCCGACATTGAGTTGGTATTCGCTGCCGAGGCTTAAAGTCCCGGTCGTCGTTGGTGCACTGTTCGCTACGTTGCTGAAGTTGGCTGCGCTGAGATTGAATCGGATCGATTTCTCGGTCGCCGAATCGGCTTCCACGGAGAAGGCCGGTACTGGCAAGCCAGCATTCAACGCAGCGACGATGGCGGGCATGGCCGCCGATGGAGTGCTGCTGAGCAGCGCGGTCAACGGTGCGATGACTCGCGTTTGCCATAAGCTGTCAACGGGCAAGAGCGTACCGAGCTGCGTCGAGGTGTAAGCCAGGGTGGAACTCAGCACATCCCCTTGCATCGCATCCGTTAGCAAGTCCTTAAACGTCGTGGCCGCTTCGATCAGGGCGTCGGTCGGCCGTAGCAAGCCACGGGAAATGGCTCGTGTAACCGAGTCGCTGGACGATACCTCCAGATTGGTAGCCAGGTTAGCGTAAACATTCGCCGAAGGTGTGGGGAGTAGTATAGCGATCTAGCGACGGGAGGCGAAATATTCTAATTGCGGGGCATGATGAATGCTTCGCTGCTTGAACCGATTTCCCTGGCTGAACAAGTACGTTCGCTGATAGCGAC
>JBGSUV010000097.1:0-36977 GCA_041753315.1 Pirellulaceae bacterium | reverse complement strand
AATCCTGATCTTAATCCTGATCTTAATCCTGATCTTCATCCTGATCTTAATCCTGATCTTAATCCTGATCTTAATCCTGATCTTAATCCTGATCTTAATCCTGATCTTAATCCTGATCTTAATCCTGATCTTAATCCTGATCGTAAACTAATCAGCTCCAGCCGTACTCCTGCTACTACTCGAACCCAAACTCCAACACATGCATTGCAAGACAACAACTGTCCGAATCACGAGCACGAGCACGAGCACGAGTTGAAGTTGAAGTTGAAATTTGGGAAGAACAGAAAAAAGCCCAAGTGGAACGGGAATTCCACTTGGGCATCGATGAAGGTTGTGAAACGGTGAATAACGGGCCGCCGAGTTACGGGAAACTAGGCGGGACGATCGGCTACGAAAGCTTTCATGCTGCGGTAAACCAACTCGACTTTTCGATTCGCCGGTGCGGGCGGACCATCCAGATTAGGATAAATATCCTTGGATGTTTCCGCGTTGGTGTCGATCAATTCTTTCCATCGCAAACCTCGGATCTGTTCGGGTAGGACACAGTCGAGAGTCTCTGGCGTGCTGTTGAACATCAACAGCAAATCACGCCCTTGCCCTTCTGGGTCATCCGCAATGGCTGGGGCTGGTAACCAGCACACCAGACCGCCACTGGGATTCTCCCAGTTGAACGGCAAGCCCATGTGATTGAACCAGTTCACGTCGGGTACGCCGCGTGAATCAAATGCTCGTCCCGTGAGGAAACGCGTGCGACGGAGAGTCGGTTGGCTCTTGCGAATCGCAATCAAGCCTCGTACGAAGTTGAATAGCTCCTGATTACGTTTGACCAAGGACCAGTTAAACCACGAAATGTCGTTATCTTGACAGTAGGCGTTATTGTTTCCTTTCTGTGTTCGACGTACTTCATCTCCCATCACAATCATCGGGACCCCCTGACTTAACAGTAAGGTCGCCATCATGTTTTTGATCTGACGCAACCGCAGCCGTTCGATCGGCTTACGACGCGTCGGACCTTCAACCCCATAGTTGTCACTACAGTTATGGTTGTCGCCATCGCGATTTCCTTCACCATTTGCCTCGTTGTGCTTTTCCTTATAACTGACCAAGTCATTCAGAGGAAAACCATCATGGCTGGTAATGAAATTGATGCTGCAGTAAGGAGCGCGACCGGCGTGTTCATACAGGTCCGATGAACCGGCCAAACGCGTGGCCATCGCACCAATCAAACCATCATCGCCGCGCCAATACCGCCGCGCATCATCGCGGTAACGTCCATTCCACTCCGCCCATCGCAAATCACCAAACGATCCCACTTGGTAAGCACCAGCGGCATCCCAGGCTTCTGCGATGATCTTCGTGTCGGCCAACATCGGATCTTCGGCGATCATCTCCACCATCGGTGGATTGGGCATCAAATTGCCATAACGATCGCGCGAGAGAATGCTCGCCAAGTCAAACCGGAAGCCATCCACGTGGTAGTTGTGCACCCAGTGCCTGAGGCAATGGAAGATCAACTCCCGCGAAATCGGATGGTTGCCGTTAAAGGTGTTACCACATCCGGAATAGTTGCTGTAGTGACTGCCGCCACTATTGAGGATGTAGTAAACCTGATTCTCCAAACCTTTGAAACTGAGCACCGGACCATGCTCGTTCCCTTCACAAGTGTGGTTGAACACGACATCCAGGATCACTTCAATCCCAGCTTGATGACATGCCTTCACCATCTGCTTGAATTCGTTCACCTGCGCGCCTGGCACTTTGCTGTGCGCATAACCGCGGTGAGGGGCAAAAAAAGCCATGGGGTCGTAGCCCCAATAATTTGGTCTCTCGGGGACATTGCCGTGAATATCAAGGATCGGGAACTCATGCACCGGCATCAGCTCAACCGCCGTGACACCTAAATCTTGCAAATAGGGCAGTTTTTCGATTAGGCCCAGGTAAGTGCCTGCGTGTTTGACTCGCGATGTCTTGCTCTTCGTAAAACCACGCACGTGCGTTTCATAAATAACGGTCTCTGACAGTGGTCGACGAAGGTGCCTGTCTCCTTCCCAATCGAAAAAGTCATCGACCACCACACATTTCGGCGGACGGATAATTCCATCGGTGCTCTTCTGAAAACAACCAGCAAGCGCTTTGGCAAAGGGATCGATCAGTCGCGCGTTGCCGTCAAACCACTGCCCCGACTCGGGATCAAACGGACCGTTGGCTTGGAAATGATAAAGTTGCCCAGGTCCGATGCCGGGCACAAAGGCGCTCCATACATCTCCCCAACGATCGGTATCGCGGTCAAATTCAATGATCTCAGACGGTTCACGGTCATTCACCTTATCGTAAAGCAGTACGCGCATAGCGGTCGCACTGCGGCTAAACACAACAAACTGTACACCGCGGTCTGTTACCACAGCGCCGTAGGGGAGCTTGTAAGCGAACTGTAACTCAGGATGCGGGTGTCGCATGAGCATACTTTAAAGAGTCCTTCTCTGCTCGAGGATGCATGGTTGGGTCATCGTTGACTTGAAAACATACCACCCAGTTACGAGTGGCACGTTAAACGATGTTCCACGGCGGACGAAATCCACAACAAGTGGTTCTCGATGCGCCGCGCACCTAGAGCTTTCCGGCAAACAAAAGCCTACCGAATTGAGAAGTTATAACGAATCTTATCGACTGTACAGTTTAACTCTGGCAAGATCTTTCTGTTGCAACGTATCTACGTTTCCTAGCGCAAGTTTCCCCAACTTCTTGTAGAGGCTTCGCAATTGCCCGTTATCACTTTGGTCGATGTGGGTTGATTCCCCGCTAAAGGCGATTTAGGGCGACCGCAAGCTCGCAACCCAAGTGCCCCTCACGTCGTCGTTCGCTCTGCGAACGAAACGCCGAGGTCGCACAGTTCGACAGACGTTTTGATCGACGGAACCAAAGACGTTTCGATCGACGGAGCGATCGACGACTCACGGCTATTGGCGCAAGACGTTTAAACCAGAGCGAGCTTAACAGATGCAAAGATTACTCCGCATCCACATCTTGCTTCATGCGGTCCCAAAAGAAAAGTGCGAAAACCACAAACACGCCTGCGGCCATGATGGCAGGAAACATCCAAAAGTTCTTCCACTGCAACATCGTGGTTGACAAGAGCTCTTGAGACAAGTTGGCCGGTAACTCGCGTGTAAACATCTTGCCGAACGACTCCACAAAACCCAGCTGAGCGGTTTCGCCACTAGCGACTTTAAGCGCTTCGACATAATCCGTCGAACTGGTTACCTGTTCTCCATACTCTCCAATCGTCCAATTCAGTGGAATGAAACCAAATAGATTTCCGCCACCCATGATTCGATAGCCAAAAAACATTCCAATGCCTTGTGTCAAGAAAACAAGCAAACCTTGGGCTTGTCCTCGAATCGCCTTGCCGGCCTTTTGATCGGTGTACATAAACCCGGTCACGAAAAAGAAGTCGTAACAAATGCCGTGCAGCAAAACGGCGGCCAGGAGCATCCAAGTGATTTGTTCCGGGGCTCCGTAGGCAAAGAGAATGTAGCGTAGTACCCAGCAAGACATGCCAATGAGAATCATCAGCTTGACTCCCAATCTCCTAAAGAAGAAGGGAATCAACAGCATGAATACAATCTCAGACATTTGCCCCAAAGTCATCGTAGCTGCCGCTTGAGAAAAACCGGCCTGCGTCAAAAATGCTCCCGTGCTGCCATAGTAGTAGGCCAGCGGAATACAGATCAGAGTTGAACATACGGCGAACACAAAGAAATTCCAGTCCTTCAGCAGTTTGAACGCATCCACCATGAGCAGCGAACGAACGTCCAGTGGCTGGCCCTTCAGTGGCGGTGGAGTATGGGGCAAAAAGAAACAGAACAGACCAAGTGCAACCGAGCTAAATGCACCGAGCCAGAAAATGTTGAAACTGGTCGACCACCCTAGAATTCCTACCAACAAACCAGCCACGATCCATCCAATTGTTCCCCAGACGCGAATTTTAGGGAACTGATTTTGATCAGGGATATGAGTAAAGGCGATCGTGTTGCCTAAACCAAGCGTTGGCATGTAACAGAGCATATATGCCAAAATTAACCAAACCAATAATCCTCCCTGACCGGCAGCGCCTACGCCAGGCATGGCAAACATAATTGCGCCACCCACGAGCATCAGCACCCCCATCACTTTCTCAGATGGAAAGAATCGATCTGCGATAAGTCCGAGAAATAGAGGCGCCAGAATCGCTGCAATCGGTGCAGATTCGTATGCACCACCTATGAACGATGTCAATCCATGGTTTGCTAAAGCAGCGGACAACGTTGAGAACCATGTACCCCAAGCAAAAAACTGTAAGAACATCATGATCGACAAAACGGTTACCATGCTCGACGGCTGGCTACTTGCAGAACTCTCTGATCGATTCATATTGTTGTCCGGCGGGAACAGAAGGTGGGGGCGAAAACGATTCCACAATGTAACCTAATGGCGGTACACATGGAAGCAACGGCACCACCAGAGCAGCTCGAATTGCCAATCGTCAAATTCCCAATCGTTTCAGCTCAGTATTCCGCCGACGACATGGCCATGCACATCGGTCAAGCGATAGTCGCGACCGCCGTGCCGATAGGTCAGCCGCTCATGGTCGATCCCCAACAAATGCAAGATCGTCGCGTGAAAATCGTGAACGTGCACCGGCTCCACCACCGCCCGCATCCCATGCTCATCGGTCGCACCATGCACATGCCCGCCTTTAACTCCCGCCCCCGCCAACCACGACGAAAACGCCCAGTTATGGTGCTCGCGTCCAGGTGCGTCGGCCGTGTTGTTGAACGGAGTCCTCCCAAATTCGCTGGTCCAAACCACCAACACGTCGTCCAACATGCCTCGCTGCTTCAAGTCCTGCAACAAGCCTGCGATCGGTCGGTCTACTTGTGGCGCCAGACGACCATGATCAGCCATATCACCGTGCGAATCCCAGTTGTTGCTCGAACCCGTATGGATCAACTCGACAAATCGCACTCCGCGTTCGACCAACCGCCTGGCAGCTAAACACTGCCAACCAAAACCTTCGTTCACTCCAGGTTGTAAACCATATAACGCCAACGTGGCCTCCGTTTCATCGCGCAAGTCCAGCGCAGCCGGCATTTCAGATTGCATTCCGTGAGCTGTTTCAAAACTTCGAATGCGAGTCAACAACTGAGGATCATCGCCACGCAATGCGCTGTGCCGCTCATTCAGTTCCCTTAACGCGGATAATTCCAACTCTTGTCGAGTCGCTGTTGGAACACGGCGACCCAAGTTGGCGATCGGCTCCGCACCAGGCATCACGCGCGTCCCCTGATGCTCACCGGGCAAAAAGTCGCTAGCCCACACCTGAGTTCCCGCGTAGGGCATCTGTGGTGCGAGCACGAGAAACGAGGGCAGATTCTGATTGACCGTCCCTAAACCGTAACTCAACCAAGCGCCAATACTGGGACGCGCAAACGCAAATGAGCCCGTGTGCATCCCAAGCGTTGCATTGTAATGATTCGAGTGGCTGGTATGCATCGAGCGGATAATTGTCATGTCATCGACCTGCTGCGCCATATGCGGAAACAGATCGCTGACCTCAATACCGCTTTCGCCGCGCGGTTCAAACTTCCAGCCGGGACGCTTCAAGTAAATCTTCTCATAGCCCGGCCGATCGCGTGTCTCAGGATGATCAAAGACAACTTGCTTACCATGGTCGCGGATCAGCGCCGGTTTGGGATCAAATGAATCAACATGCGATACACCACCACTCATGAACAAAAAAATGACCGCTTTGGCCTTGGCGGGATGATGCAGGCCCGATGAAAAATTCCCGGTCTTCAAAAACCCTGACTCGCGTTCACTCGCAAGCAATTCCCCTAAAATCCCAGGCATCAACAGCGAGCCAGCCACCGAGGAACGCAGGAATTGACGACGAACTTTGGAGGATGGGACTTTATTCATCGGTTCAATCCACGTACAGGAACTCGTTGCTCGACAAGACGACGCGCGCATAGGCTTGCCATACCGCAAGTTCTCGCTCCGCCAATAGCGATGCTGTTGTCTCTGGCTGCGTCGAGTCGGCAGGCGACGCCAAATCAATCGACTGGCGATACCTGGCCATGAAGCTCTTTGCAGCCATCTGTTCCTGCGCTGTTGGCTGGCGCTGAAACACGATGCGGTACAGACCGTTCAGTCTATCTTCTTCGGCGCTGACCTGCACTCTTTCAATCAACTGCTCCGCTTGTGCGTGCACAAATGGATCGTTCATGAAATAGAGCGCCTGCGTCGGAACCGTGGTCACCTGTCGCTGCGGAGTACTGGCGTTGGGATCGGCACCATCAAATAGACCAAAAAATGGCTGTCGACGATTTCGCAAAGTGATCAAGTAGACACTTCGTTGATTGGTCTCTGGTACACCCGTGAATGGCACATGCTGAGTAAAGGACCAGGTCTCTGGTGGAGCAATGGGATGCTCTGCTCCAGGCGAAAGATCAAGCTGGTCGCTGGCCACTAAAAGAGTATCGCGTAGCTCTTCGGCGCTCAGTCGTCGGCGATCGAATCGCCACAAAAGTCGATTGTTAGGGTCGACCTCAAGTGCATGTTGCTGGCGCGCAGGCGTGGTCAGTAGGTTGCTCCGACGATAGGTCTCCGAGTTCATGATCAAGCGATGCATGGCCTTCACACTCCAGCCACTTCGCTTGAACTCCGTCGCCAACCAATCCAACAATTCCGGATGTGAAGGCAATTCGCCTCGGGTTCCAAAATCGTTAGGAGTTGCAACTAACCCGTTACCAAAGTGTTGCAACCAGATGCGATTGACCATCACACGGGCTGTGAGCGGATTGTCGATTGTGAGCCAGCGTGCCAATTCCAATCGACCGCTACCACTCTGTTCGGGCAAGCGTTCACCACCAAAAAGCTGCAACCACCGACGCGGCACTTCCGGACCAAGTTGCTCAGGATCGCCGCGTTGGTGCAAGCGTGCGTTGCTGGGTGTTTGTTCGGCGACAGCGTAAGCGTGCGGCTGTGTCGGAGTGGAGGCAACCAAGGTAGCCCGCCGTTCGAGCAATGCGGGACGCTGTGCAGCCACGTTTGAAAGTTGATCCGCTTTTGCGCGGTAATCAACAGCACTGTGTTCCAGTCGGCACAAAACACCGTTGGGACCTCCTGGATGAGCGTCGACGACACGACCGCTCACTCGTACTTCCCCAGCCATGGGACTCATCCAACCGATTGCAACCGCGCCATCTGCCGCAGGATGCACGAACAGAGATTGCGCAGGTAAAGTTGTCCACACTCGGACTGGTTCCATGGCTGTATTCACAAAGACTGCCGGGTTGTCTCCAGACCGCCATGCCTTCAAGGCCGATTGTCCAGATAACTCTCCCACCAACTCACCCAGCATCGAGTAGGAGCCTCGTCCATCGAGCAACCACCAGACGCCTGCATTGTTGTAACGATCCTGCAACGGATTGGCCGTCAAAAACGATCGCAGCGCATCGGTGGTCAAATCCCAACTCTGCGGATTATCACCGGCTATGGATGTGATCTTCAGTTCAATGAGCGTTGTATCAGCTCCATAGTTGCCGTTGGGGTCCACGGTCAATCGCAGCAGTTCTCCCGGCTGCACACGCACTGTTTCCAGCGCCAAGTTTGATTCGGAATCGAACCGAAACTCGCCTCCTTCGAACACTTCACCTTCCGCCAATGTCACAAAGGTACTCTGCGTGTCATCGAAGAGTGGCCCCAACTGTAGTTGTGCAAGTTGCGCTTCCACTTCAGCCAATCGACGAGCATGGGGTTCGATAGCTGCAGACCATTGCTCCTGCGACATCAGCGGCACAAGGTCACGCGGTTGTTGCTTGGCTTCACAACCCGGAAACGAGAACCGTGTACTGGCGAGAATTCCATATAGCGCGTAATAGTCCTCCGCCGAAATCGGATCGTACTTGTGATCGTGGCAGCGCGCACAGGCGATCGACAGTCCCAAAACGGCGCGGCCAAGCGTGTCAATCGTATCCTCGTAAGTCAAGTGCATGTGCTTGTCACTGTCATGATCAAATCGCCGCGCAATGGCCAAAAAACCGGTGGCCACGATTCCATTTGCAAGCTGCTCGGGCGGATCGCCAGCATGCATCAGATCGCCGGCAATCTGTTCGCGGACAAATCGATCGTACGGCATGTCCTGGTTCAATGCGTCGATCACCCAATTGCGAAACCGCCACGCGTCCTGAATTGGATGGTCCGTGTTTTCGCCGGCCGTGTCAGCGTAGCGGATTACGTCCAGCCAGTGTCGCCCCCAACGCTCACCGTAGCGCGGTGACTCGAGCAAGCGTTCGATCAACTGGCTGTAGGCAGTGGGCGACAGGTCATTGACAAACGCATCGACTTCGTCCGGTGTTGGTGGAAGACCGGTCAAGTCGTAAGTCGCGCGACGAATCAGTGTTCGTCGATCCGCTTCCTCGGCAGGTTCGATCTTCGCGGCCGTCAGACGCTGGCGAACGAAGTCGTCGACTGTGGAAGCAGCTGGCAACTCAGCGATTTCCGACGTCGTCGTTAGTGGCTGCGTCTGTGACTCGATAGCCGGCGATACGATCGGCTGAAAAGACCACCAACTACGCATTTCCGCATCCGTCAACCCGCCGCGTCTCACCAGTTCGGTTCGTGGATCGATGGCACCGCCGACCACCCATTGCTTTAAAAGCTCAATCTCTGATTCGGGCAACTTACCGCCAGCATTTTCGGGAGGCATCTGCGGCCCATCCGATGCGTACTCAACCGCCAAAATCATCAGACTTTGCAGATCGCCAGGTACAATGGCCGCACCCGAGTCGCCTCCTTTTTCCCATCCCGCTTTGGTATCAAGCGCCAGACTACCGTGCGTCTTGCCGCTTTCCGCAGAATGACACTCGTAACAACGCCGGACCAGCAACGGACGAATCTTGCTTTCAAACCATGCAACTTGTTCCTCTCCCAACGCTGCCTCAGGCACTTCCAAACTGGTCTGAGTTGGGTTGGTTTGAGCTGTGTTGGTTTGAGCTGTGTTGGTTTGTGACGCGGTAACCTCTCTGTTTACCGTTGGCGATTGACCAACCGTTTCCGCTATCGAAACCAACCCACCTAGGCTGGCGATGAGTGCAATCTGCCAGGCGCGCATTAGGCTAACAACTCGGGGATCACTCGAGCTGGAAGAACGCCCGTTAATCGCTGTTCGAGCCCCTGGAACTTGTAGGTCAAACGTTCGTGGTCAAACCCCAATAGCTGAAGTATCGTGGCATGGAAATCGCGAATGTGAACGGGGTCTTTGACAATGTTGTAAGAAAACTCGTCGGTCTCTCCATAAATTGCGCCACCTTTGGCACCACCTCCCGCCATCCACATCGTAAAGCAACGGGGATGATGATCACGTCCGTAGTTGTCTTGGGTCAATGTACCTTGGGTGTAGATGGTTCGCCCAAATTCTCCACCCCAAATCACCAGCGTGTCATCCAACATTCCTCGTTGTTTGAGGTCTTCGAGCAATGCGTAACAGGGCTGATCCACGTCCTTGCACTGGTCAGCCATACGACCGTTGATGTTGCTATGGTGATCCCAGTTGTTGTGATAGACCTGGATAAAGCGCACTCCGCGTTCAGCCAGACGGCGCGCCATGAGCGCCGTGTATGCAAAGGTGCCGGGTTGTTTGGCCGCTTCGCCATAGAGTTCAAAGGTCTGGGCGGACTCTTGCGTAATGTCGGTCAACTCGGGCACGCTGGCCTGCATGCGAAACGCCATTTCATACTGTCGAATTCGCGTTTCCGTTTCGGGATCGCCCAGTTGATTGAAGTTCATTTGATTGAGCTTGTTAAGCCCATCAATCGAACGCTTGCGGAGGGCGCTTGGAATACCAGGCGGGTTGTTCACGTAGAGAATGGGATCTCCTTTGCTACGGAACGAAACTCCAGCGTGCTGGCCAGGTAGATAGCCCGCGCCCCACAGTCGAGCTGAAATCGCCTGTTCTTGCTCCCGATTGGTGGGCGTGGCAATTAGCACTACAAACGCGGGAAGATTCTCGTTCATGGAGCCCAAGCCATAAGATGCCCATGAACCTAAGCAAGGTCGGCCTGTAACTTGATTACCGGTTTGCATCGCAGCAATGGCCGGTTCGTGGTTGATTGCTTCGGTATGCAAGCTGCGCATCCAACAGATCTCATCTGCTTTCTTGGACAACCAGGGAAGCAGATCGCGGTTCATCCACATCCCACATTCACCAGCCTGAGCGAACGGGTACTTGGAAGGCGCAACCGGAAAGCGAGCTTGACCACTGGTCATCGTGGTGAGCCGTTGCCCCATGCGAATCGACTCGGGCAATTCTTTGTCAAACCAATCTTTCATGGTCGGTTTGTAGTCAAACAAATCCATTTGCGAAGGTCCACCCACCATGTGCAAGTAGATCACTCGCTTGGCCTTGGGAACAAAATCAAGCGGAATCGGCGTTTGACTTGGTGTTAGCTCTCCGTCAGCGGAGTAGCCCAGGGCAGGGCCAAGCAACGAGGCCAACGCAGCTCCACCAAGCACGTTCTTGCCGCTAGTGAAAAATTGCCGACGCGATTGATATTGATCAAGTGGATTGCTGGGGCTCATCATTTGTCGCCTCGGTTGCAGTAGGTTGGGGATTCGCTAAAAGAGCTCTGAGGGCGGGAGGTAGGATGTTGGGAACGACAGGCAAACTACTTGTTAAGTACTTCATCTAAGTTCAAGACCTGGTTGCACACCATCGTCCAGGCGGCAAGCAGCGTTTTATCGCACTGTTCGTCGACGGGGGACGAACCTATTTCAAGCAGCGCCCGTGCATCTTCCGGCGCTGAACGATAATGATCGAGAAAGTACTGCTTGTCTTCCAGTAGTACCTCTACCTCAAGGTCACTGAACGGCCGCCCCAAAGCGCGGGCTGCAATGATGGACAGCATGCGATCATCTGCTGCACTGGCCTCTTTGAGGGCTTTTTGCGCCAAATGACGAGCTGCCTCAACGAACAATGGATCATTCAAAGATACAAGCGCTTGAAGTGGCGTATTGGTTCGTTCGCGTTGCACCGTGCACACTTCGCGACTGGGCGCATTAAACGCTTCCAGGTTAGGTGGTGGTGCCATCCGCTTCCAGAAAGTGTACAAACTGCGGCGGAACAAGTTCTCACCTTCGCTCATCGCATACTCGCGAGTATCACCGCCGGGGAGCCCAACGATATTCCAGATATCACCAGGTTGGTAAGGCTTGACGCCCGGTCCATACATTTTTTCCGATAGCAAACCGCTGCTGGCGAGCGCATAATCCCGAATCATTTCAGCGGCCATGCGAAAGCGAGGCCCTCGCGAGAGCAGGTCGTTGTCGCGATCCCGTTCCAACTTCTCAGGTGTCACCGCTGCCGACTGCCTATAGGTGGCACTCATCAACATCAGTTTAAATAGGGCTTTGGTGTTCCAGCCACTCTCGCGAAAGTCTACGGCCATCCAATCCAACAACTCAGGATGGCTGGGTAGTGCCCCCATAATTCCAAAATCCTCCGGCGTAGCTACCAGACCTTGTCCAAAAATTTCTTGCCAGAATCGGTTGACAGTAACCCGGGCCGTCAGCGGATTGGCGGGATCGACAACCCATTGCGCCAAACCAAGTCGATTGTTCGGAGCGTTGGCGGGTAGTGGATGGAGTGCGGCGGGAGGCGCAGCCGCCACTTGATCACCAACCTTGTCATACTCACCGCGCATCAAGATGTTGGCCATTGGTGGCGTGTCTTTGCGCTCTTGCTGAATATGCGTAACCGGACTGCGCGCTCGAATGGCGGCCAGCTCCCCTTCGAGCGCTGTGACGTGCCCGGCGAGCTTAGAATAGTCAGCATCTTCGTGCGTCAAATAGTGATTATACAGTGCAGTTTGTTGTTCAGGCGAACGCGATTCGGCAGCAACCTCAAGCAGTGCCTGCAGCGGCGTCACATTGGCCAAGGCACTCGCTTCGACATCGCTCAGCATTCGCCCGTAAAGCCGAACATCTTGCACCGAACCGCCTTCAAACACTTGTGATCCAGAACGTTGTCCGATGCGAAGCGAGGTCGTGGTACGAATCGATGCGTCGGGCTGCAAACTGCCTTGTTCGACGTTGACAGCTTGCAGTTTTCCATCGATGTAAATCTTTATCCCTTCGGCCTTGCTAGAACCATCATAGGTCGCCAGGACATGATGCCACTCGCCCGTCTTGAGTACCGGGTCGCGCGTGGTTACTTTCAACGCGTTTTCGGGCCATGCATCGATGACATGGACAGAAATTGACCGCCCTTGCTGCCACAAGTCCCAGCCGCGATAATTATTCGACTCATCCATACGGGCAATGATCCCGCCAGAACCGTTGTCCGAACCGGGGCGGATCCAGGCTGCGTAGCTGAAACTCTGGTCCTTCTCGAAATCCCCTGTTTCGCCAAGATCAAATGTACTTCCAGCTTTCAGCAGGGGCGCTGGCCCCAACTTGCCATCAGCGATCCAAGCGATCTCGCCAGTCGCCGTAAATGGTTCAGTAGACTTGCAACGGTTGGCAGCTTGATTGCCACTTCCTTCATTGAGCTCTAGATGAACCAGAAGTTGCTCCGAAGAGATAGCTTCTCCGAGTTGGCTCGGATCGACGGCTGCCACCCACTGATCAAAAGCAGGTTTGGCTGCTTCTTTGCGAGCATCGCGCGCGGCAATAGCGGTTGCGATCTCTTCGGGCAGTGCCTTCCAGCGCGGGCTGTCGTCTGCCATCGGGACAACCATGACAGGCCCCAAGCCGTCTTTGACATTCCCGTCTTTGGCCTGCTGTGTCGTGTTGCGGAAGTAGGCTGCCAATGAGTAATAATCTTTCGTCGACAAAGGGTCAAACTTGTGATCATGGCATTGGCTACAATTGGTCGTCAATCCAAGGTAGACCCACCCAAATGTTTGCACTCGGTCTGCTGCGTACAGTGCCAAGTTCTCTTCGTCGATCGTCCCGCCTTCGTTGGTTGTGATGTTGCAGCGTTGGAAGCCCGTCGCAATCAACTGGTCGTCAGTAGGATTCGGCAGTAGATCGCCGGCCAACTGTTCAATGGTAAATTGATCAAACGGCTGGTTGGCATTAAACGCTCGGATCACCCAGTCACGGTAGGGCCACATCTCGCGATAGTTGTCAAAATGAAGTCCGTGTGTATCGGCGTAGCGGGCTGCATCCAACCAGAATCTCGCACGATGTTCACCATACGCCGGCGATTCCATGAGCCGATCGATCCACTGCGAAAGCGTCTCATCAGGGTTGGCGATGTAAGCAGTTGCGAACGCTTCAATGTCGTCCATCACTGGAGGAAGGCCGGTTATATCCAAGTGAAGTCGCCGAAACAACGAACGCGGATCCGCTTCTTCCGCAGGTGAAAGCTCCGCCTGCTCGAGCTTGGAGAGTACAAAATAATCGATCGCGTTTTTGGGCCATGCAGCATGCTGAACCGTAGGCAATTCCGCTTTGTTGGGCACGATCATCGACCAGTGCGGCTGATATTCCGCTCCATCCGCAATCCAACGCCCAAGCTTTTCTTTCTGTTCAGACGTCAGTTTCTTCTTGGTCTCCGGCGGCGGCATCATCAAGCTGTCGTCGTCGGTGAGCAGCCGTGCAATTAACTCGCTGTCCTCGGGCATCCCCGCCGTGATGGCTCCCATCTCAATCGCCGCTTCGCGTTGATCGAGTCGCAAATCGGCCTGGCGCGCCGCGCTGTCGGCACCGTGGCACGAAAAACAGTTGTCGGCCAAGATGGGGCGAATGTCGCGATTGTATTCGAGCTTGTCGTCCGCCAGCAAAACGCCCGACATCACGAAGATCACTAGACTCAGCCCCACGCAAATATAAAGCTGTTGTTCCAAGTTGGCAAAAAACGAATTGCAATTAATGCGCAGATACGAATCGGTAACTTGCTTCATCTTCATATCTCGAATTTGAGAGAAAACCGAGTTGTGCCACACAACTTAGCAACGTTGGTTGGCATCAAGAACGATTACTTTTAGGCGGGAGGGAACGGCGGGTGAGCGATGGAAACAAGAAAACAAAGTCTATAGGTTCCGACGTCTCTCCTCTTAGTATAACGCGAATCCGCCGAAGTCGAGCATGAGAAGTGACGGTTCCACCACAATTCAAAAGTGTGACTTACTGCCGCAGTCTTTGCGGTGCTTTTTTTGCTCGTTCTCAGCCTTACCCCGTTCTCGTACTCAGCCTTGGGCGGTTCTCGTACTCGAAAAAATTCGATCTCCTCGAGCAGGAGTACGAGTACGAGCACGAGTACGAGTGGGAGTGGGAGTGGGAGTACGAGTGGGGCGAGCTAATCAAACATTGCGACTTCGCCACCCGCTCGCGTTGACATTCCCTGATAGACAACTTCGTCAATCGAGTTCGGAATAAATGCCACGGACGTGTCGGCCCGCATAAAATTCACACCCGCCGGATGAAAACTGCTAAAGTCCTCATAGTGACCGGTTGGTGCATTGGGGGCATGGTCTGCTACACCTAATATCCGAGCATGCGGCTCAGCCACTTCGGGAATGTTCCCGTGCCAAATGCTCTGACCAAGACGGCTGCCACGTTCGCCAATCATGAACGTATTGCTCAGCCCGTCAACAACATCGGCGAAACGAATTCGACTGTTGCCGTAGAACATACCATTGCCGTTGTAGGGAGCGTCTTCCAATTCAAAAGTCCCGAACATCCCGACGAAATTGCTCTTCGAGATCCGAAATAACTTTTCGCCTTCATCATCCAGGGAGCTTGGACCTATGCCGCTAAAATCATGATCGTGGTCATGATCATGGCCGTCGCCTTCGGAAATTTCGAAGATATCTTCGCCGATATCTGACGGGCACATGAACGTGGGTACCACTGTCACCCGAACTTGTTCGTGAATCGAATCTTCGATAGCGATTCTCGAGTCGATGAGATTGTGAACATTGCTACCTTCTATGAATGGGAGCAAGGCAGATGCCCAACCCCACCCCGGCTCGCCGCTGAGCCCATTTGAGATCCAGCCGGCCGGCAAGCGGCGGTAAGCGGATTCGTAATTATGAACGGCTATTCCCAACTGCCGCATGTTGTTCGTGCACTGCATACGTCTGGCTGCTTCGCGAGCTGCTTGCACCGCCGGCAGCAACAAGCCAACCAATATTCCTATAATGGCGATGACGACCAGCAACTCGACCAGGGTAAAAGCGCGACGACGAAATAAAACTGTCTCTTTAGACATTTGAATAATCCCACAAATAAATACGCAACGGCTCAAAGATAGACCACTCGGTTAGTGTGTTCCCTGCAATGGCAAGTAGACACGACCAATCCGCACCGATTGAGAATGAGTGCGGTCAACTGATCAACATCATTCAGATTTTGATCAAGTCGCAGCGATCAGGCCGTGGGTGGGCCGCGCGGAGGATGCGTCGATCGAATGACCGATGCATCATTCTGCTGCAATTGAATCGTTACAGACTCAATGACCGGAGCCGATGCAACGTGATGAGAAACAGCAGCCGGTGAAGCCGACTGCGAGAGTAGATAACAGACCAGGCAATCATGATCGTCGGCCGGAATAAGCACCGCAGCGTCAGCTGCCACCTCGGAACCGACCACCTTGCATTCCGCAGCGGCCTCAGTGTGCTCACCACCGCTGCATTGGTGGATTGAAGTCGCATGCGCCGCGTGTTCTGAACCACAAACAGTAGCGCCAGCACACGATGGGGTATCGTCATGGGCAATCGTGTCTGATGTTCCGCAGCAAGTTGAATGCTCACCATGCGAAATTTGGTGGTGCAACCAGAGCGGAATTGGTCCAGCACTGGCCAACGCCAGTATCGCCATACCAATTAACCGTCTGCACTCTGAAATCACCACGACCGTCCTACAAGAGGGATCCGCTTAAAGACTACTTCAATGATATCTTTACCACTACGATCGTCAAGGTCGACACCTATAGTGGTAATTGATTACGTTTCGCCTGGATCGTGCGATATAGCTGACTCATTTGCTTGCGAAGTTCCGTCAACTGACCGTTAGCCGTTGTCAACGAATCGTTCAAGACGGCAATTTCCTTTTGGACATTCGAGAGATCCGAGGTCAGTTTTTGGTTTTCAACTTGCCGGAATGTGATCATTTCGTTCGCAAATTCGTTTGCTTTGGCGATTTCAGAGGACTCACGGCGCACGAGTGTGATCCGCTCGAACAGTTCCTGGGCCCTCAAGACATACTGATTGAACGCTTCTTCATAGTCGTTAAGTGGACGCACATAAATGCGTTGCACAAGTTCCGCTTTGCCTGCGGAAATCAACTCCTGTGCAGCTTCCTCCTTCAAGACAATGAGTTCCGTGTTCATTTCAGGAGTCAATTCGACGGAAGACCCTTCCTCCCGTTTTAGCCGTGAATCTACGCTTCGACCAATGCTATCGTAGTAACTTCCGACGGTTGCATTTGCTTCTTCTTCGCTATCAACATCGATTTCATGATTTTTGAGCATGTTGACTTGCACCCAAAGCGAGGCCAGTTCGTCATCGCCGGTCGCTCGCGTTCCGTCGCGAACGTAAGAATCGATGATCTTTTGCTGCAAATTGTTCTCGGTTGGTATGTTCGCGAAGAGTGCGGCAATTGTCTCTGGGTCCATACGACCAAAAATAGCTTCTGGCGTCGGTTCCGACCCCTCAGCCGCAAAGGCAACATGGCTATCAACTGGCATCAACTCATACAGCATCCAACTCGTTGCCGATCCGGATGCGATGTATTCTTGTTGAAAGCTCTGCAGCGGTAAGGTGGGCGTTAAAGTGACTTGCCCTGCTTGACTTTGCAGAATCTTAAACTCACCGAGGTAGAACTCAGGTCGGGGATGGCCTTGCTCGTTAACCGATTCAGCGAACGCGTACACGACCAGTTCCGCGGGCAGGCTTTCGATAGTGGCGGCCGGCGTGGCGGGTGCCGCTGGTTCGGTTTCTTCCAACCCGTCTGCATTGGCTGCTGGTCGACCAGTCGACAATTCCAGTAGAAACTCACTATTGTTATTTTGTAGGTACAGTAGCTGTCGCCACACCCGACCACGAGCTGCGGCAAGTCGCCGAACCATTCCTCGCACAGGTATGACCGCTTTCCGCGCATCGCCGCTGGCGTCAAAGTTGCCGTAAAGTAGTTGCGTCGTCCGCGCAAGTGCGTCTTCCGCCTTCTTTTGCGCCAACTGAGCTTCTTTGGTGTAGCGAACGCGGCGATCTTGCACCCCTGCCGCAAAGACCATGAAGACCCAGCACTCGATGAAAAGAGTGCAAAGGAGGATCGTGTGCAATACGCCCCAACCCCGCGCTGTCATTACAATGAAGTAAATGAAAACGATGAGTGAAACGAGCAACAGGAGCAGAATGAGAATACCACCCAAACCCATGGCTGACTTCAATTCCTGAATAGGGGATCCGATAAGTATTTTGGCTGGCAGGGAACGTTCCCACCCCTTGCGCCAAACTCTCATCTTACTTACTTGTTGCTCGACTTTGTAACGATTTCGCGCCGTTTTCTTGGGAAGAGTCGCCAAATCCCCCCAAGTGGAAAACATAAACAGGGGTTTCGCTCTGGATAATTGGAGCATCTGGGCTAAATGATACAGTCCGGCCGACTGCTACGGGCGGGCGAGTTGCCATCAAGGTCACAAGCGTCAAATTCCGAACGATCTGTTTTGTAGACAGAACCGTTATTGGACGAAGTGAACACATGGCAAGGATGCAGCCGATGCAACGCTCTCAACATGCACGCAAAGAACGAAATTCAATTCGTGCGGACTTTCGCAGAGCTCTCAAGAACTGGACGTCTTTCGCAGCAGTAACCACTGTTTTTGCTGGTGGCATCTTCACAGCTGGCTGTACCCGGGCGAAGTACCGCGCAAAAACTGATCGTGAGGCTTACTATTTGCTCGACGAGAAGCTGGCCGAAAGTTGTGAAGCGGCAGCAGCGAGCCCCTACCGTATCGAGCTCGACCCGCGAAGTCGAATGTTCGATCCGTTCAATCCTGATCGCCAGCCGATGCCGGAGGATGATCCGCAGGCGCATCGCTACATGCGGATGGTGGATGGCAAAAAGGGATATCCGCTGTGGGAAGCCAACGGGCGAACCAATATTGTCGAAAATCCGCAGTGGTGGAGCTATTTGCCACTCGACGAACGGGGCGTGTTGGTTCTAAATCTGGAGGATGCTGTTCGAACAGCGCTGGTTCACTCGCCGACCTATCAATCCAACTTGGAAGAAATGTATCTGTCCGCGCTGGACGTCTCCAGCGAACGTTTCCTGTTTGACTCGCAGTTCTTCGCGGGCTGGCAATCGAGTTATACGTCAACCGGTCCACGTCGCAATAATGGTACGCAAAGCACTAGCGTGCTCTCGACGGGGCTTTCGAGCCGCGGGTCACGTGGGGCATTCATGCAGAAGCAATTCTCCACGGGTGCCGATTTGATCGTCGGTGTAGCCAACAACATCACATGGCAACTTGCCGGCCCCAATGATCAGTCCGCAACAACGCTGCTCGATTTCTCGTTGATTCAACCACTGTTGCGACAAGGTGGGCGGGACGTTGTTCTCGAACGCTTGACGTTGGCAGAACGCACCTTACTTTCGAACGTGCGTTCGTTTGAACGTTACCGCCGAGGCTTCTACGTGCAGATAGCCACCGGTCAGAACCCCGACACTCAACCTCGACGTCGCGGTGGAGTCTTGGGTGGCTCTGGCTTTTCAAACTTTACGGGCTTGGGTGGTGGCTTCGGAAACCTGGGTGGCGGCGGAGGAGGAGGCGGCGGCGCTCAAGCAGGCGTGCCCGGTGCCGGGGGATATCTCGGTTTGCTGCAAGACCAACTTCAAATTGCCAACCAAGAAGAGACGGTAGCGCAGCTAACCGACGTCTATCTTCAACTCCGCGACAACTATCGTGAGTTGTTATTGACAATTCCGGAATCTCAACAAGAAATACCATCGCAACAACTGCAGGTGGTACAGGCGCAACAAGACCTGTACGACTTTCAGACCAGTTTGTTGCAGCTTCAAGTCGCCTACCAACAGACGCTCGATACGTTCAAGACGACCTTAGGCTTACCACCCTATCTGTGCGTAGAAATTCGAGATCCGCTGTTGGATCGATTCCGGCTTGTCTCACAAGAGCTTCGTGACCGACGCGCCGAACTGGCGGTGTCGCGTGCGACCATCGGCGACAATAACACGACGATTTTGGACCTCAGCACCATTGAAAGCGTTGAAGATACGGGCGAGACTTTCCGATCGATCGCCGCCGACGAGCAACTGGCCGAAGCGCTTCAGTCGTTGGCGCAGAATCTACAACCACTCGGACAACTGCAGCGGATGATCGTCGACCAAGACATTGAACAGGTCAGGGCAGACATCAATCGTCTCCGCGACTCACTCCCCACGCGCCGTCAGCAGTTGAACCGCTTGCTCGATATCGCCGATCGGGAAAAGGGTATGGTTTGTAGCCTGCTCCCCACCGGAACTCTCAACACCACTTTCTTGGAAGGCGCCGGACTGGAAGAACTTCCTGACACACTCGAAAGTGAATTGGATCGGTTCGAAAAGAGATTCCAAGAACATCTGCAAGAGTTCGGAAAACTGGAAATTCGCATTGATGAAACGATCGACAAGCTCGACGATTTCGACTCCGATCGGGAACGCTTCGCCGAGATCAGCGAAGGTGTGATCCTAGGTTCCCAAGACCTCATTGCAAGTATCAGCCAAGATGTATTGGCGATTCAATTGATTCAAGCACGTGCGCGGACCGAAGCCGCCATTTTACCAGAAGTTGATCTCGAACCACGAGATGCACTCGAAATTGCGCGAACCAACCGCCGCGATTGGCTGAATAACCGAGCCGCATTGGTGAACAGTTGGCGATCGATAGAGTTTGTTGCAGATGACCTGGAAAGCTTCCTTGATTTTACCGTCGCGGGTGATGTCCAAAACGTCGGCGACAACCCATTGGCTCTCCGCTCGTCAACGGGTCGCTTGCGAGTCGGCTTGGCCTGGGATGCCCCGATCACTCGACTTCAAGAACGCAACAACTATCGTCAGATCTTAATTGAATACCAGCGGGCGAAACGATCCTATTATCAATACGAAGATGCCGTTTGGAACAACATGCGCAGCACGCTGCGAGCCATTCGTCAAAATCAGCTCTCATTTGAAATTCAGCGATTCGCCGTTCAAACCGCGACACAGCAGATCAGCATCAACGAAGACCTGCGTTCCATCAGCGAAACGCTAGGTACTGTGTCAGGACCAACGGCAGCCCGGGATGCCACTACCGCACTCCGCGCTCTGTTGACGACCCAAAATCAACTGATCGGCATCTTCGTGAACTACGAAGCGCTACGGCGGGGACTCGATTTGAACCTCGGAACGATGGAATTAGATGCAGACGGCTTGTGGATTGATCCAGGTCCAATGCGAGCCGAGACGCTCGGGGGTGGGTTCGGCGACGCCGTATTTGCATACGGTTTGACGGAGTCGGATCAAATGATGCGCGATCAATTGCAAGGCATGGAGACTCAGCCGCTGGAAATGGCTCCCTCCGATCAATTGCCCCCCACCACTGCTCCTGAAGTACCTGAGTTGCCCGGTCAAGGTAACGCCCCCGCGGGTGAACTCGTACCCGCGCCAGCAGGAAATGGTGCTTTCCGCCTCCCCGATATTCCCGCATTTCGAGGAAGTAACGGATAAGTTCCGCTCACCGCTGCGGTGATTCCGTCATCGCAGCATCGATCGCTTGCCAAAAGTCGCGTTCCATCCCGGCTGCATCAATTGCCTCAAAAACTTTAATTTTGCGAGGATTGCTGGGATTCTGCTCGACCTGCGTGGCACTGTGAATGATGGGTGCACCGACAACAACTGGCGTGGCAAGTTCCGGACGAAGCCATGCTTCGATCAGTGCCACGTCCCACATCACCTTACTTTCGCTCTTGGCCGTGCGGGGAAACGTCTCCCAGCGCTCGACTAGCAGGTACCACACTCCGCCACGCCCCTTCAAGTGCTCGTCCACGTCCCGCTTGGTGAGTTTCATATCGACACTCACCGAACGCGCGGGCATGTGAATGTACTCCACGTTGGATTCGAAGATGGCTTTGACGGCATGTATGTCATTTCGCCAATTAAAAATCCCAGGGCCCCATTGCCCATCTTTGAAGTCGCCATCGATAAACGCGAAAATCACTTTGGATTCGATCGTTGGGTCAATGACCAATGCTGATGCAAGATTGGTACACGCGCCCAGTGCAAATACCAATAGCTTGTCGTCTTCGGTTCCCGCGTGCGCCTTTTCAATGATCAGTCGCGCTGCCGGCGAATCGACTGGCGAAGAGGGAGATGACATGGAGCGATCGCCGCCAATCGGATGCGGAATTGAATCGCGCAGTTGCATCGCATCCAGTATTTGTTCGTTGAGCAACTGACTCTTGTGCACCGTGTCATTGCTCTCCGTCGAACGAGTGAAGTGGGCCGATGTCACTCCTTCGACTCGAAACTCAGGAGCCACCAATACTCGCACAATGGCGTAAAGGTCATCGATCTCGTTGGCTGTATCGGCGTCAACAATAACGCGTACCGTGTCGGCACCAAAGCTTGTCGCTCGCAGGCAACTCACCAACAGCATGAGCATGACGAGCAGGAGACGTTGGAGTTGCATGTGAGGAGTCCTCGATTTCAAAACGGAGCAGCAATGGTTGTCTTGGAGTGGTTCCAGCAGGGTTGGAACCGCAATTGTAGCAAGAACAAGCGACGAGTTTTGGCGATGGTGACAGCGAGTCGTTTGAGGGGGAATTGCCGTCAGTACATCGAATACTCTGTCCTACGTCGCATAACCTGCAGTTCACGCCTGATTCAATGCTAGCTGCGTCTAAGAAGTTGATAGCTTCAACGAACCAGAAATAGTGTCAGTCTGCACATTAACACTAACGTAGGAAGAGTTGGTTTTCCGAGTTCAAGAGTTGAGTGTAGTTTCTGGAGTTCGACTGCCGGCTGTGGATGCGCGAAATGAATATGCGAATAATGCTGGGCATTGCAATGGTCCTCGCGTGCATCGGTTGCACTCATCACCAACTCTCCAGAAGCACCGTGCTTACGTCAAGCACCGTGCTGGAAATCCAATACCGCATCGTTCTTATGAATCTCGCGATGATGTCCTGCCATCCCAAAGCGTTACCCGCCCACATCGATTTGGCAGAGGGAGTTATTCAAGTCAACGACGAAATGGGATTTGGCACTGCTGGCGGATTTACGACATTTAACGGAAGCAATTTTGGCATCGACCAATTTGGACCTTCAAAAAGTCGACAAGTCAGCGAACAATGGGGGGCCGACCCCACCACCGATCCCCGTCGGCTGATCGACCTACAGGATCTGTATCGTGTCGCTTTGGGGCTGACGCCTTTGCCGCCTATGCAATCGACGCTCTATCTGCGCGATCGTAGACGCCAACCGGTTTCGCAGAGCAATGGGACTTCGAGCAGCGAAGCAGCAAACAGCGAATCCGACAGCTCGAACAATGGCCAAGAGTCGTCGGCCGACAATGGTGATGATGACCAGAATGGAAACGAACGCGTACCAATCGAAATTTTATTGAGCGACGTGCCATTGCCGGGTTGGTTCCATCTGGGGACAAAACGACAAGTTCCCAAAGATGCCTGTTTTGTTGGTCAATACGGCGAGCGATTTGCATGGGTGACACGAGATGGCATGCCCGAGCTAGCTCGGTTCACAACCGCTGTGCTAATGGTCATCAAGCTTGATCCAGAGAACAAAGTCCGTATCCCGAGAGGCCTTGCTTTCACTCGCTAAAACCCAATTGCACTTTTCTCGCGCAGTCACCTGCCCCCTGCGTGGCGAGTTTCATGCGGCTTTCGCTTCTCCCAGTCTATGTCGTCCTTAAATACATACTTGTTGGGACGCCGATTTGGGATATAGTGAAAGCGTACCGGAATTAACGATCATCTTGCCAGGTAACGCAAACGGGACTTGCAGAGGAATCATGCACGACTGCTCAGAAACCGTCATTTCATCGGTGACCTGTACCCCCGACCGACGAGTAGTGATCGTGCTGCGCCCGGCCGAGAAGTTGTCCATTGTATTGCGCACCGAGTCGTTTAGCCCTGACGTGGGCTGGTTTACCCAGCAATCGATCAGCTTATCGCGTGCTGAACTTCAGTGTTTGCGAAATCTACTGGGTGTTCAAGTCCACCGCGCGTGTGAGACAGCCCTGAACGCCATCGAAGCCACCGAACGCGAAAAAGTCGACATCATTCGCTTTGAAACGGCTCGCGGTCAACTGACCGCTTAGTTATTTGACGGCTGACTCGACTGCAAACGGTGCAACTGGCACTTGCGGCTAGTGGCACTTCTCCAGATGATTAACCTCAAATCTCTTTCGTTAACCCATTTTGCGAGCGGCCGAGAACGCGGAGACGCCTTCCGTTTCTCGCAGTAGTTTGGAATACTCTTCCACCCCTTCTTGTTCGTCGATCAAGATATCTTCCAGAAAGACGGTCAGGGGGCGATTTCCTTCGGCCAATTCCAACGCTTGAGTGTACATTTCGACAGCTTTGCTTTCGAACGCCAAGCTATTCTCGAGCACTTCTTTGAGGTTCCGGGATTGCTTAATTTCGTTCCGTTGCGCAACTGGAACACCGCCCAGCGACGTGATTTTGTTACCGATCAGCCGCGCATGTTTGAAGGATTCTTCGGCGTCCCCCTCAAACTTTGGCGCATAGACTTCGCGCCATGGACCTTCGATAATGAACGAGGCCTGCGAATATTGGGCAACTCCAGTCCACTCATGTTTGAGAATTTCGTTGAGCAATTCGATGATAGGTTCGTGGTTCATCAGTTGAGTTCCTTGATTTTCGTTTTTACGAGTATTGTGCGAGCGCTCCGAGGAGCGTACCTCGCTTATCCTAAAGCAGCAATTTGCAAATTATTCTTTCCACCACTCTATCGGTTGCAGTCCAATGCAGCAACACAAGTACCGCTTGTTGATAATCGAATCAATAAAGTCGCTTCCATTGCAATACAAGAGCGTTCTTGAGACTCGTTATCAACGTGAACTACTTCCTTGATAACACCAACGAGTCCTTGCTGAGATGAACAACCTTTGAGATGAACATCCTATGAACACAATTCAAATGCCACTCGCATGGTTAGCTGCTCACTGCCGCAGCCAACTGATGAATGAAAAGTGGTTGCTGGTTGAAAACCTGCGTATCGGTCAACAATGGAAAGACGGTCTGACGCTTGGCGGACATGCCACCATCAATCTGCATGCCAAGACATTGAACACCGTCGCGGTTGGATTGTCGGCTTGCGTTTTGGCGAAGCGGAATTTGCGATACGTGGGAAGTGCAACCACACACATGCTGATACGAAAACTCGTCGTTAAATTGCTCGAACAGCAAGAGCTAGACTATTTTGCCGAAGTGAGTAACATCGACAGCCTCGCAAACTTAGCTCTGCGCACTTTCAATGATCTTCGCTTAGCAAAACTGGAGCCGCATTGCATTGGCAACTCGCTCGTTGCCGGCGACTTTGAATCGGAGGCAAAGGGACGTGACTTGCATAAGCTGTTTCACGCATACCGCAACCATTTGGACGCGTGCAAGTCGATTGATTACGCTGGCGGCGTGCAGTTAGCGATCACCGGCATTTGCGACGGTTCCATTGTGCTGCCGACAGAACTGCTCGTTCTGCTTCCAGAAGAACTCCAACTAAGTGCACTTGAATCGGAGTTGCTGACCGCACTCGCCAACCATTCGCAATTGGCGACCCCGTCCGACAATCATTGGAGCTTAGATGAGTGTCGAGCCTTGATCCGCGAAGCGGCAAGTTCGAGACGCGTTACGTTTGGCTACTCCAATGCGATGGGGGAAGCAAACGAGGTGCGGCAGGTCTTTCAGCGCATTACAACGTCCGACACCAGCGTTAGCAGGCTCGACGATATCGAACTTCTCTATACCGACTATCGAAGTTATGTGCCAGTGATCATGGAACAACTGTCACTTTGGCTCAATGGAGTTGCCCCAGCCGTTGCCCCAATCATTACCGTAGACGAACTGCCAGTGACTTTTGCCGAGGGAATCGCGTGTGTCTATTCTAGGCCAGGTCGCGCGTTGCGTTCTTGGATACGTTGGTTACGGTCGGACGGCATGCAATCGAAAGCGGTGCAAATACTGCGCGAAGGATTGCTGGTGCGGCCCGATGACCATAAAACAGTTGGTTACACTCGACTTGCCAATGCCTTGCGAGACGTACCCATTGCATTTGGTTTGCAGCGCTATTTGTCACAAATCGATGCGTCCATTAAAAGTTCACAAGTTCGACGCGATGACTACCTTCTACAGCTTGCCCGTGGGGAAACGGAAGCTCAAGAACGTGGCGCCGATTGGGACGCGGGGCTTAAGACCCTGCAGACGGTGCGCTCGATGGTGGCAGCGATGGTTGAAGTTGCGCCACAGCCCAATGACTCCTCCACGCAGGTTTTACAAAAGGCGCGGCGTTTTCTGTTGAATTGTGCGCGTGCGGAATCTAAATTCGATCGAACCGCGCGCAGCAAACTACTGGACGACATCGATGGTCTGATCGAATCCAGCGCTGTAATCGGAGCGGGTGATTTCGATGTGACTCAATGGCTGGAAGAACTGCCTATCGACAGCCGAGTCTTGGGTAGCGGTCCTCACCCCGGTTGCATCCACGTTGCAAATCTGGACGGCGGTGGATTTTCGGGACGCAAACAACTTTTTGTCATTGGGCTGGACGAATCAAGGTATCCGCGTCGGGCATCGATTGACCCCTTGCTGCTCGATACCGAGCGGCAAGCGCTAAGCGAAAAATTAACAACGTCGATGGTGAGAAGTGAGCGATATCAGCGGGCATTGCTTCTTGCTCTCAAGCGGGCGATCGAACGCAGTTGCGTGGAAGTAACCCTGTCTTACAGTACACGACACTTGGCGGAAGATCGATTGCAATATGCAAGCCCTGGGCTGTTAGACCTTTACCGACTGACACATCAAGCCGACGCACAATTATCGAAGTTATTGTCAACAAGTGGCACGGAAGCATCTTTTGTCAGCACCACGAACTCGGCGCAGTTGAGCATCAGTGAAATTGAGTTTGCTGAACACCTTAGTCAGCCAGATCCACTGATTCGTCGCACGCAGATCGAAGCACGCCATCCCCACTTTGCACGCAGTCGACTTGCAATGGAAGCGATTGCCGCGACTGCATTCGGTTCCTACGATGGATTTGTCCCTGCCGCAGGGATTAAGCTCGATCCAAACAATTCCAGCATGCCGATGTCTGCGAATCGGTTTGAGACCTTTGGTACTTGCCCGCGCCGATATTTCTTCCAATACGGTCTTGGCGTTTGGCCACCGGATCAGCTGGAGGTTGACACGGATCGATGGCTGGACGCATTGCAGTTTGGCAGCTTGGTTCATAGTGTATTTGAAGAGTTCCTTCGTGGCCATACGCAGCACGACCTCGTTCCAGATCGCCGTCGCGACTCACAACCCCTACAGAGGCTCTTGCAGTCGAAGCTGGATGAGAAGTTGCAGGAGATCCCAATACCCAATCAGGACGCATACCTGCGACAGCGCGAAGAGTTGCTGGAACTGTGCGACGTCTTCCTGCAGAAAGAGGAGAGTTATTGTCGAAGCAAGAACGCGCGACCCTGGATATTGGAGGCTTCGGTTGGCATGGAAGAGGAACCGCGCAGTGCAATCGATTGCCAAGAACCGGTTACTCTTACGCTGAGCGATGGCAGAATCATGCGATTGCGAGGACGCATCGACCGAATCGACCGCCTCGACATCAACGGCAGTGAACATTATGCGATTTGGGATTACAAGTCGGGCTCGGCTTGGGGGTTTGATCAGGCGAATCCATTTCAGGGTGGTCGCAAGCTGCAACCCTTCCTTTACGTCGGCATGCTGCGTCACCGCATAGCTGCCATGGGCGGTCTAGCTGATGCGGTGACTTCGTTCGGATACTTTTTTCCAAGTGCGAAGGCCGAAGGACGCAGGATCGAGTGGACCTACGGGGAGCTGCGGACGGGAGACGCCGTGCTGCGAAGAATCTTTGACCTGATCCAACGAGGTGTGTTCATTGCTACGGACAATGCGCAAGATTGCACTTATTGCAACTACAGGAGCGTCTGCAACGATTTCGAATGGGTGACCCGACAAGCCAAGGCAAAGGCGACGGATCCAGGTAATCGCGAAACTCTGCTACCGTGGATCGAATTGCGGGAGCTGTCACAATGAACGATCTACGAAACAACGATCAACGAAACAACGAGCTTGTCGATGCGCAAACTCGTCAACGCGTCGCGAACGACCTGCGCACGAACTTCTTAGTGGAAGCCGCTGCAGGCACAGGGAAAACTACGAACATCGTCGAGCGTATGGTCAATCTGATTGCCACCGGCGAATGCGAAATCAGTCGTTTGGTTGCTGTCACGTTCACCCGTAAAGCGGCTGCGGAGTTGCTCGAGCGGTTCGAGGCGAAATTGCGCTCGCGTGCATCAGAGCCGAACAACGCTTTTGATGCTCAATCGCGTGAGCGCATGTTGGACGCGTGCAATCGTTCTAATCAAGCCTTTGTCGGCACTATGCATAGTTTTTGCGCTTCGTTGCTTCGCGAGCGCCCCATCGAATTCAGTGTCGACCCTGCTTTTCGCGAATTGACAGAAGAAGACGACAAGCAGTTGAAGAGTCAGGCGTGGCACGACAATATCCACAACTTGATGGCTGAACACCACCCGCTGCTCGACCAAATGAGCGAACTTGGTCTGGTTCGAGATCACTTGCAGCACTGTTACTATCATCTGGTTTCACATCGCGACATCAGAAGCTGGCCGACGAGTGAACCTCAGCCAGTCGACTTGGAACAGATCCAGCAACAGGTACAAAATTACATCGAACGCATGCGGAGCCTTGCACCGAATTTCCCTGCGGTACGCGGCAATGACAAATTGATGGAACACTACGAGGAGATTCTCAGAGCTAGTCAACGCGACTGGACTCGCCCCGCCAAATTCATCCAGCTGTTAGAGAAATTTGATACAACCCCCAATACTGTTCAAGGTGCCTGGATATCAAAAGCCATTGGAAAAGAAGAGCGAGATTTCTGGGCGCATTTTCGAACATCAATTGCCAAGCCCGCGCTTGCGTATTGGTATGCCAAACGTTATCCGCTTGTTCTCGATTTCGTGCAGCGCGCGGTAGAAATTTACGAAAAACACAAGCGACTGCACGCTGGACTGGATTTCACCGATCTATTGTTGCGAATCGTCGACGGTTTACGGCATCAGCCCGAGTTGCGAGCTTACTTCCAGGCTCGATACACACATATTTTGGTCGATGAATTTCAAGACACCGATCCCGTGCAAGCCGAGATGCTGACGTTCTTGTGTTCGCAAGATCGCGACGAGACAAATTGGAGTCTTTGCGGGCTGCGACCTGGTGCTTTGTTTTTAGTGGGTGACCCGAAACAGTCGATTTACCGATTCCGTCGCGGCGATATCGTGACGTATAACCGCATGCGGGAACTCATAGAAAATTCCAACGGTGAAGTGTTGAGCTTGGCTAAAAACTTCCGTTCGCAGGCAACCATCCGCGAGTGGAATAACAAAGTCTATCGACGGCTGTTCGGCACATCAGCTACCATCTATTCGCCGGCTGCCGAAGACATGCTTCAAGGTCGAGAGGAGGTTTTGCATCCCGCTCCCAATGTTCCTTCTCTAAGCGGCCTCTACCGTTTGCCTGTGGCGCAATTCGGTCGAGCGTTCGATACTGCCGGGGAAGCGGATGCTATCGCGCGCACGATTCACCACGCTATCAATGGCGGCTTTGAACTGAGTCGCACACGAGCGGAAACCGAGCAGGGTCGGACCAGTGCAATTGAACCGCGTGATTTTTTGATAATTCCGCCGGCAAAAAAAAGTCTGCCCATCTATAAAGCAGCTTTGGACCGGTACAACATCCCTTGCGATGTGACGGGCGGTAACGCAGTAGCGGACATTGCCGAACTGCAGTTGCTTACAAACGTTTTACTATGCGTCGATGATCCTTATGACCGTGTTGCCTTTCTTGCAATTCTTCGCGAACAGTTGTTTGGCTTTAACGACCAAGAGTTGTACGAGCTCAGAATGCTCGGCGCGACCTTCGTTTATACTGCGCCGATAGACGCTACGAACGCCGGTGATGCTGGCGATGTCGTCATTCGATATCAACAGGTTTGTGCAAGGCTGAGCGAATACGCAAGCTGGCTCCGCAACTTGCCGTATACCGTGGGGGTCACCAGGATCGCCGAAGATTTGGGGCTATTGGCCGGAGCTTCCTCTCGTGACGACGGGAACATTGCAGCGGGTGGCTTTTTGAAAGCCATTGAATGGTTGCGCTGCCATGCAAACGATTTTGACAGCATCGTGGATGTCGTGGGTTCGATCGACCAACTTCGCGAGAGCAACGAATTTGAAGGCTGCTCCGCTTTATCTCCTGACGCGAACGCGGTTCGACTGATGAATCTACACAAGGCCAAAGGGCTCGAAGCGCCAGTTGTTTTTTTGGTCGATGTCTACGCTCCAACGACTCACGCAGTGCATTCCCACGTTGACCGGTCGGACCAAGCCGACACAAAACTGGCGCGCGGTTACTTGAGCGTGCATAACGAAATAAACCGTCCGCCCAGACAAAAGCATTTCAAACCTGTTGCTTGTCCTGCAAATTGGGAGACCTACCAAGCCGTCGAGCAGGCGTTCCTGGATGCAGAAAAAGACCGCTTGTTGTATGTCGCTACCACCCGGGCAGGCAACGCGTTGGTTATTAGTACTGGCAACGACAAGTCTGTATGGGCCAAGCTTTATCCTGATTTAGACAACGCCCAGTCGCTGCCCGTACCCAAACTTCAAAGTGAGTTTAACTCAGCGCCGAAACAACAAGCTACTCACATTGCAACTCGAGGACTTACCCACTGCAATGATGAAATTATATCCAAAGCAGATTCAGACTTTGTCACAACCCCGCCACCTTTTGCCACGTCGGAACTGATCCGTTCACGCTGGGAAGCGACGCGTATCAAGAGCTACGACATTCAATCCGCCAAATCGCTTGCGCTCAGAGGAGTCAGCCGCCCACGTTTTGAGACGACGGGAGAATACGGATATCGCTGGGGTTCCGCAGTGCATGAATTATTCGAGATTTGCACCAAATCGACCGATGCTGACCTCCGCGCATTTGCTCTCGACTTGGCCCGCGAACATGGACTTGCACACGATCGCATTGATGAACTGGTCAGCACCGTACGGTCGGTCACTCAATCTGACATGTGGCGACGCGCTCAGTGTGCACCACATTGTTACAGCGAGCTCCCAATGGAGGCGTTGATTACCAATCCCGATGGCCTTCCAACTATTTTCCGCGGAGTCATCGACCTTATCTTTGAAGAATCTACCGAAGACAACTCAGCGACTTCTTGGGTCATCGTCGACTACAAGACCGATGACATCACCCTCGCCGAGGTACCTGCCGCAAATGACTATTACCGCAGCCAGTTAGCACACTACGCCATGTACTGGACAAGCATCACCGGCAATGCAGTTAAGGAAATGGGGTTGTATTTTACGAAACACAACCGCTACGAAAGCATCCAGTGAAAACGCCATTGAGGAGTAAATTGACGGGGCTTGCCGCCAAACCCTCGGCGTGAGCCGCGTTGATGCGACAAACTATTGTCCATGACCTTGCTTGCTCAGCTGCTGGATCGTCAAGTAAGATTTTGATGCCAGCGTGCGAGTCTTGACCAAATATCAGCGGACCGATAACAATGCGTTTTGCGAAATACTGGACTGTCTTAAAAAATTCCTCGGGCACCGTTACAGCTCGCGGTTGGTCGAATACCAGCCAAGATGACGCAGCTCGCAATGCGCACGATCGACTGCGACGCATTCTGGATTGGCTCCATAATCCTGATGGGGACCTGGATCGTTACCAGTACGTCATGGACAACGCGATCTGCGAGCAAGTCATCGATCGAATAGAGAGTATAGATGGAAACGAAATCGCCGTTATTTCACGCAATGCATACGGCTCGCTCGTACTCAACGTCACTTGTGTAATGATCGTCGACATCGATATTGAATCAACGATCAAACAACCAGGGATGATCGCAAGACTATTCGGAGCAAAAACCAAATCGATCGATGCGGTGTTGGCAAGCAAGTTGGAGCACGTTCGCCGTTGGCAGAACCAACATCCCGACTATGCATTTCGTCTCTATCGTACTGCCGCCGGATTGCGAGCGATTGTATCCAATCGAATTTTTGAGTCGATCGACGATTCGACGCTACAGACCATGACGGAATTGGATTCGGATCCACTCTATCGTGACCTTTGCAAATCACAGAAATGTTTTCGAGCAAGGCTGACCCCCAAGCCATGGAGAGTTGGATGGAAACCGCCGGTCGAGAGATTTCCATTCGCATCGGAGCAGCGTGAGAGAACGTTTAACCAATGGTACGAAACCTATTGTCAACGCGCCAAGAATTGGGCGGTTTGCGAATTCCAGGAATGGATTGGCCCAACACAGCCGCATCCCATCGCTCAACAGATCATCGATCTTCACGACAGTTTCTGTTGCTCCCCAGGCATGAAATTGGCATAGGGCGTAAGTCTACCGCATACCTTCCAACTGCGGTTGCCTCGCCAAGTTCGCGCGTTGATACATGGGCAAATAGCGATAGTACACTTCTAAACAAAGACAACTCATTGCAGTCGAGTAGACACGGCCACCGTAGCCGCCCCAGATTCCATCTGGTTCCCAACTTCCCGCGTGATCGCCATAAGCTGGCAACTGAGTAGCGATCAGACGTTTTTTCATCGCTTGATTCCAACTCCGCCAGTTTTCGTCTTGCAATTGAAACAAGGCGAGTGACGCGTAGTACCAGAAGTAGACATTGTCTTCCGATTCTCCTGGGCGATTCCGCATAATGAACTGAGTGGCTTCGCGCTGCCCCTCGAGTGATAGCGGATAGTCGAGCAATAGTCGACAGGCCAACGACTCGGCGGTCATCGTCTCACTCGGTCTTCCATCCTTTGGACGATAGCGGGCCAGTCCACCGTGCGTGCCAGCCGAACAGGATTCGAGAAAAAGCCGCATTCGCTGTTGGACTTCTTGCGGGATCGAAATTCCCGAGCGCTCGACACTCTTAAGCGCCATCGCTTGCCATCCAAACTGACTCATGTCTCCAGGATCACGTGGACTGTATCGCCAGCCGCCGCCACGGATATCTTGTGCATTGATGCTGTACTGTGCAGCCCGCAAAAGAGAGTCTTTCAAGAAGGCATCATGGGTCATCGCATAGGCTTCGGCCAACGCCAAAGTGGCGATACTATGGCAATACATGCGTGCAAATACCACACTTTGTTCATTGCCCACTTGTTTTGGCCCGGAAAGGTCACCTGAGGGCATTTGGACTCGCAACAGGTACTGCAAACCTTTGGTGACCGTTTCTTGAAATTCACCATCGACATGCGTATGTCCAGCGGACAGAAAGGCGAGCAACGCCAAACCGCTGATTCCCGTATCGGCGCGGTCACCGGTACCGTATCGATACTCGCCAAGGGCGCGCGTCTCAGTGCCTGCACCAAAATTTGCTGCGATCCAACCACCATCGATCGACTGAGCCGACGCGAGCCAACGCAATCCGCCAGCAACGGCCGCTTCGCTATCGGCCTCTGCCCCATAGGCTTGAGCGAGTTGCAATCGATTGGGCGCTTGCCGGAGCTGATACTCTTTGGGGAGATTTGGTGATGTTGGGAGTTGTGCGTCAGGAGGCAAGACGGACGAATAATCCGTACTCACGGGCAGGGACATCGAGTTCGTGTCGGGTGGCAGCGCGTCGAATGTTCGATGTGGCGAATCCGCCAGTGAGGGATCAGGTAAAATCGGCGGGAGTACGCCTGCTTCGGGCTCGATGTACTGTTCTAAGTCCGGCGATTGAACTTGATCGCTCAACAATTCGGGCGGGTCTTCACTAGCGCGTACCTCGGAATTCAAATCCTGATTGGAATCACTGATATCATCAGCACTCGGCGGAAGCTCGGGCATGGGGGTTGGTTCATGCACGGGAAGCAGTTCTGGTACGGAAATTTCGCTATCAAACAACCGTTGTATTTCCGGTGGTTTGGGAAGATCAGCGAGCGGAACGGGACGTTCCCAAGGCATCAATGATTCAGACGGATCGTTTACAGGAGCTTCTTCGAGTTCGCTGGTGGCACCGTCAGCCATTGGAACGGAGGAAGTGGTCTCAAAAGCCACCGACATCTTTTGGTCGCGTCCGTTCGGCTTGCCCTGGGGCAGTGTTTCGCGCGAACCAAGCGCGTACATGAGCAACCACACATGCGCCAAGACGCTTAGCACCACCGCTTTGGTCAACGGCTTTGCTTGGCCCCACTTTGTCCTGGAGGCGATCAGCAGAGAAATCGCTAGAATCGCGAAACCGACGCCCAGAATGATCGCCAACGTCCGACCACTGCTAATGTAGGCCCATCCGCGCCAAAGTTGTTCTGTAAGTTGGTGAAACCAAATCATTGTTTATCGTAACTTGTTGGACTGTATGCCAAGAACAGCCGTGTGAGAAATCCCCGCAGATTGTATCGCACCGTAAACAGGTACGACATGTTTCTGCATCGCGTCTCCATCAGCCCGCACCGCTACGGTTAGATCCGGATAACGCAAGCGAAGGTCGCTCAGTCGCTCGGTCAATTGAGAAATCGAAACCGGTTGCCCATCGAGATGTGCGATTCCATCACTCGTAATGATCACTTCACGGCGATCAGGGGTTGATATCATCGCGTTCAAGTTGTGCGCTCCGGGCAATTGAATATCAATTTGCCGTTCGTCGTTTGTGAACTGTGTACCAACCATAAAAAAGATGATCAGTAGAAACACGACATCGATCATCGGTGTTAGATTTACGCTAGGTAATTCTTCGGCGGTACTTGTTTTCAGTGGCATCTATCGGTTCCTTAGGCGGCCTTTCGCGAGCGACTGCGCGAACGACCAGAACTGTTCTGAAGCGCTTCGGCACTAATCAATTCAACTACGTTTTGTGCCAATGCATCCATCTCCAGAGTTAATTTGTCAGTTCGAGCCAAGAAAAATGCATAGGCGGTGTAAGCTGGAATGGCGACACACAGGCCCGCGGCTGTCGTCAAGAGTGCCGCTCCAATCCCGCTGGCCAACAATTCTGGTCGCCCCATCGCATCGGCTTGTGCAATCGAATTGAATGCGTCGATCATTCCCAACACCGTTCCCAATAGTCCAAGCAATGGCGAAAGATTGCTAATGGCGTTGAACAGGCGAAGGTACTTTCTCAGTTGACTGGTGACGCGTTCTCCCGCGTCCAGTATTGCCTGTTCCACTTCGACAGCCGGCCGCCCCCACTTCTTGAGTGCAGCCGTGAAAAGTTCTGCAATTGGGCTGCCGTTTTCCTCGCACAGGGTCAATGCTTCGTCGCGATCGAGTTGTTGCTGTTCAAGTTGCTCGATGACACCGCGTACAAATGGCCTTGGAATGATTCTCGCCCGACGCAAATAGAGCAGGCGTTCAAAAACAAATACCAACAACACGATGGAACAGAAGAGGATTGGTATCATCAGCACACCACCTTCGCGAATGATGCTGATGATATTGCCCATCTGTATGGAAGCATCTGCAGCCGCGCTCGATTCGACGTCACTCAATGACGCCGGATCAGTCGGTTGGCTGGGAAGGCTTCCGTTTTGCGTTGCGGCCGCCAGCCGCGCGGTTGGTTCGTTGCTCAGCGCGGCTTGACTACCACTCAATGGTGCAGGAGAACCAAAGGAAGGCGCAGAAAAGTTATTGGGCCCGGGCGATTGGGCAAAGATCGCTGCTTGTCCACTCGCTACAAACAATAGAATGCAACATCGCGTCAAATACATGACTAAGCAGCGTGCGTTAACCGATCGTCGCCTTTCACTCCGCAAAAGTAGCGAAGTTTGATTGCTTCCCAAAGCGAAAGAAGACAATGAAATTCCGCACGATGTTTTGATAGTTCCCATGGGACAAGAGATTTTTCGTTGTATTGACATGACGTTGCGGTATGTAGGTAAAAGGCAATTGAACGTAAAGTGCGGTCGTGGAGGAGCTTACGAGTGCCGCTTGCTCTGGCTTTCGAACAGGACTCTTAGCGTCGTCCACTGCGATACGATGTCAGCGCCGGCGTATCGTTTTGGAAGTTGTCAGTTGTGTTTGTAGGATTTTGCTGCGTTCACTGGCTTCTTCATAGGTTGTCTTTATTTCCTTATCTAACGTCGACCAGTCTCGCAAGATGATCAGGTACTTGTCGACCGCGATTGCCATTTGCCCCATGCACTCGTGACATTTGCCAGCTTGCAACAGCGCACGCGCTCGCCACTCGGATTGCTGCCCGCCGCTGATGACCTGTTCGTAAGCATCAACGGCGAGCTGATATTTGCGTTGCAGAAAATAGGTTTCGCCAATCATCCACTGCGCTTTGCGGGCCGACTCTTCATCAAGGCAACTTGGACAATCCACAACAACTTGCAGGTGCTCCCGGGCCTTGTCAAAATCTGCTTCCGCAATGGCACAGCGTGCAAGAATGAAATCGAATTCTTCCCGCCGAATGAAGTCTGGATATTCGAGCTTGGACTGTTCGAGCAGCACGACCGCCTCGTTCAGCCTTCGAGTTCTAAATAGAAGTTCAGCGCGACGCAGGTCTACGCTCGCCCTCCAAGTTGCCTTGATCCGATTGGGATCATCGATGTCAGTGGTTGAGGCGAGTTGGTTGAGTTGTTGGAGCGCATCACGGGGTTGCTTGTTTGCAGCCAGAGCTTCACTGAGCGCAAAACGCGCAGCGATCGTCTGGTCGTTGGTCAACGCGATTCCCTCCAGTACCTGCGTGAGCCGCTCGACGGCTGCCTGCGTACGATTGTGCTGCATGTCGTGGTGCGCCCATGCCAACATAATCTGGAATCGGTCGAGCGAATCGTTGTCGCTTGTTGGTTCAACCGAATAGCGCTCAATCACCTCCAACGCTTCGCCGAATTTTTCGAGTCGCAGCTGTCGGCGGATAAGCTCCCGTGCTATCTCATGTTTGAGCGATGAAGATGCGTCGTCTTCATCATTTGTTAGTTTGGTGAGCATGTCCAAGTATTGCGCGACTTCGACAGTTGAATCTTGCGTCATGTCGAGAGCACGACAAGTCTTCGTCGCAAGCTCGACGAGTTGACGCCTGATGTCCGGTTGAATGGTAACGGCCTGCGGCGATCCGAGGATTTTTTGGGTCCACTCGTTCAGAATTTCCATTGCCAGTTGCGGCTGGTTGGTCAACAAATAGCACTCGGACAAATGAAAAGCAGCTACTTCTGCAATTGGCGAAACAGAGTTTTCCTCTGACGTTAGAAATCTAAGAGACTCAATTGCCAGCTCATACTCTCCGGCAGCGATGGCGGAAGAGGCATTTGCGTAGGCCTGGCGCAGATCGCCCGATTTGGTCGACGGAGATCCAGCAAAGGGCAAGAGGATTGTCGAGAAGGCCCACAGGTATACCAACACCGGTTCGCCTCCCTGCGTCGGTGACTAATCTTTGAAAGACGACTGCGTTATAACTAGGTTTGAAAAGGGGGCTGCCCCTAAATGGACTTGTAGCCGTCTTCGCCAAGTTAGACAAGAGCGCCGTGAGAACTGTGTCGCCTACGCAAGCAGGAACACCGAGATTGAATCGTAAACATTCGCCGAAGGTGTGGGGAGTAGTATAGCGATCTAGCGACGGGAGGCGAAATATTCTAATTGCGGGGCATGATGAATGCTTCGCTGCTTGAACCGATTTCCCTGGCTGAACAAGTACGTTCGCTGATAGCGAC
>JBGSUV010000096.1:0-72087 GCA_041753315.1 Pirellulaceae bacterium | reverse complement strand
GTCGCTATCAGCGAACGTACTTGTTCAGCCAGGGAAATCGGTTCAAGCAGCGAAGCATTCATCATGCCCCGCAATTAGAATATTTCGCCTCCCGTCGCTAGATCGCTATACTACTCCCCACACCTTCGGCGAATGTTTACTGGCTGGACGCGCAAAATACAGGCAAGGGTATTGATGGATTCGCGTATCCTCAAGCCAATGAGGCTTCCGCAACATACTATGTAAATGATGGTAAGCTTTCACGCCACATTGGGACGATGCGGGACTTGGCGAGGTTCGTTAACAAAGACGCGCTCCACCAAGCCTACTTCAATGGAGCATTGCTACTTCTATCTGGCGGTGCGAAATGGAACCAGGGTAATCCATATGGCGACAATGCCCCTCCAGCCTTTGGCAATCGAGAAGCCGGATTTGGTACGCTTGGAGGTCCTCACATACTCGCTCTGGTTTCTGAGGTCGCCACGCGTGCTCTTAAAGTCGTTTGGTTTCAGAAGTGGCAGGCACACCTCCGGCTTCGCCCCGAAGCGTATGGTGGCTTAGTGCATGTTCAAAATATCGGTATCGGTCCCAAAAAAGCAAAGCGGGAATATGGACTACCGTCGTGGCTCGACAACACCGACGCTGCAAAAGCGATAAAGAAGCGTCACAAAGGGCTACTTCTCCCAATGGCCTTTACGCCAGGAAGTCCAACCCATCCAGCTTATGGTGCTGGCCATGCGACCGTGGCTGGAGCCTGCGTGACAATTTTGAAGGCCTATTTTAAGACGTTCAGCTACGACAAGAGCGGAAAGCTGGTGCCAATTCTGCTCAATACGTTGGTTGAGCGAAATGAGCCTTTTGGACCTGGCCGACCGTTCGAAGCGGTGATCACTGGAAAAGACAAGAATGAGAAGGAGGTACGTAAGCCATTGCCTGCTGAAATCGCGAACTGCCTGACCATCGAAGGCGAGTTGAACAAACTTGCTTCCAACGTTGCGATGGGCCGCTCAATGGGTGGAGTTCACTGGCGTTCCGACAACACGCGAAGCCTTATCCTTGGTGAAGCGATGGCAGCCCACATCCTGGCCGACATCACGGTCGACTTGAACGAGAAACCTCGTTTTGAATTTCGAAGTTTCGCCCGCGACGAAGATGGAAATCCAAAACTGATCAAGATTCAGCAAGGTCAGATTCGAGTCAACGGAGTCGTCGTTCCGTCTGGAACGAGCGCGCTTTGAATTATCATTGGAACCATAAATATTGCTTTTGCTGCCAAGGTAGTCCTATGTATATTCGGACTTTGCTCCAATATCAGCTTGACCCCTTCGCCGAACAGAGTGCCATCGGGCAAGACCACGGCTCCGCGTCCCTTGTCCTTGAGCAGTTTCTTGACGATCAGCGTCAGAAACATACCGTCAACACTATCTTCGTTGACTCGCCTACTACAGAAGTCGAGATCATCGAATAAGCAGACGAAGGCTGGCTATTAGCCCAGCAGATTCTAGTGGTCGCGGAACGAATTAGCCTTACTTGGTGCATGCGGCAACTTTCACAACCCGCTGCGTCAGCAAGGGGACTTGGCCTTTCATAACCCGCTGCGTCAGCAAGGGACTTGGCCTTTCATAACCCGCTGCGTCAGCATGGGACCGTGCACCATCGGGCCGACGACGCAAGTCGGTCCCTCGCTAACGAGTCGGATTGGGAAAGAAACTAATAGCGCAACTTCAAAACTCACACTGCGGGTTTTGATATTCCAGGTTATTCGTTCCGCGACTACAAGCTATCGGCTCCCGAGCCATGAGTGGATTCGCACCAAGCGATTCCGAAACAGAATTATAATCACAGGTCTACAGGTGGACTTAGTTGTTTGTTCAGCCGCTCAACTCGTTGCTCGCAGAATTGGTCCCAATAGTCTGACTCCCGTATTGCTCCGCCTGTCCACCGCAGACCTGCGAAAATGGCAGAGGAATGGGGCAGGGGAGTGAAAACCACCCGAACGATGGTCCCATTCCTTTGCCCTCATTCCTTTGCCAGTCCCTGCCTTTGCTTTGCAAACATGCTTGGAGCTCGCTATGCACCGGCCGAAACTCCCTGTGTTCCCAGCTGTGGCAATGATATTTCAAACTACGCAATTTCCCCTGCGACATATAGACAACCATGAATATAGACAGTACTCTATATCAAATGGAACATCTCACCCAAACATTCGCCGCACTCGCTGACCCAACCCGACTCGGTATAGTCGTGCACTTGGCACAACGTGAGGCAACCGTCTCCGAGTTGGTGAATCAGTTCGATCTAACGCAGCCAACGATTACCTCGCACCTAAAGGTCTTGGAAGCAGTTGGACTCATCACGCGAACTCGAATTGGTCAATCAAGACCAGCAAAGCTCGCGTTGGAGAGATTTAACGAAATCTCCGAATGGATTGGGCAGGTTCAAGATATTTGGGAAGGCAACTACAAGCAGCTCGATGCTCTGCTCGCAGAAATGAAGCAATCGCAAAAAAAAGTGAAACGAAAGAGAAAGAAATGAATCCTGCGGAAGTAACTACGCCGTCAGACACCACAGTAATCGTCAGACGTGATTTCGACGCCCCTGCTCGTCTTGTGTGGCGAGCATACACAGAGCCAGAACTATTCACACGTTGGTGTTCAGGACCACCATGGAGCATGCCGGTATGCAAAATGGACCTTCGTCCGGGCGGAAAATACAGATGGCGGTGGCGGAGTAAAGAAAATGGGGCCGAGTTCGGGTTCTTCGGCGAATTCAAGGAGCTCGAGAAATATCGGAAAATCGTTCACACCCAGGCCTTCGACCAAGGCAACACGGGCTTCGACATGGGCAAAGAGGGAACTCTAATTACGGTGACGTTTGACGAGAAAGACAATGTCACCACCGTGGTCACTCTAATCGAATATGCCTCGAAGGAAGACCGTGACGAGGCCCTTTCAACAGGCATGACCGACGGCATGGAAATGAACTACAAGCAGCTCACTGAAGTCCTGATCGGTGAAGGCAATCTGTGATACGTATGAACAGCGAAGTGCTGCGTCCAAATTAGATTTTTGGGGTACGTCGTACTGGACGAGGTTACGAGCCCTTTGGAAAACCAGCGCTCGCGGGACTCGTAACCCGTTCTCATTTTGGCGATGTCGGCAGCTAGGGCGTTATCGAGGCTGGACCATATTTCAAACGCACAAAACTCGTTCGAGACTCATCAGCCTTGATGATAAACAGGGCGTCGTATTCGTCATGCTCAATGGGGAAGGGCTCCTGGGCGGCCAACAACCCTGCAATGACGCCCGTTGTGTTCGAATGGCCGACGATCAACACGACACCATCGTCGTGTTGTTTCCGTAGCTTATCAATCCAAGCTGGATTCGCTTTGTCGTACAACTGTACTTCGAGCTTTAGAATTTCGGTAAGCGGTTTGACGGTGCCCTTCGTTCGTTGCGTATTAGTCGAGTAGATAGTCGACACATTCAGGAGCTTTCCCAATTCTCCCAGTAGTTTTGCCCGCTCTACACCAGCCGATGTGAGCGAGTCCTGGTTTCCATCACGTTCCGCATGACGAACAACGATAAAGGTCGTCGCAGCAGTTGAGCGTGCAGGCTCAGGTTTATCATCAGCAAAGCCAACGTTCCAATGAACGCTACAAACTACCGCCACCATGAACTGCACGCAAAAGCAGCGTAAGAACGTAGACCTCCGTTGAACATCACCATCCGATTGCGACGCTCTGCCGTCTACCCCACTGGCTAGCCAGCTCCAGCGGCGCCCCGCGTGTTTACACTCGGCTTTTGCTTGTCCGCAACGCGGCAGAGTCACGACGATAGAGCGTTCCATAGTGGGAGCCTCCGAATGAGTTGTTCGTTTGGTCGCGGTCAGAGATGAGCGTTAAAAAGAAGGACAATCTACGCAAACCGATGCCGTTAGTTTACCACACGATGCGCGGAAGTTGATTGGTCACAAAGTAGTCAACGTTCGCGCCGATGCACAGTGCATCGCAAGCAGATTTTCCCAGCAGCCATGTGGCGCTCTGATATTGAACTGACCATAAAGTAATACATGGACGTGCAAACGGCGGTTGACGGTCTCGATTGGTGGCCACCGAAACTAGCACTAAGAACTTACACGGACGTTTTCATCAGATCACTGAACGACAAATTTGGTGCGAGTCTCGCAGAGTTTGATGCCCACAAAACCTAGCCGTTTGAAGAAGAACTAAGCACATTTCCATGGAAAACAGGGACATTTCCTCAGAGCGGGCGATGGGATTCGAACCCACGACATACAGCTTGGGAAGCTATCACTCTACCAACTGAGTTACGCCCGCGTGATGTTTAAGCATAACAGGAACATGCTCTGCTTTCTATGGCTGTAAGTAAAGCGACTGGCTGGACTGGCGGGAGGCGGAACGCTACGGCCACTGCGCAAACGTCCGCCGCGGCAGGTGGCTTCGTTCGACTTTTCGAAATGTTTATTCTACCAACTGCAATACCAATGGTCCCGTATTAACTAACTTGAGCTTGGAGATGGTCTGTTCGGAACTTGCCGGGTCGTTCATGTCGATCGGTTTGTCGGACAAGTAATAATGGCAGTCCGACAGCGATACTCCTTCATCCTGATACAAAACAGCATCGAAATTCCCCTTGTCGTCTACGATACCACCCAGCACGTCGATGCCAAATTCAGGGCGTAAGTACCCCGATACGTATCGCTCTTGGCCGGGCGGTGCGCCTTCTAAGCCAACAATGCGGCCTTTCACGCGTTGCCGCTCGGGAAAGACAATGCGAATGCCTGCGGTATCCTCCACGACGTTGATCGGGTTTGCATCCAGTGGAGTTGTTCCATATTGTTGTTGAAGGTGACGCGGAAACTCTGCAGACTCGATCTGCAATTGCCCTGGAAACAGGCGACCAACAAAGTTACCGTGGTCATCGGTCCGCAGTGTGACTCTGTCAAAATTCAACAAAACTCGTGATAGACTCCGCCCATCCACCCCCTCGGCAACTCCACGAACTTCAACAGTCTTTCCAAATGGAATGTCGATGATTGAGCCTGGAATGTCGGTGATTGAGCCGTCGAGCATTGACTCGACAAGGTCCCAGCGCAATGGTAATGGTTGGTTGATCTCACTGTTGGCGACTAATACGTTGACATGGATTCGGCCACGAATTTGGCCGATCCCCACAGTCGCTCGGTACACGCCGTCATCGCCGCTCACAGCTTCGGCTTCACATGTCGAAGGAGGTATAAAAAAATCGAACTGTTGCGAGTTTAAAGTGGTTCGAACCAAGACCTGCGGTCCGCGCAGGATATCACCCTCGGGTCCTCGCAGCCGTACTCGAACTTCGCGAGCCGGAAGAAGCTGGAGCTTTGAATAGCTAGCCTGAAAGTGTTGCTCGCCGAAGACTTCATGTCGAATCGCTACAGAGTAAATTGCGTCCGCGTCCAGGCCTTTTAATTGAAATTGACCTTCTTCATCTCCAGGGACTTCAAGCAGTTCCCTGATGTTCGCCGGTATCTCTATTAACCGAGCATAATAGCCCTTCCGCCGAATCGAATGCGGCTGGAGCGTTGCATTTTTTAATGGCAATTTTTCGGGTGAAATAACTTGATATTCGATGGTCTCGGGAGCGGGAAGCACGATCTGATGGTTCTTGCGCTCGCCCAACGGGACTGCGACCAAGGTATGCTGCGGCGAGTAAACCCACAGAAACTGCACGGGTGTCGATGCATGATCACTGTATGCCAACTTAAAGCGCCCATCGCTTTGCGTTTTGGTCTGGTTGAATCTCTTATCATTTAGCTCTCCCTCGTCCACGCCAACGATTGCATCCACAACAGGCTGCCCCTGGGCATCAACTACAACACCGATGGCGATCTCACGTGATTCGGGGGCTCGCGATTCGGTTTCGATTGCATCCCGCCTCTGAGCTGCTTCACTGAGCATTGTAACGCTTAGACCAACGAGTAGGCTCACCGCCACCAGCGTTCGCATCGTTGTTGCAGGTGTCGGATGGGTAATCGCTTCAATTCTGGTTTTCAGCAAGGAATGGCGACTGGCTATTTGGGCCCAGCCTCGCCGATCCACCCGGGATTCGGCCAGGCGAATCAACAACTCGCCGTACGCACGACGCTGCGAATTACCTAACGCGCTTAACGTGTCTGCATCCGTGGCCAATTCAATCGCTTGGCGAAAACGGTTGCACAGTAGATAAGCCAGCGGATTGAACCACTGGACGCAACGGACGCAACGAGCGAAAATTAGCCAACATGCATCCCATCGACGAATGTGCTGCAGTTCATGTTCGATGGTGGTGCGAATGCTATTCCCAGGCAAACTTTTCAAGAGCGTGGCGGGAATCAAAACAACCGGCCTGAGCAGCCCCCAGGTGGCAGGCCCCGTCACATCATCGCTGCTTAGCAGGCGGACCGCCCGCCGCAGTCGCAGTTGGCGACAGCGTTTCACCAAGTGGCTTGCGTAGGCACCACGGACGTCCTTCAACTGCGATGTGAGTCGGCGAATACGTAGATACGCTACCAGCCAGCAAATCAAACTCGCCCCAAACCCCATCCCCCACACCGCGACGACCACCCCTTGCCACGACCACCGCATTGAACGGAAACCAGAGTCAGTCGCTAGCAATCGAGTCTCAACAGCGTTGACCTTGACTTGACGATTCGATGCACTACTCGCTACTCCAATAGGAACTTCCGTCGATGGAGCCAAGTAGGTTGTTGAGGATGTTACTGAGGAAGTTGCACTCGCGGGGAGTAGACGAGTGCTATTCGATTCCAGCAGCGGGTAAACGCTGAACGCACTACTGGGAAGAACGATGCAGGCCAGTCGTAAGAGTGGTAAGCTTAACAACACGACGCGCCACTGCGGAGTTATCGAGCCTCGCAGAACTCGGACGACTACCAGCACAACCATCGCCAAAACAGCGGCCTGCCACGATGCTCGCCAAAGAGATTCCAGCAACCAAGTTGGCATTGATGTGTACATCGCAGTGCTCGCAATTCAATTCGATTTATCACTTCGCAGCGTGCCGGCCGGAAAGTCCCAAAGGCCTCCAGCTGTACGCCCGTATTCATGCAAGCATGTTACTACACAGGTAGTCACCAGTCAACTATAAATTTGTTGAACAAGTCGTTTGTCGCTATTGCGCGGGTTTCCAACGAATGAAAGGAGACCTCGAATTTCTTTTATTCGGCGTCGTCGTCGATTCGTTGCACCATCAGTTTATTCGTAGTCTCCTTCAATTCGTTGGAAAAACTTCTAAACGGATCATCTTCGAACTCCACGGATCATCAGCTTGGATCTTCCAAAGCATACAATCAACCCAATATCGCCGCCAGTTAATTGGAGATGAGTCTGCATGGTCCGCACCGCGCGAGCCGAGATCTCATCGTAAATTGCGTCCACTTGCACGCAGATGAGCGTCTCGACAAGTACAGGCGTGATGTTGCTGCGTGGCAGTCTTCGCTGGTGAAACACCGGGTCGACGTTAACTTCGTCCAAGCAACTCAACCCTCGTGATCGCCATTCGACGACGGCGAGTTTACGACAGGTCGTTGCAGGGTATCCGACACCAAAAACTCGGTGCAATTCGACAACGCCTTCACGTATCGTTTGCAACACTGGCTCGTGCTTTGGTTGAATAACTTTTAAGATGTGATCAAAGTCTTCTTCGAGTGGCACATCGCGTGGGTCGTAAGGCACGCGCTGGATGATAGCGCGGTCCATTGCAAAGTTCACCAGCATGCCAAGCCGTATTTGCCAGAACTTGAGATAGGAAAGCAACTGTGTGAAGTTCTCTGGGGCAAAACCTTCCGTGTGGTGCTTGAGTTCAGGAATGACTTGGTTGGCAATGATCAAATCTGGTTCGAAGGCATTTACCGCTTGTCCACGATGGATCAACTCACGTCGAGTGGCAGGTTTTGCCAAAAACGGAATGCTCTTCTCAGCCAATCGCTGTTCCAATGCCTTCTGATAGCACTCCTCGCGTAGCCCCGGTCCGACCTCGTTGTGAACATCAAATATGCAACCATTAATAAGATAAGACAGTTCTTTACAGATGATCTTATCTGAATTGTTTATCCGATTGTCTTGCATAGCGTGGGCTTCCTGGAACAAGAGCAGTACACCGGGCTTCCAACGAATGAAAGGAGACCTCGAATTTGGTTTTCTATTCGTGGTCTCTTTCGATCCGTTGGACCGTCAACTCAGCTTGTTGATCAAACATTTCGCTCCAGCGGGAAATACCCAGTGTCGAAGGACTCGTCAACGCGTTAGCGACGACATGAGCTTACCAACTCGCGGAAACACCGAGAATCGGTGAGAACGGATGACAACTGTGGCACTTCTCTGCGCGGGCTTCCAACGAATGAAAGGAGACCTCGAATTTGGCCTTCTATTCGTGGTCTCCTTCGATCCGTTGGACCGTCAACTCAGCTTGTTGATCAAACATTTCGCTCCAGCGGGAAATACCCATTGTCGAAGGATTCGTCAACGCGTTAGCGACTACATGAGCCTACCAACTCGCGGAAACACCGACAATCGGCGAGAACGGATGACAACTGTGGCACTTCTCTGCGCGGACTTCCAACGAATGAAAGGAGACCTCGAATTTGGCTTTCTATTCGTGGTCTCCTTCGATTCGTTGGACCGTCAACTCAGCTTGTTGAGCAAACATTTCGCTCCAGCGGCTAATGACGCAGAAGAGGGTAGCCAACTGGCGCGATGGGTCGTTTTGCAATGGTCCACTCAATAGCTCTTCTACCTTGTTCGCTGCCCACGCAGGATCGATCGTCGCCGCTGCTCGCAGTGGCTGATTCGATTCGAAGAGAATAACTAGATCCTGTTCGCCGAAGAGCCATGACCAATCCTCCAGGCATGGCTCGATTAAAGTCCTGGCGATGGCTCGGTCATAACTGGCCAAGTAAATGGCAACTTCGCTAATTAAAGCGTGGGGACGGATATCCAGTACATTCTCACAGTTCCAAAGGGACTCGAACGCAAACTCCGCCGCCAATGGTTCGCTCCAACCGCGAACGCTCTCGCAAGCTGCGGCGGCAATTTGGCTAGTAACCAATGAACTACGGCTATTTGGAAGTTCGCGCAGAATAGCCAATGATCGTTGTGCCAATTGCACTCGTTCGTCAACATCCTCTGTTGCATGATCGGCCAGATGCAGCAGTAAACTGGACTTTTCGATGGAAGCGGGAATGGTGTCTGCCAGCTTCAAACCACTGTCAACATCGCGAAAGCCGACATCGTTTTGCCACCGTACCAGCCGAGTACTGTGGGATTCAGTACCTGTTGGAACAAATGCCTCAAGTACGGACTCCCAACCTGGAGCGTTTACTGCCGCCAAGCAAGCGATCACTTGAAACCGCAGTTGATCTCTATTGTCGTCATCTGCCGTTAAATCAACTAGTTTCATGGCGGTGCGACGATCGACGAGCGCTAGTAGTGGGGCGATGGATCTTATGTTCTGTAGCATGGCGCGTGGAACTTCAATGCGTGTGCCTCGACGGACGTTTTCAGCCAACTCGGGAGTTGTCCCCCAAGCTTCACGAATCACCGCGTGGGCATCTTCATCCAGTCGGACTTTTAACATTGCGCAGGCGATCCGTGTGTAGCCTTCGATTTGTTCGAATTCGGCCAGTTTACGCACCCTTTCCAATGCTTTGTTAAAGAGTTGTTTCTGCTGCTCTTGTGAGCCGTGGCGTTTCGCCAACTCGGGATAGAGTAAGCTCTGGGCCTGATCGCTCATCAATGCGATGAATTGTTCGGCTCGATCATCTGGCAATCGTGCGAGCTGCGGACGAACACCAAACTCAATCATGTCCGCCAACTCGGGCCCAGGTTCGAGTTCGAGGTAGCGATCCAAGGCTTTCAATGGAGCTGCAAAGCTAAGACAAGCCAGATACAAATTGCGACGATAGAGATCATCGACAAATTGTTTTTCATGGGTCAATTCAAGCAGTTGACCAGCCAGTTGCGGAAGCTCCTCCATGGGTGTGACCACCGGCTGAAGAGCGCGTTGGTGGTTGCGATAGAGACGCACTTCGACGGGATCTTGAGTCGGCAGAATGCTAATGAAGGACGGTACGTAACCAGTTGCGAAGACGGCTAACACCTGCGGAGAATTCTTGACGCGCAGGTCAAGCGTAGAGCTATCCTGCAGCTCACGCTTCACTATCCCCGAGAGGCTCCCAAGAGACACAATCCGCGCCTGCTTGATCGGTGCCCCAGAGTCTCCGTCCACGATTGCGATTTTTAGGTCGACATCGACTATGGCGGGCAACAGAGCGAATGTACCACAATCAACCTCCCCAGTACCCGGTTGGGGCAACCGCCGAGCCCACCCGGAACGCAAGGTCCGATAGCCCGGCGCAGAGATGACAAACGATGTACTCAATTCCAACTTGGCTGTCGCTGGAGACTGAAATCGCCCCAGAGCATCGGTGGTGATTGCCTGCTCAGAAAACAAGGTAACAGCCCGACGTGAAACACCGCGAAAGTCTTCTAGAACGTCGCCGCGTTGAACCACAATGGTCGCATCTTTAATCGCTTTGCCAGATTGATCGACGACTTTTCCGACAAAACTCCCAGTTTCGATCGCCTCCAATTTAATGACCGGCTGTGCCCCATCCTCCAATAGCAACTTGATGGACCGAGCCCCCCCAAGGTCCACTCGATGAGCCGAAAGCTCAATGCTGGCGCTTGGGGGCAGACCAAAGAACCGGAACTTACCCGCACGATCGGACAGACATTGCTGAACAGTGCGTCCTCCGACTCGGATGTCTACTGTTGCATTAGGCACGGGTTGATTGTTTTGGTCGACCACCGTACCAACTGAACTTGCCATCGGCGTCATTAAGATAGGAGCCAATTGCCCGCCACCATCTCCACCAACAAGTGCATTGACTAATCGTCCTGTGAACACAAATCTACCAAAGTCGCATCGTGGCCTTAGCCTTAGGTTCGGCCGTTCCGAACTACTCCAGTAACTGAAGCTCCCATCATCGGCTGTTGTTGTTGGACGTCCCTCATGGTTGATGTGGTCGAACGTGATGTAGGGAATTCCCTCCCCCGTGTCGCTCCGAATAACACGCCCCTGAACCGATCTTCTTGGATGCAACTCCAATGCAATTTGCTTTTCGACCATACTCAGCGCCTCAAAAGCGCGGGCAACGTCAAACGAATATGGAAAATCATATGGCAACGTACTCGTAAAGGTCGTCTTACCAATTGGCAGTTGATCGATGGTGAATCGTCCATCATCAGCCACCTCCACGGAACACCAACCGAATGCTAATTCATCTTGCACAGTCGCAGGTTCGTAGTTGTCTTGGGTAGCAACAAAATGCAATACAATCGCAGATAAGCTGGGCGTATCCAAAGCAGGATCTTGTTTAACATTGACTTTGCCCATGATCGCATGAGTCGCCAACATTCTGGCCGTCAACGTGCCGTTGACTACTTTGACCGGCAAACATTGACCTTGCCCGTCTGGTCCAATCACATAAATTCTTTTCAGTTGCTGGCGGTTCGCGTAGGTAACGGCAATGTACCCCGCGCTGTCGCTTTTCAGTTCAAGTGCTGAATGGTCTAAAGGCAATACGAGGCTTCCAATCTGTGCCGGGAGCACTCGTGTGTTGGGGGCTGGTCTACCGTCCGCTGCCACGATCTGAATTGCGAATGCATCGGCTGGTTGCAATTGTATTATCAAAGGCAAATCGATGAGGCACCGTTGGGGTGGAAGCTGTATGGCATGAAGTTGCCTTCCCTCGGCTTCGACAAACAACTGCATTTGGCATGGGAAGCCTCGCTGCAAATGCAGTCGCGGATCATCGTAGTTCAATGTCAGGCGAAATTCGCCATTGGAGTTGGTTGTGGCGACGAAGGTCCCATTGGAAATGGGCGGTGCAAGAAAACGGGATGGCTGCTGGCAGAATGCTACTCGCACCGTCGCGTCTACCACTGGCTTTCCCATTGAATCTGTACATTGACCATACAGGCTTGGCTGAAAACTCAGCTCATCGTCGGCCAAGCAGAATGACGACGTGGCGCACAATGAAAAAATGCAAATCAGCAGTTTATGAACCATTACACGTTACCCATTGCCGACCGAAAGAAGTAGTCAAACTGAATGCAGTGGAGCAGAACTCTCGGACATCCTCTTATGTTCACGCAGATGCCTGCGTCCGTAGCATACTCGATTTCCTTAGACTAAGAGCATTAATTCGTTCACGGCAATGTAGAACAATTGTCCTCAATTGTTTTTTACCCTGCGACGCCCTGCAATGGCTTCCGATGGTTGCCTTAAGTTGGGTACAAAACAATTAAACAATTGAGGACAATTGTTCTACATTTAGGTCCATCCCTCCGATCCCGTGAACGGTTACGAAATTTCTAGACCTGGACAGAGGCTGTCTTCATTGGTCGTTTCCCTCGATTCGTTGGACTCATCGCTTCGAATTGCGAGGGAGGCCTTGTGGGCATTAGACTGTAGATATAGAACGAATTGCAGAATGCATCAGATCGCCGATTGAATTTCCACAAATCAGGAATCTCCCGTGAGTACCCAACTCAAGCTTGTATTGGGCGCCTTCGTGCTTGCGTCCATCGTCTCCATGGCGAGTGAAATCAAAGCAATTCCGCAGGCGGAGGATCAGTTCGTCAATCCGATCGGCGAAGGTGCTGATCCTTGGGTGGTTCGGGACCCAAACGCCGACCGCTACCTGTGGTGTTTTTCCCAAGGCAATCGCGCTATCTCCGTTCACACCAGCGACTCGCTCACCTCGCTGGGTGAGAAGCACATCGTGTGGCAAGCACCGGAGAGCGGGCCGTATGCTCGCGAAGTCTGGGCGCCCGAGCTGCACTGGATTGAAGATCGATGGTACATCTATTTCGCAGCTTCCGATGGCCAAAACCGCAATCATCTCGCCTATGTCCTGCGTTCAACATCCCAGGACCCGTTGGGGGACTACGAACTCCACGGACCACTGGCCACCGGTGCTGGCGTCGATGGTCATTCGCCGAATATCTGGGCCATCGATATGACGGTGCTAGAACACAAGGACAAGCTCTACGCCATCTGGTCAGGCTGGGACGAACCCGACTCTGATCGCCAGTTTCTCTACATCGCGCCGATGAAGTCCCCTATAGAACTCGCCGGGCCGCGAGTCCTACTGTGTGCAAACGACGAACACCCCTGGGAATTCACCGAGGAGGATCGTCGGGGGCGTGGATTGCATGAGGCACCGCAAGTATTGAAACACAAGAATCGGATTTTCATGACCTACTCGACAGCCGCATCATGGTTGCCGACCTACAAGCTGGGACTGATGGAGCTGACTGGTGATGATCCCCTGGAGCCAGCTTCATGGAAGAAGTTCTCTGAGCCCGTTTTCCAGTCAACCTCGGGTACTTTTGGAGTTGGGCACAGTTGTTTTGCGCCTTCGCCCGATCGTCGAGAGTGGTGGCATGTCTATCATGCCAAGCGCGACCGATCGGCAGGCTGGGCGCGTGCGGTTTTTGTTCAGCCTTTGCATTTCTCGGATGATGGACTGCCACTCATGGGCGAACCCGTTGCCAGCAACTTACCGCTGCCGCTTCCCTCAGGTACTCCAATAACCAAGGTCGAACTTCCGTTCAACGCCTCGTTAACATCAAGCATTGCACCTCTGGGTTGGACCTACTACGGCCACCATCAATTCGTTGAATTTGAGGAGAGCGGACTGCATTTGGGCAGCAAACCCAAGCATCCTCCCGTCAACGCCTATCGCAGTGGCGAGAAAATCATGTTGAACGCACTACTACCTCACGACTTGATGGCTGCCGTAACGATCCACTTCCAAGGCGACGATCAAGCCCGAGACGCTGGCTTGTTGTTCCGAACCAGCTTACCGTCCCTTGGCTACGATCAACAGCGCGGCTACTTTGTGGGACTTATTCCAAGGACCAAGATTCTGGTGGTGGGGAAGACCGATGGCACTTCGTGGACCGAGCTTGCACGCTTGCCCATCGACTTCGATCCTGCACAGCCTCAGCGCCTGCAGGTTGGTTGTCGGGAGTCAGACTTCGTTGTTCATCACAATGACCGACAAGTACTCAAGTTCAGCGATTCAACTTACCCCACTGGCCGCGTCGGACTCCGCGTCGTCGACACTCATGCCATCTTTACGGAATTCAGTTTAAAGGCATCAGCCGGAACGCGTTAGCGTCCGCCTCCCACGAAAAACCGGGTGCTATTGCACTGCGGCTGATTTACCGTCCTGTAATTTATTGTTTAGCAACGCCTCAGGACTTCCAACGAATCAAAGGAGACCTCAAATCTTGTTCCCCATTCGTGGTCTCCTTATATTCGTTGGACGGATAGGCTCTGCAGCAACTAAATTCTGCGGCGGCGGAAGATCGTTAGCGCCCCGACGACGAGCAAGACGCTTGCGGTGCCTGGCTCTGGTACGGAGCTGAGCGTAAACTGCAGTCGATTGCCTCCGCTCAATGCAAAGTCGCCGCGGAAGGCACCGCCATTGGTATAGCTGAAATCGCTCAGGCTAAAATTGGTAGTACTGAACTCTAGCAAGTCATAGGTCTGCCCGGCTACCCAGCCGTTGTCAACGAAGTTGAACGCGTAGGTACCTTCGCCCGGTTTCCAGAGATCGCCGCTGATCGAGATAAAGTCAGAGTTGGCGGCATCAATTCCAAGGTCAAACTCGATCACTCCGCCATCACCCCAGGTCAGGTCGCCATCGAAGTTAAGTTGCCCGGGGGAAAATCCAGGGCGAAGAGCAGCTGTGCCGCCGAAAAAGAAGTTGTTGGTCTGGATGGTGCCGTTTCCACTCAAGAACCCACCTGTAAAACTGGGAGCCGAGTTAGAGGTCGAGCGAACCAAGGCGCCATTGAACAAGACCATACCGCCATTGGTTTGACTGACAGTCCCGCTGAAATCTATCGCAGCCGTATTGTTAGTGGTGGGTCGCACGTTAACAGTTCCCGCATTGGCAAAGCTGCCGCCGACATTCACAGAGCTTCCCACATTGTTGAAGAAGGTTCCGGAATTCGTATTCACAAAGGGCCCAACGAAGCTCCAAGTTGGCAAGTTCGGGGCGGCTCCCTGTTGAACGGCTATTGTGCCCGAATTTTCAATACTGCCGCCAATGGTCATAGAACTTCCAGGCGTATTGGTGATCGTCCCCACGTTTGTTATCGCCAGCGTATTGCTGCCGATGTTTCCACCACCGTTAATGGTGTGGCCTGCTCCGTTGGTGATGGTACCTGTTCCAGTGATATTGCTGTTACCGCCATCCAACGTCAGGCTGCCGGTCCCCGATATGGTCTGCGTTCCTTGAACGTTGACGTTGGTGGCTGAGCCGGCAGAAGCGACTTGAATGTTGCCGTTGTTGATGATTGGGCCATTAACGGTCGAGGTGGTTCCATTGCCGATGGAAATATTTCCAAGGTTGGTGATGTTACTAAGGTTCGTGTTGCCGCTGTACAGGAACCGTCCATTATCTTGAGTTTCGAAAACACCGCCAAAGACTCTTGAACTTTCGGTGAATTCGATAGTTGAGTTCGCTTCAGCCCGATAAGTTCCACTGCCGCCGATCGCACCGGCAGCTCCGTTGAAGACGATTCGGCCGCCATCGAATGCACGCACCAAACCGCCGACGTTGTTGGTAAAAGTAACGGCGGCTGGGTTACCGGATTCTAGTCGAGGATCGATATTCATCACATCTCCCGCACCTGCTTGAATCGTTCCCTGATTGAAAATTCGCAGCGTGTTTAACCCCAGTCGACCCGATCCAGAGATCGTGTTATTCACGTTATTGAGAGTGCTGTTGGTATTGCCCGATATGATCGAATTCGTGCCGCTCATACGAATCGTGCCGCCGCCCGTAAGACTTGTCGTTGAGTTGCTACTTACAGTCATCCGTGCCGCACTTGCACCGGATGTGATTTGAATGTCCCCTGAATTCGTCAGATTGTTCGTCAAATTCAAGACTGATCCGCTTTGCAAAACGGAACGACTACTATGGTCGACGCTCTGCCAGGTATGACTGCCTGGTTGCAGAGAGAACTGTCCTTCGCCGGTCAGTCTACCGTTACGAATCAACACGTTTTGAGTCAGGTTGATCATCCCGCCCGCCTCAGCTCGATACTCACCACTGCCACTAAATTCGCCTCCGGTTCCAACCAGTATCACGGTTCCACCCGCTTGTGCCTGCACCAAACCATTGTTTTGGAAGAAGACTCCGCCCACGCTGGCGTTCGGAGGATCAATACGAAGAACATCTCCATTTCTTGCTCGAATGGTTCCTTGATTGATCATCGCGAGCGAGCCAAGCATAACGACACCCGAGCCTTGAATGATATGGCCAGCACCGTGCGTGAGTAGTGCGTTAGTGCCACTGATCGCTGCACTATTGCCCGACAACGTTAAGAAACCGCCACTCCCATTGAGTTGATGATTGGTTTGTCCCGAGAGGCTACCAATCTGAAGTCGGGTATTGGCTCCCGTAGAATTGATGTTGATCGATCCATTATTTGTGATGACTCCGGCACCTGTTTGACCATTGTTGACGATGTCCAAGATATTGCCGTTTGTAAAGTTCAGCACTCCATTTGGAAAAACGGTTAGCTGATTGATGGTTCGAGCCAAATTCAGATTGACCGTAGAATTACTGTTGATAAAGACGTTATAAGTATTTGTGCTAGTGTTGTGGGGTACAACGTTTGAACTCCAGCTTCCTGCAACATTCCAGTTGCCGGTCCCGGCGTTCGAACTGACATTGGTCTGTCCGTAGCTTTGGGCTGGCAACCAAAGCAATGCGATACAAGCCGCATAAGCTCGGAGTGCTCTCGTACCCGATAGAGCGCGAGCGATCGTCGCAGCCTTCGGTGTGCCAAGCAGCGGTTGAAACAACTGGCGAAAAAGAAGTCCTGCAGCAAAAGAAGTTTTTGGGTTCATATTGGTCGTCAATCAAAGGCTGGATAAATCTAGTTCAATATGTTGCATTTGTCACCTTTCGCTCCGCGAGAGTTGCGAGCGTGTGTGAGTCGTTTTTCGCTCCGCGATCGTTACGTCTTTGTGTTCGCTCCCAGTCGATCAACAGGTGAGCGCTACGTTCGCGGAGCGAACGGCGACTGTCGAACTCGTGGGCGGTGCGCGGCAAGCAGTAACATTGCACCCACGAGCATGCCAGCAGAAGGTTCAGGAACGGCATTGATCGAAACAGAAAAGTTGTCCGCACTGATGTAGATAGAAGCCGGACCATTGGTCACATCGCCGCTTGATGTGAAACCAAAGCCAAACGTCAACTCTTCGACTCCCGAAAAATCGATCTCCGGAAAATCTGCGCTGGTCAATCCGGTGACTGTCACCGTCTGCCAGTCCGACGCCGCGATCAGGATGTTATCCGGGATATCGGTGAATGCCGCATAAGAAGTTGTAAAGTCCGGTTTTTGAATTGCGAAGAAGAACTGGTCGAATGCAACGTCGTCGACATTCAAGTCAAAGTAGCTGATGTCGACGGAAAATGAGATATCCGTGATCGCGCCTGCAATCGGGTTATAGACGAACTGATTGTGAAAGAAAGCCGACTGAAACTGTACTGTAGTACCTGCCATCGGATCGGCGATGGCGTGATCATGAAAGATGACAAAGTGAGCGCCAGGATTCCCGTCGACGGGTGCGAGTCCCAAAGCCAGAGTGCTCAAATCATTTACATCAAAATTGATCGTGGTGGAGCTATAGAGAGTAGGATCGTCCATCCCATCGCTAAACGCGATTACGTCGGCGCACGCACTGGGAAGTAGAGTCGAGAGCACAAAAGCCCAGAGGTTGATTGCGACAATGAAATGGAGGGCTTTTTTGTAAAAATTCATCGTTGACTCTTGTGCTGACTCTTGTGGTTCCGGGCGGTTCGTGAACGCTTTTTAGTTGGGGCGACTTGGCCGTCTATCTGTTATTTGCCGCTTGAAGCGAATTTCTCGCTCGACATTCCCGAAATTTTCCGAAAAGTTTGCGGAAAACAGAACGGTGGCATAGATTGGGGAGCGATCGTTTGGAACAAGATGGCTGCCCGACGTAGCGCGTGACGGCTGGCATGGCCCGACGCTAGCGCGTGACGGCTCACCGAGGGCGTGTGATTGTCGAAGCGAGGGATAACGCCCGGCGAAGCTAATTTTGTTGTCCTTTGCTTGATAGATTTCCCGGCCGCAAGGCAACTACTTTATGAACCCCATTGTTTCGACCGACACCCGATCCAGCCTGCTGGTACGCCTGCGCGACAATGACGATGCGGCTTGGCGCGACTTTTTTGGCCTCTACACGCCGATCGTTTATGGTTATGCAATGCGTCGCGGCGTCCAGCCAAACGATGCCGAGGATATCACCCAAGAAGTCATGGTCGAGGTTGCGCGCTGTATCCGCAACTTTGAATACCAACCGGACAAAGGACGTTTTCGCGACTGGCTAGGATTGATCGCCTACCGTCGATTGGCTCGGCTGTGGAAAGCCAATCAACCGACGGACGCGGCAACCGATGATCAACTGGATGGTGGACAGATCGACCCAGAATGGATCGATGAATACCACGCAGGCGTTTTGAAACAAGCGATGGAGAATGTACAGAGCGGGTTTGCCGACGCGACTTGGAAAATATTTCTGGCAGCTTGGCAGGAGGGAGTTCCTCCGATCGAAGTGGCCAAGCGATTTAGCGTCGCGATCGAAGTGGTCTACAATGCGAAGTCTCGCGTCCTAAAGCAACTTGAAGCCGAGGTACTCCGAATCAGCGATGACTGCGCCTGGCTCCCCAACTAATCGACCTTCCGTCGACTCTTGCCCGTCCACCGATCTACTGGATCAGTTTGTCCGTTTGGAACTCGCGCCGGACCAAAGCAAAATCGTCCGCCAACACGTCGAGCAATGCCAAGCGTGCCAGCGCTTGCTGGATGGTAACTCCGAACGCGGGAGCTCGGCCAGTGGAATATTGTCACCGACGCTCAAGCCCACCGTCGATGCAAGACGCGACCCAACCATTGAGCGATTGGTCAAGGGATTGTGCCGCGAGTTCTTCTTGGAAAAGGGATCTCAGGTCCAATCCATTGCTCCAATTACACTCGAACCGGCAGATGACGGAGTGTCGTTAGGATGGCTGAACAGTTATCTGATCCGCCGCGAGTTGGCCAGTGGTGCGTCGGGCACCGTCTTTGAAGCTCTGGACACGCAGGCAAACGAAGCGGTGGCGATTAAGTTCATTCGCACATCCGATCGTCAAATGTTGCGCCGAGTCGAACGCGAAGCTCGGGCGACGAGCCAAGTCCGACATGCGAGCGTCGTGTCGGTGCGTTCAGTCGAAACGGCTCCCGACGGTCGCTTATTCCTTGTAATGCCTCTGGTAAGCGGCCGCTCACTCTCCGAGTTGATTCAGGAACAGGGCGTTTTACCACCTGAAACGGCAGTCCGGATTGCTCTTGAGTTGGCAGCGGGACTGGCTGAAGTTCACCGGCATGGACTGTTGCATCGCGATATCAAACCGGCCAACGTGGTCGTCGAGCACTCGGGCGCGGCGCGGTTGACCGACTTTGGACTCGCATCATTTGTTGACGAAGAATCCAGCCTCACGGAAACGGGTGTCGTGGTCGGCACTCCGGCGTACATGAGCCCCGAACAGGCTCGCAATGGGCCGCAGATCGATCAGCGTAGTGATATCTATTCCCTGGGCGCGACCTTCTACGAGTGCTTGACGGGCACCCGACCGTTTCGCGGCAAGGCCCACGATATCCTGCGACAAATCACCGAGCGCGAGCCGACGCGACCAACGCTCATCAATGAAAACATCCCCCGTCCATTAGAAGCGATCTGTCTCAAGGCGATGACCAAAGCGCCGAACAAGCGCTACGCCAACATGGAGCTACTGATCGATGACCTGCAGCGCTGGCAACAAGGTAAGCGAGTATCGGCTCGATTGCCTGGGATCACTCAGCGTTTCATCAAGTGGTTGCGCAAAGATCCACGTTTCGCTCTATCCATGGCTGCTATGGTCGCGACGTTGATTACCGGAGTGGCGGTGTCTTGGTTCTATTGGTCACGTTCGGTCGAACAATCGCGACTGGCCGAATCGCGCTTTGATGTCTCCCTGCAAACGATCAACACGTTGGCCGATCTCGCTTCGCAGTCGCTCAGCGGTGATCCGGGTCTTGCCTCCATTCGCAAACAGATTCAGACGATGGCTGACAAAGCGTTTGAGCCCTTGGTGGGACAGCGGCCCAACGATGCGGACGGTCTAGTCCGGTACCTCAAGGCGATGGACAACTTGGGTTCTATCAAACACACCGTGGCTGGCCCGGCCGAGGCGCTGGCGTTTCGCCAGAAAATGATCGACGAAAACCAGGAAGCTCTTGCACTTTTTACAAAAAACAACGAGCTTCGCCGACAGTGGGCCAGAATGTACCATCGCTTGGCAGTTGGGCACGTCGAAATGCGGACTTTTCCGGAAGCAACCCGCGCGTTGGACGAAGCCGCGAAACTTCTTTCGGACAGCGATATCGCAGATCGCTGGATGCTGGGCTCGGTCGCCCATTCGCGCGGTTCCGTTCACTACTGGGTCAACAATGACAACGCCAAAGCAGCGGTTGAATTCCGCGCGGCGGTCACTCATTTTGAAACTTATATCGCCGCCTTTCCGGATGATAAACTTGCCAATATTTCGCTGAACAATACCCTTGGCTGGCTGGCCAATTGCGAATTGCAGCTTGGAAACGTGGACCTTGCTGAGGAGATGCTGCGCAAAGTGTGGGCCCGCAACGCGGCGCTGGCTGACGCGCCGGATGGCACTTACCTCAACCGACTCGACAAACACCGGGCCTCATTGAGCCTATTGAGTTTACTGGTGACGCGTGGTGACGGTCAGAAGGCGATTGAATGGAGTCGCCAGAATGGTCCCGAGATCGACCTCCTGCAAGCTTCGAATCCGACTCTAATGGAGCCGGCTGCCCTGAAGATCGGTTTCGGGTGCGACTCGGTGTCTGCAGAATTGATTCAAGGAAATTTTACCGAGGCGATGGTGCGGTCCAAACAATTGCTCGACGAGGCAACGGAGTTGGATCGGCAATTCCCCAACACGACGCGCATTTGGCAGGTGCTTGGCCACGCCAAACAGATGTGGTTCCTGAGTTGTCTCCAGGCGGCTGACTACGATTCGCTCATTCCATTCTTGGATGGTTGGATCCAACAGATTGATGGAGAGATTGCCCAGCAGCAAAATGTCGGCTTCCATCAACAGTTGCAACAGTTGTTGCTGTGCAATTTAGCAATTGCGCTGGAGTGGAGTGGCAACGGAAGTCGATCGCAAGAGACCGTGTTGCAGATTGTAGATGAGTTGCCAGAGAACATACGACCCGCTGTTCGATTATGGAGTCATGTCGGCCCGACACGTCGAGCGCTGCGCGACGGCCAGACGATTGAATGGGGTGAACTGCTTAATTTGGTCTCCGCCCAGGAAGTTGGCGCATCCCTTGAAGCGTTTAAGGGCTTTTTAGCCTTTGGCAACCAATACGCGTCGACACATCATACGCTCGCTGAATGCCACGCACTTGCCACGATTGTTCTGAAACATGAGCCCACAACCGGGGACCAAGAGCAGGATCGCAAAACGCAGGAGCGAATTGATATACAGCGCAAGGCCGCCGCTGAGTCACTCAACCAGGCAGATGCGATGGGCTACTATCAACACGACGGTCGGATGGAGAATGTTAACAAAGATCCTTTGTTCGAGGCGATCGGCGTCCTACTAGGCGAGTGAGCATTCTGTATTAGTCCAATCAAACGCAGGCAATGTCGAAACGCTCGCCACCAAGTTCTCCTTCAAATGCGTTACCGTCGAGCCCTCTGTTACCCACTGCGTCTTAACCAAATCATCTTCGTATTCTCGCCAATTATTAAACGTAGTCGAAGAAGAGAATGCACTTGAGCCGTTAGGCTAAGTGCTTTCCAAATCTCAAAAGCTGGCGAAGGTAAGATGATGAACAGTGGTCGTCCAAAATTGCATCGCAGTGCGTTTACGCTCGTTGAACTGCTCGTCGTAATTGCCATCATCGGTATTCTAGTTGGCTTGCTACTACCCGCGGTTCAAGCAGCGCGTGAAGCGGCGCGAAGGATTTCGTGCTCAAACAATCAGAAGCAACTGGGACTCGCCGCCCTCAATCATGAAAGTGCTTTTAAAAAGATTCCAGCCAGCCTCATCGTCGACATAGGGCTACCACCTGGAGGCAGCGGACAACCTGGTGCGCCTTATCCGGCAATCGTGCATTCGTGGGCGGTACCGCTGCTTCCATTTATGGAGCAGATCAACCTGTACAACCGCTACAACATGAAATTCCCCTGGTTTTCGTCGCCGAACATCGTGCCGGGAACACCGGATAACCAATCGGTTTTGCAGCAAATTGTACCTGCGTTCATCTGCCCTTCGGCACCCGGAGGAACAGACCGACGTAGTTCAGGCTCTTTTAGTTTCGGTGCGAGTTTCCCATTTGTCGATCAAGCAGTTACCGACTACGCCACTTGCAGTTCGATCAACACGAATTCCATTACGTTTTTTGGATATCCAGCGGGTCTGACACAGTTTGATTTGTTCAGTGCAATGAAACCCAGTCTCAAGGGAGCTGGAGTTGGACCACTTCTGGGTGTACCCGTCACCTCTCCGAACACGATGAATATCACCGACGGTACGTCCAACACGATCTTGTTGTGCGAAGACGCCGGGCGACCCGACTTTTACATTGCGGGCAAGAAGCAGCCTGGCTTACGTGACGATGGCGGTTGGGGACATCACGAAAACGACTATGGATTAGACGGTGCAATCAAGGGAACGTCGACCGCGCCTGGCAATTGCGTCATTAACTGTCACAACAACAACGAGACCTACGCGTTTCACCCAGGCGGAGCGACGCACAGTTTCACTGATGGCAGCGTGCGATTCCTTTCGGAGAATATTTCCGCACAAACTTATGCGGCGCTGATCACAGCCAATGGTGGTTCGTTGACACCGGCGGAAACGTCTCCGGCCACCGAATGACGATTGCGTTTGCAATTTCCCCGGAAGCCGACGTTCGGCCCCCTGCAAGACGAATCACGCGATTCCTTCGAAACCCTAGTGAGTCCATGCACTGCAATAACATACGGCTGAACCCGATTACATGCAAAATCAAAGGTGGTAGCCTCCTTGAAACCACACCCAGATTGACCACCTTCGATTTTTGCAAGTTTTCTTGTTTGTGTTTGATGGTTTTGGCCGGTTGCGGCAGCGGCAGTGCTTATTATCCCGCAGGAGGCGTCGTCAAACTGTCGGATGGAACACCCTGCGACGGCGCTTTGGTTGTCTTTCATCCCCAAGATGCCGGTAAGGAGAATGACCCCAAACCTGTAGCGGAATGTGACGCGCAGGGAGTTTTTCAACTGACGACGATGTCACCGCAGGATGGCGCTGCCGCAGGTACCTATGGGGTAACCGTCGTCTGGAACGCAGCGCCTGGCAAAGAAAGCAAGTTCTCCTTGTCGAGCGAATCTTCTGGCGGTGCCGATCGACTTAAAGGCAAATACGGAATGCCACAAAGTCCGTTGCTTAATGCCAAGATTGAAGCTCAAAGCGACAACCGCTTTGAGTTCATTCTTGATTAAGGAGTTAACACGTAGTCGAGTCTCGCCGAGACTCGCAGCAACCAGTGATAGCAGGGATTTTCAGTCGAGTCGTAGCGTGGATATCTACTGCTTTTTTCCAAGTTGTCTCGATGGCACGGTCGTTAACGGCTGAAAGGGCCTTATGATGCGAACACTTCGTTTAGCTAGATGCGGTCTGTTCTTAACTGTTCTTTGGATTTCGACTTTCGCAACAGCTCAAGAATCGCAACAAAGTGGGTTTCAAGCTCTGCAAAGCGCTCATACCATTCCGGGCCCCACCAAAGATGGTTTCTTGCTTCCCAATGGTTGGCATATTTCGCCGGCTGGCCGTCAGATTGCAATGAACGATCTTGTTTTGAATATTCGCGGTTTAAGCGATGGGAAACATGCGATCGCAACTTGTGATGGCTTTAACGAACATTATTTGGCGGTCTTTGACCTCGAGTCTGGCGAGATGGTTTCCAAACAGACAGCCTACCAGAGTTGGTTCGGTTTGGCCGTTGATGAGCGCACCAATCAACTTTGGTGGTCTGGTGGTGGTGCCGGCTACGTCCATCACTTTTCACTCACCAATCATCAGTTGAATCGACTGAGCGCGTCGGAGCCCAACGTTCTGGCGATGAGTGAAGACGAGTTGCGTGTACTTCGCGATCAACTCAAGATTGAAAATGCGTTTCGAAGTGGGCTTGCATACGATGAAAAGCAAAAGGTTTTGTATTCCCTATTGATCAATAGTGGTAAGCTCGTTGCAACTGCGGCTGAATCGGCCAAGTCAGACAAACACATTGGCAGAGAAGCTACACTTGGCGGTCGTCCCTACGATGTTCAGGTGGATCGCGACGGAAGGATGCTCTACATCAGCGACTGGGCTGGTGAACGCATTCTTTTTGTTGAAGCAGATTCGCTCCGCATTGTGGCCACAGTTCGCGTGGGCGAACATCCAACCCAAATAGCATTGCATCCAACCGATTCACGGCTCTTTGTGACCTGTGCTTCTTCCAATTGCGTTTCTGTCATCGACACTCGAAAAGGAATTGTGATCGAGACAATTTTTACAAGTCTCTTTCCGCTTGCTCCGGAAGGGAGCACTCCTACTGCATTGGCGATTGCACCCGATGGAAAGACGCTGTACGTCGCCAACTCAGACAACAATTGTGTTGCTGTTGTTGATATCGCGGAGTCGCGAAAAAGCAGCGTGAAGGGCTTCATCCCCACGGGCTGGTATCCGACGGCTGTGTCAGTGACTCCCGACGGGAAAAAGATCCTCATTGGGGTTGGAAAAGGAAACCAAACCAAAGCCAATCCCATTCCGAAAGATGAGCCCAATCTAGCGGAGCTGACAGAGACAGAGAAGGTCATTCTGAAAATCCAGCCTTTTCCCTACATCGGCACCACCCTGAATGGCGCGCTGTCCATTGTCGATGTTCCAGAAGAGCAAGTACTTCGCGAATATACCCAGCAGGTTTATGCGAATTGCCCTTATTCGGATAGCCAACTCTCTGCAACAAAGCCCACTGCTCCCAATCCGATCCCACAAAAGGTCGGCGACGCCAGTCCAATCAAGTATGTAATTTATGTGATTAAGGAGAATCGCACGTACGATCAAGTCTTTGGCGATCTAGCTGCTGGTGACAATCCACAAGGCAACGGTGACCCTTCGCTGTGTATGTTCCCGCGCTCTGTCACTCCGAATCACCACAAGCTGGCTGAGGAATATGTTCTATTGGATAATATCTATTGCAACGGTCAAGTAAGTCGTGATGGTCATCCGTGGAGCACGATGGCCTACAACACAGACTACACCGCACGCGATTGGCACTTGACCTATTCACGACGAGCGGGTGTGGAAGATGATGAAGATTCCAATCTTGCCAGCTCTCCATCGGGCTACATCTGGGATGCATGTATGCGAGCTAATGTCACCTACCGCTCGTACAAAGAGTATGGCACAAAAATTACGGACGATGCGGGTAACACGAAGATGGAAGGGCGAGTTCCTGGGTTGGTAGGTCACATGTGTCCCAATTTTGGCATTGGCAAAGCCGGCCAGCGGGAAAGGGATATGGACTTAGTCGAAATCATGCTCGACGAATACAAAGAATTTGCCGCCGAGGGAACAATGCCAAAGTTCATTGTGATGAGCCTGGGTGAAGACCATACCGACGGAACTCGACCTGGTGCATTCACGCCACAAGCCTGTGTTGCCAGCAACGACTTGGCGCTTGGGAAACTTGTCGAGGCCGTTAGCCATGGCCCCTTATGGAACCAAACTGCAATATTTGTGATCGAGGATGACGCGCAGAACGGTCCCGACCATGTGGATGCACACCGCACGGTAAGTCTTGTGATCAGTCCGTACACAAAACGAAAATTTGTGGATAGTACCCAGTACAGCACCGTGAGCATGATTCGTACCATGGAGCTGATTTTGGGGCTCGAACCGCTATCGCAATACGATGCGGCAGCCACACCTATGTTCAACTCCTTTACGTTGGAAGCCAATTTCGAACCCTACCAATGCGAGCCTGCGCAGATCGATTTACAAGCTCAGAACCAAGCCACCGCTTACGGCGCAAAACGCTCGCTCGAAATGGACTTTTCTGAATACGATCGTATCGATGACTTTGAGCTCAATGAAATTCTGTGGAAGGCGATCATGGGGGAGGACGCTCCAGTTCCGCCAGCCGTACGTCGCGCCATTGCGTTTCGATCTGTCGGTCAAACGGAAGGTGCATCTTCATCGAGCAAAAATTGAACTGGCTGTCGGTTGCAAATCACCGCTGGCACGCGGCCATGAAGCCAGCGGTGAGCACGGCGGCGAAAAAATGATGGAGCGATCGACGGGCAAATTCAATACCGTTAATTGGACTCTTATCGGCGACTTGTGCTTCATTCCAACTGAGATAAGAGGGTCGCCCGTCGTGGCCGCAGTGTACGACTCCCTGGATGATTCGAGCCTTGAACATCAGACCTCGGTTTCCTCTGTTCCATTTCTTATCGATCTGCTGGATCGCGATGGGTTTATGTGGCTGTGCCAACTTGGGACGCCTCTCGCCGTTGAGACCGCTGGAACGCAAGTTAGTTTTCCATCCGGCAAAGTACCCACTTGGGAACTATGATTGTAAGCCTGCCAACGCAGAAGATGCCAACTTCATTTCCGCTGACGGAACGCCTCTCCACGGGTGGTTCATCGATCATCCGCATCCAACTGCGGTCGCTCTTTTCTTTCATGGCAATGCTGGCAATGTTTCGGTTTGCGGCGAGTCGCTCAAGGTACTTAACCAGCGGCATCATCTGGCTGTGATGACAATGGATTACCGTGGTTATGGGAAGAGTGAAGGTACGCCTTCGGAGCAAGGAATCTTACTGGACGCGCGTGCCGCTCGGGCTTGGTTAGCGCAGCGCACTGGAGTGTCAGAGGCGTCGATCGTGCTGTTTGGACAATCGTTGGGTGGCGCTGTGGCGATCGATCTTGCGGCAGAGAATGGTGCGCGAGGATTGGTCATTGCTAGCACGTTTACATCGCTGCCAGAGGCGGCTGCAGATGTCTTGCCATGGATGTTGCCTGAATGGAACATGACGTTCCGACTGCCTTCGATCGACAAACTTCCGGACTATCACGGTCCGATTCTGATCAGCCATGGAGATGCGGATACAACGATTGCCTTTGAACATGGCGAGCGATTGTTTGAAGTTGCCAACGAGCCCAAGCGGTTTGTTCGTGTCAAGGATGGTAAGCACAACGATCCGCAGCCTGAAGAATATCGCCTTGCCTTGGATCAATTCCTGGCGAATCTTCCGCGTTGAGCGCAGTCCAAATCGCAATGACACCTAAAGGGGGTTAGCTGACCAGACTCAGTCACTCGCGTTTGACAAGGGTTTGTCCCCGAGAGTCCGCGTACTTGACAAAGGTCTGTCCGTAAACTCGAAATTAAACGCGAACTTAAACCCAAACTCCGCGCGGTTTTCGAGTAGGAGAACACGAATAGTGCCAGCCGTTGGCTGCGGAAGTCTCTTATTTTAAACGCCAATTTATAACCCAAGCGCTTACCCAGTTTGCTAAGTCTTTCAGGGTAGTGCATCTACTCGAAAACCAATTTTGGCTCTTTCCGAGGCCCACCCGACAAGGGGCTGCGGTCTGTCCCCGGCGCGACTAGGGTCTGTCCCCGGCGCGACCCAGCGCGACTAGGGTCTGTCCCCGCGCGATGTCCCCGCGCGACTAGGGTCTGTCCCCGGCGCGTGTCCCGGGCGCGACCGTGGTTAAATGCTAGTAAAAGTGCGGCGAGACTGGATTCACGCCTGGTGCAAGAAAATCAGCTAGACTTACTATTGGACGATGGCGTCGTTAGAACCTTGCCCCACCCCCTTTTCGACGTAAATGCTATGAGCCAAGCGGATTTTGACTATCTAGGACCTTATCACGTCGAGCGACTGCTCGGACGAGGCGGAATGGGCTCGGTCTACAAAGGCCTCCATGCAAAAAGCGGCGATCCAGTCGCTATCAAGGTCATTGCCACCGGCATTGCCAATCAAACGCGTTTTCGGCGCCGATTCTCTTCGGAAATCGAAGCTCTCAAGCGGCTGAAGCATCCCAACATCGTCGAGTTGATTGGCTACGGCGAAGAAAAGGGATTGCTCTTCTACTCGATGGAATACGTCGACGGTCACTCCCTTCACGATCACTTGCGACAACATGGTTCGTTACCATGGGAGGATGTGGTGCAAGTGGCCATCGAAACAACGTCTGCTTTGAAACACGCTCACAACATCGGTATTATCCACCGAGACCTAAAGCCTGCCAACTTAATGCTCAGCAAAGCGGGCCACATCAAGCTTACGGACTTTGGAATCTCCAAGCTGTTTGGCGCGGGTGACGAAACGCTCGCAGGTTCGGTGATTGGCACCGCGGATTATATGCCTCCGGAACAGGCCGAGGGGAAACCGGTCAATGTCCGCAGCGATCTGTATAGCCTCGGTAGCGTCATGTATGCACTGTTAACCGGTAAAGCTCCATTTGGTGGAAAAAGCGTTCCGGAAGTGCTGTACGCTGTGCGATACAATCCGATCCCGGATCTATCGTCCCGCGTGGCAAACGTTCCCGAAGATCTGATCGCGCTCATCAATCAACTGCTTGAAAAAGATCCTCTCAAACGTCCGCCAACGGCGCTGGTCGTCGGCAATCGCCTCAAAGCACTGCAACAAGGTATGCAGCGAAAACTTAAGGCGGGTGACACGCTTCCCCCCGAGGATAATCCTGCTACACCAACCCAAGTCGAAGTCGGTCCTCAGCTCACATCACTCGACCTGTCCGATGTAGAAGACGCGGAGCTTAAGCTTACAGGGGCCGAGTTAAAAGAACTGGGAATTGATCGCGACATCGCAGAGGAAACGCGCCGTGGCGAAGGGCCGTTGGGTACACATGAGCAAAAGACCATTGCTGCTCCCGAGGGTGCTACGGACCGCGCGGTCAATTCCTCAAATGCTGGTACTCGCATTCATTCCACCGGAAAATATGTTGAGCCAGACGATTTGGATCATGAACTGAGCTTTCCTCCCGAACCGCAATCATCCGTCTATCGGTCGCTCAATACCGACGGTGAATTGGTCACCAGCGGAGGACCATCACACTATACTCCAGTGAGCGATTATGATACTTCGCGGACGAGTTTTGGTACTACAACGACTGAGCAAGAATCGAGTACCGATTGGCTTCAAATTGGTTCGATCGCTGGCATCATCATTCTGTTGGTGACCAGTGTTGGTGCGGGCTGGTGGATGTTGCAGCCGCCTTCCGCCAACGAATTATACGATTCGATCACGACCGCAGTCGATTCGGGTGACGATGGGCAACTGTTGGCCGCCAGCGGCTCAATTGCCAATTTCATCAGCCGTTTTCCCGCCGATGATCGCATCGATGAGGTTAAGGCACTGGGCGACGAGGCTGAATTAATTCGGCGAGCCAAACTGCTCCAACGCAAGGCGGCCCGCGCCGGTGGCGTCAATGAACTGAGCGCCATAGAACAGGCTTTTCTGGATTGCCTCGAGGTGCGGTCGAACGACGCTCAAGCGGCTGAGATGAAATTTGCGGCGTTTCTTACTTTGTTCGCAAACCTCGACGAACTGGATCGCAATGAACGACGACTTGTGGAATTGGCGCAGTTCGCTGTACGAACCAATGAAAGTGTGGTTATCCCCCAACAATCAGCCGCAAAGATCCAGCTTGAAAAACTGATTCAATCGGCAGAAAAGTCGCTTTCCGGCAACAAGTTGGAAAGTTATTATCGAGATCTATTGTTGTTCTATGCCGACAAACCGTGGGCTGTCGAACAAACCACGAGAATCAAAAAGATATTGGATGGGGAGAGTTCAAAGCTTGAGTAGTCGCCTGTTGTGCTGTACCGGCTCGCTTGACGGCGGTGGAAGTGAACGACAACTTTGGCAGTTGGCAACGCACATCGATCCTGTTTTTTTCTCTCCTCAAATCTATCTGTTAACGAAACGCGGAATTTATCTCTCGAGACTACCCGACGAATTGACCGTCCATGCTTTTCGTGCCGATCCGTCGCCACCGGCTAAGCATTGGCTGCATATTCCAGGTCAAATCCATCGTGACCAAGTAGCCCACTTGCGGGCGCTGCTTCTTCGGCAACGCATTGACGTCGTCTTCGATCGGACCTTTCATATGACCTTGGTGACCGCTCCAGCATGTCGTCAAGCTCGTGTGCCACGCGTATCGGTTATCGTCAGTCCACCCAGCCAAGACCTTGGTAACAGCCACGAACGATTTCGCTGGTTGAAGCGGCGTTTCCTGGCACGAGCTTACCGCGAACCGCTCGCCATCACCGTTGCGGTGAGCAAGGATGTCGCTGATGATGCCGCCAAGTTCTACGGACTCCAGCGCGACGCTATTCGCGTCATTGAAAATCCCATCGACATTGCTGCCGTCCAGCAACAAGCGTTATGCGACGGCGACACCGCCAAGACATGCATGAAAAAAAACTTAGGGGCGATGCAAGTGGCGATCGTGGGACGTCTTTCGCACGAAAAGGGGCAAGAGGTCGCAATCAGAGCCCTTGCAGAAGTAAAGAAACAACCGTCACCTCAACACATTGCACTGCACCTGATCGGTGATGGTCCCAACCGCAACCAGCTTCAAGAGTTAGCTCAGAGTCTGGGGGTTCGAGATGATATTCACTTGCACGGATTTCAAGACAACCCATACCCTTGGATGAAGAATGCTGACTTGATCTGTATTCCAAGTAGGTACGAAGGATTGCCAAATGTGGCTCTGGAGGCAATGGCTTTAGGCACACCATTGCTTGTCACCAATTGCAGCAGTTCATTGATGGAACTGATCTCAGTTGATCAATCGCGGGGCGCGATGGTGTCCGTCGATGATGCAGTTGGTATGTCGCAAAAGTTCATTGAATGCAAAGTTCAAAAGGAAGCGTGGAACAAACGAGCTAAGGAGGCGCAAGCTTGGGTCGCAGAACATTATGGTATCGAACAAGGTGTCAAACGAGTTGAAGATGTACTGCAAGCGTGTATGAAACTGGGTGAAAAACGAGGGTCTGTCAGGTGACCCAAACCAATCGCACTGCACTAAACGTTTCCATCGTGACGGCGGCATCGTCGATTCAAATCGTCGTTCAGTTCTTGTTTCAAAGAGTCATTGCGGGGTGGTTCGGAGCTGCGGAAGCAACCGATGCGCATGCTGCCGCATTGGCTTTGCCAACCATGTTTGCCGCCATTGTCAGCGGCTCTCTCAGTTATATCCTTGTTCCTGAATTGGTTAGAAAATTCTCGGCAGACGATGACCGCATCCCATCCCATTCAGCAAAATCTGCGGAAAATCTGTCTGCCTGGCAACTTGCCTCATTTGTTGCTTGTATCACGATATTGATCAGCGCGGCATGTTCCTTGCTGCTGTTTTTGATTGCAGAGCCTGTTTGCAACTGGCTTTATGGAGAGATGAAAGCGGACGGATTGAGGCTAACAAGTGAACTCCTGCGCATCCTCAGCGTGCAAGTACTACTAAACGGTGTCATCAGTTGGGCGCAGGCTGTGCATCATAGTCGGCACCATTTTGTCATTCCCGCCTTGGGTGGCGTTATCGGGACAACGCTCTCATTGGCCGTTGCTTTTCAATTTGGCTCAAGCATTTATGCGGTTGCCTGGGCCATCAATTTGGGATCGCTGTTGAGCGTGCTTATTCAAGTGGTTCCACTTGGGAAATATTTGGCTTTCCCTCGAGCTGACAATACGGCCATACTGCGCCTGTGCAATCTGCTCTGGCCCCTATTGCTGGGCGCTTCCTTGATGCGAGTTGACCCGCTCATCGATCGCGTACTTGCTTCAAAGTTGGTCGTTGATTCACCCGGTGCGATCGCTTACATCAACTTTGCGCAGCGAATATTGGCGGCCTTGTTGGCGATTGGCACTAGCAGTCTTGCCATCGTTGCGTTTCCGCAGTTAGCGCAACACGTGGATGGGAATGGAACCAGTGGATTCGCTCGCCATTTTGCTTTGGCTTTCCGGCGGCTCATTCTACTGGTGGTGCCCATTGCTCTAGGATTCAGTTTGTTTTCCGTTCGTATCATTCGGGATATGCTGCAAACGGGGGAATTTACCGAGCAAGATTCGAACGTCGTAGGTTGGCTTATCGTAACACTCATGGGAGTGTTTCTCGGAGCTAGCTGCGCGGAGTTGCTGGCGCGCGGTTTCTATGTTCTGGGAGATACGAAGTCGCCAACCGTCATTGGCGTCATCGCGCTGGTTGTTTCGTGGGGAATAAAGATTTCACTTTTTTCTCAGCTTGGGTTGTGGGGAATTACGATTGGTGTATCAGCCTATTGCGTTTTATCGGCAGGGGGAATGGCTTGGTGGCTATCACGCAATGTGAAAGAGTACTTGTGGACAAATTGCTTTAATTGGCTTGTCCAATCGTTGATCGGATCGCTGATTGCGTGTGGCGGCTGCTATCTTGTGTATCAATTGTTTACGTCCGGAACATGGTTGGCGGCCCCGGTCGGAGTTTTACTATATTTTTCGGCCTTACTGTGGCTCAAGAACGAGGATGCTAGGTACTTGTGGGATTCGATTTCCAGGCGGATTGTCGGTTAGGATTTGAAGAAGATGGAAGATGGCGAAACGACTCACATCAATAGCGCTGCACTATCAGTGCGGATGTTAAACGAACGGCTGCTCGAGTGCTCGGAGAATGCAAAAGTGCAATTGCAGTCTCACGCGCCCATGGATGGCATCGGGGCGGGTCTTGAGCAACGTATATCGCTGACAATAAGTGGTGATGTCGGAAACTTTGCGTTTCTGATGAGCGAACTTGTCGATATTGAAGTAAAAGGAGACGCAGGGATGTGCTGTGGGCACTCTTTTGTGTCCGGGAGTATTTTGATACGCGGCAAAGCCAGTGAGTGTTTGGGTGCCTACGCATCGGGAGGTTTCATCGCTGTTCACGGTTCGGCAGGTAGACGCTGTGGTTTGGGACTCGCCGGAGCTGATGTCTTTGTCCGAAGCTTGGTTGGTGATGAAGCGGGTTACCAGATGAGCGCAGGGACACTAGTCCTCGGAAACGGTGCTGGCGAGAACGTTGGGCAAGGTATGACCGGTGGGCTGATTTACATACGGGGAGAGGTGAAGTCCGTATCTGAAAGCGTCCGAATGGTCCGAATGAAAGATGCCGAATCGCTGCGACTCGGTCTATTTCTTGCTCGGGCTGGCATCAAAGCAGGAGGAGCCGATTTCCGCGTATTTCGGTCTCGACAGGATGTTAAATCATGACGAATAACCTGCTCGATGAACTCGTGTTCATCACTCCCGACCTGCCATTCGACATCGCCCCGTTGAAGGTTGACTGTACCGTCGCCTTAAGCGTAAGTGGGTCGTCGCGCAAACTGCAATTGGGTGCTCCCTGGTTCCTCCGACAGCCACCTCAACCACTGCTGGGCGCCGACTGGCCAACATTCTGTAAATCGATGCGGTCGTATGGCATCCCAATGTTCTGTCAGGTGCAACAATTTGATAAAGTACCTGCCACGCATGTTCCAATTCGGCTCGCCAAACAACCTATTGGCCGGCCTTTTATTCCCGCGGAAGTACGCACCGCAGATGCACTTGAAATCGACTGTTTTCATCCGAGAGACCAACGTTGGCAGTGGCCCCTGGAGCTGGGCAAGCAGGAACGACTAAAGACTTTTGTACAAGCAATTCGCGATGCCACTGGCGGATTGACACCCATTGGCATCAGCCTCCCAGTCGGTGTGTCATCCAGCAACCTGGACATGTGCATTCACGCGGATAGTGATTTTGTGACGTTCGTTGGCGGCGATGATGGCGGTACCAGCGCTCAGGCAATTGTCTTGGAAAGCCTTACTCGGACACGAGAAAGTTTTCGGTCCGCAGGCGTAGATATTCCCATTCTAGTTGTTGCTCCAATTACGAACATCGAACATGCGGTCAAGTTATTGGCACTTGGCGCTGCGGCTGTTTGCATTGACGGTTTAGTGAAGCCGCTCATTCGCGCTAACCGCAACGCGTCTGCATCGCTAACAGGCAATATGCTCGGAGGGATTAACATCCCGTTTCAAGACAGATCCGAAGCCGTAGATGTCGAACCACTTCTACTGCAGTTGCAAAAAGGAGTCGATAGTTGCCTGCGCGATCACGGACTCGCCACACTCAAGTCACTCGACCGAAGTCTCTTACGAGGCATAAGCCAACAAGTTTGCGAACTGGCACGGATCAAGCCACTGTACGATAAGCAGTGAGCAAGGGTAGTGGACGAGGTTACGAATCTCGCGAGCGCTGGTTTTCCAAAGGGACTCGTAACCTCGTCCACTTCGATTACCCCAAATTTAGTCGGAACAAAGCGCTAGGGATTTGCGATGGTCAATTCGTTGCGAACTTCGTCAATACCCGGTTCGAAACTCAGAATATTGCTCAGCAACTCGGCCGCGTTTTGCGAACGAACCGTTCCCCGCATCACGGCCACTCGATCTTGAACTCCAATGGTTACGGCACTGCCCCCAATTCGCTCGACGCGCGATTGAAGTTGGCTATTGAGTTGAAAGTCGTCCTCCAATTCCGACTCAGAGGCGTTGCGAATCAAGTCGAGTTCTAAGCGGGGGTAGTACATTCCCTTTGTTGGAAGTTTCGGCAGCGGACGGTTAATTCGGTTCGCATCGGTGGTTTCGATTTTCAAACCTTCCGTAGCTGAGGGTACTCTGCCAACGCCAATTGCTTGCGTCGATCCCACAAATCCGGAAGCCTCACTTCGATCCGAACCGACGAAGTCACGTCGTGATCGATTTCCCCGCAGAAAACGCTCGGTACCACTGAGGATGTCAACGTTCTGTCCCGCCGTTCCAAGTGGAGCATTTGCCGAACGATTTCCAAGGGGCGATCCAACCGTACGACTTCCAAACAACTGGGCGTTGGCAGTGTTATGCATTACGCTGACCACGGCCAAGCAGCAGCCCGTACCAATCATGTATCGAGTCACATAATTCACAAATCGAGTAGTTTTAACCAGGTTCATTTCAACATCCCTCTAATCGATCTTGGTCAGCACGTCGGTTTGATCTTTAACGGCAATCACATCGCCAATTGTCTGCCCAAGTTTCAGCCAAAGGGGAACTTGGTTAACATTGACTAGCACTTTGTTTGGCAAAATCTCTACAACTGATATTTCGTGTAGCGTGACCGGTATCTGTTCCCCTACAGCCAGCGTCTTTGTTTGGTTGTCGGCAGCTACGCGAAACCACGCTTGAGCTTGCCCGGTACGATTGAACGTGATCGCTTTCAATTCAATTTCATAAAGAGTCCGCGCAAATCCGCGTGCGAAGAGATTGCGGTGCACAAGATCGTTTCCAATGTCGGTTGAAGCGTTGGGGGCACTCACCAATTGCCATTCGCTCAAGATATCTTTGTGGGGTGCCGCATCAAGACTGAGCACTTCGATAGAGAAGTTGGCATCCAGGACACCTTCTTTCCCTGTTGGATTGAGGGTTAATGAACGGATTTTATGGAGGTGTCCGGCTTGGCGGAAGTCAGCGAGAAAACTTGCCAATCTCGCCAACGTCGCTTGTCCCCGCAGTGTATATGCGATGCGATGTCCAATGCGTTCCCGCTTTCCTTTTTTTGTACGAGAGCGGACATCAACAGGCAGTGGTTGCCCCGCATCGACTGAGGCGGCCTCGAGCTGATGTCGCTCTACAACGTTCAGCAACCATTCTTGGTAGAGGGATCGCGCGAGTTGTGGATCGTACGGGAGAGCGCGAGCGCCATACTCTTGCAATCGCTTACCAATCTTTTGTGCCATCAACTGATCATCTTTGGCTTGCTGAACTTCAACCGTCAGCGCGTCCAGCCGCGAGGTCAGCAATTGGCTCGGTTGTTCTAGCATCTGCCGATAAAACAAATCGGTAAAGTAGAGTCCAAAGACGGCTACGCAGCCAACCAGCAACCATTTAGTTCGGGGATTCATAGTTGCTCCTCAGTAGAAATCATTTGCTGAGACAATGCTGTGGGGGCGCTGCCGCGTGAAGCATTGTTTTTTTCGGGGTTCTCAACTGGTTCTGCGACCGTTGATGATTTAGCGCTTTGGCTGGCGTAGCTATTTGCAGTCGGCGACTCGACAGGAAAGGCTATACGCGTCTCAAACTGCCAGGGGTACTCAGCCGCGTCGACGCTTTGGCTAATTCGTTTGCTGGTCGCCGAGTACTTTTGGCTACGAATACTATTTTCCAATTGAGAAACGTTCTCCTGCTCGGCAACCTGCACTGAAAGATCGACGATCGCTGTCTGATCCACCGTGGACGCTGTGAGTCGCCGAACGGTGGCAACCTCACCATCGGGGAGTCGACTCGAAAGCACGTTCAGTTCCGTCAACCAGTCGACTTGGTCACTCAGCCAGCTTTCAACGTATTGCACCTGATCCGCTTTCCCCTGCAACTTGGCGGCAAGTTTCTTTGCTTCGTCCAATTGGGATTCGAGACCTGCAACTTCGTCTTCTAACTGGCGAAGATCCGAGAACATAAAACTCAATGCTACAAGCAGGACGACCGTCGCAGCGGTGCCAATCGCGGCCCAGCGCAGCAGCGGATTAGGAGGTTTCGGAGCTTGTTTGGGTGCAAGCATGTTGATCGGAAGTGCATTTTGCAGATACTCCGACGCAGCACCGGTATTCGCGGCCGACGTTCCTGGAAGATCAAACTTCGCATGTTCTAACTTCGGCAAGCCCGATGCATCGGCGCGAGGTGATGTCAGTGCGGAAAGCGTTTGGTCACCATCAAGGCGTTTTTGGCAACCAACCAACTCCCAGCCAATAAACGGATCGATTGGTTGAACATCCAGTCCTCGATCTTCCAATCCACGCGCCACCTGCCAGGCAGCCTCACTGTTGGTGAACACACACCAATACACCGACATTTCGCTAAGCGATTGCGGCAGTAGCGTTAGGCAACGTTGAGTCTCCAGCCAAATCTGCTCGGCCACTCGACTGGGTTCCTCGAGATTTACTCGAAGCGAGCGCAACATGACGGGATCGATGCCACGACAAATCGCTAACTCAACTTCGCCGGAGTAAACATGGACCGAAATGGTCAATCCGGTGACTGGAAGCAGCTTTTGCCGAAGCGCCCCGAGAGGTGAGAGGTGACGAGAGCCTATTGCAACCAAGCGAAATCCGGCCGCCTCGCTTTGTAGTTGTAACGATTTCAACTCCGCCGCAGCCAGCGCAAACGCCATGACTTGTCGAGTACCAGAAGTTGTGGCATCCTCAGCCGTCTGAGCAATTGAACAATAATCAATCCGTGGCGACTCTTCCGCTTCGCCAAGTTGTTGTTCGACGGCACTGGCAACCAACGCTGGAAGTTCATTCTCATCCGCTGGCGGAAGTTCGAGTGTGATCATGTCCAGTTCCGGCCGGGAAAGCAGAACTACTAGCCGATTGACGTTGATCGAATTTTTTGAAAAGTACTCCGCCATCGCCTTGAGCGGATTGGCGTGATCTGCGCGTGGAACGCTTCCGATGTCCGCAGCAGCCAGTTGCTTGGATTTAGGATTGACGATGAGATAGTCAATCGTCTCACGATCCCAATGGGCAATCACAACGCGCTCGGTATTCTTACCACCACGCGTTGCGCTACGAAGTCGTGCAAATTGTTTGATTAGTCTATTCATTTTTTCATTCAGGCAATTTTGATGATCTACCGTAAACAACGATCTGCATCGCCGCACGCTTAACGTGGAAACGGATCTTCGATGCCACTCAGTTTTTCGATCGTAAAACCACGGTCCCAGCTATGCCATGCGCGGTGATCCAGGATGCGGGCAGGAATCTGGCGAGCGTCAACCGTCACCGTACAGCGGTACATCGGGCTTAACTCATCGCGATAGCCGACCGCCTGGAAACTATAGACGTCGCTACGGCTAATAAGGAAACGTTCGAGATGCTTGAGTTGTGCAACGGTAACGAGTTTTTCCTGCAACAACCAAGCGATCGAACCTCGTTGGGCGTTTTGACTTGCTCGGCGTTGCACGATGCTTTCTGCAAGTGCGGAATCGACTCCTGGGACGGAGGACAGCACTTCCAACGGAGCTTCCATCACATCTATGCGCCCGACCAACGCCGGACTGGTTTCCAACGTGCCTTCGTCGAGCAATCTATCAAGGTAGTTGCTTGCACCCGATATGTCACTCGAAAAAGGATTTATCAACAACTGTTTTGAAGAACTGCTCGGAACCACGACAACCGCAGTCAACAACTCCGTAATACTTGCCAAATTGTAGGACGCCGCTTGTGCAAAGTCTGGAGTCCAGCTCGACGCATCAACGGTTACCGACGGTTTCTCTGAACTGATCCCAAACTGACGAATGGCAATCACAAAATTCGCCCATTCTAGAGACCAGGCCTGTGTCAGCCTCCGATGCAGCGTTGTTAAATCTGCATCGTTCAAATAGATCCGCTGTTCCCCAAATCTGTTCTCATTGCGCTGTCCACTTTCCCACGTCAAATACCTTTGCCATCCGAATGTGGCTAGTTTTGCGTCACTGGTAACGCCCGCTAGCTGATTGGAATTTCCGATGTTCTCGTCGCCGAGCGTCTGGTCGCGTATACGCAGTTCCAATGGATCGATGATGTAGTTTTGATTGAGATCACCGCCGCACCAATGGTACGCGAGCAAATCAACTGATGACTGTTGTGATTCGCGACCGTTTAACGAACTGACGGGATTAAAACGTTGGCTGAGTCCACCGCTTGCATTTTGTGCAATCACTCCGTGTCTACGTAACCACTGATCAACGAGCGATTCGGTCGCTCCGGGTAGTCGAAGCAAAGCGATCCTTGCACTTCCTGGATTGAGCTCTTCCCATTGCAACAAAGTAGGTATGTGTAACTTGGCGGACTCATTTTCGAGCCCATATCGATGGGCCGCATTCGCTACATCTCCCGAACGACCTAAGCCCGGGCTAGAACTTGCCATCGATGCGTTTACCGATTCATGGGAGGGTGCAATGACACTCACGCGCCACTTGCCTTGCTCGACGTTAGGTGCTGATTCTGCATCGGCCTGTGCATTTGATTGGCTGCTGTCGATTACCTTTTCGCGAAATATGCCAGCGTTGTGTACCAGCGATCCCATCGATTGGCGTTGGACATCGGAGAGTTCCAAAATGGAGGCTGCTATTTCTACTCCACTCAGCGCGGCCAATCTCGCTTGGGATTGTTCTTCAGCCACGCGTGTGACTCGGTACTGGCTTTGCATATAAAAAGAAAAACGATAGGCCCCCAGAGCAATTAACATCGTGAGTACCATCACGATCAACAGTGCCATCCCGCGTCGTGTCGTCGCGGGTGTAGTGGGCACCAAGTTAGCTAGCTCCCGAAGTTTCATCTTTCACCTCGGCTCACATGTTGCTCGTTCGATACTGCGGGCGCGAGCATCTGGGCGTCGACAAAAACAACAATTTGCACTTCAGACAATGAGCCTTGGACAATCCCAAGTTCACTAGCGGAACTCACTTCGGCCGTCGGCTGCGTTGCCAAGGCCGAATCGGCAAATGAGATCTCATCCTGGCGATTCGTTTCGAACTCGTCTGCGATGTTGCGCCCCAGGAACTCGTCTGTACGCTGCATGTTCGAAGTAGCAGGGAAGTCGAAACCAAGCGCCACCGCCGTTGGCAATTGACCAGCGCTTTCAGCATCCCAACTATCCAACCATGCCATGCCGTCGCAGTACTTGAAGCCCACGTTGGTAATACCTGTTAACTTCGATTCACGAAGAATGGCTCCATCACTCGCTTGCCTTTCATCCGACGTTCGGTACAAGTCTTGCCCCGTCAACAGCCGATCGGCAGCAGAATTTCCCGTTGCGATCTGTTGATTCCCAGTGAACTCGCTGCCAGCAGATGCAACGGCTTCTATTCGTTCCCGACGCACGAGAACAAATTGCGGTTCGCTGTCAGAGGCGTTGGTGTTTTCTGTGTTGATGTTGCCAATCTGCGAACGAGATGCTGTCACCGGTATTAATTCGTACTGAACCACGATGCGATCGTGTGGCCAAGGCGACTGCCGTGTATCAGTGTCGTTTTGCCCTGACTCATACTCGGTTCGCGGCCTGGCTGCGAGCGGACCGTCGGTTGCGTCGGATCTTGAACCTTGCACCGCATCTTCGGAAAGTGATTGCGACATCAGTCGTTCGAAGAAGGGCAGGGGCTCAAGCGGCGGAACAATCGTAGCCGTGAAACCCATTGCATTCCCAACAAAAATTGATCGGGAAGGTACAGGAGTTCCGTTGGAATTGGGACGAGTATCGCTTCCTACTAGTTGTTGCAGGTCAACTTGCAGCCATTCCCGCGCTGTTCGAATGACCTGAGTTCGATGTGATAGCTTCCATCCACGCTCTTCGGCATCACGATAGGTCCCCATGACTGCCCACGCTACACTCATCAACGCACCAAGCAGTGCAAGAGCCAACATGAGTTCCAGCAAAGTGTAGCCCAGTCGCTGCTTTGCCTGTTTGCGTAACGGTTGATTCATAGCGAGCCTCCTAGCGAAGGCAAATTGCGCTGCAAGGGCAAATCTTGCTGTAACGGGGACGCCACCAATCGATGACTGCGTATCAAGCGGTTCAACTGAATCAAGGGTTCCGTGTTTTGACCATTCGCCCCGCGAGATGTACTGCTCGATGGGTTTCCCGACTCGAAGATCTCGACACTTACAAGTGTCAATTTGCCCAACTGCGGCTGCGCGACTGTCCGGTTGGAATCGATCCGTGTTCCAGAAGTCGCGATTGCGCTGTTGGGAAGCGAATCCACATTTTGCGAACGATGAGAACCAAACGGAATGAACCTAATTCGGTAGGAATGCGAGGGAGTGCCGGGCAACTCACCTGTCACTTCATCTTCTGGATTGCGATCAACCTGCGGCAGCGCAAGAACTTCATCCAAAAGTGATAATGCCTGCGATTGGGCCAGGGTTCGCTCTTCGGCGCGATTGCCATACTTTGTCCCCAGCCCTAACAACGAAGTGAGCACCATACCGCTGGCAGCCAGAATTGCCGTCGCAATAATCACTTCGAGAAGCGAAAATGCTGGACGTCGAATTGCCATTCGGTGCGGGATCATTTAGAAATCTCCAGCGCACCGGTTGCCGCTTCATACGTAACGGTCAAACTCTGTTCAATCGAGTTATCGAACAGCTCGATGCGAGCGTCGCGCCCTTGCCCCGTAGCGGAGAACGGTAGCCACCACTGTAAGTCTGTCGCCATGGATTCAATCGAATCATCGATCGGCTCCATTACCACCTCGCCACGCACATCGGTAATGGAAGTGGTGGCGGTAGTGGCGTCATCGGACGAAGAGGTTGTCTCCTGATTGGGCTCGAAGCTTTTGGCTTCCGCCAGGTCGAGCGTCCAGTGAACTCGGGAAATTACAACGGTCGGAGGTAATCTCCAGGACTTGACCGGTCCATTGTTTAACTCATCCTTCGACGAAACTGTGTTGGTCGAGTTGAGCGCAACTTGGGATACATCGAGTCGTCCATTAAAACTACTTTCCGCACTGAGGAACGCATCAAACGTACCCGACTCAAATTCGCTTTGTCCTTGTGACAAATGTACGAACTGCGGAACACCTCGCACTGAAGCTTGATAGCGGCTTTCATCGATGGCATCGCGCAGAATTTGTGCGGCTTCACTAAGCGTCGTCCGACTAAGTGGTCGCTGAAGATTCGGCCAGACGATAGCCATCATTCCAATCATTACGACAAGAACGATGATCAGTTCAAGTAGTGAAAAAGCAGGTTGGTCTCGCAGGGGTCGCATGTTACGGTTGGCTGCTTGAGCCGTTTGAACCTGCGGAAGGCTCTGCATCCTCTTCCCCTTCGGCCGCTTGGTTGCTGATGTCGTCACCAGTTCCGGCTTGTCGATCGGGACCGAGTGAGAAGATGCGAGGGAAGTCGCCAGTGCCAGACTCGGCATCTTCGTCTGCTCCCTCAACCGCACCAAATTCATACTCAAATTTTGAGCCCCACGGATCAAGCGGCAATTTTCCACCTTCGACGTATGGCCCATCCCAATTGCGAGCCAACGCTTCATCTTCTGGACGACTGACGAGCAGATCGAGCCCTTCTTCGGTCGAGGGGAATGTCTTCATATCAACGGCATACATCTTCAACGCTGATGCCAAGTTTCCAATTTGGGCTTGAGCGGTGCGGACGTCAGCCTTCTTCTGGGTACCGAGCAGTCGCGGACCAACGATGGCCATCAAGCCAACAAGAATGATCAGGACGATCATCAGTTCCAAGAGGGTCAGACCATTGCGAGAGTATCGATTGCGCATGTCGAATTTCCTTTTCATTAAGTGAACGGTGAACGGTAGTGCTAGGGAACCTAACCAACGGACGAATTCAGGTCGAATACCGGGAGCAATACTCCAACGATGACAAACATAACCATGCTTCCAATCAGGATCAGCATGAGTGGTTCGATCATTCGCACAATGACTTCCAAGCGGCGTTCGATGCGATTGTCGATTCGATCAGCGATCTTGACGAGAACATCATCGAGCGTGTTGGATTCTTCCGCGATACGGATCATTGCCATAATTTGCGGTGGTATCAATCCGCTGGCGGCCAGAGGTTTGGAGAGTGTATCACCGGCGGTTACATTTTCTGCCGACTTGACCATCGCTTCTTCTAACAATCGATTGCCGGTCGATTCGCTGCTAATTTTTAGTGATTTTAGTAACGGCACGCCGTTGCGCAACAGAGTTCCCAGTACGCGACAGGCGCGTGACACTGCGGCGTCATGGAAGATGGAGCCAAGCATGGGAGTTTTTAGTTTGATGCGATCGAGCCAACGGCGTCCCCCAGCGGTCTTAAGTACTCGAGTCACGCCGACGGCAATCAGTGCCACGACCATCAACACCACGACACCGTAACGCATCATGACATGGCTCGTACCCAACAAGATGACGGTGATCAATGGTAGTCCGGTTCCATTTTGTTCCAGACGATCAAAGAAGGGCTGGAACTTCGGGACCAGAAAGACAACCATCAGCGAAGTGATGATCGTGCCGACGATGCCCAGAATGATTGGATAGGTTAGGGCGCCAACAATTTTACTGCGCATCTCATCTTGTTTGCGCAGTAAGAGCGACGTGCGTTGCAAGGCTTCTTCCAGAAAGGCCCCCTCTTGTCCGGCCCGCACCATACTGAGTGTCAATTCGCTGAATATTGACGATTCTTTGGCCATCGCTTCGTCAAGGCTACTTCCTTGCGAGACGGCTTCATGAATCCTGAGCGTCGTCTCCTTGAGTCGTGGATTGTCTGTTGCATCTGCGAGGATCTTTAGCGACTCGAGCATGGGCACGCCGTTGCTAAGGAGATCCCCCAGTTGTGTGCAGAAGTCGGCAACCTGCTCTTTCTTGACGCGGACAGGCAGGCTTAGCGTGGTCCATTTGGGCTTACTGGCTTGCAGGTCTGCGACCGTCATCGGAAACAACGACTGCGCCCTGAGTCGCTGCAATGCCTCGGAGCGCGAAGCGGCTACGATCTTACCAGAGATGCGTTCCCCGGCAGTAGATTTCGCAGTGTAAGCAAAGTCAGGCATAATCACAAAACGACGTTAATCGGCTTTCGTGACGCGCAACACTTCGTCCACCGTAGTGATGCCCGCCAAAACTTTGTTCCAACCATCCATCCGCAATGTCTCCATGCCGCTCTCCATGGCTGCTTTCTTGATAATATCCGACGTACCGCCTTGGGTTGCCAATTGTCGAATGTTCTCATTGGTGACAAGAAGTTCGTAAATCCCCAGTCGACCACGGTATCCGGTACGGCGGCAACATTCACATCCGGCAGGTCGGTACAGATGCAAGTCGGGATCCAACTTTGCATCGGTCGGAAAATCATCGGGCAGCTCATCAAATTCCGGACGGTATGCGACTTTGCATTCATCGCAAAGTACGCGAACAAGTCGTTGCGCCAAGACACCTTCGACCGTACTTGCCACCAAAAAGGGTTCAACTCCCATGTCATTGAGTCGCATGAATGCGCAGGCGGAGTCATTGGTGTGCAGAGTACTGAATACCATGTGACCGGTAAGCGATGCTTGAGTCGCGTTTTCGGCAGTCTCCAAGTCGCGTATTTCACCGACCAAAACGACATCCGGATCGTGCCGCAGAATCGCGCGCAAACAGGCGGCAAAGGTCAGACCAACTTTGGCATGAACTTGAATCTGGTTAATACCTTCCAATTGGTATTCAATGGGGTCTTCCGTGGTTACGATCTTGACATCTTCAGACTTGATTTCGCTGAGCGCACTGTAGAGCGTGGTCGTTTTTCCAGAGCCTGTGGGGCCGGTCACCAACACGATTCCGTGCGGCAGACGAATCAACTTTTGGAATTTCTCATACACGGCTTCTGGCATTCCGATGCCTCGCAATGAGAACTTGAGGTTCGACTTGTCGAGGACGCGCATCACGACCCCTTCGCCGTGAAGCATGGGGATAATCGACACGCGCACATCCACTTCGCGCCCCGCGACTCGCAACTTGATGCGTCCGTCTTGCGGCACGCGTTTCTCCGCGATGTTCATTTTGGCCATGATCTTCAGGCGGCTAATGATGGCGGCTCGAAACTGGTTCATCTCGGGTGGAGTTGGTTGTTTTTGCAAGACACCGTCGATGCGATAGCGAAGTTTCAGTCCGGCTTCCTGCGATTCGATGTGAATATCGCTTGCACGGGCTTCGATAGCCTCACTTAGGATTTCATTGACGAGGCGTACAACCGACGCCTGTTGCGCCTCTTCGGCGTCTTCCAAACTGCTGGCGTCGAGCTCTTCCAACATTTCAACGTCGCCAGCTTGCCGTTGAAGTGCAATGAGTCCATCGATGGTTTCCGAACCCACTCCCAGGTTGCGTTTGATCAATCGTTGGACCGTTTCCGAAGAGGCGACCACCGGTCGCACTTCGACTTCCAACGCGGACGCAACCGAATCGACGGCCGCGAAATCAAAAGGATTGCTTACCGCCAGCCGCAGCCAACCCGGGCCACGCTCCAATGGAAAAATTTCATGGCGATGGATCAGCTTGATCGGAAAGCCCTCCAAAGCATCCGCCGGAACGTCACTGATATCGGTCTCAAGCCATTCGAGCCCAAGACTGCGAGCACCGACCGACAAAAGCTCATCCGCACTATTAAACGACCATTCGTCAACCAAGGATTCGATAACCTCACCACCGCGAAGACGGTCGGCTAGTTGTCGAAGCTGGGAACTGTCCAGCAACGGTTGCATGGTATTCAAGTTGGTAATCATGGCCTGTCCTTGAAATGGTGGGAACTCGCTCCGCGAGCATCAGTAGGTGGGAGGTAGGTTCAAACCAAAGCACTGGATGGGTAGGGAAGGCTGGGGCGAAGCGTCGCCGCTCACCGTCCATGACCAGCGCCATTCAGTGCTGCGTTTTGTTCTCTCGGGCGTACGGGTTAGGTGGGGTGGGTATCAAGGTGGGATAGTTGGGTGGGACCTGTTCAACGTTGAAAGTTCAACTTTGAGGGTTAAACAGGATGTTATGGTAACCGTCGGCTCGACATGTGTCAATTTCACCAAAATCGGAGGTCAATTCACCGAGACAGCAAGATATCCAAGGCTTTTTCGAGATTCTTGGCGTTTGTCGACTTTAAGCGGATCAAATCCACTCTCTTAGAGGGCGTCGCTGCTGCTTGTTGGTCGAGCGAATCGACAAATTTGATGATCTCGCGGGACAGTTCTGCGGGAGCCCGCATCACCACGGAATTGGTCGTTTCGTCGACCGCCACCGTCAGTAGCGGCCCTGCGGCTTGAGCGTTGATCTGCTGCAGAAGGGTGGCAACCTCCGATGAAACCCCTTCGGGAATGGTCACCGGACGGCGGCCCGCTCCGACCGCCAGTTGCGACCGGTAAACGTCGCGGATGATGTCAACCACATTGTCGGCACTGGCATTTTCCAGCGGCAACATGGTGGGCGTAATCTGCTGCAGTGTGTCAACCAAGTCCTCCGAGTCAAGCACGCCTAACAATTGTTCGACAATACTCCGATCGGCTCGACTTCCATTGACAATCAACGCATTGATCCGTGCATCGGCCACAATTTTCACTCGACGCATCAAGTCGCTGAGCGCGGAGCGTTGTGACGTTCGATCCGCCGGTCGGAATAGTTCCGTCAACAGTTCTTGAACGTTCTCCGCCCCCGCATGCTGCAACAGGTAAACTGAATAGTTCCCTGTCGTTGCGAAGGGCTCAACCTTGGGGCTTAGCACCATGGCCAACAGTCGTTCGAACTGATCAAGTGCGGCAGTGTCTTCGGAGGCCAGCGTCCAGCGATCATTATTGGCGACGACCACAACCGGCGGCAGTTGTCGAACCGCTTCTTCGTCTTGTTCATCTGCGTCGCTCTCACGCTTCGCATTGCTTGCAGTGTCTTGCTGGCTATGAGCCGCCCTTGCCGTCAGTTCGTTGTTGATTGGTGTCGAGACCAGTTGCGTTGGCAGCGATTCCAACGACTCCGGTTGGGCAGGGAAAAGAGACGCCCCTTCGTCCGGATTCGCTTGCGGTGATTGTTTAGGACGAATTACCTTTAAGGGGTTCTCGCGAACGGTTGGCCAGAGGCGCTCGATTTGCTCCAACAACTTATCGCTGTTGCGGACCACCGGCACAAATCGCAAACGTCCTCCGCCGCTCATTTGGCGGTTCGCAATATTGGCTTCACCCATCTGTTCCATTAAGCTATGAAGACTCTCCAGTTGTTCAGCGGTGGCGCGTATGAGCACTTGCTGTTGGTCGCTATCGATCGTAATGCTTGGCGCCGTATAGGAAGGTTCATCTTCGAACATTGCGTCTGCGGCCGTTTTAAAAGAATAGGGATCCGCAGAGGTAAGTTGGATGATTTCTAGTTCCCGTTTGGGAGGCAAGAATTGCGATAGCGTTTCCTTGACCAATTCAAGTTGTTCAGCGCCTGCAGTGACCAACAACTGTTCGTTGATGTCGTCATAATTCACATCAACCGGCGTGGAACTCCCTTCGAACATGCTTTCAATGGCTTCGACGACCGTACTGCCATCAGCACCGCCGAGAGCGAACGACCGCAGTTTGCGATTTGGGTCTGGCGAGTTAGCGACATCGATTTGTTCGATCAACTCTGCAGCGACCTGCAATTCCTCGCGACTGCCAACAACAAAAACCGTTTGCGTCGCACGGCTAAAGCTAACACCTCCCGAGGAACGTCGTCCCATGGCGTCCTGAATGGCCGCCGCAACGACCACGGGGCTTGCATGCTTCAGCACAAACGACTTGAGACTGGGACGACGTGTCGGCTGGGCATTGAGTTCATCGATCACTTTGGTCAGTTCCGTGTGCTCCTCATCGGAGGCAGTCGCAAACAGACCGCCACTGACGGCATCAGCAGACAGCGTTGCTTTGGGAAAACTCTGCTTCAGAGCGACGACCAGCGGCGCGGGTTCGGAACCATTGATTGGATAAAATCGAGTCATACCTCGAGCGGGGCCTCCTAATTCAATCTGCTCGACAATCCTGGCCACCCGTTCCAGTTCCTCTTTGGTTGCGGTCACGATCAGGCTCCGCGAATCGGCATCGGCGACCACCGATGCTTCCGGCGCAAACCCCTGAACGGCATTCTCCAACGAATCGACGTCGCCGTTAACGAGCGAAAAGACGCGAGTCTCCAAATTGGGGCGATCCGCATCTGCTTCTTTTACAATGGCTGCGATGCGTTCATGCTGTTCCTTGGTAGCCGTTGCCACCAGGACTCCTGCCTCACGCGAACCATAAATCGTTGCCTCTGGAATCAACTGGGTTAAAACAGTTTGCAAGCCGCGGGCACTACCAACTTTCAACCGATAGACCCGCGTTTCCAAATCAGAATGCTTGGGCAGGTCAAACGACTTGATGAATTCAGCGATGCGAAGATGGTCTTGTGGAAGCGCTGTGGCGGCGATCGTTCGGGTTGCGACATCCTGCGCAAACGTCGCCCGCGGCAAGAGAGTGGTGAGCACCGTGAGCGCGGAGGTTGTATTGCCATGCTCTAACTGATAGACAACCGACGACTTCTTCTCAGGTGCAGGCAGTTGCTCCAAAAGTCGTTCGTAGAGTTCCTTGACCCGCTCAAGTTCTTCGGGGGTACCGATGGCAAGAATCGTACTATTAAGTGGGTTGGACTCGAGCTTTACTTGTGCAGGTATGGTGGCTTGCAATGCCGCCAGGACATTGGCCAAAGTGGTTCGTTCGGAGTCGATCTGAAAGACCGCGGTTGTCTTTTCGCCTGCATTGGGTCCGTTGGACATCAACTCAACCACAGCTGCCACTCGCACTTGAAGCTCCTCTGAGGCGACGACGATCAACTGCCCAGTGGTGGGATCTGCGGTAATGACAATAGCTGGAAAGAGCGTCTTGAGCGAAGTTTGAATTGCTAAAAGTTGCGTGGGTTTGACGTTGTAAGTGGCTGGCTTGGTTGCATCTTTCGCCGTGACACTGATTTGATCAATTGTCTGTTGGATGCGCGCCTGCAATTCTTCACTGGCCCAAACCGTGATGGTACGGCTGGTCACATCGCTACTGACAAGTGCCTGGGGTGCGATTTGGGAAAGCAACGTAGGCAGAGTGGCCATTTCACCAAACGGAACCGAATAGGTTTTCACCATTTGGCCGGCCGCCGATCGAGGTGTGTCGAAGGCAGCGAGGAATTCTGCGATCTTGGCGTGATCTTCCTGGCGGGCGGTGGCAGCAATCGTGCGCGTGCTGGCATCCTGAGCGAGCGTTGCCCGAGGAACGAGGGTCGACAACACAGTCAGCGCTGACAACGGGCTGGCATGCTTCAGTTCGTAGACGATCGACGAATTGGTGATCGCAGCAGGCATCTGTTGAATAATAGCCTCAAACTGAATGCGAACCTGCTCCAATTCCTCAGGTGAACCGATCGCCAGAATCGTATTGTTCAGTGCATTGGATTCCAGTCGAACTTGAGGTGACAAAGTCGCTTGCAATGCCACCAGTAGATCCGCCAATTCCGCTTGTTGCGGATCGACTTTGAACACCGCGGTCGTTTTGTTGGCTGCGTCGGGACCACTAGACATCAGTTCAATGACCGAGGCGATACGCGCTTGCATATCGGCTGGCGCCACAACAATCAATTGGCCTGTCGTCGAGTCTGCTGCGATGCCGATCGACGGGAACAGAGTGCGGAGCGAAGTTTGAACGGCGACCAATTGTGTTGGACGCACGAGATAGGTTGCTGGTTCATGAGATTGTTGTGCGGCTTTGCCAATTTGTTCTAAGGCTTGAGCGACGCGTGCGTGCATCTCTTCGGTTGCCCAGACGGTCAAGGTACGCGACGTCGGGTCGCTACTGATGATCGACTGAGGCGCGATTTGCAACAAAACCGTCGGCAGGGTCGTCATCTCGCCTGCGGGAACTGAATAGGTTCGCACGGAAGACTCCTTGCCTGCGGGAGCGGAAAGCAGGCGGTCGAGTGTCGACGATAAGCTTTCGTGCGATTTCAGTCCACCCGTGGCAAGCAACCGGTTGGCAGTTGGGTCAACCGATAATTGCATATCCGGCCACATCGCTTGCAAGGGTGTAAGCAACACACTCGCCTGGAATTTGCCAACATCGTAGCTCCGCAGCTCGGCGGGTTGTCGCTCTGATCCCGCGCGATCAATTTGGACGACGGCCGCCTTGACCAGCGCCTGATGCTCGAGCGTACCCGTGACTACGATCTGCCCGAGCTTCTCGTCGGCCAATACTAATGCATTGGTGACCATTTGATCGATCAACGTTTTGGCACTGGTGGCAGAGGCATGTGCAAGTGGATAGGCGACGACGACCTTCTGCATCGCTACATCGGGCTCCTCGACGAGCGCTGCGACTAATTGTTGAAGGTTCGCATGAGTCGCGCTATCTGCCCATACCAACAGTCGATTTCCGGTAGTATCCACTACAGTTCGAGAACTCCCCAGGATCGGAGTCAGTGACTGCTGGAGTGCGGCGACCGTCATGTCGGGGACAGCATACGATTCGAGCACTTCTTGGCTTCGCTCGGGAAGCAGTTGATTGAAAGTGGCAATGCGTTCAGCGACCAGCGGTTGTTCGATCTCACTGGCAACCACAGTCAGCTCTTTGCCATCGCCACTGACCGAAATCTTCGCCTCGGGAAATTCAGTTCCCAGCACTTGCATAACCAAAGCCGACTCGCGCACGGTTAATGGATAGGTCTTGGGGATGGTGGCGGGTGGCGCTGTTAGTGGTTGATCGAGGAGTCTTAATAGTTCTGATAATTGAACATGTTGTGCTGACGTTCCCCACACATTCAGTTCCCCACGGTTACCGTCGATAATCTTGATGTCCGCAAGATCTTTGGGTAAATCAGCCAGCGCGGTGCGACGTGCCAACTGCGTTTTTGTCAAAGTGTAGATTTTGAGTTCACGCGATTCAGCTTCCGGAAGGAGGCTGAGAAGTTGTGGCAACACGCTCTCGACCGTAGTTATTTCTTCGGTGGTGGCAAGTACCATCAATTGCCGGCCTTCGTTCCCCAACCAAGTTGTCGCGTCGGGAACAATTTTCGCCACCGTGGCCAACCAAGTTGCGTCCGCTTCTCGCTGAAGCTCAAAAGCGCGCAGCTGTTTTTGACCAATTGCGTGAGACTGCGTCCACATTTCGATGATGTCACTGGCAATCTTCAGATCTTCGTCCGATCCGCGCACCATGACACTCCCGAGCGATGGGTTGGTTGCAACCAGACAGTTCGGAAGAAAGTTACGCAGCGCTGTTCCCACCACTTCCGCTTGCTTGGTATCCACTTCGAATACCTTCAGTGAACGTGGCTCATTTGCAGGCAAAATGTCGAGTGCGGCCAATGCATTCTGGATCATCCGTTGGTCAGCGGGCGACGCGGTGACCAACACTCGATCGGCAGTCGCGGTGGCCACTGCTTGTGGCGCAAGTGCAGCAATTTGTTCAAGCATTTCTTTGGGGGTCATGCCGGCAAAGCGGTAGGCAGTCGACTCCACCGGCTGCTCATCGCCGCTGTTGGCCTGCATTTGATCCAACGCCGTCTTGATCGCCATTTGCTGTGCTGGAATGACGTAGGCGCTGAGCAGCCCCGTTTTACTGTCCACCGTAATTTGTTCACTGGGAATCAATGTGCGGATGGTCTCAAGAGTGGCGACGCCGTCCAGTGCGCCCAGTGGATACGCAGCAAATACCGGCTGCGGAGGCGGCTCAGGCTTGTCGGGTTTTGGGGGCGGTTGAGGTACGGGAACTGAGGCGATCAGCTCGTTGATCATCTTCATTTTGCCAGCCGTTTCGACCACCAGCAACTGACTGCTTTGTGCCAAGGGTATCGCTCGACCTGTGCCGCTGAGGTATGGTTTCACCTCTCCCAGCACTGCATCGATTGGCCGTCCTGCCAATGGAAAGACCACCGACACCAGTTCGAATCGACCTCGCTCCGAGAGCTTTTCCAGTGGAACGCGGGGGAGTAATTCAAGTGGAATGGAATCGCCCAGTTCCATGACCACTAACATTTTCTCACGACGCACCAGCGTGAATCCGCGAGTCATCAGCACGCTGTTGAGAAGATCGATTCCTTCGTTGGCAGAATAGGAGCGAGTGTCGCTATAGGTGAACGTTCCTCCCGGAGTGCGGTCCATGACCAACGTCAACTCTTGCTGTTCGGCAAACCAGTTGAGAACATCTTCCCATTTCATTTCCCGAAACTGGAACATCAACTTTTGCTGAGCTTCCTGTTCAAGAAATTTGGCGCGCTGCTCATCGGTGAGCACTGCCAAGATCTGAACTTCAAAATCTGCAGCGACTTTCGCTTTGGTGGCAGCGTCGGGAGCTTCCAACAACTTCTCGGCCCGCGTTTGTAGCAGGTCTTGTAACTGTACCCGTTGCACATCGTCGAGACTCAGTCGATCTGCAGTTTCGGGGTGAATCAGCTGCGCAAGATTGCCCGCTTGCGGTGTGACACTTTGCGCCTTGGTTGGTATTTGAAGGAGCAAAACGCTCAGTAGCAGCGTGGCGTACAGCACAGTTGTGCGACGATCAGTAGACATGGAGATCACTTAAAGGTTTTTTCAGGTACTTGGCGGGGTGTTGCGGAGGGATAGCTGGCGGTGTGGGGGAGGGAATGTAGCGAGGTGGCGTTTCGTTCGGGAGGGAAAGTAGCGAGGTGGCGTTTCGTTCGCGGAGGCAATGTACCGAGGTGGCGTTTCGTTCGTGGAGGGAATGTAGCGAGGTGGCGTTTCGTTCGCGGAGCGAACGACGACTGTGGGTAGCCCACCCACAAGAGCGATTTCTTCGAGTGGTCGATGCTGTCGAATTGGGACGTGTACAGCATAGTCAAAAATTGTTCTTACGTCTCACTTTTCAAACTGCTTGTGAAGTGAGATAGCCAGCGAGCCCCAAACTCCGGTATTCTAAGAGGGTAGTTTACCTACGTGCCTCGTAGTTTAATTACGGTAGTTTAATCGCGTTCCACTTTGGATAGCGCATTATTTGATCGACCTTTCAAGGAGTTTCCCTCTCGTGTTCATTTCTGCCAGACGATTCGCGGTAGCTACCGCACTTGCCGTGCTGTCGTTCACATCTGCCCCGCTCAATCCTGTTTTTTCGGAGGACGTTTTGACAATTGGTTCCGACGCGCCCGCCCTAGATGTAGAGCATTGGGTTCAGGATGGAATGGGCAAATTCAAACCGGTCGAGAAGTTTGAAAAGGGAAAGGTCTATGTCGTTGAATTTTGGGCAACATGGTGCGGCCCCTGTGTGGCCAGCATGCCACATTTGGCAGAATTGCAAAAAGAGTATGCGGATAAGGGCGTGCAAATCGTTAGCATCAGCGACGAAGATTTAGAAACGGTTGAAAAGTTCTTAGAGCGGCCTGTGCGGGGCCAGTCGGGTGACGACGAGAAGAAAACATATCGAGACCTGACCAGCGCCTACTGTTTGACAACGGATCCAGATCAGTCGTCATCGGTGGATTATATGCGAGCGGCTGGACAAAACGGAATACCCACATCGTTTGTGGTTGGCAAGGATTCGAAAATCGAGTGGATTGGTCATCCGATGGAATTGGGCGACACCCTGGCAGCAGTCGTTGATGGAAGTTGGGATCGTGAGGCGTTTGCCGCCCAGTTCAAGGAAAAGCAAGAGATGGAACTGGCCATGCAGAGCATCGGTGGCCTGGTTCAAGCCAAAAAGTTTGATGAGGCCTTGGAGGTCATCGATCGTCTAGCCAAAAAGAACGACTCGTTTCAATTCAAAATGATGAAGCTTCAGATTCTATTGATGGCAGATAGAAAAGATGCGTTCGTCGAAAATGTAAACCAAATGTACAAAGCACTTGCAGACGATCCTGCGAGTTTGAACATGCTGGCGTGGAATCTCTACGAGATGACGACACAAGCAAAAATTGACGTCGAAGGATTGGTGGATGTCTCGATCGCGGCGACCGAAGCGGCAGTATCCAAGGCTGAAAAGGAAGTCAAAGCAAGCCTGTTGGATACCTTGGCGCACTACGTCTTCAAGAAAGGTGACCTCGACAAGGCAATTAAAATAGAGACAGAAGCTCTCAGTTTGAGCGGCGCTCAAGACCGAGAATTTATCGAAAACTTTCTCGAGGAATTGAAGGCTGTGAAAGCGGAAAACGAGGAAGCCAAAGACAAGAAGTAGATGATAACGACTCGATAAAAACGGTGTGCCGAACCTTGAAGCTTTGGCGATTTGCACTCATCGTTTGACAACTTAGGCCCGAGAGTCCGCCCCCCCGGTGAACTCTCGGGCTTTGTCGTTGAATTCGAGCCACTTGTTTAGCGAATGACGCTTTGTGTTGGTGGCGAGGCGATGCGTCCACCCGACCTATTTAGGTACTGCGTCGATTCTTCCTGAACCAGCTTTTGTTCGGTTCCCTCCGAGCGTACTTCTGCGCGGAAGCGGTGCATGCCAGCTTGATCGGCCAAGGCGATGACTTTCAGCGCAATGGTCTGGCCTGGTTCAAGGCGTTTGATAGGCTCGAAGAACAGCTGCCCAGGTGCGATGCGTGCCTGGCAACCTTCTCCACGGACCGGTTCGACCCCTTCCGAAAACTGTGCGATGACTCGAACGTTGTTTGCAACCTTGGAACCGCGGTTCGTAAGAGTTAAGCCGTAGGTGACTTCTCGTCCGACAGCCGCTGGTGCGACGGGGTCTTCCATCAGCAGGTGCAGGTCGGCGAACGCTTCGACGGTCGTGATGGCTGTGCAATCTGTCTTGAGTCCCGTTGGTGTTGAACAGACGATTGAGACTGCGTTTTCACCGGCTTGTGTCAAATTGAGTTGCAATGGCAATTCAAGCGTTTCACCGGCTTTGATGCTCGATATAGGCCAAGTCATCTTGCTATCGCGAAGGGTTGCGGCATTTGGCAAGTGAACTAGTTTTGCACCGTCGGGTATCGTTACCGTTGCAGTGACGTTTCTTGCTTCTGCATCGCCCGTGTTACAGACTGTCACCAGGTAGTCGACCGATGCGCCGTGATAAATCAGTTCAGGTCCCTCAATCGTTGTAGTCAGATTTGGTCGTCGAACCAGAACATCAATCTTTGTTAGGCTACTGAGATCGTTGGCCGCAGTCGCATTGGCTGCGATGCGTATTGTACCCGCCTCGTTGAACGTCAATTCAACATCAATGGTCTCTTCCGCACCTGCTGGTACGGTTCCGATATTCGATGAACTGGCACCGTAAGGTTCAGCACTCAGCTTAACCGCAACTTGCGTGGCATCAGCCGAACCTGGGTTGCGGACGTGCAGCCGATAGGTATTGGCTTCACCAAAATTGACTTCTGCAGGACCTTCGAGAACCAGCTCAAGCTGCGGTGCGCGAACTTCGACGGCAGATGAGCCAGCAATTGGAGTGATCGTCCATTCCATAGCAACTCCGAAGTTGCGAGCCGACGTGGCCACAAGTTCAATTGGCACACTGGCTGTTTTGCCTGCTGCAAGCCCTTCGAAGGACCAAGTAAACAAAGTCGCTCCATCATCGGCCTTTTCTACTTGCATTTCACCCAAAGTGGGCTTGAGTGAGTGAGCGTTGACACCAGCCGGTATGTCCAATCGCAAGATGATTCCTGACAAGTCGATTGAATCGCTGTTCTGGATCACAATTTCGTATTGAGCGGGCGTACCGACGGGCAAATCGCTCGGTCCGTTTAACATCACTTGAATGCGCGGCGTTTCCATGTGGATTCTTTGCTCGCCATCACCGCTCTCATTCGATTGCAGTTGTTGTGGCACTGCCAAAGCAGGTGGATCCAGCGCAGGCAACGAAGGGAGCGTTGTTATCGCTGCTGGGTTGTTCGGCTGAGCAGTATTCTGCTGAGCAGTATTGGAACGGTAGTCGAATTGCGGGGCCAGAGCTGTAGGTTCGGGAAGTGCCAGTTCGGGAAGAGTTGGCGTTGTGTCTTGACGGAGTCCGTAGGCTTGAACTTGCCCCTGACGTTCGGATTTCGGCGAAGAGATCAATGATGTTGGTACTCGCACGCCGCCGCTCGCGTCCATCGAATTGTTTTCCGGTGAGTTGCTTTCGGCGGGCGTGGCCACCATTGAATCCGAAACGCTGCCAGCATTCGACATGGGCGCCGGTTGTGTTTGGTTGACCTCCGCCGCCGAGGGAAGATCTGAGAGCGATCGAAGACTGGGGAGACTAGACAGGCTACCGGTGGAGGGAGCTGTAGATGAAGAGTCGCTCACGTCGCCCGCGCTGGGGAGATCAGTTGTGAGCGATTCACTCGTTTGTGCAATGCTAGAACTTTGATTGGACAACGCTGGCTCAAATTGGCCATTTTGCGGCTGGCCCTTTTTGTGAAGCGAAGGCAACGGAATGCGTGACACTTGTGGAACAGCCGTCACATTCTGCGCAGCATCACCGCTTGTTTCCGAACTGCGTCGTGGAAATATCTGAAATTCGTCCTCGCGGCTTACCGCGGCATTCGAATTTGATGTTGGCTCGCCGGCAGTTGATTCGAAGTTGCCGCGTATCGATTGACGGACAATCGCAGGCAAAGATTCTTCCACATGCACTTCAGGATTTATCTCTAGCGCCGGGGACGCCGGCCTCGCTCTTGCTACTGCGGTTGACGCCTTGGCTTGAGCAGCCACCTTTACATTTGCTTGCCTGGACTTCGAGTCGTAGCTTTGAGCTTTAACGATCTCTGGAAGCTTATCATCGCCCTGAGATTCTTCACCCTGGGAAGCTGCCAATCCATGCGAGACTGGGCCACGCGAAACTGTCGGGCCGCGCGAAACGTTTGGTTCCTTCGCGACCGCGGGGAGCCGATCGGGTCTAACATTCCGATTTTGCCGTCCGACGGTGGTTGCTGCGGTCTGGCTACGCACCTGCGATGGTGCGCTGCTGGTGTGTTGACTCGCGGACCGGCCTTTGGGACGAGCCATTTTGGGATTGTATGTGTTGCGCGGGGTGGATGAACTTGTTGTTGTCGGCTCCGGCTTTAAGGCATCCATTGCATTTTCTGACAATGAACGTAGTTGCTGAACCAAACCACCTTTTTGAGGCTGTGCCGCCTTTTCGTCGCTTTGAGCCAACGATGATCGACTCAAAATAACGAGCAAGCTAGCCGCGACGAGGAGTCCGAGGAGCAGACTTCGGGATTTGCTGGCTCTTATGCCGTACAAACCGCTATCATTGAGGTGTCGAACAAACATCAGCACTAAACTCCCGAACAGGAAAAACGCGGGTCCATCGGAGACCGTTTTCAGTGCTATCGACTGGGATGGCTGTGACGATTAAGTGGAATTTGGGGAATCTGAAAGTTCTTTTGCAGTTGCTGAGACTTCAATCGCAGCATTTTGCAACAACTGTCGCAAATTGCCTCAATAGTCCCAAACGCCCGCCAAAGAAATGACAGGGTAAAAGGGACGCGGAATCGCTCCAAAGCTGGCATTTCTCAATCATTGCTCAATCCGAAGGGCGGCAAATGGTAACGTGGAGTGGCCAAAAGCCGTTTTCGCAACTCAACGCGGAGAACGGCATGCTGCGTGCAATGGTTGAAAAATTGTGATTTTACTTTTGGTTGGCGATCGTTGAGGCGTTATGTTCGGGCCTGTGTTGCGTAACCATCTGTATTTTCCAACAATTTTGGTAGCGAGTGTGGGCAGGTGCAAATAGAATGCAGGATGTAGGTTTCTACGTGCACATTCCCGCGAGTTGAGCTACGGCTCGAAACAAGTTGTGTGAGAGCACAAATTGAACGAGAGCACTGGAGCATCGCAGTCATCCTGCGGTTGCGTCCCTGCCAGAAAAGAAACTCTAGTCTTTATCGAATTTTTGATCTCCTCAGGTCTTCAGGGAGCTGTAACGAAATGTCGTTCGCGAAGCCACTTTGGTTCCTATTTGCAGTTGCGATCTTGCCTCAGTTGGCCAGCGCTGATGATGCGCCGTATTCAGGAGCGAGCCGTATGGCGACGTTCCAGGATGCAGGCAGTCACTTTTTTGCACTATCCTTGTTGCCGGATGCCGAAGCGGATTTTCCTCGGCCCGAATCGTACGAAGTTGTCGTCGTGTTTGACACTTCGGCTACCCAGACGGGACCGGTGCGATTAGAAGGCTTGGAGGTCTTAGACGAGCTCGCAGCGACATTGCCAGCTGGCACCAGTTTGAGCCTGTTAGCTTGTGACGTGGAAACCGTTGAGCTGTCCGAAGGTTTAGTGGCTAGTTCCGACCCGAAGTGGGAGACTGCGGTAGCGCGACTGAAGAAGCGAATTCCACTGGGTGCGACCGATTTATCGTCGGCATTGCGGACTGCCATGAAGCAATTCCGCAGTCCCACTGCGCAACGTACGGTTGTTTACATTGGTGATGGGGTGAACCGCGTCAATTTCTTGACTTCCAATGAACATCGGCAATTGGTTGACGATTTGGTCGAAGCACGTGTGACGGTCTCTTCTTTGGCCATTGGGCCTATGGTTGACGTACCGACGTTGGCAGCTTTCGCCAATCACACCGGTGGCATTGTCCTTTCTCGCAATGCAATTCAAGAATCGACACAAGCGATTGGTCGAACTCTGGGCTTAAGTGCTGCCATGCCAGTTGTGTGGGTAGAGAACGCAAAACTTCCAACTGCATTAGCTGACCATTTCCCGCAGCGATTCCCACCATTGCGACTTGACCGCGACACGGTGATCGTCGGTAAAGTGTCGGGAGAACTGACGAAAGCAGACGCAGGTATCACTGGAAGCATTACAGGTCAGTCGGTCAAGTTGAGTTTTGATATTGCCCCAGAAGCAAGCAATCCAGACATGGGCTTTCTAACGGCTGTCGTCGAAAAGGCTGGTCGCGATGGTGGTTTAACTCTACCTTCGCTTGGCTCTGAAGGTCTGAGAGCGATGAGCTTTATGTTGGCGGACGACGCCACCGCGATGGTCAAGTCGGGCGAATTCGCGTTGAAGTCGGGTCAGATCGAAAGCGCGATTCAGATTGCAGAAGAGGCCCTTAAGAGCGATCCTAACAATGCGGCCGCCGTAAGCCTCCTGAATGCGGCCAAGAAAGCAGCGGACAAAGATGCCGCTGCGATTCCGGCTGGTAAGTTTATGCAAACGGGTGGAAATCCATTTGGTGATGACGATCCGTTTGGCAATGCACCTGCTGGCCAGGAACCAACAACAGATCCATTCGGATTGACACCAGCCACGGAGCCAGCTCCTGCAACGGCGCCATTGGGAACAGGCGCTACGCCTCTGGTGGTTCCTCAGGCCACCGCGCCAGCCCCGATTGTGCAAAGTCGAGTCTTTCAAGATTCCAATTTGGGTGATTTGCTTGCCGAAGAAGAAGCGTTGCGCAGAGTTGCTGGCGAAGCACTCGCACAAGACGTTCGAAACGAGTTGCATCAAGCTCGAATCCTGGGTCTTGAAAATCCGATCGGTGTCAAGAATTCGCTTAAACTGTTGCTTGAAGAACTCGATAGCACCGTCGACATTGATCCAGCACTGCGTTCGCAACTCCGCAATAATGTCAGCTCGGCGATTGCCAACGTAGCTATCCTGGAAGCTCGCTATTTGGACAGAGTTCAGAGGCGGGAAGCGATCAACGCACAAGCCAATGCAGCGGAACGACTTTTGAACGAAACGGCACGTCGTGACGAATCGCTGAAGCAGTTGGTCGAGCAATTCAATTTTCTAATGGACGAACGCCGCTACTTGGAAGCATCGCAAGATGTTGCCCCGGAAATTCGGCTGTTGGCGCCCGATACACCACTGGAAAACGTGACGCGTGAAGTAAGTTCGCTTGCGTCGAACTACGCGATCATGCGGGAAGCATTTGAGAACCGCGAGCAAGGCTTTGTAAACGTCATGCGAGCTGTCGAAGTGGCTTCGGTTCCCTTCGAAGGTGATCCACCGGTCGTTTATCCACCAGCAGATGTGTGGCAAGCTTTGACGGCGCGACGCCGCGAGCGGTACAGCGAATTTAACATCAGCGGCGGCGGAAACGAAACTGAACGCCGTATCTCCACCGCGTTGAAGCAGACGATGGAAGAGATCAATTACAACGATGTGCCTCTACGTACGGTAATTCAAGAAATCGAGCAAGACTTCAACATTCCAATTTGGATCAATGAAGAGGAACTCGAAACAACCCTGGACATCACGCCTGATGACACGGTGAAACTGGTTATCGCTCCAATTTCACTTCGCAGTGCCCTGCGGCTCATGTTGGATTCAGTAAGTCCAGACCTGACCTATATCGTCCGCAATGAAGTCCTTGAGATTACATCCAAAGACAGTGCTGAGGCCGAGCCGGTAAACAAAGTCTACCCAGTAGGTGACTTGGTGCTTGGCCCAATGCAGCTTCGCATGATGGGTGGCGGAGGAATGATGGGCGGCATGAGAGGCGGCATGGGTGGCATGGGAGGCGGCATGGGTGGCATGGGAGGCGGCATGGGTGGCATGGGTGGAGGAATGGGTGGCATGGGAGGCATGGGCGGAGGAATGGGCGGCATGGGAATGGGTGGTATGGGTGGCATGTTTGCTGTTCCCGATGACACCCGCAAGCCAACTCCACTTTCCACCAGCCGCAGTAGCTCAGCCGTCAACGTCGAACAGTGGGTCGAACGGCTGACCGATGCGACGGACGAAGATCGTGCCGAAATTGACTCAAAAGTTCGTCGCACTGTCCGCGGCTACATTGACGCTGCTGAAGCCCAACTCGAGGCCAAAAATGAAGCTGCCGCTGCGGCTGAGTTCGAAAAAGTAATCGAGCTAGTAGGCGGATTGCTTGGGGCTGGACATCCACAACCTTGGATGTATCAGGCGCTAAGCCTCAGCATGGAAGCCTGCAAGTATCCGGCTGCGGATATCAAGCGGGTGCAAATGAGCAGCATCGATTTCGATGGCAGTACTCAGCATTCGATACTGATCGCAAACTATTTGGCACGCAAGGGTTTTAAGGCAGAGGCGCTGGACATCCTGAAAGACATCTCTGTCATCGAACCTCTACGATACGATGTCTTTGCAACGGCATTGCCTTTAGCCCAAGAAACTCGCGACTTGGATGCACTGCGCTGGGTTTGCAAGGGAATTATCAGCAAAGCTTGGCCTAAGGAGCACGCGGAAATCTACACCCATGCCGAGCGATTGGCCCGTACGACAGCAGTCATGCTTTCCCAACAAGGACGTGTGGTTGAGTCCAAGAGTTTTGAAGAAGAGATCAAACAAGCCAAACAGCGAGATTTGGTAGTACGCATCAACTGGACCGGTGAAGCCGACTTGGATATTCGAGTGCAAGAGCCGGCAGGCACTATTTGCTCGCTTTCCAATCCAAAAACGACCAGTGGCGGAATACTGATCGGTGATACATCGAGCTCGAGCGAAAAGGCCAATGTAAACGGATACTCAGAGTACTACGTCTGCGCACAAGGCTTTGCAGGTCAATACGATGTGTTGGTGCGGCGAGTGTGGGGACAAGTTTCGGGTGGCAAAGCCACTGTCGAAATCTACACCGATTTTGGGACTCCCGAGCAGTCGTTTGTCACTCATCAAGTCGACTTGTCTGAGAAAGATGCCTTGATCCAAGTTGCAGTGAAAAATGGTCAACGCAAAGAGACCATTGCGGATGCTCAGCTTGCAAATGTGCAAAGACGTCAAATCGAAAATGGTCGCGCTGTTCTAGGACAATTAGGTGGAGCGAACACCCCTGAAGATTCCGACTATTTTGATTATTATGCCTATCGGATGCGGCTACGTGCTGCCAACTTGAACAACAACATTGCCCGCGGTGGCTTTGGTTTTCCTGGTGGTGGCGCCGTTGGCTATCAGCCCGTGGTAGAGACCATTCAAGAAGGTGCATTTATGGGGGTGGCAGCTGTGGTTAGCGCCGACCGTCGCTATGTGCGCATTGCGCCATCACCATCGTTTCAAGGTATCGGAGAAGTCTTCACATTCAACAGTGCTACTGGAGATCAAGGGCAAAACCAAGGTGGAACCGGTGGCTTCGGTGGCGGTGGACTTGGACAAGGCGGTGGCCAAGGTGGCGGTATTTTCTAGGAAGCTTGTGCTTTCAGGGTCGAACGATTGTCTTGGTAGTTGCGGGGACAATCGCTCGATACTGCAGCTGTTTGTTAGCATGGATTCTTCTCTTGCGGCCTCAGCATGAAAACAGCATAATTGGTCAGCGCCAATTGGCAGGATAGGCCAGTTGTGTCTTGTTAGCGATTTCGCGTAGCCACCGCTGCCAAGCGGTGGATTCCGCTTCCAGCCCAGTTTACCCTGTGCCCGGTCCACCGTCTGGCGACGGTGGCTACCCTGGTGTCTGGCGACCGTGGCTACCCAGTTTGTGCCCGGTCCACCGTCTGGTGACGGTGGCTACCCAGTTTGTTGGGAACGAATTCTAAGGCCATGGAAGGCTATGACGCGAATCGATCGATATCTGCTTACTCTTTACTTTCGAGTGCTGCTGATCTGCTTTGCATCGGTCTCGGGACTTTTGATCGTCGTTCATATCTTCAGCAATCTCGACGAATTCGTACGCTACTCTGAGCAGAATGAAAACACGCTGTTTTCCGTTCTAGTCGACTATTACGGTCCTTACACCCTTTCCATATTCGAACAACTCAGCGGTTTGCTGGCACTGCTAGCAATTCTGTTTTCCATCGCCTGGCTCAACAAGACCAACGAACTTACTGCATTGCTCGCCTCAGGTGTTACGAAACGTCGCGTCATCCGTCCCCTGCTGGTCGCCTCAATGATCGTTATCGTGGGTGCCGCACTTGCGCGAGAATTAGCGATTCCACTATATCAAGATCGCTTGGATCGAAATCCCCAGGATCTCACTGGCGACCTTCCGAGACCCATTCGACCAACGTACGATCCAGATGCATCCGTTTTGTTGCAGGGTCAACACCTGCTTCCGATCAAACAGCAGATCGTGGGACCCAATCTAAAGATTCAAGGCGGTCCGCTCGTGAAGGCGATTGGAAGCAAACTGGTGGCTCCCAAAGGAACTTATGTCGCGCCACACGACGGTCGCCCTGCAGGCTATCTGTTTGAGGGAGTCAACTACCCAAAGACGATTGACCAAACAGCTTCGGTCTACCACGATCTCAGCGGCGAACCTCTGCTGCTTACGTCCCTCGACACCGATTGGGTCGCACCTGGCAACTGCTTCCTGGTCAGTAGTATCGAATATGAAATGCTGCGTGGTGGTAGCGCTTGGAAACAATTTGTCTCAACAGGCGAGTTGATCACCCACTTGCATGGAGAGAATACGCTGGGTGGCAATGACCTGAGGGTCAAAATTCACCAGCGATTTGTTCGCCCAGCCATCGATTGGACGGTTCTCTTGCTTGGTATTCCGGTGTTGCTGACGCGGCCTGATCGTCACATGTTTTGGATCGCTGGTGCATGTCTGGGAATCGTGGCAGGTTTTACCGCAGTTGTCATGGTTTTCGCGGCCCTCGGTGCCTCTCAGAATGGCCTCTCACCCATGCTAGCCATTTGGTTGCCACTGCTGATCTTCCTTCCCTGGGGTTGGGCCAAAACAACAGTTGCACTTGAAAGCTAATGCAATTAGGCGAAAGGTGACTGACGGATACTACGATTGGTCACTCCTGGCAGGAGTGACCTACTGAAGGAGTGACCTACGAAGACGAAGCGTTGAGGCTTTTGTAGAGGAATGGATTGAGTGTTGGGTCGTTGTACATTTTCATTTGCCGGTAGGTTTTATGAATTTTCACCCCCGCTTCAATCTCGTTCAACAGTTCTACCAACGAACGGCTGAGGTCTTGCAGTTGTTCCTCGCAAAGGGCGATACGAGCCCCAACGCGCCCCATATGCTCTGGGTCGACATCATCGCGATCGAACTGTTCTCGATAGTGGTACAGCCTCAGCGACATGATACTCAGACGATCAATGGCGCTACCCGGCGTCTCCGTGTTCTGTCGAGCATGGCCACTTGGTTGAATTCCACGACGACGAATTTCTTCGGTCAACCAATCATCCAACTTTTCGATATGATCATTCCGAGCTTGATTCAGGCGATCGATCGCCCGTTTGACCTCCGCTATCTTCGCATCGGTCACTTCACGACTGCGAGCAATATCCTCCTGATGCCACAGTTCGTAGTTAAACCGGTGCTGCTCGCAGACCAAGTGCAATAAATCGGTGTAACAATTCTCAATCGGCGATTCATGCCATTTGGCGACCGTTTGACGGTGTAATTCGAGAACTTGTGCGATGTCAATCATGACGCGAGCTTTTCCTGGTAGGTGCTTGATCGATTTGGACAAATTGTTCACCAATCTGCCAATTTAGGCAAGACAGCTTAAGTTTAAGCTGTTCGGCGAAATGAGTAGCAGAATAGGTCAAACATCGTTCGGGGAATCGACCGATAGATACATATACGGACATACCACCGTCGTTGCTTATCTTGCACATTTAAGTTGACCAGCTGTCAACTGTGAAATTTTGGGAAAGGATGCCCCAAATGCGGTTCTCTATTGCAACTCTGCTTGCCAGCCTCGCGCTGTTGCTAGTATCAAATGCGAACATCAGGGGGCAATCTGGGACGTTTGTTCCCGGAACTGGAATGGAATTGACGCAAGTTGGCGACGATTTCGAAGACCCCGACTGGGAGTACATTCCGAACAACCCCAAAAGCACGGAAGACATCAACGAGCGGCAAAACACGCCGATCGGTAAATCTCGCAACGGAAGGTGGTTCGAGGGTATCAAGCGGGGACATCCCGATATCGTGCAGCGAGTCGACACGCCACCCGACGGTATCCCAGGTAGCACCGGTTCACTGTTAATGCGTTCCTTGCACACCGGCATTCCCAATCAACCCAGCGGGAAGATGCACCAAGAGGACTTCATTTGCAACGTCCAATATGCCGTGGGTGGGCCAATTCAAATCTCGCAAAACCCGAGTGTAACCACCCGAGTTTACTTGCCTCCCATCGCTGAATGGGAACGTCGCAGCGGGCCACACTTTGCTTTCAGAGCCGCCGTGGAGACTACCAAGACGACAGAGAAAAGAGTGCTGCTTTTTGCATCCAAGGAAGATGAAAACGAAGTCTATTGGCCAGGGCTATTCATCTGCTTGGATAGCAAATATCAAACTCGACAAGAGCACGACTACGCCTATTTCCGCGTGCGGTCCGATCGCAATGGAGGTGATTTTAAAGGTCCTCAAATCACCACAACCGGCTGGTGGACGCTCGGCATGTCGTTTTCCTCCAACGGTATGGTGCATTATTATGCGAAGCCTGGCGTCGAGGATCTGACGCAAGAAGACTACATCACATCGCAATACCCTTACGGTTATCGCTGCGAACGCTTCCGGTCGTTCTTTTACAATGTGGTCAACGGCGATAATGGGCGCGATTGGACAACGAGTTGGATTGTCGATGATCCAAAAGTGTTTGTGCAAAGCGGCGGTCGAGTCGCTCAACGCGGTCAAAATCAAATGCGGCGTTAAGCGGTTGTCGGGTAAAGGCGTAGTGCAATCACATGTTCAACCACGCGAGTGCATCCGCCTTATCGAGCAACTTGCCATCGAGCTGCAAGGCGCGGGCTTCAGCCAAAGCGGTTCGGAAAGTGGGACCTGGCGACAAGCCAAGTCCAATCAAATCAGCGCCGGTCAACAGCGGTGGAGGATCCAGATGCTCGCGCGGCCACTCCAGCCGCTCATGCAACCAGCGGACGATTGCCTGCAATTCAGTTTCGCTCTGACTCCGCGCCGCTAGCAACTCGAGAGAGACGCCTATATCGGCCTGAATCAGCAGTGGTTGAACTTGCGACCAGGGCCGCTCGTCTGCCTCTTCCAATACGTGTTGACTTCGCAAGGCAAACTGGATCGCATGGAAGTCGTTCGATGACCACTTCAACCTGGCCTTTAAAGTGTGTAGTGCAGCGTCTAATCGGGACGCATCCAAGCTCGAAAGCAACAAAGCTGCCATCCGCGCTCGCCAATCAAGACCGCAATGGACTGACGCTTCGAGCATTTGCAAGGCGGGTTCTCGGGCTTCCGCCCAAGCCAGTTCTGGAACGATGCATTGCAACAGGCCTGTGCTAGCCCATGTATCGACCGCCCAAGCCACGGCACTGGTTTGCAATGTTTTTTGAACTTCGATGGCGATACGTTCGCCGCTCACGACGGCTAGACTTGCCGAATGTCGCTGGATCGCATCGCGTGTTTGCGATTCTAGTTCAAAGCCAAATCTCGCTGCGAAACGAACCGCACGAAGCATCCGCAGTTTGTCCTCGGCGATGCGCGCATCGGCCAAACCAATAGCCCGCACCACCCCACGGTGAATGTCAACTTGTCCCTCAACGTAGTCAATGATTTTTCCAGAGAGTGGGTCGAAGAACATCCCGTTGATGGTGAAGTCGCGGCGTTGGGCATCTTCCTGCGCTGTGCTGAAGGTAACCGAGTCGGGTCGCCTACCGTCGCTATAGGTCGCGTCGGTGCGAAAAGTCGCAACTTCAACGGGGTCGGCGCCACCGCGACGATCCAATACAACGATGACGCCAAACGCCGCTCCAACCGATAATGTGTGACGATGTCCAAACAGCTCGCGAACTTCATTGGGAGTTGCTGAGGTCGCCACATCATAATCCTCAGGTGAATTCCCCATCACCAAATCGCGCACGCACCCACCGGCCCATAACGACTCAAAATGAGCTGTTCGCAAACGCTGGACGACCTCTACTGCAAACAGGCTGTTTGCCGTCTCGGGTACTTGGGGATTCACACACTTCATATACCTAAACTATCCCTCTGTTCGAGAAACGCATGCAGATCCTGCAGCAACGTCAAATCGTCTGCGGGCACTTGCCCCATTTGAGTGAAATGTCCCGCTTTGAGCATCTGCAAAGCGTGTTGCAGGAGCTTGAGACACCTATCTCTCAAGGCACGTTCAGCCTCTGCGGAAATATGCTGGTGTATCAATTCGATGCGTCCACCACGTTTCGAGCGCGTAAGTTCAACCAGTTTGCCAGCGACAACGCGATACTTGCGATTGTCGATAAACAATCGGCGCAACTCGCCGGCTGGTGTGAACTGAATGACCGGCTCTTCGCCAAAGTAGATACTCCAGCTTCCATCCGACCGAATTCCTGCAAACAACTCTGTTAGATCGCAAGCACCTGCGGACAAGGCGACCGCTTGCGCCGTCTGTGGGACTTCAGGCGTCTGTAGCTGGAAGGCTAACTTAAGCCGCCGCCGGTAGGCGACGGCTTCTCGCAAGAGATCTTCACGTTTCTGTTCCTCCAGCGCCAAGTTTTTTTTCCTTTGTGAATAGGGTCGCCACCGCCTAATACTAGCAAAATGAATATCGGAGACGATGAGTGAATGGCGGGTATGGCAAGATTTACTGAATACGCCGACTTTGACGGTCGATAAAGAATTGCGGTCGAACATTGCAAGCTGTTTCGGTGTTTACGGTTTCACTTGCAGTTCGACTCGGTGGTGTGGGAGCGTTCAACGCTACGTAATTTACTGTGATTCAGGGATTGAAAAATGCTTCGTAACCATCTCGCATATTTGATCGTCAGCCTAGCGGCGTTGACCAGCGCCGGATGCTGCTGCACGCCCCAAGGGATTCCAGTGGGAACCATGGCAGGTGGGTGCGGAGCAACGCCAACGGTGATCGGCGGCGGAGGCCTATTCGGCTTGGCCGGATGTCGAGCCGGTTGTGGAGAAGTATACATTGACGAGTGGATTAGCGAGCCACCCACGGCAGACAACTGTGGCTATGAATGTGGTGGTTGCGGTCGCTGCAATCAATGCCAGCCAATTCGAAACGCGCTCCGGTTGCTGTGGGGACGTCCCTATGTTTCCAATTGTTGCAGCGAAAGTTGTGACGGTGGGTGCGACAGTTGCGATGGTGCAGCCGGAGAGATGCACTGGGACGGCGGCGTTGCGCACAGTGCCGGTGGTGGATGTACCTGTGGTCAACAACATGGCGACGCTACGTTACTGCACTCAGCTCCATCGTTCCAGAATGAACCTAGCGGATCGTCCGCAACGCCGATGGAAATTGTTCCCACGCCGCAGCAAGTTCCCACGCCGGCACCGACGGTAGCACCAACAACATCTACCAAACGACTCAATCCTGCCCAACAACGGCTTAACGTGCGCACGGCCAGTTCAAGTGTCAACCGACGCTAGGCAAGTCGTCGGGCGTCGTGGTAAATTGCTGTACCTCCCCGCCATGATAAGCACCCCTCCCCGCGGATGTTCATGCTTTCAAGCTTGAATTTCCGCGGGGAGGGTGAGATGCATCTCAGACCTTAGCCAGGTCGCGCGATCACCAATTAGATTGGTAACTTTCTTCGCGAACTCAGACCTACATACACATTGGCGCAAGATTACATAAGAGCCCAGCCGCTTTACGAGATCGTATGCAGACTGCGGCGACGGCGTTCCTCGCGACGAACGTCGTCAATTAAGCTGGCAACTTCGGGGACTTTATCGATCCCATACATGACGAGTTGCGGATGGGTGCGATCGCTTCCCGCCAACTGGATTGTGCCCACACCGAGCATCCGTTGCACAACGCCTTGAGTGTAGCTCACGTCATCGATATCGATGACTTCGATCCGATCGGTCTTTCGCACCAAGACGCCGGATTGATGGATGAACCGCTGCGTTGTCAGTTCGTAATGCATTCCCAGCACGCGATAGATATAAGTCGCGATGGCAAAGCACCACCAGAGTAAAATCACTGCGCCGGTTATCAACCAAATTGTCTGCCCACCTGGCGACAGGAGCGCCACACCTGCAATGGCAGCGATCGTCACGACCGTAGCGATAACCCACGTTCCATACATCGCTTTGGGCGAGTAGCCGCCTTTCCATAAACTCCGTTCGACGGGGGTCCCACCCGCGTTCTTGGCGCGCTCAGCCACTGCCGCCTGAAACCTCTCTTTTGCAGTTAGGTCAGAGTCATCTCGGAGTGGTTCTGGGGAACCGGTTGATTGCTGTGATTCACTGGCCATATCGATTTTGACTCGCTTAGGGTTAAACTTAGATGATTTGCAGATGCCCAATGGCAGTCATTCTAACGCTTCGTCGCTTGAACTTCATGTGGTCGAGGCTCATAGAACGGTTCATTGTTCGATATTCGTTGGTCGAGTACCATTGTTAGAGTGTAGTGGTAAATAACTGTCGTTTTTCCGGTTTCAGGCGCGTTTGCGCAGCCTTTCCTCGCCAAGTGGGAAAGCAACTGGATTACGACGCAAAAAAGTCGGTCATTTTGCCGTTTGTCGCTTGATCACCTTTCGCAGATCAAAAACGCGAAAGCGAGAAGGCGGCTTTGGCTGCGCAAATCCCGAATCGTTTTTTCATAACGCGAAGGAATTCCTATGTTCTGCCCACACTGCGCGGCGGACAACGACCGCGTTATCGACTCGCGTGCCTGCGAAGATGGGCGCGCGATACGTCGTCGACGCTATTGTAACCAATGCAAGAAACGCTTTACAACCTACGAACGGGTCGAGCACTATGCGTTGCAAGTTGTAAAGAAGGATGGCGTCCGCGAACCGTTCCAACGAGAAAAAATCGAACGGGGGGTCGAGCGCGCCTGTTGGAAGCGATCGGTCAGCGGTGAAGATATTCGTAAACTGGCGTCACTGGTCGAAGCCGATATTCAGCTTGACTACGACACGGAAATCCCAAGCACCGTGATTGGCCGCATGGTCATGCAACGACTGGCCGATGTTGACCAGGTCGCTTACGTTCGATTCGCAAGCGTGTACCGAGAATTCAAGGATGTCGAAGACTTTGTCGCAGAACTCGCCCCGCTGCGACTGAACCTCGAATCCTAACCTTACGAATTACGGCGGACGCTGTAGTCAGCAACCGCCAGAAGGCACTCTTTCGCCGCGGAATTGGGAAAGCTACTTAACTGCAGCTTTGCTCGTTCTACGCAGCGTTTGGCGGTCGCAAGGGTGTAAGCAGCGGCATCCGAGCGGTCGAGCTGACGACGAATGTCCAGCAGGTTATTCTGAGCACAGCCCACGGCCAGTCGCTTCACCAACGCCTCCCGTTCGGCTGCACCAGCAACCTTGAGCAGTCGTAACAATGGAAGTGTTGGCTTGAGTTGGGCAAAGTCAGTGCCCAACGTTTTTCCTACCGTGGTATCGCTGCCCCAATAGTCCAACCAGTCATCGTGAATCTGGAAAGCCAAGCCGAGCAAGCGTCCGAAGTTTGAGAGCAGACGCATTTGTGCCGTCGACTTTCCGGCCCGCCAAGCACCTAACCGACAACTCACTTTGCACAGCGAAGCCGTCTTTTGCTCGAGAATGCTCTTGTAGTCTCGCAGCTCCAGTTCCCAGTTTCCCGCGGACGCTTGTTGCCTCAACTCTCCCTCACATAGTTGCGTTGCGGCCGCAGCAATTTGCCGCGCAGGGTAGGTGGAGGAACAAGCGGCAGCCATGGCATAGGCTCGCGTAAACAAGAAGTCTCCCAATAACACGGCTGCCGAGTTGCCCGCCTGTTGCACGATGGTCGGCTGATGGCGACGTTGGTCCGCATGGTCCATCACGTCATCGTGAACTAAACTCGCCGCATGCACCAATTCAACGGAAGCTGCAGATAACATCAAATCGCGGAGTTGCGATTCGGACAGCGGATGGTTGCTACACACTTGGGCGGACAACAGCGCGAGCACCGGCCGCAGACGTTTTCCTCCCATCGCAGCCGCGCGACGGCTCAGTACTTCAACTTCGGAATAACGGCTCTTGATCGCTTGCTGGATGAGTCGCTCAACGCCATCGAGCTGTTCGCCCACCGTTGTCCGCACGCACGCTTGCAACTGCGAAACCAGATCGAACTTCGCGGCGGAACGATTGCCGGTCTCCGTAATGTTTGCACCTGGAGGATAACTTAATACGGCTGCATCCGAGCCGGGATCACAATCCATCTTGTCAGCCTTTTTCACTTTGCCCACGTTCAAAATCGCCACGCACACCGCCACTTTTTCTGATCAACTCAACTTGTTCAATTTGCATTTCGCGATCGCTGGCCTTGCACATGTCATAAATGGTGAGTGCCGCCAAGCTGGCTGCCACCATCGCTTCCATTTCTACGCCGGTCTTCCCCGTGCAATGGACGGTTGCGGTGACTTCCAACCGCGTTGCTTCCAGCCACTGGAAGTCAACGGAGACGAGTTCCAGTGGCAAGCTGTGGCAGAGTGGAATGAGTTCGGATGTCCGTTTCGCCGCCGCGATACCAGCAATCCTAGCCACGCCCAGCACGTCGCCTTTAGCGTTGGAATTTGTTCGCACAGCATCCGCCGTCTGTTGGTTCATTTGGCAGACAGCGCGGGCCGTCGCCGTACGGCGTGTCGTCGGCTTGTCGCCGACGTCTACCATGCGGGCAGAGCCATTGGAATCGATATGCGACAGCGGGTTCATCTCTTCCGGTAACACTCCAACATCTGGGGCTTGGGCCACTATGCAATTCGCTCGAACTACGGCTTTAACCGCAATTTTCGGCCGGCAGTAACACGTCAGTGTTTGGCGGCGGTAGCCTATCCGAGCGCAGAGAAAACGCCTAGCCGTAATGGAGCTTGCTAAAGCCCCCGTCCTCCGGGATTTTGCGCTCTGGGGTCTTTAGCTTTGTCCTTTGCATTCGGGGATTTTTAGCAAAATCCGCTACGGGATGAAAAAAAGCCCGTTTGTCAGCAGGGACAAACGGGCTTTTCAGTTATTTTTCGGGGATTTTCCGAATCGATCGCGGGACCTGATGGAAGGCAACTGAGCTGAGCGTCGAGCGCTTAGACTAGTTCTTTCTTACCACCAACAAGTGTTCGCAAACGTTCTGCCAAGAGGCGAGCGTCAAACGGCTTCTTGAAGGTCTCGTTGATAGCGGATCGATCAAAGCTGAATGTCTGGCCGTCGTCGGGCAACAGAGCAATCAGAATGATTTCGGTAAAATCGTTGTTTTTTCGCAAATTTTGGCAGATCTGAAGCGCTTCCACTTTGCCGATTGAGAAGTCCACAATCATGCAGTCGGGATGGAAACTTTCAGCCTGGATGCCCGCCTCGAAACCGCTGGCTGCCGTACCGACTTTGAACGCTTTCTCAGGCGGCAATTCTCGCTTGAGGTTCTCAATCAATACTTGGTCTTGAGCAACGATTAAGACTTTGGCCATTGCCTCGTCTTCAAGATCACCCAAAGGCATACCATGCTCTTTGAGGAACTTGATGAGGTACTCGCGCGGAATTCGCCTATCTTGCGAACCCGGAATGCGATATCCTTTGAGACGGCCGGAGTCGAACCATTTGCTTACAGTTCGAGGGGCCACCTTACAGATCTTCGCGACCTGTCCTGTGGTGAACACC
>JBGSUV010000095.1:0-16740 GCA_041753315.1 Pirellulaceae bacterium | reverse complement strand
AGTCGCCACTGGAGCGCCCTTGGCAAACTGTTCTACAATATCAGACAACATGATCGGCTCCTTCGTGTAAGCTAGAGGACTACCTCTATGTTACCCGGGAGCCTAATGACAGCTTTACAGGGTTTATTGTCCCCAATTGTTTTGTATTTTGTGCCCTTGTCCCCAATTGTTTGTACCCAACTTGAGGCAGCCATCGCAGGGAACAGCACAACTGGGGACAATTTGTGGGAAACAATTGGGGACAATTGTTCTACATTTGAACCATAAAACAATTGGGGACAATTGTTCTACATTTAAAGCTTGAAACAATTGGGGACAATTGTTCTACATTGATACATTTAAGTGTTCTACCATTTAGGCCCAAGACCGATTTAGCCATTAGGAAAAAATATCATGGGACAAGTTGGAGCGACGATTGCCGATGCAGCCACAATGGGACCTCGCTATGCGGAGCGATTGCTGGGCGGCATAGCCGCTGAACGATTCGCACGGTTTGCAGCCCCCGGCGGAGAGACGATCGTGGCCAACCATCCAGCATTCATTATTGGACATCTCTGTTTATATCCAGTCAAAGTCGTGAGCCTCCTCGGCGGCGATGTTGCATCGGCGACGCCACCTGAGATATACGAAAAGCTGTTCAGCAAAGATGCAAAATGCCAGGATGACGTGGATGGTACACTCTATCCAACCCGTGAACATTTGGTGCAGTTCTTTGACAGAAGTTACCGCGCCGCGATTGAAGCTCTGCGCCAAGCGACTGATGAGCAATTGAGCGCTCCCAATCCTGTCGAATCGCCAATGAAACACGTCTTACCAACGCTGGGAAGTTTGCTCGCTTTTTACATGACGGGGCACCTCATGACCCATCTTGGGCAGCTCAGTACCTGGCGCCGCATGGAACACCTACCGCCTGCCTGAGCGTCACTTAAACGCCGCGACGTAAGTAAATCAGCAAAACACGTAGGCGAGTCTCTCCGAGGCTCGCAGCATTCAACGTCTCGGAGAGACGCTGCTACGTGAGTTGAGCCAATAAACTTATGTTCGGGTGCTTAATACGCACTTACCGACTATATTGTAGAAACGACTCAACAACCCGGTTTGGGTTCATCCTCTCCGTAAGCGGCGTCGCTTTCACCGGGCAACGCTTCGCCCACCGTGAAATGATGTTGATTCAGGTGCATCTCACTGTTTGCATTTCCAACGGTGTTTGCGGGATCGTTGGGTAAAATTGCAGGTGCGTCCAGCCCATCGGCGATGTCGTCGGGCGTTATGAACTCTTCGCTCACAAGCTGCTCGCCCTGCACAATCGTTGAAGAGGTTGGGGCGATTTCTGGCGGTTCAGCCGAGGGCAAATCAAAGATCGCCACCGCACTCCACGGCGTATTCGACAATTCACTTGCCTCTGCCCAATGCGCGTGTGGCCCATACAACGGGCCATTGCAAATGGGGCATTGGGGATTGTCGATATCGGGAAATTGCCTAGAAGCATCCGTCGATGGCTCGGTCCACAGCGCTTCGCATTCATCACACATTGCGTACAAGTGCAATTGGCCATTGTCACAACAGCTACGAACTCGGCACAATCCATTCACGCAGCAGGGGCACTCGCCAATGTGGATCCACAGCGATTCGGGAAGTGGTGAAGACATCGGTAAAATCCTAGATTAAAACGGAAAAGCGGTGATGACCCGGTTGCCTTCGACGACCATTCGTATTCGTTTGGCCGTTGGGTTCCCCGCCCGCTTGCCATCGCGGCCACCGACATATCCAATCGCATGATCGAAAGTCACCTCATAGACCGTTCTGCGGTCTTCTGTCTTTTTGCTTGTTCCCTTCGCACCTCGTTGGGCGCGCTCGTAGCCAGCGTCTAGCCACCGCAGGACTTGAAGCAAATCGCCTGAAAAAACACCATGCTTGCCTGGTCGCGTGGGTTGATCTTCTAAGTGCTTGGAAAGGTGTTTTAAACGATGTCCTTCTTCGCTTCCACGCGTGTAACGCAATCCGCCTGGAGAGAGGAAATCTTCAGACCCAGGTGCACTTTCCTGTAAAAAGTCTTCGACGGTTTCAACGGCCGACGCTTGATCTACCTCGGGCCCCGACTCGGGTACCGTCGTGTCACTCTGCGACGCAGTTTTGCCCGTTACCGTCTTCTCCGGCAACTGGTGATTGGAGTCTTCTGCGGGCTGCTCGATCCATTGGCCAACTTCGGAATCAACTTGAGTCTGTGTACCAAGTGGCTTGGCTTTTGTTTCGTCGCCGTCCCCTAGGAGACCAGCCACTGAGGGGAGATTCCATCCGAGGCGTGCATTGAGAGTCGGTTGAGCTAAACCATAGGCAAGCAGTACGCCGATGAAGGCAAGCAGCCATTTCGTGGGCAACTGTGGTCGGGACGTAGGGGAGCGTGAGGGCATTCGACACGTTCTACATGACGCGGCAGGGCGTACAAAAAAATTGCAGGACCAACTTGCGAGCTGTTGGCGAAAGCGATTTCAATTCTAATCTTTTTTCGTCTCGAACGCGTCCAGGGTCTCAGTGCTGACTTAGATTTGCCACTTCGCCACCAGCAATCGTCCCCAACGCAGAATAAGGGACACGATCGATTTGATCATCAACAAACCTTACATGCCCATCTGCAAATACAAACAAGACTCCGCCAGAGTGTAGGCTAGAGAATCCGATCTCTTTTTCGTCAATGAATATATCCAACTTCATGCCATTGATCGGCACCCCAGTCGAACCCAGTGCTTCCGACACCTCGACAAGCCCCGGAAAACCATCCACGCGACCAAACCCATTGCTGCCGATGTACCAGTGGTCGACGATCTGCACGACGTCGGATAAGTCGGGTCCCTGAACTTCGGGCCGGAAAAGGGCTTCTCCAATTGCAAACGTATTGGATGTACCATCGCGGATGCTGGCAAATCGAGTCGAGCTGTTGAGGAACATCAACCCATCGCGATTTCGAAGTCCCAAGTGATCAGGCGCGTTGCCAGACTCGCGGGTATCGGTTCCACTCCCTACCGCTAAATAGCTCGCAGGCACACGATTGGGAACGCCCTGCACAGATACATGGTCCGGCGCGTCGCTAACCGGACATCGGTAACTTGAAAGATAGGTAGCGCACGCCATTCCATTGGGACCTGTCGTGGACTCCCAAGGCGCTGAAAAATCCAATGTTTCATACAGCCTGGTTTGTTCAAGATAGGGCAAGAGGCTGGCGGACCAAAGCGTATAATTCGGATCGACGATGCCAGTCGGAAATCGTCGGTTAGAAAAATGATAATTCTGGAGAGCAAGCCCCAACTGATAGAGATTGTTGGAGCATTGAATTCGCTGAGCCGCACTGCGCGCCGCTTGGACGGCCGGCAATAACAACCCAAGTAACACGCCGATAATGCCGATGACCACTAGCAATTCAACGAGCGTAAAGCCGCATTTTCGACTCTGTTTCATCGTCATCTCCCGCCCCCAGGAATGTAAAGCAATTGTCCCCAATTGTTTTGTATCAAATTGTCCTTTACCCAGCTTACTGTAACCAGCGCAGGTACTAAACAATCGGGGACAATATTGGGGACATGGTTCTACATTGCCGTGAACGTAGTACTAGGTAATAGCAAGCAGCAAACGGCTTGGCGCTTCAAGGTACGCGATGACGTCGTTCAAGAAGCGAGCAGCCGTGCCGCCATCAACCAATCGATGGTCATAAGATAGACTAAGCGGCATCATGAGTCGCGGCTGGATGGAGTCGTCCTCCATAACTACCGGGAGTTTGCGAGTACGACCGACCAGCAGAATTGCGACCTCCGGAACGTTGACGATCGGCGTGCTATAGGTACCACCAATTGCACCCAGGTTGCTGATCGTAAAGGTCCCGCCACGCAGCTCATTGACGCCAAATTCACCACTTCGCACGCGGCTCGCGAGATCGGCCAACGCTTTGGCGATGCCAGGAATGCTGAGAGCATCGGCGTGTCGAATATTGGGAACAACCAACCCGCGATCGGTGTCTACGGCAATGCCAAGATTCACATAGTCTCGATAGGTGATCTGATCGTTATCCATATCGATAATTGCATTTATCGTCGGATGTTGACGCAGTGCCGTGGCGACCGCTTTGATCAAAAACGGCATCGTCGTCAGCTTGATGCCCTGTGCGGCGTAGTCATCTTTACTGGACGCGCGAAACAACTCCAAATCAGTTACATCGGCATCGTCAAAATTAGTGACGCGCGGAACAGTGCTCCACGATTTGTGCATCTGATTCGCAATCGTCTTGCGAATCTTGCTCAAGCGTTCGATGCGCACCGGACCGTAATCATCTTGCATCGGTTCGCCGGGCAATGGAATGGGCTTGTTCCCTCCGATCGGCGACGCGACAGTGACGCCGGCATGCGTCATGCCTGTTCCTTGACCACTTGCTGTGGCAGGATAACTGCTCATCGGCGACTGGGTGGATTGGGTTGGTGTAGAGCGAAGCGTACTTGCTTCACGCACAGCGCGCAAAACATCGTCGCGCGTAATGCGTCCACCATCACCCGTTCCGACAACCCCACTTAGATCAACACCAACTTCGCGTGCAAACCGCCGTACCGCTGGACCGGCGGCAACGGGAGTACCTGTTTCCGGTGCAACGACTGGTTGTACGCTTGTCGCTCCAGGTGCTACGCGTTGGGGAGCCGGCGTGGATTGTGCCGCTGGTGCTGCACTGGCGGTGGGATGTGTTGCGGGAGCCGTGGCCGGTTGAACCGGTGGTTCTGCCGCCTGAGCTGTTGGCTTGGCAGCTTCAGCCGGCTTGTCAGCCGCTGGCTTGGCTGGTTCTTCTGGCTTGGGTTGTTCGCTTTCGGGAGCGGCCGGTTTTGCAGCAGCGTCCGCAGACTCCATGTGCGCGATAACAGCACCCACGGAAACTGTTTGACCTTCTTTCACCAGCAACTTGACGATCTTACCGGCGGATGGGCTCGGGACGGTCACCGTGGCTTTATCGGTCTCGAGCTCAATCAGACTCTGCTCTGCTTTGACGGTGTCTCCCTCTTTGACGTACAGTTCGAGTACGTCTCCCGATTCGACTCCTTCGCCTAATCCAGGCAGTTTTACTTCGATCGCCATCGTATTTCTCGTTCTAAGAATTTTAGCTCAGTTGAATGGATTGTCATTTTTGACCGCTTGTCGACCACGCAAGCGGCTACAAGCTTTCTCTGCAGCGTGGCGACGAACAGTTCGCCTGCAAGGCATCGGCTAAGCGTAAAGTGGATTGGCCTTTTCTGGATCGTAATCCAGTTCTTTAATCGCCTTGGCGACATCAGTCATTTTCAATACACCCTGTTTCGCCAATCGATAGAGTGCAGCCAGCGCAACCGACTCGGCGTCGACTTCGAAGTGTCGTCGCAAAGCTTCACGCGTCTCGCTGCGCCCCATGCCGTCGGTGCCTAGCACAAAGTAATCACCAGGAATGTAACGTTGCAGTTGCTCGGGAAGCGCACGAACGTGATCGCTGGCAGCAATAAACGGTCCTTCGACGCCTTCGAGCACTTTGTCGATATAACTTTGTCGAGGCTTTTCGGTCGGATGCAAATAGTTCCAGCGTTCGCAGGTTTGAGCATCACGACGAAGTTGCGTGTAACTGGTAACGCTCCACACGTCGCTGGCGATTTTAAACTTGTCGGCCAGGATCTCCTGGGCTTTCAGCACGCTACGCAAGATCGGTCCGGTGCCAAACAGCTGTACTCTCGCTTTCGCACCTTTTTCATCCCGGCTCGAAAGCTTGTAGATCCCTTTGACGATTCCCTCTTCAACGCCTTCAGGCATTGCCGGCATCGCATAGTTCTCATTTTCCACCGAGATGTAGTAGATGGCCGTTTCCCCATCTTGATACATCTTTTTCAGCCCATCCATGATGATGACCGTGGTCTCATAGGTGTAAGCTGGATCGTAGGCGCGAATCAGTGGAAAGGCGATAGCGTTAAGTTGGCTATGGCCGTCTTGGTGTTGCAACCCTTCGCCGTTGAGCGTGGTTCGACCGGATGTTCCGCCCAACAAGAATCCTTTGGCTCGCATGTCGCTTGCGGCCCATATCAAGTCTCCCACGCGCTGAAAGCCGAACATCGAATAGTAGATATAGAACGGAATCATGTTGACGCCGTGGGTAGCATAGGCGGTACCAGCCGCATTGAAGCTGGACATCGAGCCCGCCTCGGTGATGCCCTCTTCCAAGATCTGCCCATCGCGAGCTTCCTTGTAATACATCAAGTTGCCGCCTTCGCGATCGACGGGCTCGTAGAGTTGACCGGCGTGCGCGTAGATACCAACTTCTGTAAACATCCCTTCCATACCAAACGTCCGCGACTCGTCAGGTACAATGGGCACAACTTGTTTGCCGATCTTCTTGTCTTTGCACAGCCTGGAGAGCAGGCGGACAAAACCCATGGTCGTGCTGATTTCCTTGTCACCACTGTCTTTCGTAAACGCGACGTATTCCTGAAGCGTTGGTACTTCGGTAATCGGATGCTCGACCGGTCGGCTTGGGGTAGGGCCCCCTAGTGCAGCTCGACGTTCTTTCAGATAGGTGATTTCGACGCTTGTTTCTGGTGGCTTGTAGAATGGCGCCTTGCCCACATCTTCGTCGCTGATGGGAATCCCAAAGCGACTGCGGAACTCCAAAAGCTCTTGTTCGTTGAGCTTCTTCTGGTTGTGGGCGATGTTGCGACCTTCGCCAGCTTCGCCGAGTCCGTAGCCCTTGATCGTTTTGGCCAAGATGACCGTTGGTTGCCCTTTGTGCTCGACAGCCGCCTTGTAAGCTGCGTACACTTTATCTGGATCGTGTCCGCCACGGCGAAGTTTTTCCAGTTTTTCATCGGAGTAGTTTGCTACCAGTTCGGCAACTTCCGGATATTTGCCGAAGAAGTGCTCGCGGATGTAGGAGCCAGGCATGCCGGTATATTTTTGATACTGGCCATCGACAACTTCATTCATCCGTTGAACGAGATTGCCCGACGCATCTTTTTCGAGGAGCGAATCCCAATCACCACCCCAGACGACTTTAATCACGTTCCAGCCCGAACCGCGGAAAACGGCTTCCAGCTCTTGGATGATCTTGCTGTTGCCGCGGACTGGACCGTCGAGCCGCTGGAGATTGCAGTTGACGACGAACGTCAAGTTGTCCAAGCGTTCGCGGGCTGCTAAGTGCAGCGCGCCGAGAGTCTCGGGTTCATCGCATTCACCATCGCCAAGGAAAGCCCAGACGCGTTGATTGGTTGTATCCTTGATTCCGCGGTCACGGAGGTACTCGTTAAAACGGGCTTGGTAGATCGCCATGATCGGTCCAAGTCCCATCGACACGGTTGGGAATTCCCAGAAGTCGGGCATCAACCAAGGATGCGGATAGCTGCTCAAGCCACGCACAGGCTGCAGCTCGCGGCGGAAATTCTCCAGGTTCTCGACGCTCAGTCGTCCCTCCAGAAATGCACGCGAATACATACCCGGAGAGGCGTGGCCCTGATAATAAATGATGTCGCCGTCGTAGCCCGTTTCGCCGCGACCACGGAAGAAGTGGTTGTAGCCCACTTCGTACAGAGTCGCGCTGGATGCATAGGTGCTGATGTGCCCGCCGATGCCATCGTGTTTCTTGTTCCCACGCGTGACCATCGCCATCGCGTTCCAGCGAATGATGCTCTTGATGCGGCGTTCGAGTTCTCGGTTGCCAGGGTACTTGGGCTGTTTGTGCGGCGGAATGGTATTGATGTAAGGCGTATTGACCTCGAGGGGTACATCGACGCCTTCGCGCCGCGCCATCGTATCGAGCTTCTTCAGCAAGAATTTGACGCGTTCGGGCCCTTTGCTCTTGAGAATATAGTCGAGCGAACTCATCCACTCGGCTGTTTCTGCGGGGTCAGCATCAACGGGAATAGGAAGTTGTCCACCTGCCACCACGGCTTCCTCCTCGGGAGTCATAAATTTTGCATCGGCCATGGTCATACTCTCCACACTTGGTTTTTAAGCCGTCAGCACGAAGGCCGTCGGTCATATTTCTTTGTAATTTTGATAGTCACGCTGACTTTCGCAACGGACGCTTTCCCACAAACTTGACTCGAACCCTCAGTTTAACTGTTTAGTCCAAGATTCGCAGGGACTTTTTAAGGCTGCAACACGACTTTCATGGCTCCTGGCTCTCCACCGTACAGGCGGGCAAACCAGTTAGGTCCTTCGTCGAGGCTGGCTTTTGCCGTGATCAACGGTTCGACGCGGATGTCGCCGCGTCGCAAGTAGTCAATACACTCTGGGTATTCTCCGTTGGAAGCACAACTGCCAAAAATCGTTAGTTCTCGCGTCACTACAGCTTGCAACGGCAACTCCACGGTTGGAGCCAAATTACCAACCAATGTAATAGCCCCTCCCTTGCGTGTGCATTCAATGGCCGTTCGAACGGTGGGCGTCGCACCCACGACTTCCAACGATACGTCGGCGCCTTTGCCTGCCGTCAACTCTTTAACAGCGGCAACCACATCGACATGCTTGGCATTCAAACCGACGTCGGCCCCAAGCGATTTGGCGATTTCAAGTTTGCTGTCTTCCAGGTCGACCGCGATGACCCGCGCGCAACCCGCAAGTCGTACCGCTTGGATAACCAGCAAGCCGATCATCCCACTTCCAACAACCACAGCAGTATCGCCTAGCTTGATCGGCGTGCGATTGGCAGCATGCACGGCAATGGAGACAGCTTCAATTAGAGCAGCATGCTCAAAGGGCAATTCGTCAGGCAATTTATAGGAGATATTTTGTGGGACGATGACGTATTCGGCGAAAGCTCCATGCCGCCGGAATTCATCGCACGATACACCGAGCACTTGTCGATTCTCGCACAAGTTGATCGAACCGCGACGGCAAGCTGAACATTGTCCGCACGACACTGTTGAATCAAAGGTGACGCGATCATCGACCGCAAAATTTTTCACCTGGGAACCAACTTCTGCGACCACGCCCGCCGCTTCGTGACCCATGACCAAAGGCGGTTTGCGGCGGCCCGACGATCCGTCCCAACCGTGCACGTCGCTGCCGCAAATCCCGCATGCTTTGACGCGCACCAGCAAGTCGTTGGGTCCGCAGACTGGCATGGGCATGTCCACAATTTCCAGTTTCTTGTACTCGCTCAGCAACATTGCTTTCATGAGTTTATAGCCTGCCTGGTTGAGAAGTGATTGCGACCCAATATTATTATTTGCGCTTCGGTTTGTAAATTTCTGTAGCGGTTCCAAAATGGACTTCGCCAGCATTCATGAGTGTTTCGCTGAGCGTCGGGTGCGGGTGAATGGACTCGGTCAAATCGCGGACGACACAACCCATTTCGATGGCCAACACCGCTTCAGCGATCAATTCCCCAGCTCCGGCACCGACGATGCCGCATCCAAGAACCCGGCTAGTATCTGGATCGACCAGCCATTTGGTCAAGCCTTCGGGACGACCAAGTGCTTGCGCGCGACCACTGGCAGCCCATGGATAGACTTCGACCGATACATTGCGTCCCTGCTTCTTGGCTTCGTCTTCGGTAAGTCCCGCCCACGCAATCTCGGGATCGGTGAAGACGACTGCGGGAATTGCCGCTTTGTCAAAGGCAACCTCTTCTCCGAGAATTACTTCGACAGCAATCTTCCCCTCGTGCGATGCTTTGTGCGCCAACATCGGCTCGCCCGCTACATCACCGATGGCATAGATGTGGGGATCTGCAGTTCGTTGCTGTGAATCACAAATGGCAAAACCGCGTTGATCAAGCTGAACAAGCGTATTCTCTAAGCCGATATCGCGCGTCACTGGGCGTCGACCCACACTGACCAACACGCGATCAAAGCGTTCGTGTCCATATTTGCCCGGACCTTCGAAAGTGACTTCCACCTGATCGCCAACCACCGCCATCGAACCCACTTTGGTATTCAAGTAAACTCGCTTGTCAAACAGCGTCTCCATCCGCTTGGCCAGTGGCTTGACCAAATCGCGATCGGCTCCCATCAAGAGACCGTCGAGCAATTCAACCACCGTGACCTTGGTTCCCAAGTTGGCGTAGACGGATCCCATTTCGAGTCCGATGTACCCACCACCGACGACCAGCATCGTCTTTGGAATATCGCGAAGTTGCAGGGCACCGGTCGAGTCCATGACGCGATCCGAACCAATGTTGAAGTTGGGAGGCATGGCGGGCACGCTGCCCGTCGCCAGCACACAATGTTCAAAAGTGATCCGGCGTTCCGGCGGAATCGACGGATGATCGCCCTCCAGCCGCAAAGCCGTGCTGGATTCAAAGATCCCCTTGGCTTGAATGACCGTCACGTTGCGACGTTTGGCCAGCTGAGCCAGTCCGGAGGTCAGCGTTTCAATGACCTTTTCTTTGCGCTCGCGGACCTTGTCGATATCAATCGCAGGAGCTGCATAGGAAACACCCCAGTCCTTACGCAACTCGTCCACTTCCGAAATCACTCGGGCTACGTGTAACAACGCTTTGGATGGAATACAACCGCGCAGCAGGCAGGTGCCTCCCAGTCGAGCGTCGGATTCAATCAACGTTACTTGCAATCCCTCATCGGCTGCCAAGAACGCGGCGGCGTATCCGCCTGGTCCACCACCTAGAACCACCAAGTCGCTGTGCATGTAAAAGACCTAAGAGACAGTGCTGTTCGCTGATTTGCTGTTCGCTGAGTTACCGATTCGCTGAGTTGCCCAAGGTTACATTTCCTGCAATCGTTCACGGGATCAGAATGTAGAACAATTGTCTCCAATTGTTCCGTTCCCTTTGTTCTGCTCCCTTTGTTCTGCTCCCTGCGATGGTTGCCTTAAGCTGGGTACAAAACAATTGGGACGATTGTTCTGCAATTGCCGGCCAGAAGTCTGGCCGTATTCAACTGCGTTCGTACTATAAGATTAGCGCGACAGGAATTCTACCACGACGTTTGCGTCTACTGGCAAGCTAATATCGGTCGCCGTGGGGAGGCTTAAAACGGTCGCCTTGAGTCCTTCGGAATCGAACGAAAGCCAATCGAGGGGCATTGGAGAATTGTTAGCAATGACTCCGCGATAAAGATTCTTCAGGTTTTCTCGACCACGAACTTCGATCACGTCACCAGCCCGCAGAATATAGCTTGGCTTGTTAACTTTGACCCCATTGACCCGGTAGTGACCGTGTACGATCCCTTGTCGGGCTTGGGGACGAGTCTTTGTAAAACCGGCGCGACGGACGACATTATCCAGGCGACGTTCGCACATTAACAACAAGTTTTGAGCAGTATTGCCTTTCGCAGCCGAGGCAGCTTCGAAGTACCTGCGGAGTTGGCGTTCGCCCAATCCATAGTAGTGCTTGATCTTCTGCTTTTCTGTCAAAGCAGTACCGTAGTTGCTCGTACGGCGTCCACGTGGGTGCATTCCGGGTGGCGTGTCCCGTCGCTCGAGGGCGCGAGTTGCTCCAGCGCTTTCGTATACAAGGGTGCTTAATCGGCGATTAACGCGGGCTTTAGGTCCTGTGTAGCGTGCCATCGTTGTTTTACTGGCTCCAGCAAATACTGAGGTCTCTGGTGTTCCCTGCGTCGCTTGGCGACGGGTTCAATCCCTGTTCGACACGAACGCTCTACGGGAGCGGGTGGGTTGAACCAAATTTCATGGGTTTAGAATTGAACGAGTATCCCGAAAACCCTCTATCTTCACAAGGGCTAATCGGCAAACCCAGTCCGTGTCGAATGATTGTCCCCAATCGTTTCCAGCGTCGAACGATTGTACTAGTCGTTTCCCCAAGCGATTGAGGACAATCGCTCTACAATCCCCAAGCGATTGGGGACATCGCTCTACGTTCCGAAGCGATTGGGGCAATCGCTCTACAATTGGGATGATCGCTCTTAGTACAGAATCGACAAACAATATGTAGATTTGAAGCGCCCACCTCCCGCAATTCGTGTTCCCAGTCCAGAATATAGCTTCACGGAGTTCCAAACCTTTCAGCCACCGGGCAACTTATGCGTCGCGACGACCTACGAAACATTGTCATTATTGCACACGTGGATCACGGCAAGACGTCGCTCGTCGATTGCCTGTTGAAACAGAGTGGGCAGTTCCGCGACTCGCAACTTCAGGGTAGCCAAATCCTTGACAGCAACGACATCGAGCGAGAACGCGGGATCACGATCCTTAGTAAGAATATTGCGTTGCCGTACAAAGGTGTGAAAATCAACATTATCGACACGCCGGGCCACGCAGACTTTGGCGGCGAAGTTGAACGCGTGGTGCGGATGGCCGACGGCGCGCTGGTGTTAATGGACGCTGCCGAAGGCCCGATGCCACAAACCCGCTTCGTGCTCTCCAAAGCGCTCGAAGTGGGAGTGAAGCCCATTATTGTGATCAATAAAATCGACCGGCCCGACGCTCGTTCCTTGGAAGTGGTCGACGAAGCTTTGGAGTTGTTGGTAGACCTGGGTGGTGAACAGTTCCTGGATCATTTCACTCATATTTTCACTTCGGCCAAAGAGGGTTATGCAACGTTCGATCCAGATGTGCGCACCGATTCTATGCAGCCGTTGCTTGATCTAGTACTGAAGACGATTCCTGGTCCAGAAGTCGAACCCGACGCTCCACTACAACTTCTCGTGACCAACCTGGACTGGTCAGAATATGTGGGACGAATTGGCGTGGGGCGAATTCAAGCCGGCACACTGAGAGCCAATCAGACGATTGATCTGGTAAAAGCGGGACGCGTCGAGCAGGCTCAAATCGCTTCCGTGTCGACCTTCACCAACTTGGGTCGCACCGAAGTACAGGAAGTAACCGCCGGTGACATTGCGGCGATTGTCGGTCTGGACAACGTCGAAATTGGTGACACGATCTGCGCACGGGGTGACGCGCGACCACTTCCTCGACTCACCGTTGACGAGCCGACGCTAGAAATGATCTTCAGCGTCAACAACTCACCCTTCGCCGGCCGCGAAGGAAAATATGTGACGACGCGACAAATCCGCAGCCGCTTGGAAAAAGAGCTGGAGCGCAATGTTGCGTTGCGAATGTCTTTGGTCGAAGGAGCTGAAGCGTACGCCATTCGTGGTCGAGGCGTTTTGCACTTGGCTGTCTTGATTGAAAATATGCGACGCGAGGGATTTGAACTATCGGTTGGGAAGCCACGGGTTGTGATGAAGGAGATCAACGGCAAAGTCCAAGAGCCGTTCGAGACGTTGAACGTCGAAGTGCCTGCAGAAAAAGTTGGCCCTGTCATGGAACTCGTCGGCTACCGTCGAGGCACTTTGGACGAAATGGTCCCACGTGGCTCTTATTCGTTACTCCGGTTCGAAATTCCTGCGCGCGGTTTGATTGGTCTGCGTACCAAGCTGCTGAACGCGACCCAAGGAACTGCGATCATCCACCATCGCTTCAGTGGCTATCGACCACGTGAAGGTGATGTGCCAACTCGTGGCAATGGCGTACTGGTGTCGATGGTGACCGGCAAAGCCGTTGGATTCGCCTTGTACGGATTGCAGGATCGCAGCGAATTATTCGTTGCCCCAGGCGATGAAGTCTACGAAGGAATGATCGTTGGCGAAAACGTACGAGATTCGGATATGACCGTCAATCCGTGCCGAGAGAAGAAGTTGACCAACATGCGGGCCAGCGGTTCGGATGAGAACATCATCCTCAAGCCACCTCGTGCGCTCTTCTTGGAAGCGGCGCTGGAATACATCGAAGACGATGAGTTGGTGGAAGTTACCCCGCGCACCATTCGCCTTCGCAAGATGAACCTTCGCGAGTCCGACCGCCGCCGCACGGGCCGTTCGGTCGCCAGTGCCCGTTAAATTGCCCTCTGCTCAAGCGTGATTTTGGAAACGAAAATGGCCGGTGAATCGAACATTCACCGGCCATCATTTTTTATCCAGTTCTATGGCTTTGAGCTTAGAACGTGAAGATCATGTCGGTACCAAACGTGGTTTGGCTGCTGCCAAGTTCGTTGCCAGCGACATTGTCCTTGTCCCAGTCCCAGCGAACTTCGGGACGGAACAACAAGTTGCTGCTGGCCGCATAGTTCAAGCCGGTGGTCATAGCGTAGATATCGCTACGTCCAGCATCTACACCGAAAACGCCCTTGTCGATGTTGTACCACTCAAGGCGATTACCCCATACCAACTTGTCGTTGATGGTGTACAGCAAGTAGTTGTTGACATCGAATGTTTCGCGTTCACGGACACGACCCGTTCCGTCGCTGTCGAGAATGTCGACCCAGAACACGTGTGTCAGTTTATCGGTAAGCGTTGTCGTCAAGATCGAGCTGGCCATGAAGCCAACTTCATTATTGACACCTTCGCCGAAGCGACCAAAAATGATCTGGTTGACAAAGTTCATCGTGTCGGAAAGGTTGTACGAGTAACCTCCGAGGAACGAGTCGCCGTTGTCTTCAAATCCACTGTCCCAGCCCATGACCCAACCGCCGTACAAGGTCAAGTCATCACTTGCACTGTACTGAGCCAACACGCCGGTATGAGTAAACGGCTCGCTGTTGTACATCGTATAGCTGTGCGAGTAGAAGAAGTTACCGGTAGCACCGACGACTTCGTACCCGATCAGCGTAAAGAAGTGACCTGCTTTGATCGAAAGATCTCCGTAGGCAGCTTCCACATAGACTTGTGGCAAGGCATGGCCATAAATACCATTGTCCCAGCTGTTGTCCCAATGGTTGTTGGCAATACCGAAGGCTTGGGTGTCTTGAGCATCAACACCGTACAGATAGTCGATACGTCCACCGAGCCCGAGGCCGTTGCTGCCATCGGCCACGCGTTCAGCGTACAACCATGCTTGATGCAAGTTGACGTTGTCAGCATGTCGGTTGAACAGATTGTTGTTGTAGGTGTGGTAGCCGACTTGCGACCAACCACCGATATCAAATCCCAGAACTGGGTTTTGAAACAGCTTCCAGGGTTCGTCAGAACCGCCGCAAGCGGAGTCACAACCGCCATCGCATGACCCGCCATCGCATGAGCCGGCATCACATCCACTGATCGGTGCATCGCCGCAAGCGCAGGATGCAGGGATAACGGATGCGTAATCTGCGTTAGCAGGTGCAGTGTAATAACTATTTCTTGTGGATGAGGCTGGTGCTTGTGCAAACACAGACCCACCCAGGCATGACGCGGCGATTGCCGCGGACAATGCCAGCTTGGTAATTTTCATCTTTTCATCCTTGAAAGCTTCGGAATCCTAAAACGACCTGTACCGAACCTGGTTGGGTCGAAGATGGGGAGGGCACCAAGCCGCCGTGTCGAAAGAGTGTGCTATCGAGTCCTTGGTGACGGAACCGCCCCATTCGTGAATACGTTTCCACGGTACGTATCGGAATCATTTCACGTGCAAGTTCATTTGATTTTCTAATGTCTGCATTGTCACGAGACACAAGGGCTAGCGAATTGGGAAGATGTAACGGTTAGTAAAAGAGTGACGCCGTCGAGGGACCCGTTAGCAACGGAATGCGATTAATTGGGGCCTAACGAATGTCAGTTGGAAGAGAGTGCTCGCAGCAAGCTGGCAGCTTCTTGGTTGTCCGGGGCGAGCCCGAGTGCTGCTTGATACCAGGTAGCCGCTAGTTGCTTCTTGCCAAGCTTCTCGGCCAATTTACCTAACTCGATGCGGATCGATGAGTCCGTGGGCTGCGTAATAGCCTCCTGGTGCATGTCGGCGAACTTGAGGAACGTGTCTTTCAATTCCGTGGCTCGCTCGACCTCGCGCCGGCCCCGATCCTGATCTCCTGAGCCCACTAGGGCTCGTCCGTACAGAAGCCGCATTTCATGATCATAGGCTTCATCCCGCGTCCAGGGTTCCAGCAGCGCGATCGCGTCCGACCAATTCCTTTGCGTCACATGTGTGCGTGCTAGAACGAGTGCCGCAGTGCGATTGCGGGGCGACAACTGCAAGGCCTTAGAAGCTTGCTCGGCAGCGACATCAAACTCGCCAGCTGCCTCCGCTATCAAAGACCGCACTGCCATTACCGCCGGCACTTCTGGACAAGATTCGATGGCCTGCTTGGCTTCGTCGAGCTTCCGCAACTCGCATAGACAAGTCGCTAAATCAACTCGAGCTCGTACCTCCAACTCCGGCGACTCGATGCGCTCGAGAGCTCGCGTATAGTCGACGATCGCCTCGGCGTACTGCTCGTACTCGTTGTGAATCTTACCAGAAAGAAGAAGGGCATTGACGTTCTTTTCATCCAAGTCTGCTGCTTGCCGTAAGTGCGTCGTGGCCAGTCGCATGGCCCCGGTGTCGTAATAAACAGCGCCGATCAGCAAGTGAGCGCGGACGTACTGCGGATTGATTTCCAAAGCACTACTCAAAGCTCCAATTGCTTCATTCAACCTGTTCTGCCGCTGAAAAACCTCTGCGGCGATCATGTAGGCTTCCGCCTGCATGACCGGAACGGACGATATGTTTTCAGCGATCGCGATGGCCGCCGCGAAATCATCCTGCTTGACGAGCAGCAAGCCTTCGAGCGCGTCAGCGAGCGGCCGGTATTGCTCGCTCTTGCTGAGTTCTTCGCGAATCGCGTTCACCCGGCCAACATCGCCGCGATCGGCTGCCCACACAGCTTCGCGATACTTTAGCCCCTCGGGAATGTTGTCAATCGGATGACTAAAGCGGCTTATGGTCTGCGGAATAGAATCAGCAGCCACACCCGGCGCGGGATTTCCGACCGTATCACCACTCGGTGTCGCTGCATCGCTGGGTATGCGCTGGGTGCCAGCCGCG
>JBGSUV010000094.1:0-58434 GCA_041753315.1 Pirellulaceae bacterium | reverse complement strand
GCTTGGAGAACTCGGCAGTAATATAGTCCCGATTCATGGTCGATTGCATGGCCCGGTTAGCCAACAACAATCGAGAATTGTTCACGCGACAAAGTATCTCACTCCAGGCATCCAATACCGCCGGCGTGATTTTATACTGACGGACCAAACTACCGAAAGTAAAAATCTCGTCTTTAAGGCTAGCTAGTGGAATCATACCCGAGTCAACATATTCCCATTGATGAATGCAAAGGTGAAGTAGCGTTCCGACATTTTGCTTTCCGAGTTGAATTCCAGAAGAGTGAGCTTGGGTAACGATGCGACGAATCGGAGGTCGTCATCCTTGAGGCTCTGTGCTTGCTACGTAGTCACCGAATGTAGCCGAACGATAGCTTGAGGTTGTCCATAAGCACTACTCCACTACGACATACCCAAAATCAAATGTTGACGCAGCACTAGCGCTCTGCAGTAACTTCAGTGCCACCCGCACGGTCAGCCACCCGTTTGCACGCATCGTTTGTATCACTCGCACGCATCACTCGGCCAAGAAGCGACTCGCTTCTACACCATTGATCGATTCGAGAGTCGGAATCGAGAGCAAGATCTCTCGATGGCGTGATGCTTCGTAATCCAGCGTCAAACTCACCAACGGAAGCTTGACTAACGGACTGAGATCGGTAACCGCAGTCCCAGACAGATCCAAAAACTTAAGCGGCAGGTGCGACAGTGGTGTCACGTCACTGACCAAATTGCAACCATGCAGATTGAGGCTCTCGAGCGCTTTGAGGTCCTTCAAGTGCTTGAGCTGTTTGTCAGTGACGCGAGTGGACCCGAGACCCACAGCAGTCAAGTGGGGCAGAGTGTTCAAGTTTGCGAGCACACTTCCGTCGATCGATGTTCCCTCCAGCCCCAAAGCCACAAGCGAACGCAACTCACTAAGTTCGGTCAGGTTCGCATCCTGCACCTTACTTCCGTAGAAATCCAGGTTCAACAGCTGGGTCAGCCCAGTGAAGTACTTTACGCAGGAACCGTCGATGGAATTGAACTTGAGTCCCAAATAGCTCAGGTTAACCAGTTGTCCGATGGGTTCGAGCTGGTCGTCGGTCAGTTCCTTATACCTCGCTTCGAAGCCTGTGAGCCCGGTCATGTTGCCAATCCGCTGCCAAGCCTCTTTATCGAGTGATGTACCCGATATCATCAACTCGGGGCTGTCGTTTTGCGACAACAGATCCCAACCAGCGGTCGTCAGCCGATCGGTATTCAGGGTCAATCGATCACTCTCGGGAACCACAGAGAGCAACAGACGCAGTTCGTCGTCGGTGATTGCTCGAGGTTCCCCTGTATCGATCGACCACAAGCGTGGTTGAATGTGCCGAATTGGAGGTTGAACCTCGGTTTGTTGGGTTAGGTAGAGGCGCACCCCTTTATCCATCAGCTCGGCCAGCTCGGCAATTTGCTGATCGCTTAATGGCTGACCTGAACTAGTAGCGGCGGTTGTGCTTGGGGTGTTGACGACCGGTGTTGGGGGAGGTGCTACTTCGTTCTCGCTTCCGGGAGGGCTGGGAAGGGGAGGTAGATCGGCCGACTTGAAAACTTGCCAATTTTTCCCGTCGCGGCTGGCGATGATATCGCCCTCAACCAATTCCACTTTGATGCGAGCTTCCTCCCCATTCTTCAGAGCAAATGCTTCGGTTTCGAAAGTGAAATCACCTCGTTCGATCTTCAACTTTTGTTGTTCAGCAGCCGAAACTTCGATCGGCTGCGCACCATCCGACTCGGTGATGGTGATACCTTTCGAATTCAATAAGACACGAATGGAAGGGTCATCGATTTCGACGCGGATGGTTCCCTTTTTTGTAGGGATAAAGAAGACGGTTCCCAACCAAAGCACCAGGGAACCAAAACCAGCTGCCAAGATGACTTTTCCGATGGGCCCTCTCGATCGCCCTTTTCCCGCAGAGGATGTCGGTCGAGGAGCAGCGGCAGGTGCGGCGGAGCGTGCCGGTGAGGAATCTGGTGAGGAATCTGGTGAGGAAGACAGCTGATAATGGTGCTGTTCGATGTTGAGCGTTTGACCTGCGAGTTGAGTCGGCAGCTCATGGATTTCGGCCAGCGCTTGCGCGAATTCAGCCATCGAGGTGAACCGATCCTCGATCCGTTTCTCAATTGCCTTTAAGCAGATCCGTTCGAGCTCTGGGGATATATCCGCCCGAATACTCGAGGGTGCAGGGGCGGCCTGCGAAGTGATCTTGTGGATGACGGAGAGCAAGTCTCCGGTGAAAGGTGTTTTGCCCGTGAGCATCTGGAACATGATGATGCCAAGCGAATAGATATCGCTGGACGGACCGGCTTCTCCCGAATCGCGGATTTGCTCAGGCGACATGTAAGCAGGACTCCCCACGATCATCCCGGGTTGGGTCAGCTGCACCGATTGCGTAACCGAGTCCTTTCTCGCCAATCCGAAATCCATTACAACTGGTTCTCCCTGAAGACTCAGCATCACATTGGCGGGCTTCAAGTCGCGGTGCACGACCCCTTGGCGATGCGCCTCGTCAAGTGCCAAAGCCAATTTGCCGACAATCCGAATAACCTCTTGCTCGCTGGGCAATTGTGCTGAGTGCAGATGCTCGGCCAACGATTTGCCCCCGATATAGGCCATGGATATAAACCGAAAACCATCGTGGACGCCGATGTCGAAAACTTGACAAATATTGGGATGCTGGATGGCGGCTGCGGACTTGGCCTCGCGATGAAATCGCAAAACCACCTCTTCGTCCTTTTCGGGGAAGCGTGGGATTTTGAGGGCGACGTTGCGATGCAGGATCGTGTCCTCGGCCAGGAACACGGAACCCATCGCACCTTGGCCCAGCGCTCGGACGATGCGGTAGCGTCCAAAGTCCTGGCCGGGACTTAAGGTCAAACCAACCTCCATGTTCGAAGAATCCGCATTGTTTTTGGTGCTCGTTGCCGTCGCCTCATGCGTTTCAAACAAAGCTTCGTTCGAGCGGACTGCCGAATTGGCCGGCGTAGAATTGGCTGTTGTCGAGGTGGCTCGTTCGTTCCGCACGACCGTCTCAATCAATCCCGAGTGCTTTGGATGTCGAGCCGACAGCGCCTGGGCGTCGAACTCGATCGAGTTGGCGTTGCAGTAGAATACATCGAGTTCAATGAGCGTTCGAAACAGCTCCGCTGCCTGGGGTTCAGTCAGATGGTCTGGTAGAAAGTCGTCGATGCTCGGTCGCTTGCCGGCCAGCCAGGCATCTTCAAAAGCGTCCGCCACTTCGTTCATTTGGCGATGCTCGGCTTTGGAGTTCAATGGCTTCATGGTTGGAATCTGCGGATGAGTGATCTGGGCCAACAATTCGTTGCAATCAACGGTTATCATGGGGAGGTTTCGCGTGAATTATACTGATCAGCTCGAGCGTATTGGGGTCGAGTTGACGGCATAGTGGGATCGATAACCTGGCCCATGACATCCTCTCGCGCGCCAGCCTCAAGTTCCCTCACAAAAATTATTCCATTTTTTCCTTCGATCCGCCCGCTTTAAGGATTCAGCAAAATGAGCGATTCTGGCCATTCGGTGACACTGATGCTGGCCAAGCTCAAGTCGGGGGACGAGGAAGCGGCGAATCTCATTTGGCGGCGATTTTTCGATCGCGTGACCACACTGGCACGAGCCAAACTGGGAGCGATTCCCAAGCGTTCCATGGACGAAGACGATGTCGCCGCGAGTGCCATGCAGGCCATGTATGCCGGCGTGCGTGATGGTCGCTTCGATCAGCTGGAGAATCGTGACGATCTATGGCAGATCCTGTGTATGCTGACCTCTCGCAAAGCCGCCACGGCTTGGCGTAAGCATCAAGCTGCAAAGTCTGTAGGGGAATCGGCAATTGCCGCGCACGATGATATCCACCTTGGAATCCAGCACATCGCCGTCGCCACTCCAGACACCGATTACCTCGACTCGCTTAGCCATCTTTGCAGGGAATTGCTCGAGGGACTCGACGACCGGTTGCGAGAAGTCGCCCTGCTGCGGCTACACGGCTATTCCAATCAAGAGATTGCCGACAAAATCGGTCGCTCGATCAAAAGTGTCGAACGCTACGTAAAGACCATTCGCATCGAATGGACTGAATGGTAACGAAGGTTTCGGTGGCGACTTCGCACCATCCGCGAGGGCGTGGTGAGGGTCCAGTTGTAGCCCTTCGTTTAACACCTGCATTGCTTGAGCTTACTCGCGGGCTCTGATCAATACCTGGCCTGTGAACAACCAATCTTCCACGCAAGTCTGTCCGGATGCGAGGATTGGGTCTATCGCCTGCAGGGCGTCGAGAAGCTGTCCAGAATCGAAAGCTTGAGCGGCTACGTCGCGTAGCCGCTCGCAATCGACAAGTTCTTCCATATTTTGAACCCTCTCACCGCAAAGCCAACTATCGATCCAATCGAATTACATAACAGTTGGCAACAAGCTCCACCACGGACCTTTGGCGAAACGTTCTTAGGCACTATCTGCCACATTTAGCGCTTGTCGGGGCGGTGCTCTAAAAAAAATTAATTATGTTTCTGGGAAATTCCTGTAACTAAGGGGCACGAATTGCGCGTTGTGTGTCGGCGGATGGCACTCGATTGTGCATAACCTGCACGTTTTGCTGCAGTTAGCGAATGGGCGGTCTGCGGAATCCTTGACCTTTCTTCTAGACCGCTTAGCATAGGAATTCTGATCAGCTCGATGCATTTTCGGAAAAAAGTGGACAGAACTTTCTTTTCGTTAATGGTTTTTGGAATTACCATGCCATTGTGGGTTCGCTATGAGTCTCTGGTCTGGGGGAAGTGGTGGTGGAAACAGCACGTTGACTTCGTGGGGTGGTCGACGTTTGTTCAGTAGGGCTTATCAGGGGAACTTATCAGCTTTTGCGAGCGACTGGCCATTTTGCTCTTCAATTCGCGGGGCGGTGGAGCTAGTTGTTTTGCGAAGAACTTGTGTTAGTCGGTGGAACCGCGCAACACGCGCATGCACTCCTCTTTAATTATGGTCTGTAAACAATGAGTACTGCCGTTACTGTCAGCGATGACATGTCTACAAAAGATGGGTACTACCCAGTCGATGTCGCCGCGCCTAAGAGCAATGCGCGTTATGTCCGATTGGATATCCTCGACCGATATTCTGCTGAAACGCTCAACGAGTTTTGCCGGGCGAATGCCAATTTGGGAAAGACGGCTACGCGATTGGCGGACTACTCTGTATGGCAATCTTGGGTAACTGCCGTCCCGTTGGTCTTAGCAGACTTTATCGCACTCTATTCGGTGCTCTTTGTCGCCACGAGTGTGGTTGAGCGGATTTTGGCAATTTCAACGCGGATGGTGGAAAACCAGACCGCGTTTTTCATTTCACTGATCATTGTCCCGGTCAGTTATCTTGCGGGTCTTTATCCAGGCTTGGGGGTCAGTCCGGTCGTAGAATTCCGGCAGGTTGCGCGTTCATTATTTGTATCGCTGATGATCTTTGCTGGTATCGGTTGGTTTTGTTTTCCGAGTTACTGGTTTTTTTATTCGGTCGCTTCTCTTATTGCATTAGTCGTGGCAATCCCCACGACAATCTCATTGAGATTTGCAGCACGCCACATTGCGCGACGCATTCCTGGTTGGGGAGTGCCTGTGCTGGTACTTGCTGAGCCAAGGCGGGCGGTAGAGATGTACCAGCGACTGTTGCGAACACCCGAACAAGGTTTTCGTCCGGTGGGAATTTTGCTGGATCCGGGCGTGTACTGGAGCGATGACGTTGCCAAAGACTGTGGTAAGGTTCCGGTGTACGACCTGCGGCACGCCGATGTGGTTGCATTGCGGGAAAAAGTGACTTGGGTCATCGTCTCTCCTTGTTCGAATCGGAAAGTCTCGCCGGCGTTGGATCCGACGTTGGCAGCCATCCCCAATCGACTGCTGCTTTCATCCAACGAATTGGAGATGGGGATTTGGGATCGGCTGTATTGCGTTGGCTCGACCAGTGGTGTTCGCATGGCGGGCGCTCGGCCATGTACGGCAAAGTTATTGAGCAAGCGCGCGATCGATCTTGTCTTGACCATTGGAGCCATGGTTGCAGGCTTTCCTGCGATGGCCGCCCTTGCGATGGCGATCAAGTTTGATTCGCGTGGTCCGGTGTTGTATGGGCAGAGGCGAATTGGTCGAGATGGGGTCGAATTCACCGCATGGAAGTTTCGAACGATGCAGGTGAATGCCGACAAAGTCCTCGACAACTACTTGGCCAACAATCCAGCGGCGCGGCAAGAGTGGGATGAAAAGCACAAGCTGGAGAACGATCCGCGGGTCACTAACATTGGACGCATCCTGCGTTTGACGAGTTTGGACGAACTGCCGCAGTTATGGAATGTGCTGGTCGGGGAGATGAGTCTTGTTGGGCCGCGTCCGATTGTCAACTCGCCAACCTACGATGCCAGTTACATCGAGGACTACCCAGATGAATTCCAGGCCTACAAATCGGTGCGCCCAGGACTGACTGGCTTGTGGCAAGTGCGTTGCCGAAACTCAGGCGTCTACGAGCTGCGAATTTACTGGGACATGTATTACATCCGCAACTGGTGCGTTTGGTTGGACCTTTATCTCATCATGCGAACCGTAAAGACCGTATTGTTCCGCGAGGGTTCTTCCTGAGCAGTGCGTCTATCGCGGAGAGCCGCGCGGTTGTTAGCTGCCGGTTGCTAGTCTCGGGAAGAAGTGCGCCGCCTGTTTATGACCGCCGCCGGCGCTCGGTCGCTTCCCCCAGAAGCTGTCGGCTCACCAAGGTCAACCGGTCCCTACTCCAATGCGCTGCTCGCCCCGACAAGTCAGGGTTTTCGGTTGGCGCAACTTCAATAGGCTTCGGCGAGGGAGATTTGGTAAATCCCTCGCTGACGCGTCGGGTCATGAAAAACAGATTGCATTTTCGAGTTCGATTGGGCGGTGCGCGAATTTCGCGGCGAAGAGATTTGCTGCGATGTGCGTCACCCGCAGTACCGAAGGTTCGCCCTGGAGGCGAGTTGAATTTTGGGCGATAAGATTTCTTTAGAACATGATGCGAAGAGCCAAGTGTTAGCGCCGAGAGATGGTGGGGTGGGTGCGGCCGAGCTATCGTCGCTGCGGCTGGAGCTTGGTGCGCGGATTATGCTCCAAAATGGTCTTTTATTTTTAGCGGTGGTACTCTTTGTGCCCATTGCGGCGATAGCATGTGTGTTGCCTCAAGATGCCTGGCGCGTGGCGTTTGTGCATGGCTGTACGATCATGGCGTTGGCGTTACAGTGGTGCCATCACGGCGTGCGGACCAAGCAGATCAAGGCATATTTGTTGAGCAAGCATGCGGCTCCTGAGGGTTGGGAACTATGGTTGCCGGCCAATCGGCCCGCGAGTCTGTTGGGTTCGCGGTGGATGGTTTCGACCAAAGGCGTTTTCCTGGGGTTGGGGATGAGCAGTATGCTACTGGCGATCATGCTCAAGTGTCCACCGGCAATATTGCCCGTCACGGTCACGATGATCGTATGGCTGTTAACCGCTATCTTGTTGTTTACCAATCCCAAGGAATAAGAAGTGGGGCAAATTCGCACTCCAACGCTGGTGGCGACAGCGTGAATCAACCTTCGCAACAAAGTGCCGGGCGCCGTAAAGTCACTCTAGTCAAACCGACGGATCTAGAAGAAAACGGGGGCCACTCGCTTGTTGATCATGAGAATTCCGATGGAAAGCACGGATCGAGGAAGGTGCTGATTGTCGATTTGAACAATTTCGCTAGCTTTCCGACTCTGGCAATTGGTCTTCTGGTTTCGTCGCTGCGGAGTTCAGGACACTGTGTGGACGTGCTTTGCCCACTGGCTTACGATGTGCCCGCGGCCGCGCGTGAACGCCGTGAACTCGTCTTCGATCACTGGAAGCGGCGGTTGCATCTTTCGACGCTACCGGCCTTGCGCTGGTTACGCGATACGGCGAGAGCGATGAGAGAATCGTGGAGCGAGCGGCCGTCCCCAAAGCTAGCAAGCATGGTGGCTGACGTGATCACCGAGCGGAGGCCAGACCTTGTCCTATTGTCTGCCTACTTGCGTCACTTCCAGAGCGTAAAGCTCATTGGCGAAATCGCACTTGCTCGCAGGATTCCGGTCTTGCTCGGAGGTCCAATGTTCAACGTCGATGGCGTATCTGAAGCTTGGCGAGATGTGCCAGGCATTACGGCAATCGTAGGGGCTGAGGCAGATCGAAGTATCTCGGCAATGGTCGAGGCTGTTTGTCGCAAGCAGTCGCTGCGCCATTTTCCTGGTTTGACATTTCCGGACGGTACTCGCACTGAACCAGCTCCTCCGCTGCGTGACTTGGACGATACACCGATACCGGATTTCACGGACTTTCCATGGGAGCGATACCCAGTTCGAATCGTTCCGATGATGACTGGTCGCGGATGCCAATGGAGTCGCTGCGTTTTCTGTAGTGACATTGTCTCAGCAAGTGGGCGTTCATTCAGAACCCGATCCCTACAAAGCGTGCTCCTCGAAATGCAGGAGCAAGCATTGCGACATGAGACGAAAAATTTCTTGTTTCTTGACCTGAAGCTGAACTCGTACCCTGACTTATTCCGTGGTATTGCCGAAGAATCGCACCGCTATGTTCCTGGTGCCGAATGGATTGGAACAGTCCATGTCGATATGCGAGCTGACAATGGACTATCGCGACGTGATTTAATCGCGGCTGTCGCAGGTGGCATGCGTCGTATCAGCTTTGGCCTCGAGTCAGGCAGCCAGCGACTACTGGACCTGATGGACAAAGGCTCTAGCGTCGAAGCAAATTCGCAGTTTCTGCGCAATGCACACGATGCGGGTCTAAGTGTGCGTTGCACCATGTTTAAGGGATTCCCAGGTGAAACCGCAGAGGACATGGAGTTAACCGCCAGCTTTCTGGAAACTCATTCGCAATATTTGGATCGAGTGCGTTTTAACGAGTTTTCACTTCTGGAAGATACTCCGATTTACGAGCGTATGGCGAGACAGGCAGTTTCGCCCGAAGTGGGCTCGCAAGCGGAGGTGGGTAAACTCAAAATTCTACGGCTCGCTCATCGAAAGGCGAAAGCCGACTACATTAACCCAGAAACGAGTTCGCGCGCTTACAGAAAGGCGAAACGTCGAGCCTTGGCAGCGGTATTCGTCATCAATCGAAAGCCAATTCGATCAGCTGCGCGCCAATTCGATGGCTTGATGTGACGAGATCGGGGTGCACGAGTGTTCCACTTAAAGACAATTCGACGTCGAAATTTCACCGCTCCGACATCGTCACTTGCGCAGAGAGTTCGCTACCTAACACCACTTGAGCGATCTGAAGAAGCTCGCGCTTTCCTCGCGCTCTACTGTCGTGAATTAGGTCTTGATCGGGACTACTTTAGGCGTCGCTGGTCGGCCATTTCATCGCAAATTAAACGGCACAGCTTTTATGAACACACGCCGGAAGAAGTCGCTTTTGGGGCGAGAGTTGCGTGGCGCAACAACTCACGTTGTATCGGACGACTTTACTGGGACAGTCTCGAAGTGTATGACTGTCGAGAACTAGTCGATCCTGATGCGATGGTTAGTCGTGCCGCCACGCATTTGAGCGAGGCTTACAACGGAGGCAAAATCAGATCGATCATTTCGGTTTTCGCCCCAATCCGCGGCGATAAATTTCCAGCCTACTTCGAGAGTCGTCAGCTAGTTCAATACGCTGGATATCATGACTTTGGTACGGGTACGGTCATAGGGGACCGCCAAAACACCGAAATTACTCGAATCGCCAAATCACTTGGTTACGAGCCTCCGGCCGAAAGATCCAATTTCGACATTCTGCCGATCATTGTGCGAGACCAATTCGATCGGCGACTGTTCCGAACGCTCCCGGCATCCTGTCATCATGAAATCACAATAAAGCACCCAGACTCTGTTGAATTTAACAAACTTGGGCTTCGCTGGTACGCTGTTCCATGCATTAGTGGCATGATCTTAACGATCGGTGGGATTGACTATCCATGCGCTCCGTTCAACGGTTTTTATATGGTAACTGAGATCGGCTCGCGCGACCTCGCCGACCCAATGCGATACGATATGTTGTCGCAGGTTTCGCGAGCCCTGGGCGATGTGCCCGAGAACAAAGGCACATTGCTTTGGCAGGATCGCGCCCTAACGGAACTGAATAGGGCCGTGCTCTATTCGTTCAGGCAAGCTGGCGTAATGATGCTTGACCATCATACGGCAAGTGAAAATTTTCGGAGGTTCTGTCAGCGCGAGCACGCAGCAGGTCGGCATGTGTCCGCCGATTGGCGTTGGATAGTTCCACCCCACGCATCCTCGAGTTGTGAAGTCTTCCACATGCCGATGCAAGATCTTGCCTTAATTCCAAACTACTATTGGAATCGTTCAACGGATGGCCTGGAGCTGACCGCGTACTACGAAGATCTTGAGCGGAGCCGTTGGAGCCGCCACATGGATTACTGGAAGCGCAAATGGCGGCGATGGACCAGAACCCCCTGAATCGTCGCGGCGTCAGCATCATTATTCCGGTATACAATGAGGTGTGTCGACTGCCGCACACAATACCCTCCATTCTCGCTGCAGTGAAGTTGCTAGCGGAAGCAGGAATTGAGGCAGAGCTAGCATTTGTCTGCAATGGCTGTCGAGATGACAGCAGTAGAATCATACGCGAGCACCTGACTAATACAGCGTTCCGCCTTATCGAGCTACCAGAAGCAAGCAAGACTGCCGCCTTAAACGTTGGCGATTCATTGGTCCATTTCTTCCCGCGATTTTATGTCGATGCAGATGTGATTGTCCCGCGAAATATTTTTCTGGAGCTCTACAACACCCTTCAACCTGCTGACGGATGTGCAGGCGATGTGGTCGAACTGGTATCACCAAAAATTGAGTTCGATACACACCATGCAACCCTCGCTTCACGGCAAATTACGCATATGTGGAAGTTACTACCACATGGCGATAGCGATGCATTTCACCATGTATTGGGACTTAGCGCGCAAGGTCGCGAACGTTGGCGCGAGTTCCCGAAAATCATAGGTGATGATGCCTTCATCGTCGCGCAGGTACCCTCAAGCAGACGAAAGTTGGTGGATGAGGTTGCAATTATTACCTGGGCACCAAGTACTTTCTGGTCTTGGGTCCGAGTACGAGAGCGCTGGGAACGCGGACATCACGAGCTTGTCGCACTGGGCCTGGTTCGTCCGTCTACGCCCGGTCAAGGAAAATCGCTTCTGAGGCTGTTATCAAAACGTAAGACCTGCCTTCCTGCGTTTACTTATATTTCCTGCCGTTTGATTGCAACTGTGCTAGCAAAACGCCGGAACAGGGGAACGACGGCCTGGTATTCGGACCGGAACTAACTGTTGCGATTAGCTATCCATTTGGCGAATGGACGGGGACTCGTTTGCGTTTTTGCAATGGTCTTCATAGGAAAAACTTCTAGAAGTTTTGGTTCGCCATTGGACCGTTAAAGCTGTTGCAATGTGCATTTCGCGTACGTTCCAGCCCACAATTTTGTTCCGTTACTACCCGTCGCTTTAAGTGGTAGCGTATTTTCCCCAACGCTCGTTTAAACTGTTGGTCAAACCGGCCGTACGAAGAGTTCCTTCAAAAAAACAGGCTGAAGGTGGCAGATCAACACCTGCCACCCACAGGAACGAAGTACGTACAGAACGTTGGTTGATAAAAAAAACGTAGCGACTTTTCGATCAACTTCACCGCGCAGAAAACATGATTACCCGGACACAAGCCAAGAGACCGATCTGCATTGTCGGGGCTGCTCCGGACACGAGTAACTTGGGTGTTTCCGCGCTTTTTGCCTCAATCGTACATGGTTTGCATCAGCGACTGCCCGATACGCCGTTGGTGGTCTTCGACAACGGCCTCGGGGTGCGTCAAGTTACGCACCGCGTATCGAGGGATGTCGAAGTCGAGGTAGAACACCGCGGCCTGCGGGTAGGACGCCGGTTTGACCGCCCCGAAAATCTGTACTCCATGGCGGCCTTTTCTCGTCTCGGCGGCCTCGGTTCTGTCGTCAATTCAACCCTGCGCTGTCTACGAAATTGTCAAGCCGTGCTGGACATCTCCGGTGGTGACAGCTTTAGCGATATCTATGGCGCTGAGCGGTTTTGGAGTATCGTGCTTCCGAAGCAAATTGCCGTCCGACTCGGTGTTCCTTTGATTCTAATGCCGCAAACCTATGGCCCTTACAATTCTCCTCAATTATTAGCTGTCGCAAGCAAGGTCTGTGCGTCTGCCCGTCAGTGTTGGGCCCGAGACGCCCGAAGTTACAAAGTTCTCCACGGCCTGTTGGGCTCGAACGTCGACGTAAATCGACATTTTTTAGGTGTCGACGTCGCATTTGGACTTGAGCCAGTTATGCCAAAAATCAAATGGTCTCAGGAGCAATCGAAACTCCTGACCGATCGTCAGCGTCCATTGATCGGCCTGAACATTAGTGGACTGATATTCAACCATGCAGAGTCTGGGAAACAATATGGATTCCGCGCCAACTACCGCCAGGTGATTCGCGCTCTGGTTGAGCGTATCATGGCGGATACAGACGCAAATCTTTTGCTGGTTCCGCATGTAATGACAATGAACGAAGATGAATCCGATCCGCTTGCGTGCCAGAGCGTCGCAGACAACCTGCCGGAGAACTGGAGATCGCGAATCATGGTCAGCCCGCGTGATGTCGATCAATGCGAAGTCAAATGGTTGATTGGACAGTGTCATTGGTTCTGCGGTACGCGAATGCACTCCACGATCGCTTCCCTGTCGCAAGGTGTACCCACGGCAACCATTAACTACTCGGATAAAGCTCTGGGAGTCTTCGAATCGTGTGAGCAGGGTCTAGAGGTTTTTGACCCACGCAAGCTCGATGAACAGGGTATCTTGGATGGCCTGATGGACTCCTTCCGTCGTCGCGATGCCATACGCGAGCATCTGCAGCGCGCAATCGTCAAGGTTAAAGAACAAACTGTTCAGCAGATGGATAGTATCGTGCACAGTTTCAGCCCACGCGACCATGCTCATGCCCTCTAGCACCGTCTCCGCAGCACCCAAAGCCAGTCTACCGGTTGTCTCCATCGCCGACGTCGTGCAACGACAACTGTGTACCGGTTGCGGTGTATGTGCAGCGGTCGAGCCTGGCACGTTCGAAATGCGGGACGCCGTCGACTGGGGGAAGCGTCCCTTTCGTCGCCCAGAAAGCGTTGACGAAACCGGAGCGGCTTTGGCCGCCTGCCCGGGAGCCGAGTTGGACATACGTGCCGCTTGCCAGTCAGCGGGTTTAGAGTCGTCACTGACGGCAGGCTGGGGGCCCGTGCGCGAAGTGTGGGAAGGGTATGCCTCCGACGACGCCATTCGGCATGCAGGATCAAGCGGAGGAGCCGCGACAGCGCTGGCGCTTTTTGGGCTCGAAAAAGCTGGCATCGCTGGCGTACTCCATACCACCTGTGACGCAAAGCAACCGTTGATCAACCGATCGGTCACAAGCCAAAACCGCGCCGAATTGTTATCTCGCACTGGTTCACGCTATGCACCCGCAAGCCCTTGCGACGCACTTCACGAGCAATTGTCGAACTTGACCGACGGAGCCATTTTTATCGGCAAGCCGTGCGATGTGGCTGCCGTGGCCAAAGCCTGCCAACAGAATGCCAAATGGCTAAACCAAATACGACTGACGATTGCTTTCTTCTGTGCTGGAACGCCCTCGACGCGCGGTACGCTCGACCTGCTTGCAAAGCTTGGGTTGACCGACTTTTCACGCTTGCGTTCGCTGCGTTACCGTGGACGTGGCTGGCCGGGTATGTTCACGGCGGAATGGGAAGACGACAACGGGACGCTGGTCAGCAAGCAGTTGACCTATGCGGAATCGTGGGAATTTCTTCAGAAGTATCGCCAGTGGCGATGTTATATCTGCCCTGACCACACAGGCGAATTCGCCGATATTTCAGTCGGCGATCCCTGGTATCGCGAAGTACAACCCGGTGAACCCGGGAGCTCTCTCATTGTTGTCCGAACCGAACGTGGCAGAGAATTTTTGCGAGCGGCTGCGGAAGCTGGTTACGTCACGTTGACTGGAAATGATGCGAACCTTCTCCCGCGCTCGCAGCCCAACCTGTTGGCGACACGCGGCGGAATGTGGGGACGCTTGTTAGTTCTGCGATGGGTTGGTGCCGCCGTACCGATATTTCGAGGCTTCGAACTCAAGCGCTTTTGGTGGCGACTCTCGCTGAAGCAAAAACTCCAGTCCTTCACCGGCACCTGGAAGCGAGTCTCTCGCAAGCGATTGCGCGAATGTATCCCAGCTCATGAATTCAAAACAGTTGAAGAGCTCCATTCCGATCGAGAGGAGAAAGTTTGACAAACGCTCGTCCGAAGAAAGTTCTTGCGGTTGCATCGGCCGGCGGCCATTGGGTTCAGCTCCTACGTTTGCGACCGGCCCTCACGAACGCTACCGTGATTTACGCGACGACAAACCGTGGCTTGAAACATCAGGTTTCGGATGCTCCATTTCACGTTGTGCGCGATGCCAATCGCTGGGACAAGTGGGGCATGCTGGTTATGCTGTTTCAGGTTTGCTGGTTAGTGCTCCGCGTTCGTCCTGACGTCGTGATCACCACCGGAGCGGCGCCGGGCTACTTTGCGATCCGCTTCGGTCGAATGCTGGGAGCAAAGACGCTGTGGTTGGATTCGATCGCTAACTCCGAAGAGTTGTCCCATTCAGGCAAGTTAGCTGGCAAGGTTGCGCATGCTTGGCTTACGCAGTGGCCAGAACTTGCGAGCAGCGCCACCTCAGTCGACGAAAGTGGATTCCAGCCCGGTCGTGAACGTCGCCGTGCTGCGCGGCGCCGCATGGAACGACGCCGGCCGGAACACCATGGGGCCGTATTATGATTTTCTTAACTGTGGGAACACAATTGCACTTTGACCGATTGGTCCGCGCCGTTGACGAAGCGCTGGCCACGCGACCGCAAATTGAAGTGATCGCGCAAGTCGCTGAAGGCAACTACCGTCCGAGCAACATGCAATACACGCCGTTCCTGGAACCGACCGTGTTTGAAAAGCGTTTCGAGCAGGCAACGCACATCATCGGTCACGCCGGGATGGGAACCATCATTCAGTCGCTGCTGCAGTGCAAACCGATTCTCATTATGCCGCGGATCGCCGACCTGGGTGAGCAGCGGAATGATCATCAGCTGGCAACGGCGCGTCGCTTCCGTGGTCGCGCGGGTGTACTCGTCGCGGACGACGAAAAGAAATTGCCTGGCGAGTTGGATGCGTTGCTCGAACTGAGCGAAAGCCAACCGATCGATGAATTCGCCAATCCGCAACTCATCGCGTGGATCCGCCAATTCATTGCCTCGTGAAAACATTAATGCACTGACCAAAGCCGAAGCACGGATGAAAACCTGTTTGTGCACGTCAACCTACGCTCGGGCGCGGCGCCAGCGAATTCAAGGAGACGACGAATGGCAAACGGGATTCGAAGTCGATGGTTCTGAATATCTAGCAAGAGATTTTAGGTGCATGCACAGAACCCGCAGCAGGTGACTGGTAGCTGGAACATCCGTGCTCCGGCTTTGCCATCCGTGCTATAGAATCGCGTTCACGCTACCATGCCTGAATTAACAATTATTATCGTCAGCTACAACACTCGGGACATGACCTTGGCCTGTCTGCGTTCAGTATTCGCTGAGACGAAGAGCACATCGTTTGAATTGATCGTGATCGACAACGCCTCGCACGATGGTTCGGCTGATGCGATCGAACAGGAATTTGGTGCGCGGATTGAACTGGTTCGATCTACGGAGAACATCGGTTTTGCGGCCGCCAACAACTTGGCCGCGCAGCGCGCTCAGGGGCAATGGTTGTTGTTGCTCAATCCCGACACCGTGGTCCTCGACGGAGCCATCGAAAAATTATTAGTGTTTGCAAAATCTAAACCGCAAGCCGGGATTTGCGGGGGGCGGACCGTGTTTGCGGACGGTAGCTTAAACATCGCTTCCTGCTGGCGGGCGATGACGCCGTGGAGTCTGTTTTGCAGCGCGATTGGGCTGACGGCAGCCTTCCCGCGCAGCAATTGGTTTGATCCGGAAGCGTTTGGTGACTGGCAGCGCGATACGGCCCGCGAGGTAGACATCGTTGTCGGCTGTTTTTTGATGGTCCCCGCCAAATTGTGGAACGAACTAGGCGGCTTTGATTTGAAGTATTGGATGTACGGAGAAGAAGCCGACTTGTGCCTCCGCGCTAGAAGACTTGGGTATCGGCCGATGATAACGCCCGAGGCTGAAATCATTCATTATGTTGGGGCCGCATCAGGTTCAAGTTCCCGTAAAACGCCATTGGTGGCCAAAGCAAAAGCGACGTTGATACGCGACCATTGGCCGGTTGGAACGCGTTGGTGGGGACTGGGCATGTTGTGGTGTTGGGTCGCGTTGCGGCGCACGTTGACAGTAGTTCTTGCAGCGTTACGTCCGAGCCGTTTCCAGGGGCCGGCGGAAACTTGGCGGATTGTTTGGCAGCAGCGTCGTGACTGGCTGGCCGGTTATCGTGCAATGGGGGAGAAGGCAGGTGTTGGATGAGCAGCAATCCCATTTCCACCGTCGTTGAGGTAAAGGCGCATAAGCAGCGGTTGACCGCTGCGCAGCGGCTCGTTCGCTTTGTAAGGTCGAATCTGGACCCGCGGGCCTACCTGCACTTGTTTCGTTTAGTGAACTACTACAACCACACGCATGTCGTACCGCGGCGAGCGCTCCGCTTGGGACGAGGTGTTGCACTGAGTCCGACGATATCGTTTGCGAATGCGGAACGTATTGAGTTAGGGGATCGCGTACACGTTGGTGCATTTTGCACGCTGTGGGCAGGGCCATCGACCGGGCGGATTGTGTTGGGTGACGACTGTCTTCTGGGGCCAAACGTTCTTCTTACTGCGGCTAACTATCGCTTTAATGATGGTAGCCCGGTGAATGAGCAAGCGATGGATGAAGCGGATGTGATTTTGGGAAGGGATGTGTGGCTTGGTGCCGGCGTCATGGTCATGCCCGGGGTGTCCATTGGGGATGGAGCGATTGTGGGTGCTGGCGCGATCGTCACAAGATCTTTGCCAGTTGGGTGCATTGCAGTTGGTAGTCCCGCCAAGGTTGTCGGACAGCGAAACGCATCGGCCTTGCCGTCAAGTGGGAGCGCCTTGCCGTCAGGTGGGCGAACATGAAGATTTCGATCATTGTACCGGCGCACAATGAGTCGGCGCTGATCGCGGGTGGGTTGACGCGCTTGCTCCCGTTGCTGGATGCTGATGCCGAGATCATTGTGGGGTGCAATGGTTGCACCGATGACACGGCGGAACGAGCGCGAGAGGTATCACCGCGACTTCAAGTGCTTGAGACCGACGAGCGTGGCAAGTACAACGGCTTGAACCTGGCGGACCGAGTCGCCAAGGGTGCTTATCGCATTTACATGGATGCCGACATTTTGGTCGGGACGGAGGACTTGTTGCATTTGGTAGAGGTGATGGAGCGGGACGGTTTATTGGCTGCATCGCCGCGGTTGGAGATTGACGTTTCGAAATCTTCGTGGGCGGTGAAGGCATTTTATCGAGTCTGGACGCAGTTGCCTTACTTCACGGATGGGGAGATGATCGGCTCTGGGTTGTTTGCATTGTCACCGCAGGGCCGCGCTCGCTTCGAGGAGTTTCCTGCGATCATTGCTGACGATGGTTATGTACGGCAGTTGTTCACCACTGGCGAGCGCCGCACCATAGGGGACTGCAGCTTTACGATCCGAGCGCCCAGGGATCTTCAAAGTCTCATCAAGATCAAAACTCGCGCGCGCTTGGGTAACATGGAACTAAAGGCTAAATATCCAGGTGCGAAAGTGGGCGGAGAGAATAGCCTTACGGGAGTCCTTCGACAGTTGCTAGTAAAGCCCACTATGTCGATAGATCTCTCTGTATATTTGCTGGCGCAACTAAGCACCAAAAGCCGAGCCAAACGTCAGTTTCAGCAAAAACAATTTCAGCTTTGGGAACGTGACGAATCATTCCGGACTGTAAAACGCATCAGATCATCATTATAAAGCCTAATAGATAAGATGAGAAACCTAGCTCTCGCAGTAATCTGCGCTGTGCCATTGGTTAGCGTGCTCCAGGCAGGCTTGGTACAGGGTATACAGACTAAAGTCGTTTCAACCGAGCCCACACGTGAACTGAGGCCGGGTGCTGGATTTGGAGCGGACGCCACCATTCCGACATCGGTGGGCACCCAAGGAGATTTTGGCTTCGACGCCAAGGTGATTGCTCGGTGGGATGTCGTTCCTTTCCAGACGTTTTCGAAGAGTATGAACGTCGGCGTGGTTGCGTTTCATCTTAATGGAATAGAGCGAGTTGACTTCAGCGTGAATGGTGGACCATGGCTTTCAATTCACGAAGCGACGCTTAATCCTACAACAAGTGTTGTCGAATATTGGGCAACGATCAACGCCGCTGATTTCCCCGACGGCGCCATTGAAGTTCGCGCCATTGCCTGGCCGAAAGTTGCGGGTATTCCGCGGCAGTTGGCTGGTGATTTCGCCGCGCAAAAGGTTGGGGATCATTCGCTGCCGCTCTTCGCAAACGCGAATAATAGTCTCACCTTGGAACCCATATATGTGAGCAGCGCTGGCAACGACGATTCGCCGGGCACAGTGGCACAGCCTGTGAAATCAATCGCGGTTGCGATCCGTCTCGCGAAAAATGGCTCGAAAATCATCATCCAGTCGCCGGGGACCTATGACTTGCCACCAGGAACTCGATTACCGGCTGCGCTGAAATCCAATCCAAACTGGATAACGATCGAAGGCGACAGCCTTTTGGATAAGCGATCTATCATTGTACGTCAGAAGGAGAGATCGAATCTCAGCCCTGGCGTTTCGCGATTGCATTGGCACAATGTATCGTTTGACTTTAGCGGTATATTTCAGTACCAACCGGCAAAAAATGGAGCTGTTTGGTTTTCCAACGTGCTGTTCTTCAATTCGGAGGGGTGGGCGCGCAACTACGAAAAAAACCCGGTACCATTCAGTTCTAGCCAGGCGAAAACCTTCTTCACTGATTGCATCGCCGAAGATTCGCGCTATGGTTTTGTGAGTGGTTGGTTTGTCCGAGGGTGCCATTTGCGAAAAATATCAGGCGATGCACTGCAAAATAGCAAGTTCATTGTCAACTGCACTGTAGAGAACATGAGGCAAGCGATCCCCTCGCTTCACAAGGATGTTCTGCAGATGTGGGGCGGTCACGAAAACACGATTGCTTACGGTGTTCGCGCAACCGACTTGCAGACAACTCAGGGAATCTTTCTTCAGACAGGCTCGGGTTGGAAGAAGGGAGACATCCCAAGATTTCTCGACTGTGCTTTTGTGGATATCGAGATTGTACCGAACAATCCAAAAGACAAAATTTTTAGCCAGTGCGAGGGGCTATTTCGGAATGTTCTATTTAAAAACGTGAACACGCATTCTCAGAAGATGTTTCTCCGACGCGACATGAACGATCCGAAGCGATTTAAGTTTCCGTTTGAGAGCGAAAACGTTGTGTTTGAGAATTGCATGTTTGGGAACACGATTTCGAATGCTACCGGATTAATCGTCCGTACGACCGATGACTGATTTAAACATTTGAACGTTCGACGCAAGTTGTCTTAAATACAACCGGTCGTTGAGCAACTGCGGAACGTGAATGCTTATTGAGCGACGGACCATCGTCACAAGATCTGACGACTTAGAAGGCGAATGCAGCCCAAATGCCGTCTCTCCCGCGAATCGCCAACCGCCGCCCTGACTCGGTGATGACCATGACATCTCACGTCGTTCCTAATCCCATAATCCCACGATGCTCCTGAATTGCCAAACAATTTGAAAAAGCAACTCAAAGACCAAACTCCATTGGAGGACTCGCGTAAGCTTGGCGATCTAAAACGCAAATCAGTCCGCGGCGGGGCGGTAACGCTATTGTCTCAGGCAATATCTACGGTCGTTCAACTAGCCTCGACCATCATTTTGGCACGGATGCTTACGCCTGAAGATTATGGAATTATTGCAATGGTGACGGCGATCACTTCGTTCGCCGGGATTTTTCGCGACATGGGCCTGTCATCCGCTGCCATACAAAAGAAAGATCTTACGTCTGGGCAACAATCGAATCTTTTTTGGTTGAACGTTGCCATGGGCTTGGCGTTGACCCTAGTCGTTGCGTCATGCTCACCACTGGTCGCATGGTTCTTCGGCAAACCAGAATTAACAAGTGTGACGATCGCCCTTTCTTTCAATTTTGTGATCGCAAGCTTCGGTTCCCAGCACGGTGCAATGTTAGTCCGGTCTATGCAATTTGGCAGGAGGGCGATCGCAAGCATCTCAAGTGGTCTGCTGTCGTTGTGTATAGCAGTCGTATTAGCGTATAGCGGATTCTCTTACTGGGCACTTGTTGCTAGCACATTGACTGGTAGCTTTACAAATTCTCTTCTCTTGTTTTTGCTTTCGCCGTTCTGGCCGGGTCTGCCAGGACGAGGTCGCGGGGTTAGGTCCATGCTCGCATTTGGTGCACATGTAACGACATTTGAAGTCGTCAATTACTTTCACCGCAACCTGGATAACATATTGATCGGAAAGTTCTCCGGAGTGGAGGCACTGGGGCTTTATAGCAAAGCATATGCACTGCTCATGTTCCCGATTCATGCGATTCGCGCACCTATTAATTCTGTAGCTTTCCCGGCCTTGAGTCGTCTTCAAGATCAAGCCGTCTTGCTACGCAAATACTATCTGCGAGTCTGCAGCATTGTCGCTCAATTGACCATGCCAGTTGTGGCGATGTTGTTTGTCACGTCAGACGAAGTTATCGAGATACTGCTTGGCACGCGATGGCTGGAGTGCTCGCCTCTATTCTCACTGCTTGCATTAACTGCATTCATCCAACCCGTTGCGGGATTGAGGGGGATGCTGATGATGGCGACAGGAAGTACGCGCAACTATGTGTTTTGGGGATTTCTAAACGCAATAGTTGTCTCAATTGGTTTCCTGATAGCAGTTCCCTGGGGACCCGAAGGAATCGCTATATCGCTAGCTATCGCAAACTACACCCTGCTCTATCCATCGTTATTGCTCGCGTTCCAGAATACAATAATTGAGCCTGTAGATCTTTTGTTTGCGATTTGGCAACCGGTAATAGCCAGCGTATTGGCCTGTTTCATCGCTATTGCAATACGGCCTTATGTCTATACAGAGAATCTATTTGTTGTTTTAGGCGTTCTTTGCATTACGTTTACCCTGACATATTTGCTCACACTTAGCGCGCTGCCCGGAGGCCTGCATCAACTTCGACATTTTAAGCAACTATTGTGGGAGTTAGTAAACAAACCGAGGATTCAACAATGAGCCAACAAATAAGTATAGTTCCTGCCCGGCAGTTGCTTCGCGTAATCAAGAAATCTTGGCTCTCACCAAGTAAGCTCTTACAAGTAATCAAATCGCGGCTAGATGGGCACTTCGCCAAAGTGGGCGCATCGTCGCTTTGGTGCGCTCGCCTCTACTACGGCGTCATTAACGGCTCTTACGCATACGAGCAGCGGAGCCTTCTGGCGGGTCGTAAAGCGTACTCACGGCTCTTGACAGAATCCGGCAGCAGCATCGCGTTGGTACGAAGAAATGTCCACCGACTTGAAAAGGGATTGCTTATGCAACCGCGACGCATCCCCTTCGCACTTGACTATATAGAAGAAACGGTTAACGGGTTTTGTGTTGCATCTCAGTCTGGGAAACTAGATCCAGTGGAACAGAAATGGGCCTCACACGTCCTTGCTGAGTACTTTAGAGTATGCGTAGGAGAAAAAGACATTGAGAAACACCGCGCCACCTTCAAGCAGTGTTTAGCTGACGCTCCCGATGAAGATCATGATTTGTTCATACCCTATGTTCGCGACGTTGCCAAAAAGCCAAACATCACAATCTCGCAGATGCACCAACTTGCGAAGTACCGACGGTCCGTTCGTTGGTTCCTTCCAGGCTCTGTGCCGCGCAAAATCATTGATGATGCGATTGTAGTAGGCGGATATTCGCCGAGCGCCTGCAATCGTCAGCCTTTTCAGTTCAGAGTGTTCGATGAGCCAAGTTTAGTTAAGGAAATTGCCGAAATTCCTATGGGTACAGCCGGATACGCCCATAACATTCCGTGCATTGTCGTACTCGTTGGACAGCTACGCAATTATTTCTCAGAAAGGGACCGACATCTGATATACATTGATGCGTCGCTGGCTGCCATGTCGTTTATATTTGCCCTGGAATGTCAAGGCGTATCGACGTGCTGCATTAACTGGCCCGAGATTGAATCGAAAAACGAGAAGATGGCTAAGACTTTGGGACTATCGACGGATGAACGTCCTGTTATGTGCATTGCTGTAGGTTACCCAGACCCAAACGGGATGGTTGCGTACTCTGCAAAGAAGCCCTTATCAATTATCCGTAGGTACAACCATGAGTAAGCCTCTTACTGTAGAGATTCACGGTACGGGAACCCACAACCGTGGTGCTGAGTTGATGGCGATCGCGATCGCGCAAGAAATGAGGAGTCGTTATGAAAATGTTCGAATTGTAGTCCCATCATCATTTGGAACGTACGAGTCGCGGGCACAGCACCAGTTCTGGCTTACATGGGAGTTTAACTCAAAAATTCAGCTGAAGGGACGAAAAGTTGCGACTAAGCTTCCTAGGCCATTCAATCGCGCTGCGTTTATCATTGATAACTTCATGAGTTCAGCAAAATTTGCGAACCAGTCTTTTCGCGAGCGGTGTGGCGTGCTTGATCCGAAAGAGATAGATGTGGTACTGGACGCATCAGGTTTTGCGTTCTCGGACCAGTGGGGTGTTGGGCCAGCAAAGCGTCTCTTATCGCGGATGAACGGGCGGGCCCGCCAAAATAGGCAGTTAATTTTACTGGCCCAAGCGCTTGGCCCGTTCGAAAACCCCGCGGTCGCAAAGGCATCCAAGAAACTGTTCGAAAGGGCATCGATGGTTTGTGCCAGGGACGACGTCTCGTTCGCCGCGGCAGAGAAATTGTGTCCACCAGGCAAGCTGAAGCAATTCCCCGATTTCACCTTGAATGTAGAACCTATAGTGCCTGCCCCGAATACGCTACCCGCGCGGTTTGTTGCGATGGTCCCAAACTACCGCATGCTCGACAAGAGCAGTCTGGGAGACTGCTACGTCGATTGGATAGAAAAGGCCATGTCGCGACTCTTCGCTGCCGGTCTAACGCCGGTTTTCGTCATGCATGATGCAATTGATGACTTTCGGGTGATCGAACGTGTCAATGCAACAGATCGTATTCAAGTGATCACACATTCCGATCCGCGAGTATTGAAGGGCATATTGGGGAGAGCCGAGATAGTCATTGGCTCGAGATTTCACGCGCTGGTGAGTTCGCTTTCGCAAGGGGTGCCGTCCATTGGGATTGGATGGTCCCACAAGTACCCAGAACTCTTCCGAGACTTTGATGCGCACGATCTACTCATTTCGCAACTTGAACGGCCCGATGCGTTCGCCCCACTCGACTTCTTGATGGACGGAGACAAGAGAGCTGAAACAGGAAATCGAATCCGCAATGCCGCGAAACGACTCAAGGAACAATCAAAAGAAATGTGGGAAGCCGTTCACTCCCATTTGGCATCTGTTTAGGAACGACCAATCAATAACTGTCCTATTCCCAACTCACTTCGACGTTTGAATCTAAGCCCCGGTGGCGAGTGGTCACGGTTGGATGCTTCGCGGTGCTGCAGAAAGAAAAAAGCAACATGGTTAAAAGACCACGTTTAGCGACGAGGTTGGGAGCACCGAGCGGTATCTGCGTCGTTGCAAACGTTTTGTTGACTGATGCTGAACCAATACACGCCCGACCTATGGAGCACAAATGACAACGCCAGATGTATCGCTAATTATCGCAACGCATAATCGTGCACTCGAGCTCACTAAGACACTGGAGAGCATGTGTAGCCTTGACACCGGAGGGGTGACGGCAGAGTGGATTATCGTTGATAATAACAGCTCCGATAGCACCCGTGATGTGGTTGAGTCATTTAAGTCAAAAATTTCAATTCATTACTTATTTGAACCTAGACCAGGCAAAAATAGCGCATTGAATCATGCCATAAACTCGCGAGAACTGGCAGAGATAGTTGTTTTCACGGACGATGATGTCACTCCGAAGCACAATTGGTTATTGGCCATTCTGGAATCCTGCCGCTCACATCCAGAATACGACCTATTTGGTGGCAAGGTTGAGGTGGAATACCCCGGCGGATTAAAATCGCTCCCACGTTGGTACGAATCTACGGGTGCTAGGAGATGGGCGCTATCAGAACATTACGTTTCACACGTAGCATCACCTTATCCCCACGGAAGGTACCCTTCGGGACCGAATTGCTGGGTGCGCAGGAATGTATTTGTTAATGGCGTGAGGTATAGGGAAGATGTCGGTCCGACCACGACACGCAGAATTATGGGAAGTGAGACTTCATTTTTTATAGACTGCCTAAAGGCAGGGCACCGTCTCATGTACGAGCCATCTGCCGTTGTCGCACATCGCGTCAGTGAGCAATTGCTCTCGTACGAGGGACTCCTACGAAAGTCGGAGTGGAATGGGCGGTGGATGGCGCGAAAGCTCGGCCCGACGCCACGAACACTCTACCAAAAGAACATCGCTCTCTGGTCTACATTGCGGCGAGCATCCTCGCTGCGGCACAGAATTGTGTTTTTACTAGCAAACCTGATACCACTGGAATTTTGCAAAGGCGTTCGCGTGAATGCCACTCGCGGCTTTACATTCGATGACGAGTGCGTCGCGCTTGCGCGAGAACTGCGGGAGAACTATCGCCCCGCAGATGAATAAAGCGCTCGCGTTGTGCGAATCTGAAAACGCATTACGCACTAAATCCACATTTAGAAGCAGGTTGTCTTGGCGGGAACATGGTGAGGAAGCATATATATCTCGATCGGCAATTATAAAATACATGATCGCGGTCTCACGCGCGCCCGCGATGCGAAACGCCCTTGACGCTATGCAGAACGGTTAAAATCAGACTCTTAAAAAGTTCCCATTGCTCGTCGGTCAGATTGCAGGGGGATCGCTTTTCGAGAGTCGCCATACGTAAGTACGCTCAGGCGTATCGAGGATCGCAAAGTATTATCGATTCTGCACTTTCGTCAAACATCGATTTTCGGACAGGCTCTTAGGGAGAGGTATGCTAAAAGTTCTAGTAGCGGTCGTTAATTTCGGCCACGGCAATCGTGCATTCCTTGAACAGGTATTGAAAGAATTTCGCGCGGCGCGCAAACACTTTGAGATCCATCTCGCCGTACTATCTAACATCCCTAAGAACCTTAGTGACGACGTAGAAGTTGTAGTAGGTTTGCCGACCCAAAATCCCCGGTCGCTCCCTTTCGCCAGTCGCCCACTGTTTCGCCAGCGACTGGAGGAATTTGATCATTTCGTCTACATCGAAGACGATACGCTCATGACGGCGAACGTTCTCGCCAATGCCCTCGCCGCGGATGCAACTCTCCAAGCGGATGAATTGGTTGGCTTTATCAGAACGGAGGAAGCTCCCGACGGCTCACTGTATTACTCAAGTAGCCACTCCTTTTTTCGCTGGATTCCCGATTCCGCCTGCATCCGCGGCGAATCGCTCTGGGCCCAGTTCTCGAACGACCACGCCGCCTGCTATGTCGTTTCGCGCGAGAAGTTGCGGCGTGCAATCGACTCAGGTGGCTTCCCTAATGAACCACATGATGAGCGGTACGGCATGCTCGAATCGGCTGCCACGGATATTTATACGCGGTGTGGCCTAAAACGCTTAGTGTGTGTGGACAAGCTAGACGACTTCACGCTTCCGCACCTTCCGAACAAGTACATAGGAAAGCTCGGTCTGCCAAAACCTGAGATGGAATGGCAGATTTCAGCTGTTCGAAAGATCTTTAATGGTGAACTCCCAAATACGTCACTACTGCAGCCAGAGTCGAAGTTGCCTGATGGTCTTGGGTCCAAACATTGCCACGAGCCGCACGATGAAACTTTGGCACGACTAATTCCCAAGGAAAAACAGCGTCTACTCTGCTTGTGTTCCGGAGATGGGATAGCTGAGGCCAAACTTGCAGAAATGGGGCACGACGTTACTGTGCGACCGCTTGACTCTATTCTTGGATGGTGCTGTCAACAACGGAAGTTGAAGGTAGACTATTTTGATCGAGACGAGCATTCGTTGGCCCAGAATCAGTTCGACGGACTTATTCTCCGCGACGTGCTACAATTGCTTAATAATCCCGTCGCAGAACTATTTCGGCTTCGAGCGGCACTTAAACCTGGAGCCTTTATTGTGGTTAGGGTGCCCAACCTGAACAATCTCAGGAATCTCAGAAAAAGGAAGTTCAATGAACGGTTCCGCTCCGATTGGTCATTTGCATCTTCCGGTGTGCGGACGTTGACACCTATCAAGCTTGCGAGAATGTTCAGCAGTGCTGGACTTTGTAGCGCCTCGGTTCGGGGCAGGCCAAGTCAGACAGGTTTGAAAAAGGTCCTCGATTCATCTCTTTTGAACTATCCTTTTTCAGAGTTCATTTATCTTCTGGCCTTTAAGCAACGCGAGACGGCTCACTGAATGACAGGCCGCGAGATTTTCCCGAATTGGTCTATGCTGCCTCTCGCACCACAAGGTATCCATTGATGGATTGGTTCAGTCAAACATTGGATCTGGGTTCACATCTGATAATCCTTGCTCAGAATATCCGAGAAATCGACGAGTTCGGCTTGCAGCACGCCAACCAAAGTTTTTTGCATCCAGCTTCATTGGCCGCGCTTGCACTCTGTGTCGTTTTGGTGCAGTTTGTCCCGCGAAGCATTGCCATTTTTACGCTGTTGGCTTACCTTTGCGCTATACCGTCCGCCCACCGCCTCGCGCTTTTCACGCTCGACTTGCATTTCACCCGCCTGCTGGTCCTGGCTGGATTGATACGAATCCTAACTAGAGGCGAATGGACACGCGTTACGCTCAACAAGCTTGATTATGGCTTGGTGGTGTTTGCAATGGTCAAAACGTTGATTTATACCATCCAACAGGGGTCTTTCGCCGGACTCATCTACCAAATTGGAGCCAGCTATGACCTGCTCGGTGGCTACTTTATGGTGAGGTGCCTCACGGCCACAATGGTCGATATCAAAAGCGCCTCGCTATCCGCAGCGATAATAGCTTTGCCCGTCTTTATCGCGTTTTTGATTGAAAGAGCAACTGGCAATAACCCGTTCGCGATTTTTGGGGGAGTCCCCGCGCAAACGGTCATTCGTCAGGAGAAACTTAGGTGCCAAGGGCCGTTTCCCCACCCGATCATTGCAGGTTGCTTTTGGTCGAGTTTACTGCCACTGATCGCACTGCCCGATAAAAGACGCATCGTCCTTAAGACCGTTGGCCTTTTTGCAGGGCTGTTCATCATTGTGTGTACGAACTCCAGTACGCCACTTGCTGGGGCTATTGCGGCCCTGGTCGGCTTTGCCTTTTTCCCATTAAGAGGAAAGATGAAGTATGTGTTTTGGGCGACTATCTTTCTTCTAGTCTGCCTCCACTTCAGCATGAAGGCACCGGTCTGGCATCTGATATCGCGGGTGTCATTATCGCACGGCAGCACCAGCTATTTTCGATTTCAAATCCTCGACAGTACCATTCGCCGTTTTAGCGAATGGGCATTGTTTGGCACCAAGTCTACGGCTCATTGGTTTTGGGGGGCTCAAGACTTAACAAATCAGTATGTGCTGGAAGCGGTGCACGGGGGAGCGCTAACGCTGATATGCTTTTCCGCCGTGCTTTACTTCGCCTTTAACTTAAGCGGCAAGTCCATTCGCAATATGGCGGAACTCGGTCCGTCGATACCTTGGGCACTCGGCGTGATGCTTTTCGTACACTGCGTCAATTTCATCGGCGTCTCATATTTCGGCCAAGCCTCTTTTCTTTTTGTGTTCACCTTAGCATTAATTTCGAGCACCTACGATTTCACCTCCGCTTTCCAAGACTCGGAAAATGATGTAGGGGATAATGGTGAAGTCACTGGTGACACTGAAGTACCTGCCGATAGCCGAGTCAACGACGACGATGCAGAAATCAATCTACTGTCATCATAATCAACTCAATTAACGGATCATTTAACGGTGCCTTTGTTCTCTAGCCTGAATAGATTCCTTCCGCTGCAGCGCCGGATTAGTCGCTGGCGCTGCTTCATGTATCGCAAGATCTGGGGAATGGAAATTGGTGCTGGTACCGTGATATCCCGCAGTGCTCGCCTGGATCGCACGAATCCCCAAGGGATCCATATCGGCTGTGATACGTATATTGCGTTCGATGCGTGTATCCTCGCGCACGATATGTGTCGCCGCCTGCGGACGGATACACATGTTGGTTCCAATTGCTTCATTGGAGCCAGATCCGTTATTCTGCCAGGGATTCGCATCGAGGACTCCGTAATCGTGGCAGCTGGAGCCGTGGTCACCAAGGACGTTCCCGCCCATTGCATTGTGGCCGGCAATCCTGCCCGCATTATTCGATCCGGTATTGAAACTACGAAGTTTGGAGTACTTGTTGATAAGTCGAGTTCTCCGTAGTCCTTTCTACCGAAGCCGCCGACAGTCCTCGCTACATGCTACACAACGCCAAGGTAAACGTTGTCCACCATCAGGACACTATCGTTTGAACCCCATGGCCCCGTTCCACCGATGGAAATGCCATATTTTCCCACGGCGAAAATGGAGTCGATCTCTTTCGGGTTCAGTTGCTGCGAAAATAGCATTTGCTCGTCTGCCATAAAGCTGACCGTGTCTTGCTCAATGCGCATCTCTAAACGGTGCCAATCGCCGTCGAGCAGATTGATTCCGGACGCGAAACGATATTGCTCCCCACCGGCCGCCAGTTGAAACCGCCCATCGTGCAGCAACGAAAAGTCCCACGAGCCGAACCGATTGAAAAGCCTGATCCTCTCACCTGCCGAAAGCTCGCTCGCCTTAATGTCTGCCGACAGTGTTAGCGAGCGGAATTCTGCCAATTGCGAAAAATCGGGATCGTTGCTATCCAAGTATAAGTGTCCGTAATTGCCTCCAATCGGTAGAATATTTCGTACTTCTTCGGTCCCAACGCGACTGGTACTGACAATTTGTGACACGTTTCCAGATAGGTCTTCGAACCCGCGATCAAAATCCATCCGGAGAATGGCCAAGTCGCGGACGACGATACCGCGTTTCACAAGTGAATCGGAGCGGCCGCGCGCATCGGTCACCGTCAGGCTGACAGTCTGATCACCAGCGGAGGCAAACTCCTTTTCAATTGCCGAGCCAAAGGCTTCGGTCCCATCGGCAAAAGTCCAGTGATAGGTGGCGTCTGCCAAATCTTGACCGGCGGCAGGCAGCGCCAATCGGGCATCAAAGGAATAGAGATACCGACCGCCTACGAACTCAGGCTCGAATGCGAAGAGAGCCGTTGGTTTATCTCCCGCAGCGGTTTGCAAGGCCCCCCGAGAGCGACCGTCTTGGTAAAGCTCTGGAATGCGGAGCGATGCAAAGCTCTCCCGCACCGGACGGTCTGCAAAGGGATTCGCCAACAGCGACGCAATCTCGCCCGACGTCACCGAGTAAAGCGAATTGTCATAAAATAATTCGGTACCAAGATTTGCATAGCCTGGGCGTTCCGGCAAGATGTTGCCGAAAATTCGTACATCCTCGGACTTCTCAAATCTAACGCCTGGAATTCGGACCGCCGCCACATTGGTATTCCGATCCCCTGCATAAACCAAGGTGTTATTACTAATCGTCAGCCCTTTGGCATCGGTCACCGCAATTGCATTGGAGTGCTGGGTAACAATCACATTTCCGGTAATCGTCAAGTTTTCGAAACCAAATGGATTGTCGATACCATTCGCATCTTTGTAATCTCCCCTCGCGAAAATCGCCTGGGCTGTCACGGTACCGAAATCGAAAATCGTATTATCCGTGATCGATATGTTCTTGCTGTTCTTGTAAGCGTTCGTTTGCACCCAGAGTTGAATATTGTCGAAGTGATGGTCCGGAAAGTGGGACTTGAGTTGGGAATGGAAGGTGTTCGCGCGTATCGAAATATCTTCGTTATTCGAAGCGACGTTTAAATTATCTTTTAGATTTTCTTCGAACGTATTGCCCGACACTTCAACATTCGTTGAGCCGCCAATTCCCAGTCCAGTGCCAACGCGGCGTATCTGGTTACCTGTAACCTGCACGTTCTCAGAGCCACTAATGTTAATTCCATTTCTCAGTTGCGTTGGCGCGACCAGCGGATCATGGTTGGCTGTGATTAGACTGTTTTCAATGCTAATGTTGGAAGATGTCTTGATAACCACGGCGGAATAGCGACTGTCCGCTTCGATTCGGACACCTGCAATGGTGATATTATGGGCACGCTCAAGCGTTATAGAGCTTATTATGGCTGGGTGATCGGCAGATTCGGACCTAATGGTCACCATGGAAGATGGTGTGCTGGAGGGCCGGTAGATCTTAAAGTCGCCAAAATTGACACCACCTTTCAACAGAATCAGTTCCCCGCCTGTGACTGACGCTAGTGCCGTCCGCAGTCGTGCCGCCGAGTCAACCAGGACGACTTTCTGCTCTGACGTTGAGTGTCCTATTGCTTCAGGCGTAGTGACGAGGGGCGTAGTGCCTTCGGGCATAGTTGATCGCAACGATACGCTGGCGGTAGTGCTGATCACAGTTGCGGGTACCTGCTTTTCTACATAAAACACAAGCTCTTTACTACCGCCTTGAACCCTCACCTTCGATCGACCGGACTCTGATAAGCGGATTTCCGCTTCGTTTCCGCTACTCACTAACTGTGATTCTTTCACCGCCGCAATAACTTCTCCGAGTTCATTAATTGATTCTGCCGTCCAAGCTAACGCAGCAGCCAGTTGGATTTGGTTGCCGAATTGATCAACGGTCTGCGCACGTAGCTTCCCAGAAATGGATTGTGTACTACCGCTGGTGATCTGCTTTCCGTCCTCCGTGAAAACCCTTATGTCGGAGAACTGTTGTTTCGACCAGAGGTTTGTTGAGGCAGAAACGCCGCCTGCCGAGGCGCGTACCACGTACTGCTCCGCCTGCGCAAAAGTGATTTGCGCTGCGCCATTCGCAACGTGAATGTTTGGCTTGATTGTTGCATTAGGGGTGTCTACACTCCAGGCAAACTTTGTCTGCGTGTCCATGCGCTGCCCAAATTGGTCGAAGGCAGTTGCCACAAGCTTTTGTTCCGTACCTTCCACGACCTGCGTCGTGGTCGCCTGCAACATACGCCCCAGTTCAGACTGAATGGTAATTCTGTCTACGACCTGCAACACTTTCAATTCGGTAGTGGCAGTGCTTGAAACGCCGTTTGAGTCGGTCATTTGCAATTGAAATTGGTAAACGCCCGCACGATCAAAGTCCACTCGCACTTGTCGCGCATCGTTTGATGCATTTCGGCTGAAGCGTACGTTCGCTTCTTCTGGCGCTGAAAGTACACTCCACGTATAGATACTGGTCCTGTCGCGCGCAGAAACATCGGCCTTAAGAAACGCGCGTTTGCCGTCGACCGAGTTGTCGATTGTCGACACGATGCCTATTTCACCGCTGCTAGCTTCGTTTTGTTCGGCACTTGAGGCCAGTGCGGCGAGTGAGCTTTCGATGACGCTGGCTGAAAACAGCATGCGCTCTTCCAAGCGTTCGACACCGGTTTTTAGGTTGTTTGAGGCTCTGGGCGCGTTCGGCTTTAGCATTTTCGATCGCTCGCAATCGGCAAACTGTCAGTTTGTATGAATAGGCTTCTCGTCGTCGGTGAGGCCAAGTCGGCACCACACGCTGAAACCTATCGTACGGCGGAACCGTTCCACGGAGCCGAGACAGCAAAACCGGCAATTCTCCGGCCGCAAATTTGACTCAATGCTTCATTGGGTTGGTTGTGCCGATTTTGCAATCAAACCGTAGGTATGGGGCGAGTAGAGCGGGTGTCCCCAATTGCTTTAGAAACGATTGAGACAAATCGTTCGACAATGGGTGCTGACGAACAAGATTTGCACCAATCGGACTCGCATAGTATGCTGGCTAATAACTAGGCGAGTTCGGAATCCAAAAAAAATTCCCAAATTGAATCGCTTCTCCGCGGGCCACGGGATTTATTTATGGGGTTTAATATTCCCTAGGTTGATTATAGCGGGTAGTCGTGTTTCGCTATGCACATGGCACAGCACTATCCCTTCCACCAAGCGTTAAGCTTTGGGTAATTTGGGGCATTACTCGCGCGCAAAACTCTTGCTCTATCTCACCTCTGTGGCTACTATGGCCTAAGTTCACCATCTTTTCCTTTAATAGGGGTCACTCTATGAGAGCACTTTCGGTAGTTTGTGCAGCTGTACTGGCATTTGCCACCTGCACGTCGGCTAACGCCGGTTTTGTTTCCAGCGGTAGCGTAACCGTTGGCAACAACACGTTTGTTTATGGGGTCAAAGACTTGGGGGGTAGTTTCGGACATTACTTCCAGCTCAATGATCCATCGCCACCGCGGATTGCTGGCGGAACCACCAGTTTTGGTGTTTTGACACCAGGCGCGATTTCGAATGAGGCAGCGCTGTCTGGCTGGGTTATCGATCTTGGATCGAACGACTTGGTAGCGGGCGGAACGAACTCGCGGGGAGTATTGAACACATCAATGCTACCTGCACAGATTTCGTTGGATTTTCCGTTTGGATCGGTCTCGTTACCTTCGAAGATCATTTACTTCGAATCCGATGCGAATTCGAGCTTTACTGGTTTTATTACCCAGTTTGGCAACACGGAAACCTTTACCGTTGCAGTCCCAGTTCCGGCTGGATTTGCACTGGCCTTGGTTGGAGCGCCATGCATTGGTATGTTGCGTCGTCTGCGCCGCCGCGCCTAATTGGTTGCGTGCGACTGCTTGTAACTTTCAGAATGCCTGTGGTCGGCTTTGCCATCGACTACAGGTTTTCTTTTTTTAATGGGTTACAAGATGTTTAGGCCCCGCGTTCGTTCGCTCGTTCGGGTAGCTCGGAAGGCATTGCCCAGAGGCTCCCACTCGTTCCGGGGCTCTGCCTCGGAATGCATGCGCAGAGGCTCCTGCCTCTCCTTGAACCAGCGGAGCGGCCGGTCTGCTGATGACGGGTGGGGGAGTGAAGAAAGACCTTTAGTGAGGCAGGAGCCGCCAAGCAGACATGGCCAGGGATGTTGCGGTTCGAATGATGTCTCCTGAAATGGCGGCATGAGCCCTCACCTCCAAAACCCTTCGCTCTTTACCTCATTTCTCTCGCCTCATCGCTCACTCCTGCCATTGCGACCTCGGTGAGGTTGGTCGTTCATGGGAAATCGTTTGCTCGGTCGCGGATGCTCGGGGGGCGTTACCTGGGGTTGCGCTTCGAAACTCGCCGGTGGCTCGTTCTCGCTCCACCCCAGGCTAACGGCTGGCATTGCTTCGCAATTTGATGGTGCGGGCCCGGTTATCACATCGGTTCGTCAACGTGGGACGGGCAACATCGGTGGGGCCAACGATTGACTAACGAGACAACAAGTCATTGAGAATCGCGAATGCGATGACAGCCGATAGCCTGGGGTGGAGCTTGCACGGGTCCCAAAGGGGAGACGGCAAGCGGAACCCCAGGTTGGTGTGAAATTGCAGCATGCGTCCGAGCAGGTGATTTCAACGAAGCCAAACGGTTCACCGAGGACGCAAGAGGAAACAGGCCGGAGACGGGAGGCCGTAGGCGGGAGGGAATCGGCAGGCTGGGTTATGGGATTTCCGGTGGCATCGGCGAATAACGTGGGATTCGGCTTTACCTCATTTCTCTCGCCTCATCGCTCACTGCTGCCATTGCGATCTCGGTGAGGTTGGTTGTTCATGGGAAATCGTTTGTTCGGTCGCGGATGGCGGGGGGAAGCGAGGTGGGAAAGGGAATAGGACAAGGCGGCGACGAGACACAAGATCGTTCCGCCTAACTCCATGTACTTCCAGACCTTGAAGTCGCCAGCCGTCGTCTGAAACCAGGCGTCCATGTAGTGAAACGAAATCAGACGCATGACGATGTATCCCAACTGCATGCCGCCCGCTACCAAAGCGAACCCACAACTTCGCGGCCACTTGCGAATCAGAAACGCGACTGTAAGTAGTGATCCTATAACGACTACGGCCACCGTCACGCTGGCAAACAATTGATAGTCGCGACGCTGCTGATACCATCCGTCGGCCAGCGCCCAAGCCCGCAAGCGTTCTGTCAACAGAATCTGCAGATCCGCCTGCTTGTTAATTCCTAAAAGCAAATAGAGCAGAGCCAGGGTCAGCCAAAATAGCGACTGCCGCCGCTCACCCACTCGCCGCCCACTAAGACTGGCGCACACACAGCCAAATGCTGCCATTAAATAACCAAGCGTAGTGGCTAAGCCTAATGGATCGGGGTCACCTAAATGCAATGCGGTACTCGAAGTAAAGGTCTCTGAGCGCTTGGTTACTCTGAGCTTGCGCCCGCTTTAATTCTACTGTGAATTCGACGTTTGGGCTCTAACTGTCCTTTCCGGTCTGCCGGCAGAACCAGGGTATAAGGTGAACACAGGTGGTGGCTTTGCTAGTACGGATGGCAAAGCCGGAGCACGGATGAAGATGACGGTCGGTTTGAGCGTTTCATTTCTAACCTCCATGTATAACCCGATAGTTCCGACCCATCAGGCATTTTCCTCGGGGAAGTTCGCGGTTGACAACGTCGTGGTTATTTTGGTCGTTTCGTGGTGGATTTGCTAAAAATCCCGAACCTGCCAAACGAGGGTGGAGCGACTGGGACAATCGGAGGAGGAAGGGAGTTATAAATCAAAACGGAAGAGGCGATAGACGATGCCGGTAATCTGCTGAATGGGAGTTTGATAGCCGACGTGGATCTTGGCGATGCCGCGCAACCCTGTGGTGTAGGGTCTGTCCAATCCAGACAAGTCAACGTGGGCTGCAAAGGTGGCCGCAGTAGGTGATGCTTTGTCAGGACCTACTTCGCCTCCATCAAACGCGTGGGAATTGGAAGTAGGCTTGGTCTCGATGCTGCCACCATAGGGAATCGTCAAAACGGAGGAGACGCTGCGCACATTTTGACGGGTCACCGAGGTGATCGTACCTCGCAAGTTGGAACCAGCCAACGATTCCAACTGCAGACGCACCGGTTGACCAGGCTCAACGCGGCGAATGTCGGCTTGACCGATGCTCAGCTTGGCCTGCAATTGCCCTGGATCCCCAATGCGGCACATGACCTCGCCGCGCCGCAAAAAACGCGGACCATCGTTGGAGACCATCGTCCAGCCACTAAAACGCTCCAACTCATGAGCAGCTGACGGTTCGGGTTCAATCCAATTGGGCAGCACGACTCCCGCGCGCGTAGCGCGTAGGGTCAACTGCGAAAGCCGGAAGTTCAATTCGTCGAGCGCCGCTAACCTCGAAGTGAGCCGGGCTTGCAAAGTCTGCCGCTCTCGCAAGTCCTCAGCGGTGGGATGAGCGATTTGCCGCAACATTTCCAACTGGCGCCTCCAGCCGGCCAATTCACCCTCGACGGTCGCAATTTGCATTTCAAGATCCAGGTTGCGCTGAGTGGCCAGTACTTGTCCCTCGCTTACCCACTGCCCTGGTTGGACCAAAAGTTTTTCCAGTACACAATCTTGTTGTACATAAATTGTATGCTGATCTCGCGGTTCGACGATAAACGGACAACGAACCGTGGCCGGAAGTGGAAGTAGGCAAAAGCTGGTCGCCAGCAGAGCAACTCCCACCGCAGCGTAGGTGGGCCGCCGCTTGCTCAAGCGATGGTGGCTGGTGGGATGCCGGAGGAATTTAACCAGCGGGATAAGCGGCATGGCGAGTAAAATCACCCAAGAATAGGCACTTAACGTCTTAGCCAACCATTCCAAGCCAACGCCGCGGAAAAAGCCGGTCAACACAAAGGCGATGCCGTAGATCAACACAAATCGATAGACGTAGGCCGCCAGTCCATATCCCACCAGCCAACGTCGCGTCGCATCGCACGCCTGCTCCTCGACCGGTTCGTCGACCCCCAGGCAATACTTGAAGCAGACGCTACGAATCATGGCGCTGGAGCGCTGCTGCAGGTTGGGGAGCTCGAGCAAGTCGCTAAAGATGAAGTAACCGTCGTACTTCATCAAGGGATTGGCATTGAAGATCAGGGAGCTGATCGAACAGGTCACCATGACATTCAGCGCGGTGTATTGAATGAGGCCAGGATGGCTGTACCACCATACAAAGGTGGCCACCGCGGCCAGGCATAGTTCGACGTACATGCCCGCAGCCGCGATGGCCGCGCGCTGCCATTTGTCTGCAATCTTCCAGGAGCCAGATGTATTGACATACAAGGTTGGCATGAAGATCAAGACCATCACCCCCAGTTCTTGACAGCGACCTCCGTATTTGGTGTAGACAATGCCGTGACCTAACTCGTGCAAGGTCTTGGTGACCAATAAGACAAGGCCTACAGCCAACCAGTTCTGGGGTGAAAAGAATTCTTGGAACCGAGGCAATCGCTCCTGGAACTCTTGATAGTTCATGGCGAGAACCAGGATGGCGGCGAGCATGAGAGCGCAGTTGGCCAAGACCATCCAGGTCGAAAAAAACCAACTCGTGCGTGGCGTTAGCCAGCGCAAGAACCTGTCGGGATTGATGCCGCGAAACCGCACAGCCAAGAGGTTTTTAAGCGTGCCGAAGCGTTTGGTCCATTTTTTCTTGTTCGCCCGATGTAGCAGATAACGGCCTGCATCGCTGCTTGAAACTTCGACCAAACCCTGCTGATGGAACTGCACCAGATATCTTTCGATGTCCTGGTAGTCGATCTGACAAGGAGCGAACTTCTCTTGAAAGAGTTGCTTGATGTCACTGGCGGAGCGTTTGCCGTCGAGCCAATCGAGCAAGGCAAATTCCTGAGGGTTCATCCGCTGGTATTGCAGCGCCACCGGATCACCAACCACGACGCTTGGCTGGCCACGGACGTATTGCTCGGCGACCTCGAGGTCTGGGCGTTTGGTGATGGGTAATGGTCGATTGGGACTGGCTTGCATGATGTCTGTTATCTAATTGGCGTTTGACTGTAGCCGTGTGAGCGGCAAGGCGCTAGCCGCCGTTTCTTTGAATCTCCCGCCTCCCTTCCCTCGTGCCCCGGCTCCGCCTGGGCATGGCTGCCCTGGAGGCTCCGCCTCCCCTAAAGCCTTTCTGCACTCCCCCCATCCCATCCACAGCCAAGAGCGGATGATGGCCGCTTCGCTGGGCTGAAGAGAGGCAGGAGCCTCTAGGCAGCGCGTTCCGAGGCGGAGCCCCGGAACGAGCGGCGCTCCACTCTTTACTTCTTACTGCTTACCTTTTACTGCTTACTGCTTAGGAGCTGACGCGGCTACGTGCTAGCGTCCAGCGATGTCGGCAACTGGCGGTGCGTTAACGGTGAAGACCACTTCGCCCGAGCTCCCAGGGCGAATGCGCCAATGGGAGCGTCCCTTTGCGTCCAAGATCTGAACATTTTCAAATTTTGCATGTGCATAATAGTTTTGACTATCAAGGTTGTTGGGAATGATTTGATCGAACTGCAAGCCTGCGATGGTTATCCGATCTTGACCACAATGGAAGACTGCTTGGGCGACGTAATCAGCGATTTGGTGAGGTTGGACTTTTCGCATATCGAGCTCCACTCGGAAAATCATCGTATCCAAGCGAATCAGCCGTAGGATCGGTTCTCCCGGACGCACGAATTCGCCGGGGAATTTGAGTTGTTCGCTGACGACACCGTTGAAGGGAGAGGGGATTTCGGCGGCATCGAGTTGAAGGCGGGCTAACTTAAGTTGCTCGTTCTTGATCGCCGCTTCTACCAGCTCCTGGCGATGGCGTGCCGTTGCCGCGGCCAGCATGGCTTGTTTATCGTGCACATCCATCAGCAGCCGAAATAACTCCAGCTCCGACTGGTGCTTGAGTTTGAGCATGGAGTCGTAAGTGGCTTCTACTTTGGACAACTGCGCTTTGGCCGTTTTGAGAGTTGAATCGTCATTGACGATTTCGTTGGCTTTTAATAGTTCCTGTTCCGCCAAGGCGTGCCGTGCGGACAGCTCGTTCGAATCGAGCGCGACCACGATTTGTCCCGCCTGCACATTGGTACCCGGTACAGCGGCAATGCTGGAGATCACCCCTTCATGTTTGGCGGTCAGCTCCACTTTCTCCAATGGTAGAACGGCACCCAAGAACTTGTGCGTGGCCGCGGGGGAAAGTGTGGAGTCAATCAGTTCGCTGGACAAAAACGAGCCCGAATGGTCCTGCCCCGGTAACATGTTTGGCGTCAGCGCGAGCAGGACGCAACCTACGACGATCGGCAATGCCTGTACCCCACCGGCCATTAAGCTTGCGGGTAGCGAAACGGGGGTTGGTCGCCAACTTGTCCAACCGTTTGTAATCAACCGAGGTATTTGAAACATGTGCGATGAAGCCAATCGAGGAATTCATAGGAAAGGGCATAGCCCAGCGAATATTTACCGGCGTGAATGTGCGCGACCACTTCTGTACCGGGCTTGACGGTTGGTAGCCACGCGTTGTGATCCGAGGCGTTTGCTTGCAGATCGGCATAGACACGTAGGACGCTGCCTGCCTTGTCATCCGGGTTGGTGGTCTCGGCGATGTGTCTTACGCTTGCAAATCGCTTTTGCGTCGGATCGGATGCCAGCACGAATTCAACCAGCAAGGGTTGGCCATCCTTGCGAGCTGCGATGGCCCGCTGGAGATAGCCGGTCAGTTTATCGGGCACTTGAAGCTCCAGTTCCCAGGGCCCGCTGTCGTCTGCGATCGTCAGCAGATGCTGGCCTGGCTCGACGGGTCGACGTCCGAGTCGTTGCGACAAATCCCATGTGATGACGCGGCCAGCGTGCGGACTGACGATGTTCAGTCGGCTGCGTTTGATGGCGACTAGCGACATTTGTTTCTCAAGCGATTGAAGTCGCTCTTCCAAAGCAACTCGTTCTTTTCGCAAGCCACGGCTGACCGCATCAGTCGCGTCGGAGCTTGAGTTCAGTTGATCTTGAATTCCTACTAGACCTTGTTGTGTCTCGCGATACTCCCCTTGGATCTTTTGGAATTCCAATTCGATATCGGGATTGGTTAACTCGAGGAGCGGAGTTCCCGCAGAGACCATGGAGCCGTCGGCAACATGCACTGAGGCTACGGTGCCAGGGACTTCTGCGTAGATTCGCCCGCGAATGGTAGGCTGGACGATACCTTGGGACCGGACCTTGAGGTCCGTGGGGAAGAAGCCGAGAATCGCCATGGTCACTAGCAGCAGCCCGCTGATTAGAATTGCCCGCTGGCGATGGTGCCCGACGTACAATCCAACGAAATTTCCCGCAGCCAACCAGAGGGGCAGCAAGGGGATGGCTGAAAATTGACGTGCGTTGTGCAGCGCATTGGCAACCACCGGCTCCGCAGCACGCCAGGCTTCGGACAATTCACTGCGCCTGATCTCTTGTGACAGCCCCTCGACCGACAAAATGGCGATCAGAGAACCGCGCCGTTCGTTAGGATCTACGATGGCAGATGCTAGATTGTCACGTTCCGGTTGGTATTCACCGTCGGCATAGATAGGAAGTAGGGCGATCGAACTGGCCTCAGTTGCTTCAAAGTACTCGTTGACGGCCAGAGTCATTTCGGTGTTGAGTGTATCGTTTTGTTCAGGTATCCACCAACTCGTGCCGCTGCGAGCGGCAAGTTGACAGAGGTTCTGCAGGGCGATGACGACTGGTGAACGCGTATCCAAGGTTTCAATACTCGATAGTGCCACGATGGGGCATCGAGTGCCGCGAACTAAGGCAAGACCAAAACGCCCCGCGCCAAAATAGCTTTTCAGTTCATTGACAACGTTGTAAGCGACCGTGTCCATTTTTAAGCCGCGACCAACAACCTTGGCTAACTGAAGCAGCGGACCATGACGCGACGGCGACTGTTCCCTTTGCCCACCGACCCTTCGTGGCTTGGACGAGCGAGTCTTGGTGTCTGAAGTCCGGCGGCGTGGAACTTGCCTGTTGGTGGGAACGGTTTTGGATGGGGCGGGTGCACCAGCAGTGGCGGTGGGAGCATTGGGGAGGACACGCGTCCATCGCTGCTGATTGGAGTGGACTTTGGACCGTTCGAAAGCATCTTCAAGACCATTGTCGAGCGTATTGGCCAGTTGTTGTAAGGCGCTTAAGTGCGAATCGCTAAACGGTTCGCTCGTTTCGATCCAGAACGATATCACCGCTTTGACTGTGTCTGCCATACAAATCGGCAGGAGCAGCAGCTGTAGCGAGTCTGATTCGGGGCGCGGGGCTGTCTGGTCGATCACCGGTGGGGAAGTTGGTTGCTGGACAGGAGTGTGCGCAACGCGACGGGTGAGGCAGACCGTCCTCAAGTGGGGTGCGATTTCCGACTCGAGTGTCTTTGGATTCGTCTCAGAAAGTTCAGAAGCAGGCACGTGGGCCAGCAGTGTTGCACTGCCGCTGGAGGACAACTTCCAATAAGCGGCACCGTGATTCTCAAAAGCCGAGCGGCAGATATGAAATGCTTTTTCGAGATATTGAGCGGGAGTCAGCGACTGCTGGCGCAGTCGGGTGATCTTGGCAACTGCGATCAGTGCATGCTCGTGGCGCGAAGTAGCAATCATTTCTTAGTGCTCCTTACCTGCGCGAACATTGTGCAGTTCTTAATGGTTACAGGGGCCAACCTGCTGGGGGCTTACCACAGGACATCCAGTACAGGGTCTAGCCCCATCTCGCGGAATGATTTTAGTTTTTGCTTTTCAAACATGAGCTGGGCAGCTCGGGCGTCGCGCTGCCGCCGTTCAAGACGGCGTTGAGCGGTATAAAGTGCCCGAGGGATTGCAGCCTGAGGGAATGTAGCTCGCAGAATGCGCGCGTGTTCGCTGCCGTAGGCGGAATCCAATATTTCGTCTGTTGCCGACAGGAATTGTCGATAGGAGCCGGGGTCCCCCTGGCGAGCGCAGCGACCGATCAACTGCTGATCGGCGCGACTCGAATCGTGCAGTTCACTCATGATCACGTGCAATCCGCCTGCCTCGCGAACTTCTGGGGCGAGTTTAATGTCCGTGCCTCTACCGGCCATACCTGTGGCTACGGTAACCGCTCCTGCTTGGCCAGCCTTGGAAATGGCCAGCGCTTCATCGCCATTCTGTCTGGCATTCACCACGCAGTGCGGTATGTGGCTGGTTTGCAACAAACGCGACAGATGTTCCGATTTATCGACAGAGCGTGTTCCAATCAGGGTCGCCCGCCCCTGTTGCTGCATCGTCGCAATCTCTTCACAGATGGCTCTCCAACGCTCCTCGTCGCTGAGGAAAAATTGCAGTGGAAATTCAATGCGTTTGGAGGGCACTGCGGTGGGGATCCGTTGGATTCGCAGTTTGTAGACTTTCCGAAACTCCGCGGCTGCCGAGAGTGCGGTCCCCGACATGCCCGACAGGTGATCGTAGGTAAGAACAAAGCCCTGCACCGTGATGCGGGCGGCGTGGCTGTTCGGAGGTGTGATGGGCAGCCCTTCGTAAGCTTGGATGATCTGGTGCAAACCTCCCTGTAGTTGCCGCCCCTCGCCAAGTCGCCCGGTGGATTCTTGAATCAGCACCACTTCCTTTTCGCGCACCAAGTACTGTTCGTCGCGGTGAAAATCGCGGTGGACGGTGATCGCCTTTTCCAGGTAATCGTAAAGTTCAAAGACCGATATTCCGACATCGAGACCGGAGGCCCGACAACACTCACGCGCCCACCTGCGCCCCAAGGAAGTCAGCTCTGGCTTGCGGGAATCGCGGCGAATGGTGAAGTGTTTGTGCTCCTGCGCATGCGGAGCAAAGATAACGACCCACTGCATCAAGTCCTCCAGGCCCGTCGCGAACGTACCTTGAGTCCCCAGGACCATTGGAGTGTTGGCGTCATCAATCAGTAGGGAATCGGCCTCATCCGCCAGCAGGAAATGAAGGCCGCGCTGAACGATGACTTCCGCTCCACCGCCAGCGTCGGCCAGTTGCGCGCGACGCTTTGTGCGATCGCGTAAGAAATCGAAGCCGAACTCGGTACTCGTTCCATAGGTGATGTCGCAGGCGTAGTTTTCGCGGCGAAGTTCATCGGGCATCTGATCGGCGACATGCCCACAGCTAAGCCCCAGAAGCTCAAAGACGGGACGCATGGTTGTCGCATCGCGTTCAGCGAGATAATCGTTGCTGGTCGCCAGGTGGGCTCCCTTTCCTTGCAGTGCGAACAGAAAGAGCGGTAAGATCGCTGTCAGCGACTTGCCTTGTCCTGTCTCCATCTCGATAACTCGTCCGCGGGCCGCATAGATTCCGCCGAGGAACTGGACGTCAAAATGCCTCAGCCCCAGACAACGGAAGGCCGCTTCGCTGACCAGCGCGTATGCCTCTGGCATGAGGCGATGCAGGGCGATGCCCGCGCGGGCGCGATGCCTCAGTTCTAGCGCTTTATCTTTCAGCTCCAAATCAGGCAATGACAAATAGGTCTGCGCGAAACGCTGGATGTGGTTGATTTGCTGCCGAGGCAGAAACGAGGGGCTAAATAGCATAGGTAGCGCACGGGCAGGTAGTGATCTTCGCTCCATGGGGCCTTGTCCTACTGGAAGCGAACACCGTGAGTATTCGAAAAACACAGTCCTCAGAAATCTATGCCATATATTTGCGCCATTCACAGAGCTCAGGCGATTTGCTCAAAACGCCAGCAGACTCTAGCCAGCAATGGTGTCATTGCTAGCACGACCACCACCCAACCATTTGTTGCAATCGGATTAATCCTCGCAGTCGATTCAGTCGAAGCTAGATAGTGACAAGGCCCCGTGCCAGCCAAAAACGCGGGGCAAGCGTAGCCATGTCCACTGCGGGCGATCCCGACTGGCGGAGCGAGTGACGACGGAATGTCCACGGAATGCGAAATGCCCGAAGTGGTTGAGCTTCAATTTCAACTAAGCATTTGGCCTCAACGCTGGGCCAAGGTTATTTTCGTTTTGATTAGCCTGGCCCAATTCTTCGGCTTTGCAAAGGGGCAAATAGTGTCGGGTCAGGAACGGCCCGACGTAAATGCAGCGACAAATTCCCCACCGCCTTTCGAGAGTTCCGATCCCTTCAAGCCGCCCGACGAAATGCCCATCGTTCCATTCTCCAGGGCGTTTCCCTTGCCTCACGAAATTGGAGCCAACTACGCACCAACTCCGGCGGGACAAGCGGGGGAATCTGGTTTGGCGGATCCGATGCAGGTGCCTCCGGCCATGTTTTCTAATTCCGATACCGCGAAACAGCAGTGGATCGATATCGTAGAAATCGAGCAAAACACGTTGTCGAAAGGCATCTTTGGAGATCGCCAGGCTGTTGGGGTAAGCGTGACCGATATCTTGGCTCGGATGCTGGTGCATTCCAAGCAGTTGCAGCAATTGCAAATTCAACCGGCAGAAGCCAGACAATTGGTCAATATCGAATACGGCGTATTTGATCCTACGGTTTTCGTCGATTCGCAATGGGACGTCCAGAACATCCAACAGAAACGAGAGAACAATCAGATTCGCTCAGGGATCAGGAAAAACCACATTTATGGCGGACGTCTCGAGTTGAGCCAGGCGTTGGGGGTGCAAGACAACCTCATCGGGTTCGCCCAACCAGACCAGGGAATCGCCAACTTGAGTATCAGCTATACGCAAGAATTGATGCGTGAAGCGGGGCGAGATATCGCCCTCAGTCGTAGTCTCATTGCCAGTTACCAATACGATCAGCTATCTGCCCAAGCTTGGGCAGATTCAAACACGCTCATCCAACAAACCGTCGAAGCCTACTGGCAATTGTATGAAGCTCGGACGAGTTACTTTCTAAGGCGGGCACTGGCCGACTGGGCGGAACGGTTGTTCTACCAGATTGAAGAGCGCAGCCGACACTTAGAACTGGCGACGAACTCTCTTGAACAAGCCCGTGCACTGTACCTGGATGCCCGCGCCGAGTTGGTCGATGCGCAAACGCAGATTCTTCAAAGGCAGGATGCGCTCTTCCGACTGGTCAACGATCCGAGTCTCGACTCGAACCTCGTCGAGCTACTCACGACCGAGCCGCCGGCGGTGAGCGTAAACCCTTTGAACCCGCAGCACGAGTTGGCGATCGCAATCCAGTTTCGTCCAGAGATTCGCCTTCGCCTGGCCGCCGTACGCGAGGCGGCTACCGAGTTGAGGGTCGCCTCCAATCAGCTCTTGCCGCGTCTCTCGCTCTCGCTGATATCGACACTCAATGGCTTCGATGATGGCAGAGATTTTGGTGGCGCTTGGGGTAACCTGGATCAGGAACCCGCATCGGCGACTGCCAGCGGCGACTTTGAGTTGTTCCTTAATAACCGCACGGCACGCGCAAAGAATAAGCAGGCGCGGTTAAAGCTCTCTCGCTTGCAGTTGCAATATGAAGACCAATTGCAAGCGATACGCGAAGAGGTCTTGGTGGCCTTGCGCGTGGTCAACAACGCGTTACCGAAAATTGAGCTGCGGGCCTTGACCTTGAGCAGTCGTGAACGCGAGATCGAAGCCATCGCCTTCCGCACCTGGATCAGTCCCCAGGAGGGCGTTTCAATGGTCAGTCAGTTGGAACAACTTTTCCAAGCCATCAATCGGCTAGTCCGCACGCAGGAACAATTGATCTCCGCCAAAATTGAACTTCAAGTGGCGGTTGTCGAGTTGCAGCGAGCCAAAGGATCGTTGATTAGCACCCCGCTGCTACCTGAGGACATATTCGTCCCCACTCCGCATCCCCTTGAGCAACAACGTCTCGAGCATCAACAACGAGACTCGTGGATTCCGGAAGTCGAGCAGCGCGTCTTGCGAAACGCTAACCGGTAAGTCCCAGCGAGTAATGCGAGCTGATAGGGGCATTAGACTTTTGCAATATCCCCCAACACGCTTTGGCACTCTTCACACAGGTAACGGTGCCCGAGATCGACCGCGCGACGCTCGCTGGGAAATGTAAAACAGCATCCGCATTGCACGTAGCGACCTGCAGTGAACAGCCTTTGCAAATAATTCTTGACAATTCCGAGCAGATACATCAATGAACTCTCAATGGACAGATAAGGCGTGGTGACTGGGATTTGCTGTTAGCGGGGCGACGAATTCGCATGCCCAGCGCCGAAAGGATACGACTTACCCCGAACTAAAATGTTGACGCAGCACAAGCAATCGTGAGTCCATGAAAAGCTCGTACTGTCATATTAGCCACTGCAGTGAGTAGAAGCAAATCTGAACAGGGGATTGGGTGACTCCCGGCGGGAACCGCCCGCGCGTAGGTGACTCCCGCCGGGAGTCACCGAATCATCCAGAGATCAAACCTAATAAGTCACTGCGATCTTGCAGATGCCGAGCGAAAGAACCCTACATGGCTAATGGTAAGTTAAGTCACGTTAGGAGAATCTAACGCGTTGCGAAAAAACGTTCTGCTTCCAGAGGGTAATCGGCGAAGAGGAGCGGATTGCGAGCTGGGGTTAATGGCGCTCGAACGCCCCCTCGCGTGAAAGTCATCGCTTCGCTGTAATGGCTATAGAAGAAAAACGTGAAAGTGTCTGCACAGCCCCACGTGGTCTTGCGACTTTAACGGTTTTTTTAATCCAGCGAGGACCGACTTTGGCAAACTAAGGGTAGACTGTATCAGATGTAGTGATGCAACAGCGGGTATTTCGCACTCCCCGTAAGGACTACTTAGGGCGATGAAAGTATGGAGCGAGTGGTCAAATAGGTTAGAGGATTTTAGCTTGTCAAATTACGTAGCGGAAACGAAAAGTAAGTCCGACAAGGCTGGCCCCGCCATAGTTGGTCCTGCCGATGGCTTCGATTGGCCTTCGCTGGCTTGGCTTGCCGTTGCGCTTCTCGTTGTCTCTATGCTGTATTTCGATGTATTCGTTTGGCTATGGGAACGCTGGCAAACTCAAGATTTTTCGCATGGGATGTTTGTGCCGCTGTTTTCATGTTACATCCTGTGGTTGACATTCAAAAAGGGTGGGCAGACGGTTACCTTGGTTAGCAGTCGATCGGTCTACCTTGGAATCGTCTTGATTCTCTTGGGTCTAGCAATTCGTTTGACCGGAATTTACACCCGTGTATGGACCTTGGAAGGTCTCTCATTGCCCCCGTTCATCCTGGGCGTGATCGCTGTGCTGTTCGGAGAGCGAATGCTCTGGAGAACGCTCCCGGCCGTGGTGTTTCTGGTGTTTATGGTGCCGCTCCCAGCATTCCTGTCGAATCAGATGGGCGGGTTTCTGCAAATGGTTGCGACTGCGGTCAGCACATTTTCGTTGCAGGTGCTTGGTATCCCAGCGGTGGCCGACGGAAATGTGATTACTTTGTCGGGCGGAAAAATTGGTGTGGCCGAGGCATGTAGTGGTCTGAGGATGGTTTATGCCTTTTTTGCGTTGACCGTGGGAGCCAGCTTAATCATCGACCGCACCTGGTGGGAAAAGCTATTTATTGCGGCCTGCGCGATTCCCATTGCCATTTTGGTCAACTGCGTGCGGATTACTGCCACAGGTATCGCTTATGAATACGCGAGCCCCGAGATGGCGGAGCGGATTTTCCACGACATTGCCGGCTGGCTCATGATGCCGTTAGGTTTCATGATCCTGGTTGGTGGGTTGTGGATCCTGGATCAATTGATTGTCCCAGCGGAAGAGCAGGAATCGCGTTAGTTGTAGAGGGGTGCGTCGGAATAGCCGTTCGGCTGTGTTCCGCAGCCTTCCAGCAGAAGTTCGATGACCACAATTTTTTCCAATTCGGGAGTGCAGCGGTACAATTGGCGCAATCGCCTTAGAACGTGAAATCTGAGTCAATTAGGGCTCTTTTTAGGGCCAAATTGTAGCACAGCTCGTCCAAACATTGGCTTTTTTACAGTTGCATACCAAAGTGGGAGCTTGTCCTCCGTGGGATGTAACTTTTTGCAAGAGTGGATTTTCAATGAAAACTGACAACGGAAGCTCTCAAGGTCATATTCCGACCAAAATGGACCCACGTGGGGGCCAACGGGCTGCATTGGTTGCGCCACCTTTGCCTGGTCGTGCGGGGCCCGTTCCAGGCCGTCCTGCGCCACCGGCCAGTGGCCTCAATGGTTGGGCGGTATTGCATGGTATTCGTCGTTGGTGGAAGATCGCGCTGCCAGTTGGCGTCGTGTTGTCGGCCATCGGCGGGCTGGCGGGTTGGATGTTAATTGTTCCTCCCTATTCGGCGGCGGCCTATGTGCAACTCAGTTCGGCTAACGAACGGTTGGTATTTGAAACGGCTGACATGACAGGCGGGGGTGTCAATGGTTTCAAGATGTTCAAGAACACGCAGCAGCAAATTATGTTGACGCCGTTTGTGCTGAACGCGGCCCTGCGTGATGACGAGGTTAGCAGTTTGCCAGAGATCAATCAACCCAATTCGATCGCTTGGTTGCAGGAGTCGATCAAGGTCACGTTTCCGTCCGATGGCGAGGTTATGCGGGTCAGTCTTGAGGCTCCCTCTGCCACTAGCTGCGTCAAAATTGTCAACGCCGTGGTCGACGCCTACATGGATGAGGTGGTAGACAATGATCGCGATGAGCGGCGAAAGCGATTGGACGACTTGGAAGTAGCGCGTGAGAAGGCGGAGACTAAGGTACGGACTAAGCGGAATGAGCTTAAGGGGCTGGCGAATTTTGCGAGGACCGGTGATTCCGATTCGTTGACGGTAGCCCAGCAGAGCGCCTTGGCGCAGTATGGGTTCATGCAGGAGAAACTGAGTATCGTTCAATTCGAGTTGTTGAAGGCGGAGGGAGAGTATCGCATTGCACAGGAAGTTTTGCAGAAGGAAGCGGCTGAGCAAGCCTCCAATCAGGACGCTAATGCCGAAGCGCTGGCCAACAATGAGCCGACCGAGGTGCCACGCAAAGAGTTCGATTTGAGTATGGTGGCACGACCGGCACTGGTGGTACGGCTTGAAGACGAAATCACGGCCATGAAGGCCAAGATGACGGCCAATAGCAGCTCCTTGGGCAATGGGCATCCGTCGGTACGCAAAATGGCGGTAGAACTGAAGTTGAAACAAGAACAGTTTGATCGTTATATGGTTGAATTCGAGCGATTTGCTCGGGCTCGTCACGAAAGTGAGGCGCCAGAGGCTCGAGCGAGTGGACAAGCAGGTCGCAGCAGTTATGGCTCCGCCACGCCACCGCGATTTGACATCATCGAGATAGCTTCCAAAATCGAGGCGTTAAAATATCAAGACAAGATTCTTAGCGAAAAGGTGGAGCAGTTATCCAATAATACCCGTGAACTCGGCCAAACTTCGATTGAAGTTGAACTCATGAGATCCGAAATCGCAGGGCTGGAAGAAGTTCTTCGTCAAGTGAACGATGAGATCCAGCGGACGTCGATCGAACTTCAGACCTCCTCGCGCGTCAAGTTGTTAAGCCGTGCTGAAGCGGCGATACCTCCAGATCCGAAGAAACGAATTGCATTGACTGCGTTTTTAGCGCTGGCTGGGTTGGTCCTTCCCATTGGCATGACGCTGGCGTGGGACTTGAGCCGAAGCAAGGTGTCGGATGCCAGTGCGGTCAATAGCGTGCTATCGTTGCCAACACTTGGAACGATCCCGATTGTCTTGAGCGACCCGCTGAACACTGTGGTGAAAGAGAAGATGGGGCGACGCGAGGTCCGCGAACGAATCAATTTAAAGGAATCGGTTGATGCCGTCGCAGCGATGCTCCTGCACCGGGCTCATGAAGAAGACCGACAAGTCTTTATGGTGACGAGTGCAGTTGCCGGCGAGGGGAAATCAACCACGATTTGTCAACTAGCTATCAGTGTAGCTCGTGCCGGAAAGAAGGTGCTGCTGGTTGATATGGACTTACGTCGCCCGTCAGTCCATCGTCACATGAAGATAAGACGATTTCCTGGAGTGGCCGAATTATTGCATGCCGAGGAAGAGCTGAGCGAAGTGGTTCAACCTTCAGGGACCCGCAACTTGGATGTCATTGCTGCTGGACGGCGCGAGTGTCAGGTGCAAGAGAGGGAAATGGCTGGGGCCTTGCAGCAGATGATTGCCGAGATGCGACAGCACTATGATTTGATTTTGATCGACGCATGTCCTGTTTTGCCGATCGTCGATGCGCGGATCGTTGGCAAATACTCTGACGGGGTTATCCTGACGTTGCTGCGCGATGTCTCGCGACTCCCACTGGCTACCCAAGCTTGCCAGATGCTGAAGTCCTATGGAGTGAGCGTATTGGGTGCTGTGGTGATTGGTACCGGAGCGAACGGTTATTCGGCCTATTACTACTCGGAGGATCGGCAACCGGGGGATGCATTTGTCCATCCAAGCGATGCGCCACGTATCTCAGCGAAACAGCGGCAGAAGAAGTGACGTTTAAGGATGAATGAAGTGTAACGCCTAACAGCCGTCACTTTAGCCCGCAATAGTTCATACATGCTGTCGAAGTTCTGGAGTTTATGGTGTTGAAGATCAACCACGTCGTTCTGATCACGCTATTGGTGGCGAGTTACGCTAGCGTTGCCTGGGTGCGCTCGGGATATAGTTTTACGGTCGCGCCTCCCGACTTCGTGTTGGCAGATTTGCCACTGGAGTTGGGACCTTGGCGTGGCGAAGAGCTTAGCATTCAAGACGACACAATCCGAGTCATGAATGCCCATTCGTTTGTGAATCGCGTCTACCGAGACTCGATCGGTCGCTCCGTTTCGATGCATGCGGCGGTGTGGACCAAAGCGGCGGAGGTCGGACAGACGACTCCGCATCATCCTCAGGTATGCTACCCAGCTGCAGGCTGGGAAATCATGGGCCGTCGCAAGACCTCCTTCGATTTGGCGGGGACTCAAGTACCGATGGAGTGCATGTTGCTCCAACGTCGAGGTGAAAGCGTTGTAGTGGGCCATTGGTATGAAATGGGAGACAAGGTTTTTACCTCGCCAGATCAAGGGGTAACTGCCCTTTGCTCGCTGTGGGGAGAACCCATCTGGCCTAGTTCCGTCAAGTTCTTGGTCCAGACCCCAGGCAACTCACTGGCCGATGCAGAACCGTTGCTCATTGAATTCTGCAGTCTGATGAGAACCACGTTGAAGACTGAATAAGGTTCGGTTCAACGCATCGTTCTCGGTGCGTGACTGAAGGCAATCGCCTTTCAGCTGCACCTTTCGCCCACCAATCGCATGCTCAAGGTTCGACAACATTATTTGAAGATCGTTTCCGTCCATGGCAAAAGTCCGCATAAATTACCGCTTCTTGTTGAAACTTCTCGTCTTGGTTTCCATTCTTGGCATGACGCTGGGCGGGATATATTGGTTTCAGTCCTCCCGCAACTCCCACGAACTGCTCCGGCAAGCCCGAGAGGCCCGCGAATCCGAGCGATATGATGAAGCATTGCGGTTGTACGCTCGGTACCTGTCTGCAAACCGGAACTCGGTCGAGGCGAGCGCAGAGGTTGGCGAGTTGTTGGCCAAGCTGAAGTTGTACGAGCGCGCTTTCTTCAATCTCGAGTCGGCGTTGCGGAAGGAGCCCACTTTAGATTCTGCCAGACGTGCGCTGGTGGATGTGACGCTTGGGATGCAGCGCTATGCAGACGCAAAAAGTCATTTGGAAAAGCATCTGCTGAAGAAAAGTCCCGAGGATGGTGAATTGCTGGCCTTGCTGGGGCGTTGTGAGCTGGGGCTTGGGAATTTTGAAGCTGCGCTAGCGAAATTGTCGCAAGCCAACCAATTGTTGCCTGCTGATCCGGAGATTGCTTCCGCGTTGGCGGATTTAAAGACGAAGCGATTCAATGATCCCAGTGGAGCACGGCTCTTGCTGGATGGGCTAGTGGAAAAGAGTCCGGCAGATGTGCTGGCGCGAGTGGCTCGTGGTCGTTGGTTGTTGGAGCGATCGGCAGTGGTCGGTCTGTCCGATGCCGCAGCCGCAACCGAGTTACAACAGGCTGCCTGGAGCGAAGCGCAGGAGGCGCTCAAAATCGATGGGATGTCACCCGCAGCCGCTTTGCTCACCGCCGATGCGGCGCTAGCCGGTAGTCGTTCGGATGAGGCGCGAGATGTGATCGCGGCCGCCATTACCAAAAATCCAAGAATCCAAGAGCTATACGGAAGTGCTGCGCAAATTGAATTGGCCAATGGCAGACCTGAAGCGGCGATCGAAATGTTGAAGAAAGGGCTGCAGGCCATGCCGGGCAGTCTCGATTTGATGTGGAATTTAGCGCAGTTTGAAGCATCGGCGGGCAACTTAGAGGCGGCCGATAAATTGATCAAGGAGTTGAACGCGCGAGGTTATGCAGCGGGGCCAGTTCAATTCCTGGAGGCGCGGTTGATGGCGACCCGCGGCCGGTGGCGGGCCGCGGCCAGTCTTTTGGAAGCCACTCGCGCCAAATTGGATCGCAGCGATGATCTTCTCAAGCAGGCGGACTTCATCCTCTCGCAATGTTACGCCAACTTAGGAAACACAGACCAAGAATTGGTGACACTCAGACGTGTGATTGGCATGGACCCTACATGGGCTGTTGCCCGCGAGGCATTGGTAAACGCGTTGGCCCGTTCAGGCAGGATGCAAGAGGCATTGGAGAACAATTGGCAATTGGCCAACAGCCCCAAGCGCTCATTGAGCTCGCTGACGAGTTTAGCACGGTTGTTGTTGATTGAGGGGCTGCGTTCTGGCGGCGGATACGATTGGACCAGCTTTAAAGCTGCAATAGATTTATTGGAGCAGCAAGATCTCGGCAAATCCGAGGCTGCCATCTTGCGGGCAGAGTTCATGGTGGTTCAAGGCGATAACGCCAGTGCAGAGAGCCTGCTCAAAGCACGCATCGAAGTGGATCCGAAATCTGTAGAATTGCGTAGTGCCTTGATCAGCTTGCTCATTCGTCAGAATGACTGGGACCAAGTGGTCAACACATTAAACGAAGCCAAGCGAGATTTTGGCGACGTCGTCACGATGCGCGTCGAAGAAGCGAACTATTTGGTTCGCAGATACGATAAAGAAGTCGACACGCCCAAACTGCTGCAATTGGCTGAGCCTGTCGCCAATTGGAGCGACTTGGAAAAAGCGCAGTTAGCAAGCAGCTTTAGCCAATTGTTCTTGTCGCTGGAAGATTACCCTCGCGCCGAAAGTTTTGCCCGGCAAGTCGCCGAGTCCAAGGCGGGCGAACGAAGTCTAGCGATCCACCTGTTGCTATTTGATATTGCTCTGCGCACCGAAAACACGACCTCGATGCTACAGACCCTCAATCGAGTTCGAGAGATTGAAGGCGACGGTCCACTGTGGAAAGTTGGCGAAGCCGTCAGGCTTTGTGTTGAGGCGAAGCAGACCCAAAACGATCAGTTGAACGAAGAATCGCTCAAGAATTTGGCAGAGGCTGCCGTGCAAAGACCCAACTGGGCTAAGATCTCCGCCATCAGGGCGGCAATTTATGAAGAACGCGGTTTGAATGATCAAGCGACCGCAGCTTATCTGGAAGCCATCAATCTCGGGGATCGAAGTCCGCGACTGGTGTCGCAAGCCATCAAGAAATTGTTTGATCAGAAGCGATATGTCGAAGCGGACGAGGTCATACGAAAGTTGGAAGAGCAGCGAACGGCGTTCTCGACCAGCCTCACACAAACTGCCTCTGCCGTGTCGTTGGAACTTGAGAACTTTGACCGAGCTTTGGCGTTGGCCATCGAGCGTGCCAATCGTTCCGGGCAACCCGAGGATCGTTTGTGGTTGGCTCAAGTCTACGGTGTTACAGGCGATTACGAGGCGGCCCTGCGAGAGTTTGAAGCGGTTATCGCCGCCGACTCCAGTTCCGCGGACGCCTGGATAGCCATGGTGCAAGCATTGGCCAGACGTGGCGATCGGGATGCAGCCATTGCCGTGATCGAGCGGGCCAGCACTCAACTTCCGGAGGAGAGCCGACCCTTTGCATTGGCGCAGTGCTATGAAGCGATTCGCGACTACTCGCAAGCAGAGTTGAACTATAGCGCCGCAGTGACCGCTCGCCCCAACGACGCGGTCATCGTTCGAAGCACTGCCGACTTCTACATGAGGTCAAATAAGAAAGATGAAGCGTTGCCATTGCTCGAAAAAATGCTGAAAGAGGACTGGGGAGTGACGGAACAGGACCAGGCGTGGGCTCGACGGAATCTGGCGCTTTCCATTGGCTTGGAAGGATCGCTGTCATCGAAGCAGCGTTCGCTGGAATTACTGGAAACCAACCTGGGGAAGTCAGACTCGGTTGAAGACCGTCGTACCAAAGCCATCATTCTTGGGACGCAACAGGACCGGTCATCGATCGGCGAAGCCATAGGACTGCTTGAGGAAATAGTTCAACAATCGCGAGAATACTCTCTCTCCGACAATTTTCTGTTGGCCGAACTGTATCGAACTGCCGGGGATTTGACGCGGCACAATCGAACCATGCAGTCTGTTTTGGGAAATGGTGGGACCAACAATAGTCAATACCTTCGCGCCTACGCCGACTCGTTGTTAACTCAGCGCAAATTTGAAGAGGCGCAGGTGTTGGCTGACAAGTTGAAATCCTTGGCCCCCGATAAGATTGAGACGGCAACAGTGGAAATTGAATTGCTATTTCACGCTGCAGAATTCGCGCGTTTGATCAAGTTGCTGGAAGAGCAAGTGGCCAACAACAACGCGTTGGCTTGGGCGGCTGAGAAGGCAGAGGACTTTGGACGTCGCTTGATCAAGGATGGCAAAGAGGCGGAAAGCGCACAGTTCTCGGAATTGGCTCTTGCGTTGTATCGGCAGGTCGCAGAACAAGTCGAAGGGCGTGCAAACGCGGAAGTGACGTTCCTTGCACGGCAGGGCAAAGTTGTACCGGCGGTTCAACTTTTGATGTCCCGCAAGCCGGTACTCTCACTGGACGCAGCCTTTCTTATCCAAGGTTCATTGCAGAGTGGGAAAATCGACCAGGAAGGCTTGGAGTTGCTGGTGAAACTTGCACGCTATGCGTTAAAAGAATCGGGCACTAGCTTGGAACTTCGCATGGCCCTGGGCGATTTGTTCAGCTGGGCCGGACGGGGCCCCGAGGCGGCGACCGAGTATCGCGAGGTGCTCAAGATCAATAACCGCTACCTTCCCGCTTTGAATAATCTCGCCATGGTCTTGGCATTGACCAATCAAAATGCGGAAGAAGCGCTGCAGGCCATACAGCAATCGATTCAATATTACGGTCCCTTAGACTTTCTTTTGGACACGCGGGGGACGGTGTTATTGGCTGCCGACAAACCCGACTTGGCACTAGCGGACTTCCAACAGGCCTTGAGTGTAAGCGATAGTGCCGATCGCCATTTCCATGTGGCTCAGGCTTATCATGCACTTGGTCGAACCGAAGAAGCACGGGACGCGTTTCAACAAGCGATTTTTGATGGTAACACCGCAGCATTGCATCCGCTGGAGTTGCCCATGTACGAGAAACTAAAAAAAGAATTTCAGAAATAAAGTGGAGATACTCTCTTGATTGTTTTGCTGGGTGGTAGTGGATATGTAGGCAGTGAGTTTGTTCGATTGTTCGAGCAGACAGGGGTGCAATTTAAAGGTTTGCGAAGAAATCAAGTCGATCTTTACGATCCAAGCTCACTGGCACAGGCGTTGAAGGATTGCGGTGCCGATTTTTTGATTAACTGTGCCGGTTACACAGGCAAGCCCAATGTGGACGCCTGTGAACAGCAGCGAACCGACTGCTTGATGGCAAATGCTGTGTTACCCGGGATGATTGCCGAGGGTTGTGCCATGGCCGGGATAGCGTGGGGCCATGTATCCTCTGGATGTATTTTCACCGGCGAGAAGCCAGATGGTTGCGGGTTCTCAGAGGTAGATCCTCCCAATTTTTCGTTTCGCCAAAACAATTGCAGTTTTTATTCAGGCAGCAAGGCGTTAGGGGAAGAGTGCTTGGCAGACGCTCCCGACTGCTTTGTATGGCGCCTGCGGATCCCGTTTAATCACGTCGATTCAGGACGTAACTACTTATCCAAGGTGATGCGTTATGCGCGACTACTGGATGCGAGAAACAGCCTCTCGCATCTCGGCGAATTCGTACAAGCCTGCTACGACTGTTGGCATAACAAACTCGATTTCGGGATTTACAATTTAACCAATACCGGAAGCGTCACGACGCGCGACGTGGTCGCGATGATTCAGCGGGCGGGTTTGTCCAACAAAGAGTTCTCCTTCTTTGAGAACGAGGAGGAATTCATGCGCATGGCGGCCAAGACACCGCGTTCGAATACCGTCTTGGATAATTCCAAAGCCTTAACCGCCGGCCTAAAGCTATCACCGGTGGAGGAGGCAATTGCGAAGACGCTTGGCCAATGGCAAGCGGAAACAGCCTAACAGCTGATTGATTTTGTGAGCCGACAGCGCTAGCTGCGGGCGCCGATCAACGGATCGAATACCGTTGTGCTTACCGTTATGCTCTTGGCCATCGCCGATGGCAGACGAAACCAACAGCCAACTAGTGTCGCTTGTTGTACCGCCAGGATGGTCGTTAAAATTTTTTGCTTGTCTGCTATACAAAGGTTTTGAGACGTGACTGCAACGGTTCTTGTGACAGGTGGCGCTGGTTTTATTGGCAGTGCCTTTATTCGCCTAATGCTGGCCGAAGTGCCGGATTGTGTGGTTGTCAATTTAGACAAACTCACCTACGCGGCTACGAGGACTTCTATTCCAAACGCGCCGACTGACCGTTATCGGTTGGTAGAAGGCGACATTGGCGATCGCGAACTCGTCCGAAGCCTGCTCGACAGCGATCAGCCGAAGTGGGTGGTGAATTTCGCTGCTGAATCGCACGTGGATCGCTCGATTGATGGACCCGATGCGTTTGTGATGACCAATGTCGTTGGAACGTTTCACCTGCTGGATGAAGTTCTCCGTTGGTGGCGTGAGTCACCCCAGGAACAAAAGCGAGATTTCCGGTTCTTGCACGTTTCGACCGATGAAGTTTATGGTTCACTCGGCCCTACGGGGCTCTTTCGAGAGGATACTCCCTACAGCCCCAACTCACCGTACTCGGCATCCAAGGCGTCTTCCGATCACTTTGTTAGGGCCTACCACCATACGTATGGTTTGCCGGTCCTAACAACGAACTGTTCCAACAATTATGGACCTTATCAGTTCCCTGAGAAGTTAATCCCACTAGTCACCTTGAACGCAATTGCTGGGAGGCCATTGCCAGTCTATGGCGATGGATCGAATGTTAGGGACTGGTTATTCGTCGATGATCATTGCCGAGCTTTGAAGGTCGTACTCGAGCAGGGAAAATTGGGTGAGGTTTACAACGTTGGCGGTTCGAGTGAGCGGACCAACCTGCAGGTCGTGCACGCGATATGTGACGCCGTGGACTCATTGACCGATCCTCTTTCAATAGGTTCTCGCCGCAACTTGATCACGTTCGTCAAGGATCGGCCGGGACATGATCAGCGATACGCCATCGATTGCAGTAAGCTCCAGGCATTGACTGGCTGGGCTGCCTCGGAGTCGTTTGAGTCAGGCTTGCGGCGCACGGTACGATGGTACCTGGAAAATCCAGTTTGGATCGACGAGGCGATGGGCAAGAGCTATCGCGGAGAACGTCTCGGGGTAAGTTAGTCGCCGATCGTTCATAATTCCGTTTTGAAGCCTAAAAATCGATAAGAGAGTTTGTGAAAAATGGTTCGTAAAGGCATTGTGCTCGCTGGCGGTTCGGGGACACGGTTGCATCCGATCACGCTGGCAATCAGCAAACAGATCCTGCCGGTCTACGACAAACCGATGATCTACTACCCCATCTCCGTTTTAATGATGGCAGGAATTCGAGAGATTCTCTTAATCTCGACACCGCATGACCTGCCTTTGTTTCGAAGGCTACTGGGAGATGGATCGCAGTGGGGCGTTTCGTTTCAATTCGCAGAGCAAGCCGAGCCCAAGGGGCTGGCACAAGCCTATCATATAGGTGAGAGCTTCGTGGGAGAGTCTCCTTCGGCATTGATCCTGGGGGACAACATCTTCTATGGTCAAGGCTTTCGTACAATGCTGCATAACGTGACCAACCGCGAGGAGGGTGCAACCGTCTTCGCTTACCAAGTCCGCGATCCGGAACGTTATGGTGTGGTTGAATTTGACGAACAGGGCAAGGCGTTATCCATTGTCGAAAAACCGACCAAGCCGCGGTCAAACTTTGCCGTTCCTGGACTCTATTTTTACGATCCTGAAGTCGTCCGCATTGCGCGCGCGCTTCGTCCGTCGGCGCGAGGCGAGTTGGAAATCACCGACGTGAACCTGGAGTATTTGCGACAAGGGAAATTGCATGTCCAGCCATTTTCGCGTGGATTTGCTTGGCTCGATACGGGTACCGTCGAATCGTTGATTCAGGCAGGATCTTTTGTCGAAACGATTGAGACGCGTCAAGGACTAAAGATCTGTTGCCCGGAGGAAATCGCCTACCGTTGCGGCTTCATCGATAACGCTCATCTTTTGGCAGTAGCGAAGAGTTTGAAAGGGCCCTACGGCGACTACCTCCATCAAATCGCCGCGGAAGAGCATCCAGCTCGCTAAACGCTCAACAGCAAGTGGCCACAGGAACTCGCCCCTGCTCCGTGGCTCAGCTTGCCAAGCTTCTAAATCCTGCAAATGCCAAATATCCACATCCGGCTGATGGAACCCTAGTTACAATCGGCGTGCAGTGGGGAATACGATCACTTGATGGACGTCGACCAGCAGTCCTACATCCTGTTTCCATTGAAGCTCGTCGATCTGCCCGTTGAGAGGGCGCTCGAACCAGTTTGAGCCCTTCAGTGGAAAGCTACCTCGCTTTTCGCCAGTCAAGCGACGAGGTACCGCGTATTTCCAATAGGCGCAGTGCAGCACGATTTCTTGAATGTTCTTTCGCTGCGGTTGCGGTCGCCAAGCGACTTGAGGCGCCGTCAATCCGCGAAGGCAACCACGTAGATTCGATCCGTGCCATGATTTGCGATCAAAGGCTTCGTCGATACACCGCAAAAGAATTTCGAGACTATGCATGGCGAGAGTGCGTTCTGTTTCAAGGATGGCTATGGGTGTCCGCACCGGTTTGTTTTGCTCGGATGGTTTTTCATCCTTAACCCGAATTTATAACCAAGATTCATATTATCCGCAGCTGAGACCGTCGGTGCCCGAATGGTCGCTTAACAGTTACTCCTTGCAATGCTTTCGTAAAATTCCTCCATGGCCTGAACCATGCGAGGCATTTTACAGACGTCCGATTTCAGCAGGTTATCTCGCATGGAGAATCGAATAGCATGTAGTCGCGTAGGGGTGTCTGGGTGGCTACCCCAATGCAC
>JBGSUV010000093.1:0-58764 GCA_041753315.1 Pirellulaceae bacterium | reverse complement strand
CAGTAAACTGCTCATCCAAACAATCAAAGCCTTACAGCTCCAATCACCCAAACTTACAGCCACCAACTGCACTCCTGGTCAAAGAGTGCTTCTCTACAAAGTTGCCTACAACGCATTCGTTCAAGCCGTTTGCACAGCCTGACCAAACCCATTGCAGTTCACAACCTCACAAAACTTGTTGCTGAAAACCTTCGCTCGGGTTACCCCAAAATCCAGTTATCAACGGAGAGCTTATCTACCAAATTGTCAAAGATCAGTTAGTGCGTCCCGCGTTGTGGCGGGCCGCATCTTTTATCGCCTCAAGATGCTGGCGTCAAGTGGTGTTCGAAAATCGTTTCCGATGTTCGGCATGACATCCTTTTGATCAGAAGATCGACAAGGCTCGAGTTTGAAATCTTACCTTGTAGATGCTGCCATAAAAACAGAAACGCCGCGTCACGATGTTATCGTTTCGCTGCGTTTGTCGTTTGCTGGCTGCGATGGTCCAAAAGATATCGGCAGGTGACGGTGCTCACAAGGACCTAATCGCGATTTTTGTGAACTTATTAAGAATTCATTTTTCTGCCAGGTAATGCTATGACGTTTGCTTCAATTGCGAAACTGACGACGACCAGCACTATTGCACCGCTCGCTGCCATACCGCCTCTGCAAAATGCAAGCTCTCTGTCTCAAGTTCTGCAATGCGCTCGACCAACAAATCGCTCAACGATGCCGGCCAAGTCAATGGGTGAATTCGTATCAACGCCATTTGCACCCAATCCAACGCTGCCGAAGGAGGCATCAATTCAACGGACGCGCTAAGCGCGTTCCATGGTCCATGCGAGTGACTGCCCGTGTCAAACAAACTTAGTTCTTTTTCGCAACCCAAAGCAACTAGTAGGCGCGTCAGCTCAATCGTGAAAGTTCCTCGGCGACGCATGGCTGGTTTTCTTGCTTGCGTCGTTGGGAGTTTTCCCAACCGCGCGCAGATCTCTGTTGCACCCACCAACAAACCACAAATCCATCCATGATGCGACGGAGCTGTCATGCTGACGCGACACATCAACTCGGCTGCGTTAGACAAATACGTTGCTTGCTTCCAAATTCCCAACATCGCTTGATCCACCTCTTCCGTGTCGATGCGACGGCGAAGATGATTGGCCAAACCGTGAGCAAATGTAAGCGTGTTCATCCACTGGTCACCAACCAGCGCTGTTGCTCGGTCGATGCGATCCAAATCGAACTCAGCCGCAAACGGGGAGGCGTTGACCAAAGTAAACGCTTGCACGCGCTGTCCAACGTGCCTCCCTGATTCCTCTGCTTCCCGCAAACAACTGTTCAGCAGGCAACGCAATAAGGTCAGTTCTTCTTCGCTGGCGTCACCCAGGACCGTAGCTGAGTTCGAACGCTGAGCTGGTTCGACCGTGCGATGGATAAACGAACGCGCATGACGACTTGAAGTCGTAGTTAACATCTTTTTCACTCCGAAAGGGGCATTTTCGGTGGCAAACGCTTATTCAAGGGCCTGCCGTTTCCAGTGACCAACCATAGCACGTGTTTCGGTGAATACTCAAAAGCCAGTACACAATTATGCCAAAGGGGGGTGTCTCGGTGGCGGGATAGTGCGGCTTCTGCCGATAGATTCTTTTTCTTGGTTGCCTATCACCCCTTTGCGACCTACCTTTCCAAGCAACCTAGATCCGACTGCTGGTTCGCTTGCAGATCCGTTCGACAAGAATTTCCGCGAGTTTCAAACCATGAATGTGCCAACTCAAACTGATTCTCATCCATCAACAGATCAAAGCACAAGCGATGACACCTTAAACGAATTGCTTCAACGCATTGATGGCCTGATGTCGGGCAAACAGAATCCTGCCGCCGAACACCCCCAGCCGGCTGGGGTGTCAACAAAAGCTCCTCAAGCTACACCTACCGCCACCGTCAGTGAAGGCGGAACCGCTCGACCCAGTGCGCGGCCTGTCGCTACGCCCACCTGTTCCTTTGGGAAACTGACGGGCAATCGGGATGAACCGTTTATCCCTTCAGCTCCCGCATCACTTAGCGACGCCGGAGTCTCGGAGGCGTTGGTTGAAGAACTCGTCATGAAGTTCCTGCTCGCCCGCGGCGAGGCCAACGGACGCTGTATTGCAGATCAAGTCAAGCTTCCATTTCTATTGATCGAGCCAGTGCTCAATCGGTTGAAGTACGAACAGATGACGGCCTACCGTGGCGCCACCTCAGTCAACGACTACATCCATGTGTTGACGGATCAAGGGCGAGATCGCGCTCGGCAATATCAGCACCGAACGACCTACTTCGGCGCAGCACCGGTGCTCTTGGAAGACTATTGCTCTGCAGTCAAATTGCAGTCAGTCGAAGGGCAGTATCCGCGTCGCGACGAATTGCTGCACGCATTTCGCGATTTACTGATCGATCGCAAGATGCTCTCACGGCTTGGACCTGCCATTAACAGTGGCCGCGGCATGTTCTTGTACGGTTATCCTGGAAACGGGAAGACGAGTATTGCAGAGCGCATTACACTTGCCTTTGGGAAACATGTCTGGATTCCCCGCTCACTCTCCGTCGACGGCGAAATCGTGCGCTTGTACGATCCGCTTATTCATGAAATCATCGAGACGGAGCGATCCATTGGGCTGCTCGACAATCGCGGTTTCGACGGACGTTGGGTGCGCATCAAACGCCCTACGATTATCGCGGGTGGTGAACTCACCATGGAAATGCTGGAGGTTCAAAAGGACAGCGAAACCAACATAAATGAAGCGCCGCTCCAGCTAAAAAGCAATTGCGGTGTGTTGGTCATTGATGACTTTGGTAGGCAAAAAATGCGTGTCGATGAGTTGTTGAATCGGTGGATCGTTCCGCTGGAAAAACGCTACGACTATTTGAATATGTCGAGTGGCAAAAAGACCCAAGTTCCCTTCGATCAGCTGGTGATTTTTTCCACAAATCTGCAGCCCAAAGATCTGGTCGACGACGCCTTTTTGCGGCGAATTCCTTACAAAATTGAGGTCGAAAACCCGAGCGAAACCGCATTTCGGAAGTTGTTCGAGATTATGTGTCCCAAGATCGGTATCCCTTACCGGCCCGAAATCGTCGAATATCTAGTTGAAACACATTACCGACCAACCAACCGTCCATTTCGCAACTGCCACCCCCGAGACTTGCTACTGCAAGTTCGCAACTACTGCTTGTACAACGACCAACCGATGGACCTGAGAACTGACTATGTCGATTTTGCATGCGAAAACTATTTTTCGATCATGTAGACTCATTGTGACGCAAATAAGGCCTATGCAGCGTTAGTAGGAGGAGTGAGTGCGAGCACGGAACACTCGACGCGATTGAGGATACGCTCAGCCGTGTTGCCCAGTACGAGTCCAGCGATTCCATGCCGCGCGACCGTACCGCAGATGAGCAGGTCCGCTTGCTCCTGTGCACATAGCTCTGGGATCGCCGAGCTAGGTTCGCCCTCGATCATGCGCACATTGGGTCCGGTCGCATGCAAATCAAACTCGGATAACAAATCTTCAAAGCTCTCGACGTGTTGCGAACGGTTGTGTTCCATAAGAACCGCAAACTCGCTGACGGGTAGACGATGGCTGAGCATTTCTGATCCGTACAAACTCCACGCATAAGTCACCAGTAGCTTACAACGTTCGCGTTTGCTGATTTCCAATGCGGTCCGCAATATTCGACGATTCAGTTCTGCGTGGGCGGAATCATTCGGCGTGGCGTCGACGGCGGCCACAATCAACTTGTATTCAGGCTCATGCGCCGCACGCGTAAGCCAAATCGAGCATGGCAGTCGTCGGATCAACTTTTGCGACGACGAGCCCAATGCACCTTGCGCCAAACTTCGTTCACCTTTGGCAGAGCGAACGATGAGATCAGCACCGATGCGACTGGCGGTTTCGAGCGTTATTTGCGATGACAACCCCTCACGCACCTCACCTGTGGCCGCAATTCCATGCGAAGTGCAATGTGCGACCAACGTTGCCGTCCCCGTCTCCTTTTCTTTGACTAACAGCTCGTGAATATGCGCGTAATCGTTGCTTAACAAGCGCACCGTCCAGCTGACATCTTTCACAACGTCAACCAGATGCAGTTTGGCATCTGTTTGGTCGCAAAGTTTCATCGCCCGCTCTAATTCCGGGTGTCGGTCGACGGAGGAGTCGACGACGACCAATATGTTCTTGAAGTTACACATGGGACGATCGGGTTTCTGTGTTAGGATGGTGTTTAAGCGAGCACAAAGCCGCATACAAAACCATTGGGGACAATTGTTCTACATTGCCGTGAACGGTTACATAAAAAGTTATAGCTGCTTTACGCATGTAAATTTCCCGCAACTTGACGAGCTTGATCGCACAGCAGGCGCGCCTCGGCGGTCGTCGGTGCCTCGGCAATAAAGCGAACGATCGGTTCTGTGTTGCTCCCTCGAACCAGCAGCCAGCGATCAGGCCATTCAAGCTTTAATCCATCGAGCATATTGCTATTGGCTTTCGGAAACGCCTCGGTGAGTTTCTCAAACAGTTTAGGTAGCGAGGCAGCGTCCAACGCTGACTTGTCTTTGACCATCGCCAGTGGTGGCAACTGGGCGACCAATTTGCTCAGTTGTTCACCAGTTGTCGCCATTAACTCCAAAATCCGTGCCATTCCCACAAAACTATCGCGCACATAGCCAACTTGGGGATCAATGGGCCCTCCGTTTCCTTCTCCTCCAAAAACTGCGTGTTCGGCGATCATTGCGTCGGCCACATTGGCTTCCCCAACCGCGGACTGGATACAGCGACAGTTGTGCTTGGCGGCCAAGTGTTTCGCCAGGCCACTGGTGGCACAATTGATGACGATAACAGAGTTAGGGGACGCTACTTTGGGTAGCGCTTGCATCAAACAGAGAGCAACGGTGAGTTCTTCGCCGATAAACTGCCCTTGTTCATCGATGACGGCCAGTCGATCTGCGTCAGGATCTTGGCAAAAGACGACATCGTAACCGCGGCCATGCGCGCGGGCCTCGCGGGCGCGTGCAGAAACCGTTGTCAAATTTTCCGCCAGAGGTTCAGGGATATGAGCGAATTTTCCATCCGGTGACTCGCCAAGCAACGTGAGTTCGCAACCCAACGCTTCCAGTAGCTGTCGGCCCAGCAGACTGCCGGCACCATGATTGCTATCGAGTAACACGCGAAACTTTTTGCGTTGAATTAGCTCAGCGTCAATCGTTTTTAGCACGCGCGCGCAGTGGGTGGTGTGCGGGTCGTTCTCTTCTCTTTTGGTTCCCAAAGCGTCAACAGCCACCCAAGCGGTGTCACCTGCGCGATAAGCCTCCAGCACCTTTTCGCCATCTGCTTTCGGAAACACTCGCCCATCCGAGTTGAACAACTTGAGGCCATTGTATTCCTTCGGATTGTGGCTGGCTGAAATCTGAATGCCCGCGGCGGCAGACGATTTTCGCACTTGCACACCGACGGTGGGTGTTGCAGCTACACCAAGGTCGATGACATCAAAGCCGTGGGCCAACAGCGTGGCGCTGATCGCCTGTGCCAACATCCAGCCGCTTTGGCGGCCGTCGCGACCAATGACCACCACTTGTTTTTGTTCCGACTGAACCCCGGCTTCGCCAGGACTAGAAGAACTACGCTGCAATGAGCTTGCCAAAGCGGAGATGTATCGCGAGGCTACGAGTGGCGTCAACTGTTCGCCAATGATTCCACGCAGACCGCTGACGCTGATGATCGGTTCGCTCATAGTTGATATTTCTCTCGATTGGGAAGTCGCCGAATGGGTGTACTAGCGCTGGGGTGTGTCATACAATCGTCGCTTTCACGTCCAGTCTAAATTGTCACAACTTTTTATTGCAGTGTCGATCGATCATGACTAGAGAGCAAGCAATTTCACAAGCCCAACAAGCTGTCGCGGATGGTAAGTTAACGGCTGGTTCACTACAAAACCTTACCGCTTGGCTGACGGAAGATCGATACCAAGCATACCAAAATTCAATTATCGCTCACATAGAATCCGGCCAATGGCAGAAGCTCGATGACGTATTTTGGACAGTGATCCCCTTTGGTACCGGCGGACGGCGTGGTCGCATGTACGAATTTGGTTCGAATGCGATCAACGAACGCACGATCGGCGAAAGCGCGCAAGGGTTGGCGACCTACGTTGTTGAGCAAGCTACCACATCGCAACTCAAATGCGCCATTGCATACGATACTCGCCACCGTTCGCGCGAGTTTGCTGAACTGTGCGCTTCGATCATGGTTGCCAACGGCTTCGAAGTTTATTTCCTGGACGATTATCGCGCCACGCCGCAATTGTCATTTGCCGTTCGCTATTTCAAATGCGACTGCGGGATCATGGTGACTGCCAGCCATAATCCGCCCAGCGACAATGCGGTCAAGGTCTATTGGTCGACAGGCGGCCAGGTACTCCCGCCTCACGACAAGGCGATCATCGAACGGGTGATGAACACGGATCAAATCAAAACGGTCGATTTTGCGATCGCCGTGAATGATGGACGCGTCAAAATCTGCACAACGGAAATTGATCGCGAATTCTCCGCAAAGGTGACTGAGTACGCTTGGCCAGGCCCGCGCGACGCCAAGATCATCTTTTCACCGCTTCACGGTGTAGGAGCATTCGCAGTGATGCCAGTCCTCGAGCAGGCGGGATTTAACGATTGCGAAGTGTATGCTCGTCACGCCGAACCAAGTGGTGATTTTCCCAATGTCCCTGGGCATGTAAGCAATCCAGAGAACAGCGCCGTCTTTGATGAAATCATCGTGCGCGCCCGTCAAATTGGCGCAGATGTAATTATTGCTACCGATCCCGATTGCGATCGCTTGGGCGTGGCCGCTCCACTAACTACCGACTCGAGTGGCCAATGGCGGACGATCAACGGCAATCAGATCGGCGCACTGCTCGCCGACTTCGTATGTCACAAGATGCAACAACTTGGCCAATTGACGCCGAAGTCGTACGTGATCAAGACGTTGGTCACCACGGAGTTGATTCGCCGAGTGGCCGAGTCCTACGGTGTGCGCTGCGAAGGAAACTTGCACGTTGGGTTCAAGTGGATCGCTGGAGTCATGGATGCGGTTGGCCCCGACGACTTTGTGTTTGGTACGGAAGAGTCGCACGGCTACCTGATCGGCCAATACGTCCGCGACAAAGACGGAGCAGCCGCTTGTTTATTGATGTCGCAGTTGGTCGCGCAGCTCAAAAGCGAAGGGAAGTCGGTTCATCAACGTCTCGACGAATTGCTCATCCAGCATGGATGCCACATGGAGACCCTGGTCAACGTGCAAATGGAGGGCAGTGAAGGCATGGCGCTGATGAGCAAGCTGATGGCCGCCTTTCGCACCGCCCCACCTGCGCAATTGGGTGGCATCGATGTAGCTGGCGTGCGGGACTACAAGTCGCTGACGGTGCGCTTGCCGGACGGCACCACCCATCCACTCGACGCACCTCCAGCCGACATGGTTATGCTCGACTTGGCCCTCGAAGGCAATTACTTTGCGGTCCGCCCATCGGGTACGGAGCCCAAGGTGAAGTTCTATATGTTCACTTACTGTCCACCCGCGGAGAGTCAAGATTTAGCCGCAGCCAAAGCCAAACTGGCTGAGCGTCTCGCCGCCCTCGAACAGGACATACGCCGTTACGTCGCCACCGTCGTGCAGTGATTTTGAACTTTCGTTCTTGATCTTGATCTTGATCTTGATCTTGCTCCTGATCTCTCCCTCCGTTCTCACTCTCGTTCCTCAGCCTTCTTGGGAGGGAAGAGCGTGGGAAGCGGGGGATTAAGATATAGGATCAAGATTAAGAACAAGATCGGGCTGCTGTTTCCTACTCATCGATCAAATCATTGCAATGCACCGACCAGTCTTTTACTGGAGGAATGAGCGGGAGAGGCGGTGGGGATTAAGATATAGATCACGATTAAGATTCTTATGAAGCCGGTTCTAGCTGCTCGACTTTACTCATGGTCACCAGTGGGTAAATCTGGTGGCGATATCTACCGTCCGGGCAACGCACAAGCACTACGGCTGCCATTGAACTGACGGTCACCAGTTCGCGATTGGTTATGTCAACGGTGTCACCGCTATTCATTGTGATTCGGATCGGCCCCAAGTGGATCCAGGCATTGAGTTCTTCTCGGTCCATTTGAATGTTCTCGGATAGCTGTCTGCTGAAAAAAATATTTCTGAGCAACTCGTTTCAATTTTAAGCTCTGCCGCCCACTCGGTCAAACAATCGATGGTACCTCCGGTGTTTCCAAACGCATCGGTGTCTTCGATCTTAATCTTGATCCTGATCTTGATCTTAATCCTGATCTTTCCCTCCGTTCTTACTCTCCTTCCTCAGCCTTCGTCGGAGGGAAGTTGGGTGGGGGGCGAGATTAGGATCAAGATTAAGATTACGAACAGGTCAGACTGCTGTTTCTCAACTCATTAATTCAATCAATGCAATGCACCGATAAGTCGTTCACTGGAGGGAAGAGCGTGAGAGGCGGGGGGATCAAGATTAAGAGTCGAAGGAACAGGGACTATTTCGAAGACGTTAGTCGTTCTGCTAGAGCCTTGAGATCTGTGCCGCGGAGTGCGCCTTCGAGCATCTCCGGTAGGCGACTCGGATTGCAGGCGAAGCAGGGAATGCCAAGCGATGAGAGCTTTTTGGCCAGACCTTCGTCATAACATGGCTTGCCCGCGTCCGAGAGTGCAAGCAGGCACATGCAGCGAACTCCGCTGGCGACCATCTCTCCCAATCGACGAACGAGCTGTGCTTGATTGCCGCCTTCGAACAAGTCGGTAATCATGATGAACAACGTTCGACCCGGTTCCTCGATAAACTGCTCACAGTATGCCACCGATTTATTGATGTCGGTGCCCCCGCCCAACTGCACGCCAAACAGCATGTCAACCGGATCGTTGCCACACTTTTCCGTTAAATCGACGACTTCCGTATCGAAAGCAACGACGCGGGTGTTGAGCGCCGGAAGCGACGCGAAAATAGAACCTGTCACTGCGCCATATACCACCGAGTCCGCCATCGAACCACTTTGATCCATATCGACGATCACCGTCCAGTTGTTCGTTTTCTGAGCACGCGAATAGAAGTAGACTCGCTCCGGAACGATCGTACCAAGTTCCGGTTGGTAGTTTTTCAAGTTGCGACCAATCGTCCATTTCCAATCGATGCTCGAAGCACTGGGAAGCGGCGAGTGTTGTTTGCGATTGAGCGCTCCCAAGACAGCTTGGCGTATCTTCTGTTCCAACAACAGTTTGATCTCATCGACCACAGCGCGGACGACCATCCGGGCCGTCTCTTTCGTTCGTTCGGGAATCTGACCGCTGAGTGACATCAATGTGCCAACGAGTTGTACGTTGGGTTGAATGTTCTTGAGAGTCTCGGGTTCGAATAGCAACTGTGTCAAACCCTTGCGTTCGATCGCGTCTTGCTGAATTACCGATACGACGTCTTCCTTGAAATAGTTGCGAATGTCGCCTAACCACTTCGACAGTCGAGGTGATGAGCCGCCCAAACCCGCGCTGCGGGGCTGACCAGCTCCTCCTTCCTCGGATTCATCGTAGATTGCGGCCAACGCCTGATCCATTTCGCTTTGCTCGGCAGATAACGCGAGTTCCGCGCAGCAATTGCCAAGCGATTCCTGCGCGGAAGCTCCCAGAATCATCCGCCAGCGTTTGACCTGTTCGACATCTGCACTCATCACAAGTCTCCGAAATCAAATTCGTTCAAGTCAGCGATCGCCTGTTGTTCGGTTTCTGAAAGCGGGCCATCAAGGACCTCTGCGGCTTGATCGACATCAACACCCCAGACATTTGCCAAGTTCTCAGCGATGTTGCGTTTTTCCTGTGGGCTGAAACTGCCGAACGCACGACGCAGGAAGACCAACGAACGTCGAAACTGCTCGTCATCCAACGAAGCCACATATTCCGCCAATTGCTCCCACAGCACCTGTCGTGCGATCAATGCGTAGCGGTTGCGACCTGCCAGGCCTTCGAACCAACCGGCGCCCAGATCGGCGGAAATGCCCGGCGATAATCTCCGCGAGACTTCGCGCGCCAGGCTGTCATTGCTCATCCAGCCTCGCTCCAAGAGAATAGCGCAGGCCAAGCCAGATAGGAGTGGATTGCGATCATCTGCATCGGACAGTTGTTGTAGCTTGCGTTGCCACATCGCTTCGTCAACTCGTTCATGAAACTCCAACGAGATTCGATTCATTTGATCGATCGCAACTACCAGTTCTTTGGCAGCCGCGTTGTCGCAGTTGGCGGCGTCATGCAATGCCAGGCTCCCCTGTACAAAAAGCTCTTCGATCAAAGGCAGGAGCGGAGTTGCATCCAACTTTCGAACATCGCCGAAACGGACGACCTGCATCAATTGAAACGCAGCGCGCGCGACGGCTACCAGAGCGAAACTTTCCGTAGCCAACTCCTGCAATCGTTTTCTGGCATGCTCCATCGTGGCCGGCAAGTCGCACTGACACGCGTCGCTCACCAGCGCCGCGGCGGCGTCAATGGTGGTCGTTTCTTCGATCGCCACTTTCAATTTATAACCGGTTGCCAGTTCAACTGTTTCTCCCAGCAACACCGATTCGACTAGCGTGATCTCGCTTTCAGGCGACCATTGCAATGTCCAATGCTCCGCCCAAGTCGCCGACTGTTGATTGACAGGAACAACGGTTGCAAAGTTGATGCCGAGCACCCGCAAACGATGCAAGAAAGATGACCGAGCCAGATCGAGGAATGCCGTCGCTTCCGTTTTGGCTTGACGATTTTCGCGCAAATCCAAAGCCAAGTCCTGCTTCACTGTCGAGCGATACTTTTCCAACTTCAACTTGAGCAATGCACGATCAAAATCTTCCTGGATCGAAGTGCGACTCACGCCTGCGGGAAGTTCACCGATGGCGGTCCCTACATCAACATGCGCTAAAGCCGTCGCAATACTCGACAGATCGCCATGCCCCAGCAACGTGACGGCGGCATCACGCAAATCACCCAACGTCGGCGCCTGACCATCATGCATCGCCGTTAGCGTCCGCGCCAATCGCACTGCTTCGATCACCTCGGCCGTCGACCGATGAGTTCCTCCGTCACGGACTTGCCGCGCCACAAGACTGAGGTAACGTCCTGCCAAACCATCGAGATCATTGTTTTCGAGCGCATCCCACATCAGTTCGAAATAGGCTGGTGCCGCGTTACCAGCTCCATAACCCGATTGCGCCGACAGTCGGAAATAGGAATAGGGCATCAACGTCAATTTGCTCTCACGACGTGGAAGCCCCGCCAACTCTTCGTCCGACATTGGGCTGTGTTCGCCATTGAGTACTGGTGCGTGAAAGGCACCAACGACCGCAACTATTTTGGATGGCGAGACGCCGCGGGCGATCGCTTCCACAATGCAGCGCCGCATATGCGCCTCACGCACCAAGTTTTCGGCGCGGCGATGGAGCGAATCTTGTTCGAGTTCGCGCAACGATTTTCCCAACTCGCTGGCCGCCAAACGATAAGCTTCGTCACTCAAGTTGTGTTCGAAATTTCTTTCCCAATACGCGTCATAATCCTGTTCGCCAGTTTGCATTGCCATTCGGTCGTACAGCGAACGACGAGGCTCGGTATGGTGATCTTGCTCTTCTTGTTGGGCATCGAGTGGATCTTCACCTTCGCGACTGCCTGCAGAATTCGATTGCTCGTTGGATTCCGCTACAGCTTCACCTTCAGACTTGTCGCTTTCATCAGCCTCGTTGGTGACCTCACGCACGGCCCATTCCATACGACGATACTCTTGATCTTGCAGACCAAGAAAAATATTGGATGGCAGATCGATAAACTCCAGCGGAACTCGCCGTTCATGAGCCCACAGAACTGCTTGATATTCTGGACTGTAGCGGGCCATCGGATAGACAAGCGTTCGCACCGGCAAGTCGGCCGTGTACGCCAGAATTGCGATTGGAGGTTTTGTCCCTTTTTTTACCCAATGCCTGGTCAGATCGACCGCATCGGCCAGGCCTTCAACCAGAATCAATTCGGGCTGCACGCGATCGAGGAACTTGCGCAAGTGCCACGCGCCGCTGGGTGAAAGGTGGCGAACGCCAAAGACCTGAATTTGCCAGGGTTCCGTCACGTCGCTTGCTCCGAGCATGCGTTGAAGAGTGGTCGCCATTCAGCGCCGCGCTTCTTCAAGACATTCGATAGATATTCCTGCCAGACGGTTTTGTCCTTTTCTTCGTCTTTGATGACGGCGCCCTGAATGCCCGAAGCCAGATCGTCGGCTGTGACTTCGCCCGAACCAAAATTTGCCGCCAGAGCCATGCTGCCGGCAAGCACCGAAATGGCCTCGGCTGTCGACAGCACGCCCGAAGGAGTTTTGACTTTGTTCTTGCCGTCGAGCGTTTGTCCGGTGCGTAGTTCGCGAAAGATCGTCACCACTTTTTCGATCGCTTCGTGGGCAGGAACTGCCGCCTTTAAATCGAGATTTGTTGCCAGCTCTTGCACTCGTCGTTTGACGATGTCCATCTCCAGTTCCAAAGTCGCAGGCGATGGAAGCACGACGATGTTGAAGCGTCGTTTGAGTGCGGCCGACATATCGTTGACACCGCGATCCCGCGTGTTGGCCGTTGCAATGACGGAGAAGCCCTTGGAAGCAGGAACCTCCTTGGCCAGTTCGGGAATGGACAGTCGCTTCTCGGAAAGCAATGAGATCATTGCGTCCTGAACTTCGGATGCGCAGCGCGTGATCTCTTCAAAGCGAGCGATCGAGCCTGATTCCATCGCGCGAAAGACAGGACTGCGAATCAACGCCGCGTCGCTAGGGCCATGTGCGATCAACATCGCGTAATTCCAGGTGTAGCGAATTTGTTCCTCGGTTGTTCCCGCAGTACCCTGCACGACTTTGGTGGAGTCCCCGTTGATTGCCGCCGTCAAATGTTCCGACAACCACGACTTGGCGGTACCAGGTTCTCCAATCAACAACAGGGCGCGATCGGTGACAAGCGTTGAGATAGCAATCTCAACCAGTCGTTGATGGCCGATGTACTTGGGCGAGATGACTTTGCTGCCAGCTTTGCCGCCGCATATGTAGGTCAGCGCTGCCCTGGGGGACATCTTCCAGCCGGGGGGGCGATCGTGCGCGTCGTTGGAGATCAGTGCCTCGATTTCTTCGGCAAACATCTCTTCTGCAGGAGCTCGTAAAATATTTTGTGTTGCGTCGTTTGATGAAGTGCTGTCGTCCGCGTTTTTCTTTTTTGCCATGAGCGTTCTTCCTGAATAGGTTTACTAGTTTGGAATTGTGGCGTTTTCGCGAATCGTTTGGATCGCTTCGAGCAATTCGCTTCCCAAGCGGTCATTCGTTTTGGGATCAGCGATGATGGCTTCAAGTTCTGGAATGGCAGACTGGGATAGCCGCCCACACAAACGAGCCCAAATCGAACCGTAATAGTAATTGCGTTTCCCGTCTTTGTCGGCATTCACTTGATTCAAGATGATCTGCTCGGCGTCAGGATGCTCAGATTGAAGCATTGCCAACACGAACTGCCAACTTTCGCGCCTTTTCTGCCCCGAGCATGCGTCCCATTTCGTCGACAGATATTTGTGCAAACTCGCGTTTTTTAGTTTAGCGAGAGCACAGACAAGTTCCGGTAGATCCAACTTGATCGCGAGGTCGAGCCACTTCGCATCGAGTGGTGGGAGCTTCGTGTCATCATTGGGATCCAGATCGAAGTAATAGTAGTGCTGGCGATCAACCAGTAGATTGACCAGCGTTTCCGAGCGTCCTTCGGCGGGAGATTTCTTTTTCGCTTTCGGCTCGAGGTACTCTGAAAAAATCTTGAAGAAATCGGCAGAAGAGAGTGATTTTCTCGCGCCCTGAAGCAATTTGTACCAGCAATCGGAAGGTACTTGATCTCGCTGCTTGATCAAATACTTCACCGCCCCGTCGCTACCATCGGAAAGCCGATTTGCAGCAAACTCAACCAGGTCGCCACCACCGGGGTCCGACTTGATCGCAGACAGTGTTTCTGAGTTTTCGAACATCTCCATTAACAGTTTTTCGGATCGACCATTCAACTGGGATGTTGCGATCTGCAACAGCGATAACAATCGCTCGACCGCCGTTTTCTGTTTCGCTTTGTCTTTCAAGTTCAACAACGCGGCTAAATCTTGCACGATTCGATCAAACGCGCCATCGATCAACTCAGGAGACGCGACCGCTTGCGCGGCAGGAATTAATAGATCGATGTCCTTGGTGTCAAGCGCCTTGATCAACATCGCGTTGGCTTCAGCGGCATTCAGGCGACTGAGCGAAAGCAATGCTGCGGCGCGCACTTCCTTCGCCCGCGCCGAAGCTTGTTCGAGCAGGTAACTCAAATCGTCATCCGAATCGCCGAGACATTCGATCGCCACCAGCTTGACTTCTTTCGAGCCCTCGTCGAGCGCTCGTTTGACCAACTCACGCGCTTCTGCCGGTGCGATTTTATGGATCACTTTCAAACGGCGACCATGCCCGGCTTTGCCTTTGACGTCAAACGTCGCGAGCAATTCGTCGAGAATCGCCCGCCCGTAAATGGGCAAAATCTTGTCTGCTACGTAATCGCGGATTTCCGCGTACGAATCATCGATGGCTTGCAGGGCCGGTCGTACCAATCGCAAGTCATTGAACAGGTTCATCTCATGCGCTGACTTGATTTGCTCGAATCGTCCTGAACCGGTCGTGGTCAACGCTTCCATCAGCGGTTTGAGCATACGTGCACTGGTTTGAGTTCGCTGCATCGTCATCGGCGAAGCGGGAAGTGACTCGAGTTTGCCTTCGATTCCCGTTGATCCTTGCGTATGAAGTATTGAACCAACCAATGACCCCAGCTCTAGCAGCGCTGACGGCGCGGTTTTCTCAGTTGAATTAACGACTTGCTCCACGCACTCGGCCACGCGGTTGAAGATCGGCGCTTTGTCCCCCGATATTTTGAGCGGTTCGATCAGCTTCTTCAGACGAAAATCGCCTGGTGCAACGACGCTTCCGGCGATGGCCAAACGTCGCAATTCGCTGTAAACATCATTCAAAATCGCGATGCTCATCATTATTCCTTACAACGTCAAACGAACAACTTCATTGGCCGTGACCATTCCCAACGGCTTGATCTCCAATCGCCGCGCATCGAAGTCATGGCGGAAGCGCGCCACCAGCACCTGATCGGCGAGGAGGTCGCTCGGAATCAACCGCAGCAATTGCAGGCTCGGTGGTTCCTCCGCAATTCCTCGATCGGTCATTGTCAGTCGGTTCCCGCTTGCGTCCTCGACCACAAACGTATCGCCAACCAGGCCAATCTGTTTGAACTTCAACAAGCACACCGGTTGCTTTTCCGACAGCGGGCCTTTGAGGTTCCCTTTGACCTGCTTGACCAGTGCGGCGAAATCACAGTGGGCGGACTTGCGAATCGCCACGTAGTCTTTTGATTCCGCAGGTCGTGACGTCATCCCCTCCCAGCGAATGCGTTGATTCATATCGCCAGGATAGACAAACAGTTCGGGGATTTGAGCAACTTGAAAGAAGCTGTCTTCGGCCTTGATAAACTTGGCAGCTTTGTAAGGGCGATAATTCTTTGTGGTGTAGACCAGACCATGTTCTATGTCGACCCAGATGCCGGTATCGATCCACTCGTTGCGTGCAACATCATCGTGTGTGTTAAACGCCAATTGCAGCAGTTGAGCGTTGGCGATCATCTGCCCGGCATCGCGTAGCTCGGCAAGCTGCCAGGCATGACCGAGCCACGCTGCAATGCTGGAGTCGGTCTCTGGTTTGAGCTCTGGATCGGCGGCACGTTTTTCGAGATATTGCCGTCCCTGTTTCACCAAGGCGTTCAGTGTCGAGAGCCGATCGAGCGCCTCGCCATAGACGGCTTCACGCGCCGACGAAGGCATCGAGTCATCAAAACGAGCGGAGCGGCCGGAGAAGAGACTGGTGTAAGCTCGCAACGCAGACTGAGCGCCCGGTAGATAGACGTCGCCGAGCTGTTTGGCTTGGGCTTCGATTTCACTGGCCGATTTGGCGTTCATGTTACCGATACCGATGCTCACGAGATTATGCGTGAGTCGTTCCAGCAACGTCAGGCCATCCAGTTGCGCCTGGATTTTTTTTGCAAGTGCGGCTGTGTTGACTTTTTTGGGCTTACTCGCGTCAATTTTCTTTTTCTCGGTACGAGCTTCTGCCTTTTCCCGTTTAGCTTGCAGGTCGTCGGGAATGTCAGCAACCTTGAATTTTGACGCGTCTTGAACGAAGGCAAACATCAAGCCGATGCAATGTTTGCAGGGAAACTGGCGACTCGGACAACTGCAACGATGTACCGGCGAGTCAGCTTTGGCAAAGTCGCTCGAACAACTGTAAGGAACTTTACCACTTCCCTGACACTGTCCAAAAATCAAACTTCCGTCTTCGGAAATGTTGAGTTGAATGAACTTCTTTTTCAGGGCCAATGCCCGACCATTCTTCGCCGCATCTGCATTGGGCGCCGCAGCTGACACATAACAATCGTCAATTGAAATCATAATTGCCCTGCAATCGTCGACTTCGCAAAAATGTGGAGTTGGTTACTCTAAAAAACTTAAACTTAAACTCGAACTTAAACCTAAACTTCTTCTTCTGGAACTTGAGTGTAAGTGCGGGAGTGGGATTAGGATCAAGATTAAGATTAGGATCAAGATAAAGATTAAGATTAAGATTAAGAACGGGACGACCATCATCCGCCTACTGCGACGAAAAATTCTTCGCCTCGATAGTCCAGTCTGCGTCCTTCGCGAGTTTGCTATCTTCTCCTAAGAAAACTTTCGATTTTTCGCTTTGCTCTTTGAGTTGCCAGTCAAGCCATGCGAGTGCAACCGGAGTGAACTCGCCACCGTGCGGGCGAGCATAGGTGCCGCCGTGCCCGACGTCAAAATTTGTCATTACGATGGGTATGTGGTCGACTCGAGAGAAATCGTCCATCGCATTGTTGTAGGCGATATCCGATGGTCCTCCCATGATGTAGAGCACGGGGGAATGAAGTTTTTTGAGAATCTCCTTCTTCAGCGCAGGCATGCCGGGAAGCGGAGACGGGTTCGGAAGGACGCCGCTGTTGCACACCACAGTCGTCGAAATCCTGGAGTCGGTGGAAATCTCGATCGCTTGCAATCCGCCGCACGACATGCCCATCGCGGCCACTTTTCCTATGTTAACTTTGCCCGCAAAGCGGCTGTCCGTACGATCATTTTCGGCAATGATCCAGTCAAGTGCCGACATTAGTTGGCTGGCCTGAGTCTTCTGACGAGAAGTCGCGTTGCGTTCTTCGATCTGATCGAGCAAGCCGATGGCTAACACAACATAGCCGTGCGAAGCAATCTCGCTGAGAAAGTTCTTGTGCTCTTGGGTCGTGTTGGCGCAGGCGCCATTTCCCCACAACAAGATCGGTAGCTTTTGTGCTTCGCCAAACGGCGATAAGTCGCGCGGACGATAGATTGTCATGCCGGCGAGCGAAGCATCTTCTGTGGCGATTGCCGAGAACGGGCCGGTTCCACCATCTTCGATGATAACTTCCGCCGCTCCAGGTGATTCCGCTGCTGCTTGCGTCTTCGGATACTGGCCAAGCAACTCCCTGTCGCTCGCCCAGTCGATGAAACGATCAACCCACTTCATCACCGATCCCGACTTTCCCTCGCGCAGACCAAACCCATGTCCCGCGTTGGAATAGATGTGAAGTTCCGTTGGTACGCCCGCGCGTTTGTACTTCAGATAAACCTCTGCCATCCCTTCCGAAATATCTTGGCGATCTTCGGCACCAGCCACGATGAACGTTGGCGGTGTCTCAGGCCGGGGTTCGTAACGACTCGAACGTCCCGGATAAATCAACGCGACATAATCTGGACGTGACGACTGTCTATCAATTCGATCCTCAGCATTCTCATCGCCGGCGTCAAATCGCATGCCCGAGAGAGCTGCCAATTCACCGCCTGCCGAGAACCCCATCACTCCGACGCGAGTCGGGTCAATGTTCCAGTCTTTCTCGTGAGCTCTTAACAACCGGATCGCGCGCTGCAAATCACCTAGGGCATGTTCGTCTACACTGTATTTCGACTCTTTCTCCTCGGCGAGTCGATATTCCAGAACAAATGCGGCGATGCCCTGCTTGGCAAAGTACTTGGCCGGCGTGTGACCTTCGTGAGTCGACCAGAGCGAATTGTGCCCACCGCCGGGAGCGATGATCACTGCCATCCCCGTTTCCGTTCCTTCGGCAGGCAAGTAGGGATAGAGCAAGGGACGATGCACCTGCGTTACCACGCGGTCGTTGCCCGGCCGAATTTGTTTCGGAATGTCCGACATTCCTCCTGAGCCCGGTGCGTCGCCTTCATAGAGATAAACTGCCTGCGGTAGTTCGCTGTCTGATTGAGCCTGCGACGAGCGGCAGGCGCCAAACAAAGCGCACCCAATAAGAACCGAAACAATCAGATGTTTTTTCATAGTTAATTCCTTTTTAATGTAGAGCGATTGTCCCAATCGCTTTAGTGTCGAGCGATTGTCCCAATCGCTTTAGTGTTTTCAAAGTCGAGCGATTGTCTCAAATTGATTTGGAAAGATTTTAAACGATTGGGACAATCTTTCGACACTGAGGCTTGCCAACCCCACTTTAAAATCTGGGCAATGCACAATGCCCAGCGCCAATGTAACAGACCGCAACTAGACATGCTGGGCTGGTGAGGCAATTCTATTTGACCCAGTCGAGAATCTCGCCCGGGGCAACAGGCAACCGTGATAAAAAATGTCAGGATTCCACGCCGCAGAACAACTGTGCCATTGTTCCACCTTCTACCCCAACCAATGAAATCACGGCGAATGGTAGTTAAAACGATCGACGCATCATACACTCCATGATCTAATTGTGTGTTCCTAGATCCGAAGTCGGATTCGCACCAATCAACCCTAGAGCTCTGGAGTCATCTGTGAAAAATAGAGAAGTAAGAAAAGCAGTCCGCGCGTTTCGAGAGGCCAGGACGACCTTGTTGTATGTGTTGTTATCGTCAGCTTGCTTGTACTTGATGCACACGCCAATAAGAGCTCAGCAAGATGCGAGTCCAAACGTCGCGAACGAAAGCGCTCCAAGAGACGCCATGACGTCGATTGAGATTCCTGCTCAGCCCAATGCCATCGAGTTGGGAACGGGTCCACTGCCCGACGCCGACACGCCCGAGTCGTGGCACAGACAATACGGAAGCAAGTTCGCGCGCAACGTTACAGTGGCCACGTTGACGCCATTTCTGCCTGATCCTTCGAAGGCGACCGGCGCGGCTGTGATTGTTGCACCAGGGGGAGGATTCAGAACTTTGTCAATGGAAAATGAAGGTTGGAAAGTCGCCGAGGCGCTCGCCGCCAAAGGCGTGGCGGCATTTGTGCTCAAGTATCGTCTTAATCAAACTGCCGCCGATCTCAACGAGTTCGCTAATCCGACTGCGCCTCGGACCGGGGGTGGGCCGCGTCCGGCGCGTCCTACACCGGCTGAGATGACCGCTCGTATTGCACCGCAAGTGGCTGACGCGAACGCTGCGTTCGCGCTCATCCGCGCCAATGCCGAGAAATGGCACGTGGATCCAGACCGCATCGGCATGATCGGCTTCTCCGCCGGCGCGATGCTCACCATGACCACAACGCTGAGCGGAGGCGAAGCCAAACCCGCGTTCATCGCCAGCATCTATGGCGGCATGAATGCGGTCGAAGTACCAGCCGACGCACCACCGCTCTTCGTAGCGATTGCCGCCGATGACCCTCTTTTTCAAGTTGGTTTTGGTCTGATTGAGAGCTGGCGTAAAGCAAATCGCCCAGTTGAATTGCATTACTACGAACAAGGTGGGCACGGCTTTGGCATGTACCAGAAAACCACTACCAGCACCGGCTGGTTCGATGCCTATGTAAGTTGGCTCGGAATGCATGGTTACTTGAAGCCTGCGAGCTAGCCATCAATCGATAAAAGCGATGTCGCATTACAGAAACGATTGCTGCGGGGCGCTGGCATTGAAGATACAGATATTAACCGCGCAGCGGTTGCGCTGCCGGTAACAGTTGGGGAGGCGTCCCGAAATTGGGGAAATTCATCGCTTTGATTCTGCTGGATGTACGACCTGAAGAGAGATAGGTCTGGTCCCTTTACAGCCGGGAAAACCCGAGCAGCCCCAGAATTCACCTTTGGCCGAGCTCCGTCGCCGCATTGGTTTGTTGCACTGTGGGCAGTCGGGTGAAGGCTCATGGTTCTTCTCGCGTGCTTCGATGCGTACAGCGGTCAGCCGTTCGCTAAAGCCGCCCGATTCTTGAAAGGCAGTACCCTGCGCTTCAATTTGGCTTTTGAGCATATTGAGTGCGCGGCCGATAATGATGAGCATTGCGTTGGCCACGATCTGTGCATCGTTAGAATCGAGCCAGCGGGCATATTTCTTTCGCTGTTCCAGAGCATGCCGCGCCGACTGGTTGACCACGTCGTCGGAGAAGGGTGCTGCATCAAGCGAGATTGCGTTGATCGCTTTTGCTTCGGGCGAGTGAACCGACCACGGAAGTTCGCCCCGGTCGAGGATCCAGATTTCATAGTCGCCGCGCAATTCGCTTAAGCTGGCCCTCGCCACATCGGTGAGTTTCATTTCGGTATCTTTGGATGTCGCCGAGCGTTCGGAGCCTTCGATAATATTTTGTCGACCGCTGCGAGCCGCTTGAGTCATCTGGTCGTATTGCCGACCTTTAGGATCGTAGAACTTGGTAGCCACTTCGCGATGGTCATGTGTGATAAAGCGTCGGCAGAAACGGAGCGTTTCGAGTTGCACGATGGTCGCGAGCGTGAAAGTATGCAGTTTTCGGAACCCGCCCCGTTTGTCGAACAACTCTGGCATGGCAGTTCATTCCTGGGATCTTGAAACAAATGACCGTATTGACTTAGTTGACTTTAGTGACGCAAAACGCGATCGTCAACAGCTTCATTACGGTCCATCAGGTCAATAGAGTCCAGCCTCCACACCGGACGTCCGATATACCTTGTTTGCATCGCCACAACGCACTGAGCCGCAATTATCGTAAAATCCGAACTTCCGCCGGCGGTCATGTTTTGCTCAAAACGCCGAGGATCGCCCCGTCAACTATTTTCGGTCGACGTTTTCAAAAGTGCATATTCGGTCCGTAAACCCTCTTGCGTGAAAATGAATATCGGATGCATCTAAACAAATCCTGCTTGAGAAAAATTGAGATTGTTGCCGTTGCGGTCCGTGGCCGAGCTTAGCTCTCCAGTTGCAGCATCGATCCGAAATCTACTCCCTTCCTGGGTAGTCAGCGCGTACCACCCTTCGCAATTGAGCCGCTACAGGGCTACGCAAGCTGATCGTCTTTGCTCAATACTATGATCAAGAACGGGCAATACTGGAACGAGCCTTCACACGCTAATGACAGATCCTAAGACAGCCGATGACACCTACGATTTTTTTAAGGCTCTCGTGAACGAAGTCAAAGCTTCGATATCAACGGAACGATTTCGTTAAACATTGGGACAGCGCCATTGTCGGTATTGGCTAACATGGCGAAGGAGAGCGCGTGTGATGGGAAGTTCAACCAAATGGCGTTGAAACCAGGTATTCCACCGCTATGCCAAACAACTGGTTTGCCGAAGCTGCTGAATCGGCTGACACCTAGTCCCCAGCCGGAGTCTTGCATGAATTCTGGCAGTTCGGGTAATGCGTCGACGTAGCTCGGATGCCAAGTCGATTTCGACAATGGCGTTCCGTCCGCAAGGGTGGCCATCTCACTCATCTGCTTCACGGTCTCAGGTGCGAGCAACTTCCCAGTAAATAGTTGATCCGCGAGTTTTAGCAGGTCGTTTGCGGATGACAATAAGCCCCCGGCAGCACGTGGCGAACCGATGCTCTCAGCGACTTGAAAGTGTGGCGTCGGATCCACTTGGCGATGATGCCCCTGTGTCGAGTCGACGGGTTCCATGTCGTCTCCAACCCAGGATGTATGCGTTAGCCCCGCCGGCTTGAGAACTGCTTCGGCAACAAAATCCTCTAGCTTTGCAGAGGTCACCTTTTCGATTACTTCGCCCAACAGCACAAATCCAGTATTGGAGTACCAGTGATGCGATCCGGGCGAGAAGTGAAACAATTCCTTACATCGGGCGAGGGCCGCATGCGGCCTTGGAAGCAGTGGAAAATCTTTCGGTAGGTCCGTGGGTAATTCGAGCTCCCACCAATCTTTTAGGCCGGAAGTGTGTGACAGCAGATTGTAAACTGATACTCCTTTTCCAACTGGAAAACTATCGAAGAAGGTATCTAGCTTGTCCGCAAGTCGTAGCTGTTTTTCCTCTACGAGTTTCATGGCTGCAATTGCCACGAAGACTTTGGTGACGGAAGCTATCCGGAATACAGCGTCTGGAGAGATCGCTGCATTCGACTCAACAGATGCAATTCCGTGCGCGCTCGAATGAACGGAATCGCCATGCTGAGCTACTCCAAAGGCTATGCCCACTGAGAGCTGATCCTCTACTGCCTTGGATGCGATTTCATCGATTTTTGCGAAGAGGGCCGAAGTGCCATCTTCCGCAGCTCGAGCCAACCTATCTACGAGCGAGAGCGCGGCGAACGAAACCGTGGGCGTAGCCAAGACAAAACGTCTTCGTGACAGGTGCATATCGGGGCCTCTTAAAAACTTCGAAAACTTCAATCGTTAATAGGACCTAAGTTGCCACACCAACGCATTTGTTTGTGCCGAATCTACTTGAGGCGAAACGAGAGGTCCTTGCCCTACTTCTCAAAAAAACCTAGCAAGAAACGACCTCCGCACCGCCTCACGGGGCATTCCTTGCCGGTCTTTCCAATCTGCTGCCTCTTTTTCCACGAGAGCTTTGCCAGGCATTCTAGCACTGGAAGCCGCCCGGCCAACAGATGGGTGGTGTCCAAGAGGTGGGCACTTATTTGTGCTTTCCTTGAGTAACGCTATTCTGGGCCGAGGAAATTCCATCTTCCTATCCAGCCCAAATCAATAGGACTCAATCGTAGAGGTTCCGGTTCTTTGACTCAAAGAACTTGAGCATTCGGCCAACACGCCACAAAATGGCTTCAAATCTCTATTGTCACAATTCGGCCAAAAAATGCGATCGCAATTCGGCCGGTAACAAACCAAGCATTGGCTTCCTTGGCAATGCCCCAACTGCGGCCAGTCATTGAAAACTCAACACAAGGCCTGACCCGGGCGACCCAAGTGACCCGGGCGACCCAAGGCCTGACCCGGGCGACCCCGGGCGACCCCGGGCGACCCCGGGCAACACAAGGCCTGACCCGGGCGTAAGTGCGACATCAATTGTCCGTAACACCTTACCCCTTTGTTGTTTTACAGGAATTGAGCAGGATATTTTTCATACGCTTTGTCGCGGCAAGCGACCTTTTCTGAGGCAGGGTTTGAGTGTTTTGCGTAGCATTCGATGTAATAATCGATGCGCAATTTGACTTTTTGCAATTTCACGAACAACTCTTCCGCTTTCGTCTTGGCGACTGGCGCGACGAATAAACTATTCCCTTTGGTAAGTGAATCATAAAACGGCTCCAGAAGAAAGTCATAGTAGAGGCTGTGCTTCTTTGTGTCAGGGTTGTACAACCATTCGCCAGGCTTAGGCATGAGTAGGTCCGCCAAAATTGCGCCATCAACCCAACTTTCAAATGTCCTTGAGCCGTAAGTAACTATTGCCGGTCGCACAACATGGCCAACTATGAACCACGAGCCAACCAAACCTATTCCTCCAATGATGGCCCCAACTCTTATCGCCGCCAGAGTTCCACCAATAAAGGCACTGCCGATGCCGTTACCGCTTGGGTCCGTATTATTTAGCGGGTCGTTGTGGACAAACGTGTATCTTTGTAGCGAAAAGGGATCGTTTTGAAATCCACTAAACGGATCCCGCGTTGGAAACCGTCCGGTCACTGCGTCGTAGTAACGGGCTCTTAGAAAATCCAAATTCAAGTTCGCATCCCGAAACTCACCCGAGAATAAGAATGGATTCTTAAATTTGATTTCTTGCTTTATGATGTTGCCGAACGCATCGTAGACGTAAGAGTTCACAACGTCGCCGCCTTCACCGGTCATGATACGCACGGTTCCAATTGCGTTTGCATGATAGTAGGCTCGCTCGTCGCCGCGCGTGGCGGAGATCAACTGGAAGCCTCTGGTATAGGAAGCTTGGGTTTCACCGCTGGGCAGATACTCGACGACGACTTCCGGGTATCGGCGATTTTTGTCGAGGAGCGAACGTTCAGTTTCGCCATCAATAGTGCTCTCTACTCGCAGGCCATCGGCGTCGTATCTGTAGCTCGCCTCCGTAGTGCCGGATGCATCAACAATCGTCGCCGAGATCAAACGATTTTCAGCATTCCAACGATAGGTCGTCCGATCGTTCGCGCTCGTGAATTTTGTGAGCGTGTTGCCGTTGGCATCGTAGGTGTATTCAGTTGTAACACCCGCCGTCGACTCCACAAGCAGACGGTCGTTATCGTCATAAGCGTAGCTCGTTGTTCCCTCGACTGAGTCCAACTTGAGCAGACGGTTTCCGACTAAATCATACTGGAATTCGATAGTGCGATTGCCCTCCGTTGGGTCAAAGATGCGTTCTGCCAGTAGTCGATAGAGCGAATCGTATTCGTACGCAACGACTCGTCCCGAGGCTTCTGCAATCCGGATGCGTCGTCCGGTGGCATCGAGAGTGTAGTCCATCGACCGGATCAGGCCGCTTGGCCCCTGCGTCTCAATTCGAAGAATGCGACTGAGTACATCAAGCGTCAGCGAGTCCGAAACGCCGTTGGGGTACTGTGTCTCGACGAGTCGCCCACGATTATCGTAACCGTAGGTGGTCACACCACCCTCGGTGTCCGTGACGGTTGTTAGGCGACTGAGTTCATCGTAGGTCTTGACAACGGTTCCGGCAGGCGTCGTCTGTGAGACTTCGTTTCCAGCTAAGTCATACCCGTAGCGAATAGAAATGCCGTCAGGCTCCATGCGTGACAAGACACGATCTTGTGTGTCATACGTGTACGTAGTGGTTCCGCGACCGTCAACGATGGTGTCGCGCTGCCCTGTCGCAGTATACGTAAACGCAAAACTAGAATTGTCGGGCAGTTCGCGAAGTACAACGCGATTGAGCGTATCGTAAGTGAAATCGATCTGCTCGCCGTTAAAATTGACCTCGGAAACCACGTTGCCAACCGCGTCATAAGTTGTCGTTGACTGTTGCCCCAGTGCCATTGTGGTACCCGTACGACGTGATAGTACGTCGTGTTGATAACGAGTCGAATTGCCGTTGGCATCTGTTTGCGTGGTGAAATTCCCCTGCTCATCGTACGCATAGACGGTCTTTGGATCAGATGCGCTCGAATCATCGAGGGTTTGTACCACCGCCACCAACTGATCAAGGGCATCATACTCAAAATGGGTCGCTATGCCGTTTTGATCAATCTCGGCAATGCGTCGACCAAGACTGTCGAACTCTTGTCGCGTACTCGTCCCATCCGCAAACTGTGTGAGCAGAAGCTGCCCAGCAGAATTGTAGACATACTCAGTTCGGCCGCTGGCGGGGTCGATCGTCGCGGTACGATAACCGCGAGCGTCAAAGACGGTTTCGCTGCGCAGATTATCGGATGAATTGTTCGGCGTATTGTCGGGTAGTATCACCGCCGCAACATTTCCGGATGCGTTGTATTGGAACTCCCGTCGATTTCCAAGTTCATCGATCTGCGCTATGCGGCGTCCTGCCAGATCGTATTCGTTCCTGGTTCGAGGATTGTCTGTGGGGTTATCGGGGGTACCGTCCGGATAGATAGTTGTGATCTGATTGCCAACGGCATCGTATTCGAAGCGAGTTACGCGACCAAGTTGGTCTGTAGTCGAGAGTCGTCGGCCGTTAGTATCGTAAGTGCTCGATGTCGAAGTTCCGTTGGCGTATTGCGTTGAAAGTAGCTGGCCACGTTCGTCATAGGTGTACTTGGTGCGATTTCCGTTTTCGTCGATCGTCGCAGATTCGAGCCCCTGGGCGTTGTATTCAGTCCGCGAGACATTGCCCAAAGCGTCCGTTCTCGATATTTCCCGACTGCTGGAATTGTAGGTCCAGGATGTAGTTACAACCACGACTCCCACAGAGGTTGTCATGCTCGACGTTTCACTCAGTCGATTTCCGCGAGCATCGTAGGCATAGCTCCTAATATGCCCGAGCGCGTCGGTCTCAGATACTATGTTTCCAGCCCCATCGTACGCATACTGCGTGATATTACCCAACGCATCCGTTTCAGTGAGAAGATTACCTTTTGAATCGTAAGTGTACGTCGTCACGTTGCCTAATGAATCCGTTGTAGAAAGCACGTTGCCTTTTGCATCCAACGTGTTGAGTGTGACTGCGCCGATTTCATCGACCTGCTGCAGAATTACGCCGTTTGCTCCGTAGGTATAAGTGCGCCGATTTCCTGATGCATCTGTCACTGAGGTCACATTTCCGCGTGAGTCATAGGTGTAAGTCGTGGTGTTGCCGAGCGGATCCGTTTCTGATATGAGATTGTTGCGTGTATCAAAGGTCCTACGCGTGATTGCGCCTCGCGCGTCGACTTGACCAATGATGTTCCCACGGCTGTCGTACTCGGCGGTCAGTTTGTTACCTTTCGCATCCGTGATGGACTCAACAAGGTTGTCCGGATCGCTGGCTAGCGCGATTGGATTGCCCTGTGCATCGACGATGCGTACCAAGCGGCCTTGAGCGTCGTAGTCGGTCTTGGCACCGGTACGTCCCAACGGATCAATGACATCCTCCAAATAATGCGCGGCTTCGATCGAATAGGTCAATTTTGTAGCGTTGCCTTCACCGTCGGTTACGCGTACCAAATCGCCATTCGTCGAATAGTCGTACTTGATCATGTTACCATCGGGATCCGTGATCCCGGTAATGCGTCCCGCGGCATCACGAACGAATTGAACACTCAGCGACTCGTCGCCATAAACGATTCCGGCTTCAGAAAACTTGAGCGTATTGCCGTTGCGGTCCGTGGCTGAGTTAAGCTCTCCGGTTACACCAGCGATTCGATAAGAACTCCCCTCCTGCGTTGTCAAAACATACGCGCCACCGAAGCTTGGTGAAGCAGGGTTGTAAGGGACCTGGCCGGGAGCGAAAAGTTCTCCAAGTTCATTAACGAAGAGGTAGTTGCTGGTACCAGTGGATAGAGTCGATGTAACGCCCGGATCAGGCGTGAAACGAGGTTGGGCAACGACGAGGTTATCACCGAAACCTGGCAATACACGGATTTCGGGATTGAAGGTAAAACCTTGGCGGCCTTGACCGGGGACGTTGAGATAGACTTTTACGCCGGGACGAAGAGCACTGTAAATGCCGATGTCTTCTAGACCGCTCTTAGGTAAGCCGACGCGCAAGTCGGTGTTGCGGTATTCGAGTCGCCAGCCATAACCAAAATCTCCTTCGCGATCGGCTTGAAGGGTGTCGTAGATGCGAGTGATTTCGATGGGGATTCCAGCGACGGGGATGACCATGTCGGTAAAGCTCAGGCGGAAGTTACCGAGTTTCAGATCGCCCGATAGACCAACTTGACGGTCGAGAATGTTTGTCCTTCCGCTTTGGTTGGAGACTTCGAGGCGGATGATGTACTCGTCGTTGTTGAGTAGCGTCGTATCCCACTTTCCGAGCACGCTGTCGGTGATCGCTGTGGTACTGGTGGCGAACTCGACGAAGCTTGATTCTGGTTGGTCAGCGCGGCGATAGAGTAAACGGTAGTTACTGAAGTTACTGCCCGCGGCGGTGCCCTCGATTTCGACAAAACCGGTCACGCTGGCGGATTCACTCGGAGAAGTGATCACGGCAAGTGGTGCGTTGACGTCTCCGTCGACTTCTGGATCGTTGTAATACGTAACGCCTTGCCCTTGCCCGACGTTGCCAGCGGCGTCGGTTGCAGTGGCAACAATGTTGAGAACAGCATAGCCCCAATCTTCGACATACAGAGCGGCGTGTCTGTTAGCGTCGAGCGGCACGTCTATGCCGTTGACGGTGAGCGTGACGCTGGATACGCCCACGTTGTCCACAGCGCTCACGTACACGTGAATGGGACCGTCCCATGGCCATGAACCTATTGTTGCTGGCAGTACCGTCACGCGTGGTGCGACGGTGTCAGCCACTACGTCAAGTGTAAACGACTGTTCGGCGACGCCACCGCGCGGGTCGCTGACTCGGAAGCGGAAAGCATGTGGACCGATGTCACCCACCGAGGTCAACCATTGAACTTCACCAAACACTGTGATCGTTGCGCCAGTCGGTGCTTCAAGTAGCTCGTATCGTAATGGATCCAGGTCGGCGTCTCTGCCTATGACAGAATATCGCCATGTTGCGCCGGCGGCGATGCTCAAGCTAGGTGAACTGATGATTGTCGGCGTCTGATTGGCGGCCAGCACGTCAAGCTCGAATGACTGAACCGCAGCGGCTCCGCCAGCGTCAGTCGCCACCAAAGTCACAACCACTTTGCCGACGTCGGAAGCAGTGGGTGTCCAATCGAGTTGCCCGGTGGACGGGTTCACTGTCATGGTTGCTGGCCCGCGGCGCAGCGAGTAAACGATCGACTGTCCTTCGGGGTCGGTCGCAGATGGCAGATAAGAATATACTGAGCCAGCCGAACCGAAACGATTTGGTTCGGTGTTGATCGTCGGTGGCAGATTGGGAACTCCGTCCGAAACGCGAATTGCAAAAGACTGACTGGTTGAACCGCCACTACCGTCGGAGACTTGAATCGCAACCGCATTGAGCCCCAACTGATTAGCGCTCGGGGTCCAAGACAATTCGCCAGTTACCGAGTCGATGACGAGCCCCTCCAGCCGCGTGAGCAACGAGTAAGTCAGCGGATCGTGCTCGATATCCGTGGCACCGACTGTGTACAACCAAGCGGTTCCCACAGAGGCTTCTGTTGGTGGAACCGAAGTGATTTGAGGCGGACCGCCAGCAGTTCGAACTCGCAGTCGGTAAGACTGAATCGCACTGGCGCCCGCTGCATCGATGACTTGAATCGAAATCGTGTGTTCGCCAACCAGTTCGCGACTTGGCAGCCAACGCAGCGTTCCAGTGACATTGTTAATGCTCATGCCTACCGGCGCATCCAGGAGCTGATAAGCGACTTGATCATTTTCAGCATCGACGGCGACCACGTCATAGTCGTATTGCTGATTGGCTACAGCGAAGAGGGCGGGGGCGGAGGTGATTTGCAGCGCGGTGTTGATCAATCGCCCAGTTACGTTCAAGTCGGTCGTGAACTGTTGCGAGTTCCCAAGACCATCGTCGGCTGTTACCACAAGGGCTTGGCTACCAAGCTGGCTGGTGGCGGGTGTCCAAGTGACGTTGCCTTCACTGTCCATTGTCAGCCCAACTGGTCCCGATACGATGCTGACTGGCAACTGGCGACCGATCGCGTCATGCACAATAACTTGACTGCGATAGGCTTGATTGATGGCAGCCTGAGTTCGAATGGGATTCAACGCAAAAGGTGTAGTCGTTGGTGTCGCCGACGATACTGTGATATCAAATGGTTGCAACGTCACATCACCTGACGTGTCGGCAACCGATACAACGAAGCTGTTGAGACCAGTTTCGCTCGGGGCCGGCGTCCATGTCAAATTGCCACTGACGGAGTCAACCGTCGCATTGGTCGGACCAGTCAGCAAACTGTAAGTTAGCGTGTCATTCTCGGCATCTTGCGCCTGGATTGAATACCTCGCTTCGGTGCCAACATAACCGACGGAAGGTGCGGTCGAAGTGATGGTCGGTGCCGTATTCGGAGCAGTCACGTTCAACGTAAAGTCTTGCAACGAGACGCCAGCGAGCGAGTCCATCGCTCGTAGGATTACGGATTGCTCGCCGACTTGCGCTAAACTCGGTCGCCAAAGGACTAGGCCAGTAGCCACATCTATCGACATGCCGTCGGGCGCAAGACTGAAGTCGTAGCGAACACCTTGGCCTAGCAATCCAATCGCCAGCGCATCATAACGGTACGTTACACCGGCAATGACCGAATCACCAGCACCGCTCAGATTGGGCACCGTTACGAACTGCAATCCGCTGCTTGCGGTTGTGTTGCTTGGCGCGACGATGAAATCGTTTTCAACCGCAATCGCATTGGCAGCCAAATTCACGTCCAAGACGCGAGCCGTCGGATCGGTGACTTGCCATCCTGGCAACATCTCGGCGCGAACGCGGTAGTCACCTGCATCCAAACCGGTAATCGCGAAGTTGCCTAAATCATCGGTGAAAGCAAACGGGTCTGCGGCGTCGAGGAATCCGTTATCATCTAAATCTGCAAATACTTTCCAGCGAGCCGCGACATCGGAGTCACTCGTCGTTACTTGCCCGCGGATCTGACCAAGTGCCAACTCGTCAATCGCAAAGTCAACGACACTATTTTGATTGGCAACGACATTGGCACTCGATTGTGCAGGCGTTTCGTATCCGGCGCGCGGTTGGACTCGAAGGGGGTAGTTGCCTGGCAGAAGTCTGCTGAACGCATATCGTCCATTGGAATCACTGATCGCGTTGGGTTCGCTCGGATCTGGATATTGATTGCCGTTTAAGTCGGCGTAGACGAGCCAGTCGGCCAAGCCAGCTTCACCGACTTGCTGGATTCCGTCATTGCTTTGGTCATCAAACAAGGTGCCAGAGATGCTTCCCTTGAGTGGAAGTACGTAAGTCACGTCAAAGCTCTGCTCGTCGTATCCACCGCGGCCATCTTCGACCGCAACTATGAATGGTGCGGTTTGTGTATAGGCTAAGCCCATTGTCCGGTAAGAGTAGATGTTTCCGGTTCCCGATCGCACCGCAGCATGTTGATAGCTCGACTTGTCACGCAATGTTTGGGCTTCGGTCGCATTTAGATCTAAATCAAGTATCAGCGACGGGTCAGCGGCATCGGCTGGCAACGACATCGATTGTTGCACCAAAGCTTGTGAACGTGCCACATTCCAAATGCGCACAGAGCCAACTTCTCCCTTTAACTTCGTACCAGTGCCAGCAATTAGAATTTCAGTATCGTCGTCGTAGCCAAGCGTCAAATTAGCCGTTGTCGTCGCGACTTGCTGTCCATCTACTAACAGCGAGAGTTGTTTCGTGGAATCGTCGAACGTCATCGCCAGGTGATACCACCGCCCAACTTCACGATTTAAGTCGTGGGTCACAAAAACGCTGGTCGACGAGGAAGTGGTTGCGCCCACGGTCGCTCGAAGTAAACCACTTTGGAAAGAAAGCTGATAAGAGCTACCTGAAAAACCATTGGTCTTGCGGAGTAATGTTTCGCTGGCACCCTCTGGCGTCTCGAACTTGAACCACCCTTCGACCGTGACACTTGCCGGTTGCAAAGCCGCAGTCGCCGGAACGATGATGTGCTGAGATACTTGCGAGTACTCGTTCGCTCGCTGAGCGGCTTGCCGCGCGTCCCAGGTAACCAACCCGGTGATTGGATCGATGGTCGCGCCGTCCGGACCGTCGATCAATCGATAGCGAAGCGGATTTCGATCGGCATCGGTTGCGCTCAGTGCATAGGTGAATGCTTCGTCTGCCGAAACCGTGGTGTTTGGCAAAGTGCCGATCAGCGGAGCACTATTCTCACGCGCTGGTACGACGTCAATTTGGAACGTTTGAGTCGCCGCTCCGCCCCGACCATCGGTGGCCTCGATCGCCACGGATTGCAAACCGATTTGTTCGGCTGACGGAGCCCAAGTGATTTGGCCCGTCGTAGCGTCCAGAATCATGCCGCCCGGGGCGTCAATCAATTCGTACGATACCGTATCGTTGTCAGGGTCGATCGCCAGAGCGTCATAGCGATAGACTTTTGTCGGATCAAAGCGATTAAAGATCACACTGGCCGTATTGTCACCACGATTGGCTACGATGATATCGTCCCGTCCGTCACCGTCCGCATCGTCGATCATCAATGAGGCTGGTTGGTCGCCGACGCGAATGGCTTGGGGGCTGGCAAATTGAAGTTGGCCGCGGCCGTACAGGATCAGCACCTCGTCGCTATCACCCATGGCCGCCGCGATATCTGCACGTCCATCTTGATTAAAGTCAGAAATACCAATGGCTGTGGGCGAACCAGGCAGAGCAATGTACGTTGGAGCAACAAAGTTGCCTGCGCCATCTCCAGGGAGAATCATCAATCGATTCGTATCGGGCAACGATACCACGATGTCGGTGAAGCTGTCACCGTTGATATCGCCGGCCAGCAGATCGTTAGGCCGATCCCCCAGCACATTCGGCACCGGAGCAGCGAATGTCAAATCATTGTTGCCGATTAGGTACCAAACTGTGTTTAGTGCTTCGTCCAGTACCAATAGATCTTGATGATCATCTGCATCAACCAAAGCCGCAGTTACAGCGATCGGCGTTCTGCCTACAGAAACGTCCGAACGCGTGAACGTTGTACCGTCTGGAGAGAAGATCGAGACAGACCGACCGGAACGATTGACGGTGATAATCTCGTTCGTCGAGTCTTGATCGAGATCGGTCACCACCAAGCCGACCGGGCCATTGGCGGTCAACAAGTCAGGTTGTTTGGTTAGCCCGCCGAGGTTGTCACCGAGAAACCACTTTACACGCGAGTTATCAAAGTTTGTCGCCAGCACATCATCATTGCCATCACCATTCAGATCGGCGGTAACGATGTCCGTCAGTCTTTCTCGGGCAGCATAGAGAATCGTTGCGAAATTGGTCCCGTTTGGATCAGACAAAATGACTTCATCGCGACCATCATTATCTAAATCGCCAAACTCGACATACCCCGCGGGGATCGCAGGGTCGTATGAGATTCGCTCTTCAAAAGTGCCGTCGCCCCGACCTCGGAGAAAGTGTAACTGAGCCGCGCCAAGCGTGTCGGTGAACAAAATGTCCTGAAGTCCGTCGTAGTCAAAATCTTTGATGAAAATATTCCCATAAAACTCTCGCGGATCGTTCGCTGGTATGACAGTCGCAGTACCAAACGTTCCGTCGCCAACTCCCAAATGGACTCCCACCGCACGCGAATCGTAAGATACCAAATCGGCGATGCCGTCTTCGTTCAAATCACCGGACGTAAACTGTGCCGGCGAGTTGTAATCTGGGATGTTCACGCTGTACGCTGTCGAGATGGGCGCCCCGAAGCTCCCGTCACCGACACCTGGAAGTACAGCAATCTGTGGCTCGCCACCCGATAGCCGATACGCAGCTGCTAAATCAATTTTGCCGTCCCCATTGAAATCGTCGACAGTTAAAGTTGCCCTGTAATCGCCTGCCGTAGTGCCGAGTGACGAAAATGCAAAGGTCGATGCGAGCAGCCATGTTCCTGGGTTTTCGATGTCGTACAAGAATACGTCTAACGATGTACCAAAATTTCGAACAGCAAAGTCAATGTAACCATCCCCGTTGAAGTCGGCTGGCAAAACTTCGCTATGGGAATATGGCAACGTGAACGTACGGGTAAAGGTTCCGTCGCCGTTGCCAAGAGCCGCTAACAAACGCGAGGTCGGGCCATTTTGTATGCCGCCGTTGCCGAGCCAGAAAATATCCAGATTGCCATCCTTGTCAAAGTCGCCGGTAAAGCCTTTGCTAAGGAATTCGTTGCCAATAGCCGGGGTAGCAATGATTGGGTCATTAAATGTGCCATCTCCAATACCCAGCCATGTTCTTGAAACGCCTTGATATCTCGGTGACCACAAATCCACAATTCCATCATTATTGAAATCGCCCGATTCAAAGAACCTTTGGGGCGCGTTTACTGAGTAATCGTAGTGCAGAATGTCATTCGACGCGAATTCTCCGGGTCGATCTGCTAGCACGATGCTCACAGTCGAGTAAGCGGAACCCTGTGTGAAGCCAACCGCGCTCCTGAACGCGATCAAATCCAACATGCCATCGCCGTTGTAATCGCCAGCGAGAATTCCTTTGGTGTCGTTCTCCCGATTAATGGCTTCATAATCTGAATTATCGGTGAACGGCAGCGAAATATTATTTGCGGCGAAAGTTCCATCACCGAGGTTACGCAGGACGGATGCAAATTCACCGAAGTTGGAATTCGTCACGCTCCCCACAATCAAGTCCAAGTCGCCGTCGCCATCGATATCTACCGGATCAGAGTTTCCAGCCCAATTGCCTGGATAGTGGGCAATGGCATCCACCCCATCTTGATAGGTATAGGTGAAGCCACTGCTATTTCGAATGAACATGCCGAGCGAGCCAGTGTTGTTGCTCGTGTAACCAATGGCACCATAGGCAATATCGACGAGTGCGTCGCCGTTGAAATCCCCGACGAAGACAGAATACATAAGACTGGTGCCCGAGCCACCAAACGGCCGTGGTGCAGGTAGACTGACGGCTGATGTGAAATTGAGGCTTCCATCGTTCGTTAGAACGTTCACTGTCCCTACTGAGTAGTGCGTATAGACTATGTCGATATCCCCGTCACCATCCATATCACTTGTAGCATAGTTTCTACCCGGAAATGTCGAGAAGTACAGATTGTTGGTTACGGTGACGACTGCCACAAAATTGGCAAACGTGCCATCGCCATTGCCCAGCATGTATCCAAGCGATCTGGTATCACTCGTGGCCCCAACGAGGTCCAACACACCGTCCTGGTTTAAGTCCACCGTTTTAAAGTCATTTAGCGTGGTGGCAATCGGCATCACTTCGACGGGCGAGAAGTTCCCATCACCCGTTCCCCGTAGCAGATACAAGGACGACGTATTGACGTTCAATGCCAGGATATCAATCGTTCCATCTTGATCAAAATCTGCGAGTCTTAGCGTGCGCGGATTCGAAGCATTGGTGGTCGTGATCGAAGCCAAGTTCACCGGCTCCGAAAATTTCCCATCACCTTCTCCGAACACGACGTTGATGACTTGTGTGTAAACAGTCGCCGGGATCCGCTGGTGTACGTGTGCGGAAATGACGATATCTAATAACCCATCGCCATTGAGGTCCGCCTGGTCCATGCCACGAATCGAGTTCCATTCCGATTGGTTGATGTACCGCGGCAAGCCAACGTCGATGTCGTAGCCACTGCGCAGAATCTGATCGACTGGTCCAGGCTCTCCAACGGTCAACTCTAGCAGCAACTCGTAGCGATCATTTCCGAGCGCCGTAATTTGTGACAAAGTCTGATTACCGCGATTGATTGTGACCAGAGTTCCGTCATCGAGTCCGATGTTGGCAACCGCCACACCGACTGGATTTTCACCTGCCTGAACGGTCGATACTTCAAAGCCGCTACCTGCAATGGCTTCTGTTTCAGGTGTCGACACAAATACTGGCGGACGATTCTGCAGGGATTCGACGACTTGAATTACAAATGACTGCTCGACGCTCAGTCCAAATGGATCGGTGGCGGCAAGCGTGATGTTGTGAGCTCCAAGGTCCTCGGTTGCGGTCTGCCACGTCAAGACGCCAGTGTCCCCAACAATTGACATCTGCTCTGGGCCAGCCAAAATTGAGTAGGTCAGCGTCTGCCCCTCTGGATCGATGGCATGGGCTTGGTAGCTATATGTCTTGCCGGCTTCAATGGAGTCCAGCGGGATTGATCCGAAATGGCTGGGGGCGGCATTGAGCGACCCATACACACTTAAGTTATATGTAAAACGAAGGCCGCTATTGTTAAGAAAACGGATCGCGCGCGAGCTAAGGCTTTCACCTTGAGCCAACGGTCGACCATCCATCGCAGTCGTCAAATCAAAGAAGGGGCGGCCATCAAGTAAAAAACCATCTGGATGCATCAGATTGGCATCTAGCTCCGAAAAGTTATCGAGCGCAACGATGAGTGGGCCCATGACAGCCCGGGATCCGTTGTTTGTTAGCCTAAACTCGGAGAACAACTCATTGTTCTCTCCTCGCAAACTCGTTCCGCCATAGTTGGCGGAGACGCTGCCTGTCAGATCACTGAGCAGATTGAAGTCGAATGGCGTGACCTCAGCCGCTTCGCTGGCAGCCGTTCGGAGCGGAGTCGACGGACCTCCCGCGGGCACTTCGACGAACTCAAACCCACGAATGAGCACGCTGGTGTTGTTGTCGGAGTCGTTATTGACCAATCGCACCGATACGTGCACTTCGGAACTTGCGTCCAGATGCGACAAATCAATCGTGAAGGAGGATGTTTCACCGGCAGCTCCGGTGGTGGTCCACGTTCCGGCTGCATAGAGCGGCTCAAGTGCTTCGGTCCAGTTGTAGACGGCATCGCGCCCTGGCTGATAGGGAAGCGCTAGTCGTTCGCCTGCTGCATCGGTGATTTCGATTTCAAAGGCATCCCGTATCTGTCCGCGACTGGCCGTATCAAACTCGGGGCTTTGAAAGGTCACCTGCAACGCCGACTTGTCAGCCGGGACGCGCAGCACCTGCGTCATCTGGTCGACGAAGTGGTCGCCTTCGAGCAATTGCGGTGAGCAAGCTGCGTTTTCGTAGATCCCTCCATCGGAAGCAAATCCACCTTCGGTTCCATTTCCGAATTCGTTCAAGTAGTTGATCACTCGCAAGACGTCGAGCGGCGTTGCTCGTCCATCGCAAGAAACGTCGACAAAGTCGCTGGCACCTGGCGTATCCACTTGCCGCGGCAACAGACCTCCCGACGTGCCCGCGCGTTGGGCGTCATTGAGATGGTTGATAATCAGCAGCACGTCGAGCGGTGTTACCAAGGCTGGCTGGTCATTGGAGACATCCACCGGAAAACGCGCGTTGTGCCAGATTGCTGCCGCCAGCACTCGTCGCTGCTCCAAACGCTCCAAACTGCAGACGCGAGACTTCCTTGACTTTTTTGCCCGTCGGCCGAGCGGTCCACGCGAGTAAAGCGATGTTATTTTGTCAAGAATCGTGGGCATTAAAGACTCGAGTTTCAGACTGGGGTGGATGAGCAGCAACGAAAGCAAAATGGCGTTGACTCAGGGCGTTACCAGCCAAAGAGAATGAATTCAGGAGATTTGCGACTTACTGCCCTAAAGGGTGTTGTTGCAAATCCAGAGCGTGTAGTTTCGGCCGTAGTGGGACGACGGCGGTCAGGCATGGGTGCAGGGTGTGATGTAATAGTGTAAAAACGATGCGTTGAACTTTGAAGAAACTTTCTTGCATGGAGGCTAGCAACGCCAAAAAGAGCGTTTGGCGTCACCTGTGGGCCGTTCTAACTCTGTTACAGTTCAAACTCTCATTTCTTGCATCGTTTTCCGAAAAAGATTTAAAGAAATCAGCTTCTTTCGATGCAAGACGCGAGCGACGCGAAACCCATCCATTGGCATTAACATCAACCTGCTTGCCTCTAAAAAGCCGGTGCAGCAGGCTGTCCCTGTGGCTGGAATCGGGGCAGATCATTGGATTCAGCACTTGGCCGAATTGAAATCGAGGGGGTAGCGACCGCATTGCCGCGCTTATCACACGTCGGGAGATGAGCGTTGGGGAAGGAGCAAGATTTAGGAGAAAGACTAGGACTAAGATTGTCGGGAGACGAGCGTTGGGGAAGGATCAAGATCAAGATCAAGATCAAGATCAAGATTAAGATTAAGATCAAGATTAGTTAGGATTAGGACAGCATGCACTTAGATATTACCGCTTATTGATCCGAGCCAATTTTGAATTTCGCCCAAGATATCGCGGGCAGCTTGGCGCAGTTCGGGGAAGTGAACGCGAGCGTTGGATGTCTCGCCAGCGCGGGCGTGATCTTCAATGCGGGCTGCGATGCGAGCCAAGGTGTGGGCCTCAAAAAGTGCCGCTGCGCTGCGCAGTGAATGAGACGCTCTCACTAGCAGTTTGTCGTCGTGGTTGTCGAGGGCCTGGGATACTTCGGCCAGCCGCTGTTTTGTCTCTTTCTCGAGTGTAAGTACCAGTTGCCGGTGTTGCTGAGGACTGCACTTGAGTTTCGACAATGGGGCCTCCAAGTTGATGAGCTTTCCTTCCCTGAAATCTCGATTCGTGGTACAGGAGGAAGTTCGATCCTCTTTGCTCATCGGATTAGTGGACGCTGATGGGATACCGCCTGTAACAAAGTTGTTGTCGGCGTGCTCGATGGTTCCCGCTTTGATGTTACCCAGTAGTCGATCGAGTTGCGCGAAATCGACTGGTTTACTAAGGTAATCATCCATGCCAGCTTCAAGACACCGCTGCTGATCGCTTTCCATGGCTGCTGCCGTGATGGCGATGATCGGAATGTGGTTATGTGTGGCGGCTTCCTCGCTACGAATGATCCGAGTTGCTTCGAGTCCGTCGACGATCGGCATTTGGACATCCATGAAAATTGCAGAATACGGCGCGGTCCGCCAAGCATCGATGGCTGCTTGACCATCTTCGACGCTTGTCACATCGTGCCCTCTGGCTTCCAACAATCCAATGAAGACCGCTCGGTTCACTGCACCATCTTCGGCCAACAGGAAGCGGAGTCCGGAAGAGGGTGGTACGGCAACATTGGTAGTGCCGGTGTCTGATAATGACTCGTGGTTCAACACGCGACGAATCGCAGAGCAGATTTCGGATTGAAGAGCCGGTTTTTGAAGCACTACGTCAATGTGATGTTCGCGGGCAACTTCAAATGAGACCGGTTGGGAAGCCGTCGAAAGCAGGATGGTGATGGGCAGGTTATTGGGATTCAATGAGTGCAACTGCTTGATCAGTTCCACACCGCCGCATTCTTCCAAGACTTGATCGACGATCAGCGTACCCTCCCCTGCCCCGCGTGATTGAAGATTGGCCGAATAGGCCGTTTTGGCGTCGTCGGCATTTCCAACGGCAGTTACGACCAGACCGCGTCGCCGCAGGGCTGTTCGCAGTGTTTCGCGACTCGATTGATTGTCGTCGACAATTAAAATCGGCATGCCTTTGAGGCTGACGTAGGTTGCTTGTGTTTCGGCGACGGCGTTTAAATTTTCCACTGCGGCGGGAAAACAGGCGGTAAAATGAAAGGTGGAACCGACTCCAACCTCGCTTTCAAGCCAGATCCTTCCGCCCATCATTTCAACCAATTGACCAGAAATGGAAAGCCCAAGACCAGTGCCACCGTACTGACGCGTCGTCGAAACGTCGGCTTGAGAGAAGGCTTCGAAGATCTTCTGTTGCTTGTCGAGCGGAATTCCGATTCCCGTGTCCGTTACTGCAAAGTGCAGCGTATAGTCGGGGGAGACAGGAGGGCCGTCAGCGACCGAAACACGAATGGTTATCTCACCATCTTCGGTGTATTTAATTGCGTTTCCGACCAGATTCACTAAGACTTGGCGCAGGCGAATTGCGTCTCCCAGCAAGCGTTCGGGGACTTCGGGATCAAGTTCGAGGATCATTTCGACTGCGTTTTCAGCCGCTCTTGCTCCCAAACTTTTTGCCGCATGGCTGACACATTGCCGCAAGTCGAAGGGGATCGATTCAAGGTCGAGCTTGCCGGCTTCGATCTTAGAAAAGTCGAGGATGTCGTTGATAATGCGTAGCAGCGAGTGAGCCGACTGATCGATCATTTCGAGAAAGGAACGCTGCGCATCGTTCAGTGGCGTGTTGCGCAACAGTTCGGCCATACCAATAACACCATTCATAGGCGTCCGAATTTCGTGGCTCATGTTGGCCAGGAAATCACTTTTAGCTTGATTGGCATGGTCTGCAGCGTCGCGGGCTTCGCGCAATTGCTGTTCGACTTCGATCAGCTCCGAGATGTCTCTCGAGATACCAAATGTACCGACCACGTTACCGTTTGCATCGCGGAGGGGCAGTTTGGTTGTCGAGCACCAGGAATCGGGGCGATCGGGCCAAGTCTCGCGTTCGACGCGTGAGACCATGGGTTCGCCCGTTTCCATGATATGCAATTCATCGCGTCGTGCTTGCGCGGCATGTTCTTCGGTAAAGATATCTGCGTCGGTCTTGCCGATCGCAACTTCGGGATCGGCCAACTGGAATTTGCGGGCCATACCGCGGCTGATTCTCAAGAAACGACTATCGCGGTCCTTGAAGTAAATCGAATCGGGGACGTTGTCGAGCAACGCGTGTAACAAGTATCTTTCGCGTTCAAATGCTTGTTCAGCTCGTTTGCGTTCAGTGGCATCCCAGAAGAGGATCTGCACACCCGTGATGTGGTTGTCTGCATCGCGGAGTGGTCCCTTGATGACTTCGGTCCAGGTGCGTTCCGCATCTGCCGTGATGTTCTCTTCAAACTTGTGCAAGATTTTGCCGGTTTGCAGGACTTCCAGGTCGTCGCGCCGAAACATCTCGGCAATGTCGGGCGGAAAGAGCTCGGAGTCGGTTTTTCCAACAATATCCGAAAGTTTAAAATTGCGGAGTTGAAGGTAGGCACGATTGGCGTATACGCGTCGCCCGTGGAGATCTTTCAAAAGCAGATTGATGGACAGACTATCGACGATCGAACGAAAGCGAGCTTGGGTTTGACGCAGAATTTCTTCGGCCTCTGTCTCTTGGATCGAGTAGTTGGCAAGGATAACCAAGCGCTCTGGACTAGCAAACAGGCTGTGGATTCGTATCGGAAGCAACGCTCCTCCTGCATTGCGAGCTTCCAATTCGAGGTGTTGCGGGGGTGGATTGTTGGGATCGAGGTTCTTGAGCAGATGACTGAATGCCGCGTAAGACTTTTCTGTCAAAAGAAGTTGCCACCACGGCTGGAACTGTGCGATCTCCTGAGCGGTCCAGCCAAAGAAGTCAACACCGCTCCGATTGATGGCTTCCAGCACGGAACCATCTCTTGTACAAGTAAATGCCAGGTCGTGAATGCGATCCAGAAAGCTGCGTGACGGCAAATCCCCTGCGTTCAGTTTTTCAATATGCAATCGTTGCATGCTACCTACTTCTGGATGCAATGCTTGATCATGATGATTTCATTTCCCGCATCATTAAAAGACACTTTGTCCATAAATTTTCGGATCATGGTCAAGCCACGTCCGCGGTCTGCGTCCATGGCGTGTGGGTCGTCTTCGCTACCAAGTGAGTTCGTGTCAAAGCCGGGACCTTCGTCGCGGATCACGACGCGGATCAAGTCGCGCATCAAGCGGGCGTCGTAATGCACTTTGCGACTCTTAAATGGGAGTTTGCTGAGCCTTTGGTGGACCACCGAGTCTTCGGCTGCATCATCGTCGGATGAGTTGGCGGTTTGGTGCCATTCTGAACGTTTCAATTCGAGATTGCCACGGTGAATGGCGTTGGAGGCAGCGTGTTGCAGGGCGGTTGCCACGCGATAGCGATCGACACCTGAGAGCAATTCCATGCCGCTGGCCAACTGCATGGTCAAATCGATGGCGGTCATCAAAAGACTTGGTTTGTTGGGAAGCTCGAATACCAACCGGTTCTCAACGGTGCAGTCAATCAACTCGGCGTAGCTGCGGTCGGTACGCGTGACCCCCAAAACGTCTTCAACCGTCCCCAACAATAGGTCCTCCACCATCGATTTAGGGACATAGGCAGTGGCACCAATTCGCAATGCTTCGGCCGCCAAGCGTTCGGAACCCTGGCCTGTCACCAACACGGCCGGGATCTGTGGGAAGTTAGCTTGCATTTGCCGGATCAAATCAAGTCCATTCATGACCGGCAGCTCCAGGTCGGTGACAACCAACTCGCTTGTGCCATTCGCCAAAGCTTCCAATGCCGTGGTGCCATCGTCACAACAGGTAACATGGTGAGAAGCCGATTCCAGCAGCAGTTTCATCTGCATGGCTTGCGTTGGGCTATCTTCGACCAGCAGAATGTGGGACATGATGAGGCCTCGGAACGAATGGAATGGAAAATGGAGAGCGTAGACGGGATACCGCGATTTTAGCATAGTGGCCGCGCAATTGTTGGTTTTGCAGTCTAAGCTTGGTCAGGCTCGAAATCGCTCTTTCATTTCCCTGCCAATTTCGCGAAAATCGCGCCGCGATGAACGAAGGACTGATTCAACAGTGAGGAGACGTCGATGGATCGGCGAAGTTGGATGAAAACGGTTGCCGCTGGCAGCTTTGGAGTTTGCAGCTGTTTTGCGGGCTGCAAATCGGCTCCCATGACCGGTCGGCGCCAGTTGATGCTCGTACCCGAAGAGCAAGAGGTTGCGATGGGCGTACAGGCATTTGCCGACACCGTCAAGGAAATCGAATCTGCTGGTTCGTCCCGATATCAAGGGCTGGTCGAACGCGTTGGAATGCGATTGGCCGGGATCAGCGATCGGACCGACTACCAATGGGAAACGCGGGTGGTCGCCAGCGAGGAGCAAAATGCCTACTGTCTTCCCGGTGGGAAAATCGTCGTCTATGAAGGTATATTGCCGATCTGCGAAAACGAAGCAGGTTTGGCGGTGGTCATGAGCCATGAAGTGGCACATGTGCTCGCACGGCACGGTGGTGAGCGAATGAGCCAACAGATGGGTGTCAACGGAGCTCAGACCATGATGGGATACGTGCTGCGCAACAAGGAGCAAGTGCAACGCGACGCCTGGATGAAAGCTTACGGGATGGCGTCGACCTACGGTGTCATTCTTCCATACAGTCGCAAACATGAGTCGGAGGCCGATCATATCGGACTGATGCTCATGGCCAAAGCAGGCTACGACCCCACCGAAGCTCCGCGATTTTGGAATCGCTTTGGCGCTGCATCGGCCGGAGATAAACCTGCGGAGTTCATGTCGACGCATCCATCGGATGATCGCCGTGCTTCGGATCTGGAAAAACTCCTACCCGAATCGTTGGAAATCTATCGCCAAGCCGCCGTGCCGATCGGCAAAGGTGAGTTGATCGTGTAAGCCTTACCGGTTGGTTTTAGGTCGAATGCTGCAAGGATAAGGACTTCAACGTAGCGAAATTCGCCAAGAATTTCGGTTTTCCCAGTGAAATCAACCACTTCCGAAAGTCTTGACGACTTCCGCTACGCTTATCCTTGCGGGATTCGGTTTTGGGTCGTGGGGCTTGCAAAAGCTATTGCGCTGTGGGCAGCAATGCCCCTGCGCTGGGGAGCTTTAGCAAGCAAGCTCCACTACGTGTGAGCATCTTGTTGTTGGAACACGATTTGCCCTTTCGTACTGGTCCGCTGGGTTTGCATCGAAGTTCGATCATCTCGGGAAGACCAGTTGTATGAAAAACGTCGAAGAACTGTTTGGTAGTCATGTGCATGCGGTGACCGCCGAGGAAACGGTGGCACTGTTCGACAGCAATATAGAACGCGGGCTGGACCTCTTTGAAATCCAGGCACGGCAAGCCCAGTTTGGTCCCAACGCCTTAACCACCCGCGGCGGGCAAAGTCTGTGGGTCACGTTTTTATTGCAATTCCATCAACCGCTGATCTATATCTTGCTCACCGCAGCGCTGATCACCTTCGTCCTACGCGAATGGATTGATGGCGGCGTTATCTTAGGAGTGGTGCTGGTCAATGCACTGATCGGCTTCTTTCAAGAATCCAAAGCTGCCAAAGCACTGGAAGCGTTGGCGAAGATGACCGTCACCGAAGCACGCGTGTTGCGTAGCGGCAAGGTGCAGAGCCTGCCGTCTGTGGAATTGGTCCCAGGCGATATCGTGTTATTGCAGTCGGGAGACAAAGTGCCCGCTGACCTGCGGTTGTACAAGTGCCGCGACCTGCAGATCGATGAATCGACACTAACCGGCGAATCGTTGCCGGTGCAGAAGGCAGTAGGAGCGTTGCCGCAAGCGACCGCGCTGGCAGAGCGCCGTAACTTGGCGTTTTCGTCGACACTGGTTACCTACGGACAGGGACGCGGCGTTGTTGTCGCCACAGGGAATCGGTCGGAAGTCGGACAGATCAGCGCTTTGGTATCGACGGCCGACATTATGCAGACACCCCTAACCAAGAAGATCGCCAGCTTCAGCCGAGTGTTGTTAGTTGTCATCTTGATGTTGGCCGGAGCGACGTTTGCCGTGGGGCTCTTCCGCGGAGAGCGTGCCTTTGACATGTTCATGGCAGCCGTCGCACTGGCCGTGGGGGCCATCCCCGAAGGCTTGCCCGCCGCGGTCACTATAACGTTAGCGATCGGCGTTAAACGAATGGCCCGCCGCCGGGCCATCATTCGCAAGCTTCCAGCCGTTGAAACACTCGGTAGCACGACCGTCATCTGCTCCGACAAAACGGGGACGTTAACCGTCAACCAAATGACGGTCAGCGAGATCTGGGCTGCGGGCGACGAATTCACTGTAACCGGCAGCGGCTACGCACCTGAGGGAACCATCGAATTGAATGGCACGTCGATCGAATCGGCGGACTACAAGGCGTTGCATGAGTGCCTGAGAGGTGGTCTGCTGTGCAACGATTCGACCTTGGAGCAAGCTGATGGGAATTGGGAAGTTGTCGGAGATCCCACCGAAGGAGCCTTGATTGCTGCGGGTCAAAAAGGGGGCTTGAATCTCAAGCAGCTCCTCGGACAATTCCCACGTCTCGACTCGCTGCCATTCGAATCACAGCACCAATACATGGCCACGTTGCACCAAGCAGTTGGTGATGAAGGCCAGTGCATTATGGTCAAAGGTGCGGTTGAGTTTGTTGCTTCGAAATGCAATAGCGCTATAGGGCCAAACGGACAGCCTGGCGAATTCAATCATCAAGCGATCTTGGATGCACAGGAGCGGCTGGCAAGTCGCGGTCTACGCGTGTTGGCCTTTGCACGAGCTGAAATAGCAACTAATGCGTCGACCATCTCTCGCAGCGATATTCATTCGCTCACCTTTCTTGGTCTGCAGGGGATGCTCGATCCACCACGACCCGAAGCCATCGAGGCGGTGCGGGCCTGTCAGAACGCAGGGATCCGCATCAAGATGATTACCGGCGATCATCCGATCACAGCCAGCGCCATCGCTGAGAAACTCGGCTTGGTCGAGATGCCTGTTGCACCAACTGGCCAGACTGGACACTCCGAAAATCGACTTGTCTTGACCAGTCAAGACCTTGAACAAAAGAGTGACCAAGAGTTGATCGAGATTGCCGATCGCGTGGCCGTATTTGCGCGAGCCACGCCAGAGCAAAAGCTGCGTCTGGTGCGAGCACTGCAAGCCAATGGTCATATTGTCGCTATGACAGGCGACGGTGTGAACGACGCACCCGCCTTAAAACAGGCCAATATCGGTGTGGCCATGGGGCGCGGTGGGACGGAAGTGGCCAAAGAGTCGTCCGACATGATTCTGACAGATGACAACTTTGCGACTATTGAGGCTGCAGTCGAAGAGGGACGGGGCGTGTTCGATAACTTGACAAAGTTCATCGTGTGGACGCTTCCAACCAACTTCGGTGAAGGTCTGCTCATCCTGGCCGCCGTTTTCGCAGGCGTTACCTTACCTTTGCTTCCGGTGCAGATTTTATGGATCAATATGACCACTGCCGTGCTGCTTGGCTTGATGCTCGCCTTTGAACCCAAAGAGCCCGATATCATGCTCCGTCGACCGAGGGATCCCAATCAACCGTTGTTAACAAGGTTGTTGATTGGACGCATTTTCATCGTGGTCGCAATTATGCTCGTCGGTGCTTTTGGGTCGTTTCAGTGGTCACTAAAAAATGGCTATAGCCTCGAAGCGGCGCGAACCGTTGCGGTCAACGTGTTTGTGATGGTTGAGTTGTTCTACTTGTTCAATTGCCGTTCATTGACCAAATCGATGTTTGCCATTGGCTTGTTTTCCAACCGTTGGATTGCGGTCGGGGTGTTGACTCAACTTGCTCTGCAAATGGCTTTCACCTACTCGTCATTGATGAACCGCATGTTTCACACCGCGCCGATCGGCTGGGACGCGTGGTGGCGGATTTTACTGACTGCTTTAGCCGCCTACCTCATCGTTGGGACTGAAAAGTGGGCGCGTCGCCAGTGGGGGCAACGACGGGCAGCCAATGGGGCGGCAGGATCAACAACCCCAGTCGACGCAGTTTAACTGACCGGCGAAATCGGTAGTCCAGGAACATAATCAAACGTATGGCTTGAACTGATTTCTCAATCCGAACATGAAAGCTCAGTTCAACTATTCCGCTACTTATTGCGATGTTTCTCAGACGTTGGCATTTCCAGATGGCAGCGGTTGGATTCACGGCTTCGGAACTCGCCTAGCGATGGATTTCTAGCTCAATTTGTTTTTGACAGCGTGTGGTTGGTCAAATCGACGTTTGAATTTGAATTAGGCGGCGGTGGGCAAATGAATGATCAACAGTGAGGAGACGTCGATGGATTGGCGAGGCACATCAGGCGTATCCCCCAATTATGAACCCTGAATCTCGAAGTTCAGGAATCGGGGCATGCACCCAATTCCTTTACAATTCGAATCACAAGGTGATTGTTGATTACTTGCCAGTTGCGTTGACCGTCACGGTACCTGATTTTGCGCCTTCGGGCAATGTCACGGTAACCGTCTTGCTTCCATCGGGGTTTTCGGTTGTCTGATACTTCCTCACGGGCTGCGGGCCATTGCCGGTGTCCAAGGTTACACTTTTGATCATCGAGCTAATGACCCCTGTCGCAGCTTCGGCCGCTGCACCGGTTACCAGCAACCCCAAGCAAGCCGCGATGGCAAACTTCGGGAAACGTGAACGCCTCTGTTTTTGTTGATCAAATAAACTCATCAATTCGTTCTCCAAATCATAGGTAGAATTGCCGCGTTCACTTGAGCGCGACTTCAAAACGTCAAAGACCTTCGTCATTGGATCCAAGCTAGTCAATTTGTATTCCTCTTCTTTCAAGTTGAAGACGCATTTGGGCGCGTCCTGTATGTAAGCGAGACTTAATGGTCCCCTCCGAACGATTGATTACGGCCGCAATTTCTGAAATACTCAGTCCTTCAAAATAGTACAGCGTAAGAACGTCTTGAAGTCGGATGGGTAGGCACTCCAGTGCAATTGCGATGTATTCCGTATCAAGATGCTCTGACAGCTCCGTTGGTTTTGCCTGCAGTTCTTGCATGTGGTTCACTACAATGGAACGCTGCTGCCTTGCCCATCGGCTAATTTTGTTTGTGGCGATTCGATACAACCAAATGTTGAACGGTACTCCACGCCACCGGAAACTCGGAAGTCCTTTGACCATGGCAAAAAAAACTTCGGAAATAATGTCGTCTGCATCCTCGGCATTGGAAACGCGTCGCTTGACATAGGACTCAACCACACGGTGGTGAATTCGATAGAGTTGCGCAATCGCATCGCGATCCGTTTTCGCCGACTCGATTAGTTTGCGCACTTCTTCATGATCGTTTGCACCGATAGCACATTTCTCTTTTGCCGACGAGTCGGCTAGGGTTTCCAAATTGATGCCTTCCAATTCTCGCAAAACGTTACCTTCACTTGCTCGACCGACAAGGTTAAAAAAGCGGTACGTTATTAAATACCCTGTGGCCCCTCAGGGGTTCAAACTTTTTTGGAAAATCCTCACGGCAGGGTGGGACTGGCGAACTCATTGAATCGGGGGTGCAACTGGCTATGCGATGAAAACGAAGTACGCAATGCTCGTCACACGTGGTCGTTCTAACAAGCTGATGTTGGACAGAAAGCCGCCGACGTGCGACGGTATCAGCTACCAGTTATTCGAGTGATCGAGTGGGCCCGGCCGGCTACGCTGGGGAACACGATGATCGTTCAACTCCCACTGTCCTCGAGGGGGCAATGCGATCGAGAACATCCAGTGGCTGGATTCACGGCTTCGGAACTCGCCTTGCGATGGCTTTTTAGCTCAATTTGGTTTTGACAGCGTGTGGTTGGTCAATTCAACGTTTGAATTGAAATTGACTAGTCGTTGCGGCATGCACCAATGCGCGTGCTCTTGAGTAAAACTTGCCTGAGCGCCATCGCTCATCGGTTGACCGCGGCGGTCGACGACCGGCAGTCCGCAGCGCTCAGCGGCCAATACAACAAACGAATCATCGCGATAAACGACCTGCCACTCTTCCACCAAGTCGTGTGACAAGTTGTGTTGATCTTGCCCTGCGATGGCATCTTCGACGAGCCGTTGATTGCGCGCCCCAAGTCGATCAAACTGTTCGACTACGGGTGCCTGTACATGCACCAGCACAGCGTCGGTTGGGTACTTTTCCAGGAACCTCCACCAGCCATCTTCGCCACCGAAGAAGTGGTTGTGCTCTGGCATCACCTGCTCCTGGTAGGCCACTTCATACCGCCCATCAAGGCTCACCTTGACCTGCGGATACATCTCCCAGGAGACGTAGGCACCGACATGAAACGGGGTGAGTAGATTGCCGCTAAAACGATTTGATTTAAGGTAGTCTACCGCTCCCGTTGGATAACAGGCCGTCGAATAGACTCGCTCTGCGGGCATGGTAGGATTCCAGAATTGATGAAACGTTGCGTAGGCCAGCGAAACGCACACCACTGTTTGGCTGATGCGAACCGCCAGCGTGCGATGCTGGTCAAGCGTGGCAATCAATGCGCGTCCCAACGGCGTATGGCTGATCCAGGCGGGCACATAGGCGATCCATACGACCGCATAAATTGAACCGTGACGGATATGTTTTAGCGCCATGTAAGCACACATGGCCAAGAACAGTGCGCCTGGTGTGCGACTGAATCGGGTATGCCGCTGCGCATAGACGAAGAAGCCGACGCTGATCAAGAAAATTCCAACGGTCAGCACTGGCATGTAGGTGTGCCATAACGGATTCCATTCGCGAATCAATGGACGCGGCATGCTGATCGCCCGAACCAGATACGGAATGTACTCCCAGCCATATGGATTCAATCGCAGGGCCAACACCGCAAGCGGCGCGGTCAATAGGAGGTGCCAGGTGGCCTGAAATCCCGCTAACAGTGAGCGTTGACGCAATAGGGCCGCTCCAAATCGTTCCAGCGTATGAAAGGCGATTAAACCGGCGCCGACCACAAATCCCGCGTGCAGATTGAGCCATGCCACCAGCATGATCAGCCACAGGATGACCCACGCCCGGCGTCCACGCCAATCAAGTTCCTGCATCCAGATTTGAAGGGCAATGAACAATAAAGTGAACTGTTGCGCGCGGAGTGTGGCAAAGCCGACCCACAACACCGGGAAAACAACAAACGATAGCAGTGCAAATATATAGGGGTGGGCGCCGCGCATGCGAGCCACGCGATAAAGCACTAGCCACAACGCTGCAGCCAACATGAATTTCAACATCGCCAACCCAGCCACGCCCAGGCCGGTACCGATGGTCGCAAAGTAGATCACCGCCCCGGTGGCCCATTCGTGATGGACCGAGGGATTCACCGTCGGCGTATAGGCAAACACATCCGCTGTTGGAAAGACGCCCGTGGCGAGTGCTTCACGAAATAAAGCCATTTCATGAAACGCATCATGTGTCACTTCATGCATCCGCGCGATGTACGCAATGAAAGCACTGACCAGGGCCAACAGTAACCAACCTGCCAAACAAGCATCGCGGCCCACGCCCAAACGCAAGTTTCTGCGAAGGAAGGTCTCGGCCAGGCGAGTGAATGCGTTGTTTGATCGGGCTGAAGTGGACATTTTGAAATCACATTGTGAGAACATGAGTTAGTGAACTTGATCGCCCGTTGTCGGTCGATCCGTTGGAGCGGCTGGTACTGTCGACCGAATCAACTGCGGAGCAGTCGTGCTCGACGAGTTGGGCGGTGTTGGCGCAGCAGGATGGTATGCCTGCAAATGCTCTCCGCCACGATCGACATTCAATAACCAACATTGGCTGCGAACTCCACGATGCCAATAGTATTCGACTAACTGAGAGTTGGCCGCGTCACCCAAATCGTTCGCCCATACGAGCGGAGCAGCGTCGATATCGGCTGCGTTGTAGACCCATTCCTGATGGACGTTGTGCTCGGGTGTATACCGAACAAAAACAATCTGTTTTGCGAGTGAACTCAAATCGTCTGTCGTGAGTTTCTCCACCAAATTGGCTTGACGTTTGGCCCACGCATGAGCGCGCGGATGATACCTCTGCACCACTTCTTCACCGACAGCGAAGGTACCAGCTACACCCCAGGCTAACAGCACACCGCCGACCAACGGTCTGCCGATCGTCGGGAGGCTGATGTGCAAATGCCTCAAGCCTGCCATTGCCAATATCATGAGGGCCGAGGTTAAGCCTGCGACGTAATGAGCATGTCCAGCGGACAAGTGGGTACAACTTCCAAGTGTCACCATCACGACTGCGGCGACCAACCACAGCAAGTTACGCTGACGGTGAATCGCCCAAGGGAGCGCGAGCAGCGGAATGAGCAACACCCCCTGGAAATAAAAGGCATAGGTTTGCAGCAGCTTGTGCCAGACGAAGGCGAGCCGATGAGCGCTGCGAACTTCCAGCCATCGAGCTAGTTCCACGGCGCGCCAATCGCGCTGCTCTGCGGAAATCGCATTCGCTTCATGATCGAGCAACGCCATTGCTGGAGTTAACAACCGATTGAGAGCATCGCCTTGTTGTTCCGTCCAAATTTGATAAGGCATTTTGAGTGCCACACTTGTAACCGCTTGGTTGTAAATCAGCAATGGAACCATGGACACGGTTGTTGCGGTGGCAGCGCCCAGCCAGAACTTGAGCCACTGTGCTCGCTTCAATTTCCACGAAGCGGTCAAAGCAAACAAACCCAGTGGCAACGCCATCAAAGCGCCTTCAAATGGCCGCGAGGCTGCTAAGATGCCAAGTCCGCTGCCCAAGGCGAACGCATGCCGCCAATTCATAGTCGGACGGGCGTCGGCCGTTAGCGATTTGACACCTTTGTTCTGAACCAACTCGGATGGGTTCCCGGAACACAGCGGACTTCGCGCATGCTCTGGCCGCAAACGGTTGAGCGAGTAACCAAGGCTGCCCACAAGCAAGCTTCCTCCGAGCATGGCGACGGCCCCACCCCAGTAGGAATTGCCCCAAGCGAAGCTCATCGGAACATTGCAGGCCAACAGAAAGGTAGCCAAAATGGCCCAGCGTTGCGGTAGCCACGCGTTGCAGGCCCAACCGGTCGCCAATAGGGCAATGGCTAGAGTCATCCATACTCCAAACAACTTTTTACCTCCCAGCCAATCGCCAATTGCCAATGCCAAACCTTGAGCCGGTGGGTACTTTGCTTGATAACTCGGGGATTGAAGAATATGCCAACTTTCAAAATGCTCTGCGAAAGGATGTTCGGGGTTAGTCAGTCGACCTTCAAGAAACGTGTCTGCGGTCAACACGTAGGCAAATTCATCGTGTACCGAAGGAACTGGCCAGAACAGAAATGTGGTGGTCGCTGCGCAGCCAAGCACCGACGTGGCACTTAATAGCCATCCCGCCGGCACAGGCAATTTCCTTAGCCGCGTAATAAGACGCTGCATCCCATCGGCAATCAACGTACCGATGTTCGGTACGACGATCACCGTCAGCAATGCCAATATTAGACAACCGATACTTACCACGCCTATCGCCAATCGTTCAAAGTGATTTTCTTGTCATGCGGAACATCGTCCACGGCAGCGGTCGGCGCTCATGTTCCACATTAAAATACTCCTCACACAAGCGTCGAAGTCGCGCGGGAGAAAAGTGTTGGATGTGCCCAGGCGTATTGCCCAATTGGCGCAAGTACTTTCCACGAGCAAAGTTGAGCACTCGCCACAGCGGTTCGCGCGGAACGCTGAGTAGCAACGTTCCGCGGCAGATGCGGTGAAGTTCCCGTAGTGCGCGATCGGGTTCATCAACATGTTCCAAGACTTCACAGGCTATGACCAAGTCGATCGAACAGTCAGCGGCGGGGAGATCGTAGATGGAGGCTTGCTCAAAGCGATACGCAGGATGAGTGGCTCGTGCAATGGCAACTTGTTCATCGCAGACATCTGTTCCCAAATATCGCTCGGGTTCAAATCCGACGGCGGGAAGGATGTGTGCTGCCAAATCCCCTGGGCCTGCACCGGCCTCGAGGATTGAATTTGCATGAACGCCTTGCAGAAGTTCAACGGCCGCTTTAAGAAAACCGTTCATCAGATGGCGATGAATCGGATTCTCACTGCGGTACTTGTCGAAAAAATTTCCGGCGACAAATTTGGTGGAGGCGCGTTGCAACAAGGCTCAATTCCTTCAATGTGGTTTCACAGACAATCGATGGCCAAAGAGCCGCCGCGGTTAGTTACCAACTGTCAATCCGGTCATCATAGGAACGCCGAGCAGTGGCGGAGCAATGGGGAGAGTGTCGTCCCAGGCTGCTTCCGACGGATAGCCAACGGCATAGTCCTTGACGGATGTCGTCGGGCTTGTCTGATTGTGGAGGGAAGGTTGACTGGCAATGCGATTAATCTGCAACTCGAGACCACGGACTTTTTCAAGCGTGATTTCGAGCAACTGGCGATTGGCTGCGATCAAGTCCGCCAGCAGTCCGAGAATGCACACCGAGCCGCCGAGCATGGTGAGCGCGCCGCCCAGAATCAGCGATTGAACATGCCCGGAACTTTCACCAAGTGCTGCGAACCATAAGAAGCGCGCGATCGGTGCGGTGCCCATGAGAAATAACAAAGAGCCGATTCCAAAAAAGACGGACATCGGTCGATGCAACGCATAGGCGCGCAACATGGTCGCGCCCGACTTCTTCAAAAACTGCGGAATGCTCTTGAACAACCGCGATGGTCGCGTTTTGCCATTGGTACGCACTGGAACCGAGACAATAGCCAAGCGACTGCGCCCAGCTTGAATCAACGTTTCAATCGTATAACTGAACGAACTAACAACGTTCAGCTTCATCGCAGCACCACGCGAAAACGCACGGAATCCGCTGACCGCATCTGGAACATCCGTCGCCGATAGACGCCGCACGAGACGACTGCCAAGATATTGCAAGATACGTTTGAACAACGAGAAATGTTCGATACTCCAAGTCTGGCGATCACCAATCACAAAATCGGCCTCACCCGTCAGAATCGGTTGAATCAGTTTCGGAATATCGCCGCCGCAATATTGGTTGTCTCCATCCGTATTAACAATGATGTCGGCACCGGCTTTGAGTGCATGGTCCAGCCCACTGATGAACGAGCGCGCCAACCCACGATTGGTGCGATGGCGAACGATATGCTCAACTCCAAGTTGTTGTGCGATCTGGCTGGTTTGGTCACTACTGCCATCATCCACGACAAGTAATTCGACGGTACCAACTCCATCAATGTGGCGCGGTATATCGGCAATGGTTTCCGCCAGAGTTTTCGCTTCATTGAAGCAAGGAATTTGAACAATCAGCTTCAAGTGTCGGTGTTGTGTCACAATCAATAACCTTCCAAGTGTGACTCCAGCCCGCAATCCAAGGTCTGGCGGACGTGTGTGCCGTAGGCGGCTTGTGGCGCTGTAGTTCGTAAATATGCGCTCCAGCCACCTGTGGGCGGTCGGAAGTCACAAGTGCAAGCAAAGAATCGGCACGGACTCGCTGGACTCTAGCGATTGAAAGGATTACAGGGGCTGCCAATGAGTTTGCGGGATAGTGCAAAGCTCCTGCCGAGCTTTTTTGGGCAGCGTCCAAAGGTCCACAAGCAAAGATGTTCGGTGGGACGAGGCCGCTACCAATCATTCTGGCGCGTTGCCCTAACGTTCACAAGCAAAGGTGGAGTTGCTGTTTGCAGGGAACGAGACCTGAGCTTTGGAACGAGATGACTGGCAGCATGCGACAACCTCTCCAGTCCTTACATTCCGCGCGATAATGTTAGAAGCTATATGTCACGTAGTTTGCCCTGTTTGCCTGCGCAGCTTTTCGATATTACCTTTTCTTGGTTTAGTGCGGTAACTGCGCATCATACGGCTTTTTCATTAGGCAACTGTTTTGAACAAGACTCCTACAGCCTCCTCCATAGCTCGTCGTGTCGAGACACCGAGCGTTGAATCTCTGCAAGAACTACGCATCGTGACGACGCGCGAAATCGAGCGTAGTGCCACCGACCAACTTGATGAATTGGTTGATTTGTTGGCGAACGACCGTGGCGAAGTGCAACGTCCCCAAGTGCAAGCGATCGAGCTGAGCATCGTGATCACCTGTTTGAATCAGGCGTCGACAGTGGCGGACGCAATTCTGCGGATTCAATTTGCGCTCGAGAGAATTGGTAAACGAGGCGAGATTTTGGTCGTAGACCGGGGAAGCCTGGATGACTCAGTTGAACTGGCCGAACAGCTTGGGGCACGCGTATTTCGCGGTGACCTGCCCGATCAAGTTGGATTGATGGGCACTGCGGTGGGGCGAGAAATTCTCGCATCAGCTCAAGGGCAAGTTGTCGTGCTAGGCGAGCTCAGCGAACGCTCCATTTCCGACTGGTTTTAACCGGGACTACCCCACTCCAGTCCAATCCGATTACACTGCATGTAGAGTCGCAAGAAATTCTCATTGCGGATGCAGCATCGAGTTGGTTGAGGAGTGGTACCGTTGATTTCAAAATCGCTGAGCGCCTTACTGAGGCGGACCGGGCAGTCGAGTTGGGGTGGTAGCACGGCCCTTGTGGGAAGCGTCGTCGCAGTCTGCGTGCCGCTGATTGCCTACTTGCTCGGCTCCATGGTGAACTGTTTGTTATATGCACAACAGAGGCAAGGAGCCGTCTACAAACCACTTTCGCCGTGGTTGCCCGATGTGGGGCATCTTCTACCTGTTGACTGGGCCCCCCTCGCAAGAATCACGGCCATCTTGGGTGGAGTTCTGATTGTTCTAACCATTTGTGCGGTGTTGCTGTTCTTTTTTTACCGACAGATCCAGCGATCGGCGGTTGCGTTTGAAGTCGAACTGATAGGACAGTTGAGGATGTACGCGCGACGTTTGGCGACGACGCGGACCCTTTCCGCGCAACAGACCGCTTTGACCGACTGCTTGGACTATCATCTGCCTCGGGTTCGTGCCAGCCTGGGTCGTTGGTGGCGGACATTCCCGCGACACGTGACTCAATTGTTGGCCTGTATCCTGGTGGCGCTGCTCATCGCACCAACCCTCACCGTCTTGACTTTGTTGGCGACCGTCTTCGTCGTTCTGATCTACCGCATGTTTGATCGGAGTCGACGAACAAGTCTACCAGTTGTCCGCGAACGTGCGGCTCAACAACGTAATGGACTCGTCGAGCAGAGCATCCGCGGACCGCTGCTCAACTCCATCCACGAAGAAGACGAAGTCGAAAAGCGTTTTAGCGATCAACTCGACCATTACCGTCACGATGCAATTCGCAGTCTCACGAGTTCAGCCTGGCGCATTCCGACGATGTTGTTGATCAGTGGCCTGCTTGCTTGCCTATTCCTGTTTGTTGTGGCCGTACAAGTCTTGGCCAGTGATTCCAATTTCGCCATCGCCAGCATCCTTCCCTTTGTGCTTTGCTTAACGGGGGCCTCCATCAGTGCCGTTCGACTCGAGCGAACGTTTCGTGAACTGAAGCTGGTCGAGTCCGCTGCCGACGAACTCAATCGATTTTTGTCCTTATCCGTCGACGAACTCAACGACGACGAACTGCTGGACATCGCTCAAGTTTCCAAACAAATCGAACTCGAACATGTAACATTGCAAGACAGCAATGGACGCAAATTGTTAGAAGATGTCAGCGTGCTCTTCAAGCCGGGACAGTTGATTGGTGTCGTCGCCAGTCAGCCACTGCAGGCTCACGCATTGGTCGAGCTATTGATGGGCTTTGGGCGACCGGTCAGTGGACGTATGTTGGTCGATGGCGAATTGATTGCAAATCTGAAGTCGCGCAGTTTGACGAAGTGTGCACATTGGGTTGCGCGGGACGGAGCCATCGTGACCGGTTCGGTACTTGAAAATCTGCGTGGAAGCGATGACACCTGTGCCAAAAAGACGGTAACGGAAGAACAAATCAATGATGCGATCACTGCAGCCAAGCTGACGACGACGATCCAAAAGCTACCCAACGAAACGATGACTCTGATTAGTCCTGATGATGATCGTCTATCGACCGAAGACGCTTTCCGAATTGGCATCGCCCGCGCTGCACTTCGTCAGACTTCGGTGGTTGTCGTCGAAGAGCCAGACGTGCGCTTGGAAGCAGAAATGGAAGAAGAATCGCTGGAGGCAATTTGCGGTTTAGTCAAGCCATCAGCAATCACCGTCGTCTTGCCGCAGCGATTGCTCACCCTACGTCAATGTGATGTCGTGGTGATGCTGCACAATCACCGCATTGCCGACACGGCGACCCATGCCGAGTTACTTCAACGCAACGAGCTATACCGGCATATTAACTATCTGCGATTCAATCCGTTTCGCAGCTAATGCTGCGTCAACATCAAAAATTATGGTAGTGGAGCCTGCTAAAGGTCCCGCAGTGAAGGGAGGTTTAGCAAGCTCCACGACGACGTACCCCAATGCCGCGCAAGGCGTCACGCGATTTGGCTGCGAACGCTTGAAAGAAGTGAGCGGTATCGCGTTAAGAGCTTGCGAATCAACATGCCCAAATAGACATTCACCACAAGCGATAGCAAGAAGAAGACAACCAATAAATTCTGGTTGTTTTTCGACTTAGTAGCACCCGAATTGGACGTTTCGTCGCTGGCACTTTTCTCTTTATCGGCTGTGTCGGACGCCGTTTGTTTATTCGTTGTTAGCGAGGCCACTTTTAGAGGGTCGGGGGTGCGATTCAGCACGTTTGAATAGTCACCTCGCCCAAATGCATCTTGTCCTTGCCGTTCGGCATAGCCCATCCCACCGCCGTTGAAGCCACGATTGTCATTCGAGACGGGGTATCCATCGCTAGAGTAGCCTGCTCGAGGGTCATTGGCGGTGCTGCCGAATCGATCTTGGCCTAATTGATCGGAGAGGCTACGTCCAGGCATCTGGCCTCGTTGTGCGATGCCACCATCCCGACTAGGCGGCACATATTGTGGGGATTGACCACCAAGGGATCGCGGGTCGGTAACTGAGTTCCAATCGTTGGTTGCAGGTTGCTCTGAGTAGTTGGGAAGCTGCGGGTTGTCTGCGAAGCGTGAATTGTCCGTTGGCCAAGGGTTCGCACCGAGACGGGGATCCAGGCCAGTATTATCGGTTCCGGTGGTGGTTACATTACCGACACGACCGGTTGGGTCATCTTGTGAGAGTGGAGCAGTGCTATTGAATTTGCTGCCTTGCCCAGCGGTACTTGGCAGCGAGGCCGACGGTGCGAGTCCCGATGTTCCGAGATTGCCAGCGCCCGCGTTGGGTGTGTTTCTTGCACCACCGAGAAATCGGTCGCCAAGTTGCTGGGCCGAACTGTTTGCGTTGGGTAGGTTGGCTGCCGCATTTGCCGCGCGATCAACCACATTGTCCACTGCGTCGGTAAGCGAACCCGAGTTTGGAAACGCGGGTAATGGTGGGACGTTGCCGCCTTGAACATTTTTGAGTGAATCTGCTTCGACATCAGAGAACTGTCCCCGGCCCAGCGCAGCTTGCAGATCCGTGGCAGAACTGTACCGCGGCTCTCTATCGAGTTCTTCCAGTGATGGAACGCGCGGAAGATCGCCCGTGCCGACCTGAACCACCACGCGTGTGGCGCGACCGACGAGTTCGGGTGGCATGTGGCTAGCAAACTGATTGTTAGACTTCTGCAATATCTCGGCGACTTGGGGTGAGAGCTGAACGATGTACTCTAAAGCGCCGTCGTCCGCTATCCGCCAACCGAAGTCTCGCAATTCACCTTGACTTGCGGAGGGAGTTGCAGGAAGTGTGGGCGCGCCGACCTGTCCAAACAAGCTGACGAGTACAAGTAATCCGATTGCGCTCATGGCAAGTATCCCTGCAGGTGGGCATTCAATTTAAACGCGAAGAGGTTCACCATCCGGCGCAACAACTCTGATAAGGGCCTGACGGCGTTGACGTGGTGGTTCGTCGAACCTGAAGTCACTCGGTAGATTACATCATTCCCGTAGTGGCTGTAAAGAGAAATTGGGCGAGGTAGACTTGGCAGTCTGGGAGTTCTTTGCAGTTTGCTATAGCAGCAACTCGCCATTGATCGAAGCTAGCTACAAAAAATATGGTGCATTCTTCGAGCCATTTTGTGCAAATCTCCGTAAACTGAGATAGAAGGTGTTAGCTTGCGGAACATTGAAAACTTTTGGCGATTGCGTTAACAATTGCGCCGCGAGGTGTAATTTTCTGGCTAAAGACAGGGTAGTCCGCAGCATCGGAACGATTATGTCGTTTGGTCCCAACCAAACGAGCAATCTTCCTAAAGTAATTACCCCGTTTGAATCGAAAACTAACAGCGGACAGTTTGTTCTGCAAAGTCCCAACGGATCGATTGGTTCGGGGTGACGTGCGAAGAGCTGGTTCAGTTAGGGGGGAATCTAACTGATCGCGGCTACGTACTATAGGTTACGACCCATAGGCGTAGATTGCTGTCGATGCGTCTTTGATGCTGCGCAAGTGGTGTCGGAGTCAGCCTCATATTTGGTTCTCCCAGGGGATAAACCCCACTGACTGGACGTGCAATTTTCACGATCGACACGAGTCAAGACATCTTTACTGCTCGGGGGTGTGGTAAAGAGGGTCGAGTTGTGAACGCGGGACCGCAAGGCAACTGGCCAAAGAACTGGCTTTGATTGAGGGAAAGCTGAGCCTGAAGTCGCAAAAGCTGGTTTGTAGATAGCCCTGACCCAAGTGTTTGTCAGATGGTTCGCTAATGGATTGGCGGCCAGGTGAATTGAAGCCATTCAGTTCGCAGTTTGACAGGCAGGGGCAACCACGGCTTGTCTGGGTTCATTAGGAATTCGGCGAGCTCTTAAATCACGTAAGGAAAACGGAGATCCTGCATATGAAGGTGTTCACCACAGGACAGGTCGCGAAGATCTGTAAGGTGGCCCCTCGAACTGTAAGCAAATGGTTCGACTCCGGCCGTCTCAAAGGATATCGCA
>JBGSUV010000092.1:0-72863 GCA_041753315.1 Pirellulaceae bacterium | reverse complement strand
AGAGTAATGCCATGGACAAACGCAAGATCGAGATACTCCAGTCAGCCAAAGGGATCGGAGATGTAGCGACCTCTGTGCTGCTGGCCCATCTGCCGGAACTCGGCAAGCTCAATCGCGAGCAGATCGCTAAACTCGTTGGCGTCGCTCCCATGAATCGAGACTCAGGTGGAACTATCGGGAAGCGGTTCATCATGGGAGGACGTGGCAATGTTCGAGCTGTGCTATACATGGCCACGCTGGTCGCCATTCGGTTCAACACGAAAATTAAAAATTATTACGTGCACCTAAAGACGAAGGGCAAAGAATCCAAAGTTGCGATCGTAGCATGCATGAGAAAGTTCACCTGCGCTCTCATCACAACCGAAAGTCGTCGAATTCGAAAGATGACTTTTTATCGCCATGCCTTAAAAAATCCCAACCTGCGTTAGAAGCACCCTTACGCTTCGAATGACAATAACACCTTTTCGCAACACGCTCTTGATGAAAGAAGACTTCTCTGACTCCGGCTCTCACGCAGCCTTCACTGATTCAGCCGCACTCCAGAATTTGGAGGAATTTGCCAAGATCGGGACCGCGTCGAGTTCCTCAGGCGTTTGGATCGGGATTGAATTTGAACCGACGCGCAGTTCTACCAACGGTGCCGCACCGTTGGAGGGCATTCTCTGTAAGATAACAGGAAAGGAACGCCCCTCTTTGTTGGGCAAGGCGATTCGCGCACAGATTCCTTGGGGATGGGTCCACGTAACCTCCACGATTTCTCCAACGGCCTCTAGGTTTGCAAGAAATCGCAATCCAAATCCCAGGAAAGAGGGCGTCTTTGAATTCGCCATTTAGTGAGTCCTTTCACAGTAGGTTACCCAATGAAATTGCAGGGGAGGTCGTTGCCCAAGTACTTCCTTTCTCAAGGCTTACAGCACCGACGCCCTGCCACGCTTCACCTGTCAATAGAGCTTTAATTATGTGACCGCAAGGCCGACTCGAGAATTTTGATGGTGTATTCCAGGTGAGCCTCGCTAAATTGATTCGCATTTGAGCCTAGTGTGGGGTTATTGAGATCCGAGGGGAACAACTCGATTAGTTTATATTGCCCGGTACTGCTGAACCAAATATCGCGCTCAAACAGCACACGACCGATCCACCGCTGGAAGTAGAAGCAATCACGATCGTAGTCTTTAATTCTCGATCGCCATAGCCAACTTCGCACGTCCTGTTTCGCACCCAATGACTTTAAGTCGCCATAACTGAGTGACTTTGAGTTCATATCGGTTTTAATCGCCCCTGTATCGTCCCGTTCCAACGCATCAAAGCGTGGGAGAGCCGTTCCGAGTGCATCGATCTCATTGCCTCGCACGATATCCCGAACGGGGAGTCCTAAGCCTGCGTGAAGCCGAATTAGCCCCATGCGGCGGCTCGTTAGCAAATCAATTGATCTTTCTGCTAGCAATTGGCTGCGACTTCCCGACGCGACTGATAAAAACCAATCGCCGCGTGTCGTAAAGCTGCCTGGTAGTGCCAAATAACTATACCTTCCCCCCTCGGAACCTTCCTTGCGCAATCGATGCACCGCGGTTGAGTACCACTCGCGAGACGCGACGAAACGTCTGTTCTCGGACCGACTACATATGCGTCGATCTTGTTCACTCGTAAGCTGCGGGAACCCGTACAACAAAAGAACCGTCGCGATCTTCAGCGATTCGCGATTCTCCTTCAGTAATTTACCGAGCGGAACATTAGGAAGTGAGGCGGCAGAGCTGGCGGGACAACGCACCGTTAACTCACTGAAGTTTTCCGGATGGTTGTCTTTTTGTATCGCGATCGAACCCCAGATTTCGAGGAGCAGACTACAAATGGTTTCAATCGTAAGTAGATCCGTGTTCATCGCGTTAGCGTCCGAAAAGCTGGCAATTTGCCGAGTGGCGGCAAAAAAATCGAGCCAACTTACATTTCCGCGTTGTCCTTGATTGGGCTTGACCGCATCGAGCCAGTCACCTTCGACACACAACGAATTCCAAACCTCACGGATCGAGGGCCGCTGATAGCTGTCCTGGACCTCTTCATTGGCATGCATTTTCCACAACGTTTTATCCGCAAGCAAAAACCCAAAGTCCCAAAGGTAGGGAATTCGGTCCGTCGGCGAGCAAACTCGAATTTCGTCATCGACCATATCCACCCGGTACAAATTCCTAGTAGCAACCCCGGGTTCTTTTCGTTCGACGACTTGCTTCCAATACTTGGCCGTGATGGACGAAGTGTCTGTGGTCTCGGGTTTCTCCATCGTTTGCCACACTCCGTAGGTATCGGCTTGCGATCGGACCGACCGCATTTTTTTCTCTTCTGTGTCATACTCACCAATGACTTCTTCATTCCAATAGCCACTCAAATCCATCAGCGACTGCCGGTGCGATTTCCTACCTCCTAATTTCCAAAACTCATCAATTTGCATAACTAACGTGCGGCCCAAACGCGTGTCATCCATCCATTCCGAAAACGTTGCAGTTCGGTCGTAGTCTGCTAAAGAATCAAAGTGTACGACCTGAACCTGATCCGTGCTCGCAAAGACTCGGGTGAACGTCTCGTTGATCATATTCGCATAGCGACTGACCGAGCTAGATGTGGTCGGATCTTCGATACTAACTAATCGAATTTCCAGCGGGACGCGGATCGCAGCCCCGTTCTCAATACCTTGGTAAAGTGCAAAGTCGCGTCCAATCGAGATCGCTTCCGCTGATCGCTGCGATTGCGCCAGCTCCAATGGCCGTAATTCAAGTACTGTCGGTTGATATGGTCCGCGGCGATCGTTCAAGCAGGTAATCGCCGTGCGGCGCTCACCAAAAAATGACGTACTCCACGTGTAAATGTGCTGCTCGTCGATCTTTCGCAAATCAAAGCGACTCAGTTCTTGGGTCTCCACAAATGGTTGCTCTGGTTGCGTCGAGACGATCAGAGCTGAGACTCCGCCACGCTTGAGATTGGCAATGAGTGTTTGCAGAAAAAGAGGGTCACGAGCGATATTCGGGTGGGTCTCGACAATATTGTTCCAGTCATCGATGACTACGCGAATATGTCCATAGGCATTCCCTTTAATCGCCTTATTGCGCCGCTTGCTGAGTGCTTTCGCCCAGCGGAGCTGCGTATCGATGATAAGCAAGAGATGCGCACTGGTTAAATGGCGGACGCTAAGTCGACGGCAGAGAATATTGCTTTGCCTGTCGTTCACCATTTCGAACTGCTTTTGACGCAAGTCGTCGAAACACTCTAGTAATTGATTTGACTCCGGCACATGTTCCGAAAGTCGATTCTTCAATCCTGCTTTATCAATCAGACCAGTCGAGATAAGGATGGCAATTCCATCGGGATCTTCAAGGCCTTTTGACAAAAAGCGTCTGGCCAATCTTCCTTTATGTGTTCCCGCATCTCCCAGGAGGAGCGTGATGGAACCTTCCCCGTCAAGCGGCTTGGAAACGTCGCCAAGTAAGTTATCCAGCAGCTTGAGCCCAAACTCTGGTCTTCCCTGAGGATCTTCGAGCGCGCGGTTCTTTTCTCGAAATTCTCGATTCACGAAATGCAGCGAGGGTATCACCAACATATGCGACAAGTAGCGTTCATATTTTTTCTTCGAATTCGGTTTTTCAATGGTCCAGGGTATGGGAGGTTCATCCAAGTTCGCGACATTTCCAGTGAAAGCCCCTTTTCCTTGGCGGATGGTTAGTTCATGCTCGCCACGTGCATGCCAACAACCCCGAAACTTCTCGATTTCAACGGTCCGCTTAACAAACTCCTGCTCTGTCCTTGTACGTAGCGTAATGACGTAATCGACAATAAACTGTTCGGGCTCTCGATGATCATCATCGTCGCGTTCAACGACAAAAACTGAATTGGATTTGGCCTTGGTACACATGCGGGAGAGCTGTGCGATTCGCGATCTTCGTGAACGAACTTCTCCAAAGGTATCCAAATCACCCACAAAGGCTTCTAGTCCCTCTACAGCATCGACCACCACTAAGCTTGGCGCTTCATCTGTCCCCGGAAACAAGCCAAGCAACTGATTGACGAAGTACCAATCGTCCCCAGCGCTGTCCGCCTGCAAATCGACAAAATAGATCGTCGGTTTTCTCTTCCGCAGTTGTTTGAGCTTTAAAAGAAGTTCCTCCGACCTCGCTTCGCTAGGCCGGATCGTTTCGAACTCAATCTCTTTATAATCGAGTTGTTTACTCGTTTGTAAGTACCTCCGAATCCTCTCTGCGGATGCAAACCGTTTATAGGCTCTTCGCAAAATACGCGACCTTAAAGAAGGATAACAGAGGCCAAAGTGCGAAAGCGTACTTTCAGCAATAGTCGCAGATAAATCAGTTGAAACGTAAAAGACATATGGTGGTTTTTCGGCAGTACCGTATCGTGCAGCATGCTCCCGCAGATAATTTGAGGCAATGTGCATCGCCAGAATGGACTTTCCCGTGCCATCAGGTCCTACAATGGCCGCCGACCACAGCGAAGGCTGCTGCGAATCGTCAGCATCGCGGCGAATTAGCTTCTCGTCCAATGCGTGTATTCCGAATTTGAAATGGACTTTGTTAAACTCGCTCATGGCTTTCTCAACTCCTCAATGTCGCGTCTGCGGGCTGCGGTCTCAAGAATTTTGATGTTAGTTTCTAGGGAAACCGGCACTGTTTTCGATGCAGACTTAATCTCAATATCCACTGCTCCAATTTTTTTCTCCGCAATCATGTGAAGCAGCATCTGCTCGCGACTGAGACAAAAATCACTGTTGGGCAACACGGACGACAGTCCATCAACGGTCAATTGATTGACCGAACTGGGCGTTCTGAACCACATCATTGGTAGCTGCGCTTGAGATGTTACGTGCAACGAATTCTGTTTGTCTCGTCTCGTCGTGTAGTCGACAGGGATAAGCTCAGCGTGGATTACCGCCAACAACGCGTTAGCAATCATCCGACGCTCCTGCGCTCGAGTGACATTTAGCGCCTTGAAGACCCTCAAAATTGCTTCACGTACGCTCGCCGCATGCGTCGTCACGACAATCAAATGCCCCGTAGAAGCAAAATCAACTATTTCCTGCCAATCCTCCGCTCTCCGCACTTCGCCGACAACGTAACAGGCGGGAGTCTGACGCTTGGCGTCTTTGAGCGCTTGTGCCACCGATACCACATCTCTACCAAGCAATCGTGGTGTATAGTTGATATCGTTGGTCAGAAAGAACTCCGACGTTTGCTTCGCGTCGCGAATATCGCCCGGTTTTTTGTTGGGTAGCCATTGCTCAATCGGATCTTCACAAGTCACTAGGTGCAGACGCTTGTCGCGCGTCGCCTGGGAAGCAACGTACTCGTTGACCATTGCTTTCATGAGCTCAGACTTGCCGGATTTGGTTGCGCCCGCGATTACAACCAACCCCTCCGATCGCGTAGGCGAGTGCGCTGAACGGCCTCCGGTTATTTTTGACCATAGGCTGGTGGCGGTATGAATCGCTTGTATTGGAAACTTATCCGCCTGCCGCAGTTCGTCGGTATTCGCCTTATCTCTGTTTTTACATGCATCCGATTTGGGAGTTTTACAATCATTGCTCAGGCGAATAGTTAATGTGAACGCCTTCTTGCAATGGCAGGTAGTGACAATCACACGAGCAGCACTTTCCGAACTATCGTGAAACGTAATGTTGCTGCTACCATCGGCAGAACCCGTTGAATATCCCTCCGCTAATGCCAAGGCATTCCAGAGCTTCCGCGCCTTAGGGTCGACCGGTCCCAGGATGCGATTGCTGAGCTCGTCAAAGTACCGCTCGCCTTCGAAAATTTGCAAACTGAAATCGGATACTGTCGATGGAATTCGACTGGCAAAATCAGACAGCTCAAGTTTCGAGGGAACCCCTATTTCTATTTGGCCCACCATCGCAGTTCCTATATGATTCCCACGTTACTTGTTCCAACAATTACCCAAGACGCAAACGTTCTCGCGCTGATTACCTATTAGCTGATCCCAGCAAATCGTTTGCTCTAAAATCCTGTCGTCGCGAACGCGGAGCCTGCCAATTCCGCATGCCGCGGTTGCTAACGCCCCTCAGTGCCGTATTTGCCAAGGCACACAGCCCCAGGTCCAATAGCCACACACCTGTTGGTTCAGACAAAAGAATGCGTACCCGGCGCCCCCCAGACCACAGGTTAGACTTCACCAATAGAGCGAGGATTGCGGGGACTAGCTTAAATGCCGGTCGAAGGGTTTTCTAGCAAAAAACCAAAAACCAACTCATATTCTTAGTGCCTAGTGCTCAGTGACACATCGTTGGTGAAAGATCGCGATGACGTTGATCTCAACTAGCCGTCCTGGGACAGTTGTATCCAGTTATCCACTCACAAGAGAAAAACGCAGTGAGGGTGCTGGGACTTGAACCCAGGACCCACGGATTAAAAGTCCGATGCTCTACCAACTGAGCTACACCCTCTTCGCGTTGCAAAAACAAGGTTGAAACGGCTGTCGGGCTTCGCCCGAACAGTTGTTACGACACCTTAAAGGCCGTCAAATGGGGTATAAACCTCTTCCCATGGCAACAACCGAGTCCAGATTCTAATGAATCAGCCCAATAAGCCAAGGCCTGACTTTCCGTTGTTCCCACATTCAAGCCGACAGAGACTAATTCGACCACCCCGGTCGCTCTCAACCACTAGCGAGACGACCAACTGGCGCAGGCATATTGATATCCGTGAGTAGGGTCCTCCGCTCGTACACTGCGGTCGATGCAACCCCATTCAGCCGACGAAGCAGCCGTCAGTCTGTGCTCTGAAAGCTCATTTCTTTTGCCAGCGGTCGGCGGGATCGAGGACTTGGCGGACTTCGTCGCTGTCGAGCCATTTGCGTGCCGCGACGTCTTCCTTCAAATACGCATCCCAAAACGCCGTGCTGATTGCCAGAATCGCTCGATGGTGGTTGGGATTGCGGTTGCCCTTGTCGCCCGGCAACGCGCGCTCGCTAAAGGCGGAATGCTCGGCCTTGTCGAGCACCAATTCGTACTTGCTGCCCGCAGGCAATGCCGGATAAACGGCCAAACGCGATTCGACATCGGTGTCGTTGATCGGTGAGCTATCGTTGGTTCCCGTCATGAGCAGCCAGGGAATTGATACCTGACCGAAAGCTTTTTCTGGTTTCGTGAGCTTGTTGGAACTGGGGCTCAACGGCATGGCGCACTTAATTCGGGGATCGGTAAACGCTTCCCGACCAAGGAACGATTGTCCACTCACGGCCTGTGTTGTCACCGCACCGAACGAGTGTCCGCTCATCCCGATGTGCTCCAGATCAAGTCGCCCTTTCAACGCATGTTCATCCTCATTGTTCCAACGCTCAAGGTGGTCGATAATGGTCCGGACATCCTGCACCCGCAACATAAAATTCTCACCACTGGCCGCTTTGCGCATCGCGTCCATTCTCTGTCCAAAACGCGAATCCTTCCAGACGCTTTCATCGCTGCCAGGATGTTGCATGAAAACCGCCACATAGCCGCGCTGCGCCCAATGGTTACCCAAGTAAGCATTGTTGTCACGGCTGCCACCCAATCCGTGGCTGAACAGTATGATGGGTGCCGTGGTGTTTTCCTTCGGCAAGTAAACGCGAATAGGAATTTCGCGCAAACGGCTTTTGTCGTTCACGCTGAGCGTCAGTTGCTCGACCTTCGAGTCGTCGAGTTTCAGCGGATCGTAATCAGCCTTGGGAACGTTGGCAACTTCCTCGAAGTTGATGAAGCAGCCGACCGCCTCGGTATTAGTGATCGCAATCGGTTGGCCGTCGACAATTGCTCGTAAGGCGTCAGCCAAGTCGTGGGTCGTCGCCACAACTCGTTTCCTGCCATAAGCCGCGTGCAAATCGTCGATGCGGCCTTGATACGCAGCTTTTTCTTTCGCATTTTCAAAGACGAATACTTCCGGCGTAACCCGCGCACCAACCCTGCGGGCGATCGACTGATCTTGATCGACGATAATCGGCACTTCAATTTCGAACTGCCTGGCGTGTTCGGCGGCCTGCTCGGGCGTCGCCGCCGCATCAGGATGGATCATGAACCAGCGGACACCCTGGGGAACAAATTTTTCCGCGAGTTTTTTCAGTTGCGGCTGGTAGGCGTTGGCAATTGGACAATCGGTAGAGATGAACACCATCACAACGGCGCGGGTCGCTGGATCCTCGAATGGTGTGTGACTTTGCCCGGCGATATCCGTCAGCTTCCAGTCCTTTTGCGGCTGCGATGCCTGGCCTCCTTTCGTTCCCAATTGCAACAGGATGGCCAAAGCGACGTGCACGATCCAATATCTTGACTTCAACATTTTGTTTCTCTTTCCGCCGGATATCGACAAAACTTGTTCTCATAACTCGCGTTTTTTAGTGCAAGGCGGGGGACGATTAATCTTCGCCGGCCCCATAGCGTTTCATGAGTTCACCCAACCGACCAAGCTCCATCGAATCCAGTGCCCCGTCGGAGTTCTGATCAAGCAGGTCAAAGATTCGGCCGCTCAGTCGCGGTGGAGCTTCGGACTTTTGCAGCTTGCCATCACGGTTTTCATCGAGTTGCAACAGCATTTGTCCGGCCCCTTTACCTTTGGTAAAACGTTCAGCCACTGAGGAGGTGCCATGTTTTCTCAAAGCGACCTGCAAGTCTGGCCGATGACTTTCGTCGGCTGCAACCACCAACAACGAGACGCTCCCCATTTCATCATTGGACTGACGGCCCCAGCGAATTCGTTGCGGAGGCTGATAGGGATTTTCGGGATTATCCGCTGAGTTGTCGTATACGATGTCGGTGGTGATCACAGTCCCTGCAGGCAAATCAATCGGCTCGGCGAACAAGTATCGATCTTGCCAATCCAAGTCCCAATCGTCGATTTGCATTAACGTGATTTCCGTTCCGGTCGGCGTGCTCGCCGTCATCTTCATTTCTCGACAGATGTAATGCGCGTGACCGCCGATGCTGATTGCTTGAACGTCGATCGGCAGAGTGAAAGAGTCGGTGATGCAAAATTTCTTTTCGTGGGCCGGAATATCGATGTTGGCACCAAAGCCAAACATCGCGGGGACCTGGATCGTTACAAGTTGTTTCGACGGTGCCTGATCGGCAAAGTACAATGCCATCTCGGCTTGTTCAGTTTCGTGTTTTCCCGACGGATGGAAGTGCGTTTGCATCACAATGTCCGAGCCTTTGGGCAACGCCATCGCCAAGTCTCCGGGCAGCTTGGTCGGCATCGCTCCCGGAACGTACCCGCCCAAGCCGCGCGCGAGCGCACTATCCAATCGACCGTCCTCAACTGCGCTGGAGCCACGCTGGAGCCGCTGACCGCCCAACCGACTCAACACTCCTCCGATGCCCGAATGGTTGCCGCTGACCGCGACGCCAAAGTCGGAGAGAAAGCCCATGCCCGCAACTCCGGCTTTACCGTCCGAGCCGTCCATCTTCCGCGCGTTGCCAGTTGAGTCAAGAAAAAACAACGCGTGGTGCATTGCCGATTTCGCTTTCGAACGCAACTCGATGGCCTTGATCCATTTGTCTTCGGGGAGTTGAAGCGGAAACACGAACGAACGATAAATGTCTGGACCATCGGCGGGGATTTCGAATTGTCCGTTCATCTTCACGATTAAATCGGGCTTTCCCAGGCTCCAGCCATCGGGAAATTCGGGAGGCGATGGCATTGCAGCCCGATCTCCCTCGGGGCAGCCTGCAGCAATCCACTGCTTCAGTTCTTCTTTCTGTAACTGGCTCAAGCTACGATCATTGGAGAATTGAACGTTGTGATTGACAGGTTTCCACGGCGGCATGTAGTCGTTTTCGATCACCGCTTCGATTGTCAAAGCTCGTTTCTTCACGTCGTCGTACGTCAACAGCGAAAAGGGGCCGACCTGACCGGGCCGGTGGCAGGACGAGCATTTGTCATACATGATCGTCGCAATGTCGCTGGAAAAAGTTACGCTTTCCGCTCGATTGGTTTTGGTTGTCGCGGTCCCAGATTCTTGACTCCACGCGTGAGGTATGCCCAATATCGCCCAAGCCAATGTGAACAAGACACGCTTGCGCGTCGAGCTGACATTTTCGAATCCTGAAACCGCATTCACTCTACGCTTGTCATGGTTATTGCTCATTCGTTTCCCTTTGTGTCGAATCTGATTTGGCCGCGTGAGCCCGAGTAATGTCCTTCAGCTTCAAACCAGTTGTCCGGTACGTCCGGCTGATCGGCGAATTCGATGACAACTTTTTCGCGACCAGATTCGAAGGCAGATAGCAACCAACGAGCTTCGATTCGCATCGCCACTCCGGACGCTGCGTCCGACCAAAGTTCAATCGTCGCGGGTAAATTCTGATTGGCTTCGCTTCTCAGTTCGCCGACAACGTGCCGGCAGGCAACATCGTTGCCGGCGACAGAGCGAATCGTCGACTCGCCCATCTTTCGCAGTCGGTAGCTGCGCGACATGCGGTCCAGCACCGTTGTGACGTGCAAATAGGGTGTCGAAAACTGCTCTTGGGAACTCAACCATCGACTGAGTGCGAGGTCATTGCCCGTTAGGACCGGACCAATTGCGGGAACGACCCAAGTCGTATCGCCGTTCTTGCCGATCCACAAATCGGCACCAGGCAGAAGGGCAGGATGCCGCAACGCGAACTGGTTATTGCCTTGTACGTACAAATCGTTTTCGACCTCGCGGGATTTCCGTCCGTCTTTGAGGGTGACAGTGATTAAATACTTTCGCGCGACTTGTTCCGCTGCCGCCGCCAGGCTTTGTTCAATGGCCGCCAAAGCTTGCTGAGGCGGACCGAAATACTGTAGGCCAACAAATATCGCGCCGAGCAACGAGGCCGCAATCGCCATGGAGACCCAGCGATTCCAGGTTCGTCGTGTCACGCGGGTGGGTTTATAAGCCGGTCGATGCAGAGCGAATTTTTCGAGTTCAATCTGTCGCATGACTTGGTCGACTCTGTTCGCCACTGCCGTTGGATCATCGACATAAGCGGCCGCGAGTAGCGCGTCGATCAAGGCTTCGCGATGACTGTCTTGAGATGTAGGTTCGTTGTTCATATCAGTTAACCTAATGCCGCCAGTTTGCGCTCGAGGCAATCGGCCAAACGCAGCTTCGCCCGCGCCAACCGTTTTTTCAATGTCGCCGTTGCCAGTTGTAGCCTGTTGCCAATTTCGGACAGCGACAACGACTCGGCATATCGCAACTGAACCGGTTGCCGATATGCTTCCGGCAACAACTGCACGCAATCGCGAAGAGCCGACAATTTTTCGACAAGCGTATCGCCGGTAAGCGTTTGAACTTGAGCAAATCGCGTTTCAAGCCATTCCAGTGACGCTTCGTCTAGCGGTTGATCTTGCCGTGCACGCTCGCGGAAATGAGCTAAAGCCAGATTTCTCGCGATCCCGCGCAGCCAGGCTCCAAAAGGTCGCCCGCGATCGTATTGCTCAAGCTTTCGCCAAGCGACCAGCATCGATTCTTGAAACAAGTCATCGACCGCATGTGCATCGCATACCGTTGACCGCAAATACGCCAGCAGCATGTCGGCATTTTCCCGAATTAGGATTTCGAAGACTTGTTCTGGTTTCATCATCCTGCCAAGTGAAGACCTCGCTCACCAAATTCACCGTCACAGAGTATTTGCGCAATAGGCCAGAAAGTGGACAGCAATTCGGGAAACGTCGTAAGAAAAATTTGGTCGTTTGGGGAATATCCGGGCTACACCTGTGGAACGGTCGCGCCCCATCGCGGCAAGTATTAGCGAGAGATGTCGCGGTTGAATCTCTGACTTGGCGCGGTTGGCTGATACGCCAGTCCGATTGGATGCCCAAACCTGGTGAAAGGGGAGTATGCGACCGTCGCCTAAGGAGTCGACGTCGACTTTAAAACCGGTGGGCTTCCCCGCCGCGCGAAGTTCGATTAGTCGAGGTAGTTCAACCTTGTTAGTCAATTCAGTCTCGGGCTCTTGTCATGGTGAAGAAGGTATGTTCGAAGGATGATGGGTCAGCAAAATAGAGGTCTGAAAATCGCACGCGGACCCGAGTTTCAAGTCCTTGATCAACCAATTCCCCAAACTCGATTGACAGGAGATCGACCCAGTAGTGCTCTCCCATCATGTTGATGTTCAAATAAATGGAACCTTCGCACCGTTCCGAGGCTAAGGCTATGTCAAAGCTCTTGCCAGCCAATAGGCCCAAATCGGTGGTTGGAAGTTGAAATCCATCGAAAAGCAACTCGGGTTCTTCCTGGAAGGTATCCACCTCGTCTACGCTTAGCATGAAGGGTTCCAGTTCGATGCCGAGACCGCTACCGTTCGCCGCAAGCGAGCAAGATAGAGGTCGAAGGTTCTGTTCTGCAAAGTTCATCAGAGACCCATAAATCTGAAAGGCTGAACGAGTAGTTTTCAGGCGCGCGTGCCTGGAACAAGAGACTGATTTTAGCTCAATTGTGCGGCAATCAAAGCTATTCCTGCGGTGTTAGTCCGCGCGGCCACGGCCCACGATATCGGGAATCGCGACGAAGAAGAAAATCGCGAATGCGCCCAGGATGTAAACTAACATAATCATTGGCAGAATAGAAAAACCAGCCATCGGGCCGACGACGCCGCCCGTTAGCGTTGGCTCAATTGTATGTGCTATCCACAACAACAGACCCGGAATCTCCACTACAAGAGTCGCGGCATTCCAGCGACGAAACGCATTCTTACGATGACGTGAAAGCGTAGTAAATAGTAAACCGGGGGCACTTTGGAAATTGGCAAACACAAAGTTGAGCAGCAGTAGCATGGGATCCGATTTACCGACTCGCAAGCTGAAAGCACAAAGTGCAAACCATGAGATGATGGCAATCAACCAAATGGCAATTGGCCTTGATGGTGTTTGCATTTCAACGGCGAATTGATTTGTAGTTTGCAAGTTAACTCAAGCTTCTTCCGAACGGTTGGTTGCTACGAACCGAGCAGTATTCGCTGTTCGTCGATACCAGATTCGACCTACGATGCCCGAGGAATAACAAGTTACTTGTATCCAAAAAATGGTTGCGACAATCATGAAATTTTCTTCGTTGGGCGGATTCGAAGCATAGGCTTTTACCAGCTCGTAGGCTTTGACTGTCAATAGGTAGGGCAAGGATACGACATAAGTATAGATGCCAAGGGTAAAGAACAATGCCCCAACAAAGTAGCTCAGGGAAAAGGCCCAACGTTCGCCTTTCGTAAAGATCGACGCCAGCAGCGCATTTAGGATCATGGCCATAGTGACCGTGCCCAGGGTCGCCCGCCACCATTGATTGTCGTTGAACAGAGCGACGCTGAAGACCGCAAAAACCACGGTGGCCAGCATGAGTTGAAAAACGGAAAACCGCGTCGTTCGACTGAGCATTTGTGCTTCCTTGCTGCTAAGCGGTGGACCCAATTTTTCTAGCGCGTCACCTCGGTATTTTCTATTGCGTATACAGTAGGTGGTTATTGAGAAGTTCGCAATCGAAGGCCAATTTCTATTCCGTGAGCAGATTCTGTGGATGGCTAACGGATCTTCCCAACTTCTTGCGCAGTTGGCCATGTGGACGCGAAGGTAGTGTGGGTCGTGGGCCGAACCCGCACCCAGACTTCCTTTAACTGGGGCCTACGACTGTTCACGTTGCTACGCAATGCGGTACATTTCTTGAATAACCTGGTCTGTCGATCGCATATTAGTCTTCAATAGTCGACGGCTCTTTGGGAAGATTTCGGTGCCGCACCGACCCGAGGTAGACTTCTTTGCGAAGTCGATTGATGCCTCCAAGCGGTTGATGCTCCTTGATACCGTGCCAGGGTGTGAAGAACAGTTTTTCACACTTCTCCCGCTGCTCCGGTGCATCGAACTCTTGGATGGGAATCGTGATCTTGGCTACTGACAGATAGTCATCGTTCCACTCGCTTGACGCGTTTTCGATGTCCGTCGCAATGTCAAGTTGATCCGCTGTGCGTACTTGAATCGCAAAATCAAAAACCACTTCTTCAGCCTGGAGTCGTTTGATCAACGCGTTGCGAAGGTAGTCAGGATCGCTGACGTCAGGCTTTTCATGGCTTCTATTAACCGGATTTGCACGGAACCTCATTACGCGGTCGGAGCCAAAGGCAAACACCGAGGCGCTAAAATAAGGATTGTCTACAGCACTAGCAGGGGGCTGGAAAAATGCACCGGTATCTCCACTGACCTCTCCTGCGGCAATTCTAGCGACGATTTGCTGCGTCCGCTGTGCGCGTAGCTTTTGTTCGGATGTACCCGCCGTAAACCGCTTTTGAAAGAAGTGAACCGCGGAGTTCGGCTCACCGAAATGATCCACCAAGACTTGGCTCAGCAACTCATAGTCTTCCACGTTCGCGAACGCAAATGCGGGCTGATTGATCATCACCAAATCTTGTGTCAAAGCGCCATGCAGTGGCAACAACGACTCACCTTTAACTCCCAACAATTTGACTGCCATTCCGCGACTGCCGTGACGCACTTGTCCTGGCGAAGGTTCTTTTGAATCGGCGGCGACTTCCGTGTCGGCGTTCGAGAACCGAATAAACGCGTCATAGCGGATGCCAGGCTGGAAAATGCCGACTGCATACTTTTCAGGCAAATCCGGCGAGACTTCAAACGTCGCGGTTACGCAACCGTGGTCCTTTGGATGGACACCTCGTAACGTGCGAGTATTCTCAGCGTATTGCAATTGCATTCGCTTGACGGTCAATTCAACAATATTCGCGATCTGCTCTGCTTCGCCATCGGGTACCAGTTCGAATGTCGACGCGTCGGAGCCTGCTCCAGAATCGTTGTCGACTGGATCTGTCCCCGAATTGTCTTCCGCAGAATCTGGTGGTGCAGGTTGGCTCGATAACGACTTCATGTATTCCAACAATGCGTAGCGTTCTTCTTCAGTAAAATCCCGCCAAGCTCCGTTCTCGAAGGTTTGAGTGAAGCCTTCGTCTTCCGCTAGGCCGTGACCTTCATGACCAGCATTCGAGTTGCCGGGTATATTATCTCCATTTCCATCCAGTACGTGGAATTCAGTTCCCACATCAGAGCGGGATGTGGCGAAGCCGACTTTAATGGGATCGAACTTTCTTGTGCCTACCCAAAAAGACTTTGAGCGATCTGCAGCAGGCAGAAGCGTCTCGTAGAGATTTGGCACCGATCCGTTATGGAAATAGGGCGCGGTTGCCCAGATTCCTTCAAGCGGTCGAGCGATATAACCTGTTCCAACGCCAGCAGGATGTGGTGGTTGTTGCTCGCCGACGTGCCATTGCGATAAGTCAACTTGTTCTGCTTTCGCGCGATTGGTGATAATCCCCCTAACGACACCGGCCAGCATCATAGGACGCGTCACTTCCGCTCGGCCACCAAACAAGTCGACCAAGCCACCGGTCTTCACCAAAATTGAGGGCCTCAGGTTGGCTAAAAATTGAGAATCTGTCTGAATTTCTTGCAGGGTATTGGATCGAACCGGGATTTTTCCAGCATCGTTTAATGCAAAGCTCCCCTCCTTGTTACGCACGCTGTGACAAGAGAGACAGTTCTTATCAAACAGTGCATTTCCTTGTGCAACTTTAAGCTCATCTAGTTTACCCAAAACTTTCTCTGGCCAGTCGGGTGAACGCAGTTTGTCGATCAGTTCATGTTCGAGCATGACAAGATTGCGAAGTCGGATCGTTGAATCGAATTGTTTGTCCCCCGCTTCAAGCGAATAGGTTCCGAAGACGCCAAGTACTTCGCCCACATTGCGTCCTTCAGCGTTTGCTGCAGAAGCATTCCACTGAACGTAGGCCATGTGCGGCGTGTTCCAAAGCGACGGATAGCTAACAGGCGCATTGGACTCATGATGATTTTCGGGGATGTTAAGTGCCGTTTCACAAACCGCATTCAGAATTGCACCAAATGCGTCCAACCTTGCGTGACCGTAGGGATGCGCCGCTTTATTTCGTGCGACCAGCCGATTGACCGCGTCTGCGATCTGTCCGACTTCGTTCTTGAATTCCACCAGGTCGTTGAGATTGTTCCCGACAGATTGTGCAAACCGCTTCAACTTGTCGGCATCCTCGGAAGTAGCCTTCAATGCAATTCCTAAGTCGCGAAGAAAAGTTTCGATATCAGCCTGGGATGTGCCGCCGTCAATACGTATTGTTGTGCTGTTAAATTCGACTTCATGAGTATGACAAGCGGCGCAGGTCAGGCCGAACCACGCCTGTTGTTCATTGGGATAGAGCTTTTCGTCAAAAGACTCACCAAGGTATGCTTTTTTGATCCCAAACCGCGTTGCTGAAGCGATCACTTGCCGTTGAGTCGGCTCAAGCCCAGCGACTTGGTTCGCAATTGGATCGACACCATCGCGTACAAACCCTACGGGTAGACCCTCTGGGTTCAACTTGCTTGGCGGCGCAGGCAGAAATCCATATTGGCGAATGTTCTCGTTGTCACGAAACAAGCGATCATTTCCCACTTGTTCTAATGCGAGAAACCACTTGAATGGAATAAGCTGCGAGCCTTGAGCAGTGAAATAAAACTTTTCGCGATCATCCTCGGTCCAGCCCTGATCGAGGTGCGCGGACTGGCCCATTGCAGGCGATACCAAAGTACTTGAGAAATGCAAACATGCCACTGCCAACACAAGCCATGAGTCGATGCGCATAAAATATCCTTTTTGTGCATTAGTACATTGCGGCTCAACAGAATACGTCTTGCGGAAAGCGTCGATTCCGACAACTGAATCACGTCCGACTCTGAGCTTACGAAGGAACCGTAGTTGCATGACACGTTGCAATCAATTGGGCATTGGGCACTTGGGCACTTGGGCATTGGAATTCACAAGCGTCAAGAACATCGGTTGATGTGCCGTCATCATATCGCTTAGGTCCCTTCCAGGAATCGCAATTAAGAAGCAATTTGCGTTAATCAGCTCTGAAAAAAGGCTAGCGGGCTGTTTGCACCACACCCATCAGCGAATAGGACTGACTACAATGAACGATGGCGACAGTATGGGAACAGATAGGAGCGACGGGGGTGATGATTCGAACCGTGAATGCAAATGACCTGGATGCGATCTATCGACTTCACATGGATGCCTTTGACGAGGATGAACGCGAAAGCGTCGCGCAAATGGCTGTTGATTTGCTGCGAGATGAGTCAAACAAGGCGCTCAACGCCTTTGTAGCCGTAGAAGAAGGTCACGTCGTTGGTTGCGTGATCTTCAGCTGCGTCAAAGTTCACGGCAGCGTTCCAGTGAACGCGTCAATCCTTGCCCCCTTGGTCGTGTCCAAGGAGCATCAACGGGCGGGAATTGGTAGCGATCTCGTGAAACACGGACTTGCGGTTCTTAAAAGCCAGGGCGTTGGCCTTGTCTTCGTGTATGGCGATCCCAACTACTATTCGCGTTTCGGTTTCGCAGCGAGCCATCAAGTCGCTGCGCCGTATCCATTGAAATACCCCGAAGCATGGATGGCCTGCGAATTGTCGGAGGGCATGATTGATTCCGTCACGGGCGAGGCGATGTGCGCAAGCGCACTATCCCGGCCAGAGTATTGGTGAATGAGTGTTCCACCGGAGTAAGCCAGGAAGGGTTTTGAACTATGACCAGCGAACGACCGAGGTCCATTCTAATGAATCGAATCGCAATTTGCGTTTTCGGCCTGTTTCTTCTTTGGAGCGCTGCGGATATTCGATGCCAAGACGGTGAAGTGGCAGAAAACCCTAGCTTGCCGTCAATGTTAACCAGTAAGCATTTGGCAAATCCGGTGCAAGTGCATGCGAAAGTGATCTCCGGAGGCTTACCCGAAGACGATGCGGCCTTCAAAGAACTGGCAGAACGCGGTATCAAGACGATCATTAGCGTTGATGGCATGAAGCCGGACGTCGAACTCGCTCGAAAACATGGGCTGCGTTATGTCCATCTGCCCCATGGATACGATGGCATTCCGGATGCGCGGGTGAAAGAACTGGCTAAAGCCGTTCGTGATTTGGAGGGTCCCATCTATATTCATTGCCATCATGGGAAACATCGCAGCCCAGCGGCTGCAAGCGTCGCCTGTGTTTCGGCAGGACTGATCCAACCTGATGCAGCGATCCCTATTCTCGAACTGGCCGGTACCAATCCAAACTACCGGGGGCTATACAAGGCCGCACGCAGTGCTCAGCCGATCAGCGGCGACCTGCTAGATGCTCTGACCTACGATTTCAAAGAGGTGCAGGACATACCCGCAATGGCAGAAGCGATGGTGGAAACGGCGCACGCTCACGAACACCTGGGCCTGATCGAAGCAGCACAGTGGAAAACGCCTAGCGATCATCCCGATTTAGTACCCGCCCACGAAGCACTGCTGTTGCAAGAGTCTTTCACCGAACTGTTGCGGCATGATGAGACAGCGGAACAACCTACAGAATTTCTTGCGATGCTTCGCGAGTCCGAGGCAGCAGCGCACCAGCTATATGAACGTCTATCCGTTTTGAAAGATAGGTCGACTTCGCCAAGTCAGCAATCGGAATTTAGTGGCTTATACAAACGCATCTCAGACAACTGCAAGTCGTGTCATGTACAGTACCGCGACGTACCGCTGGATGAAAAACGATAGTTCCCACTGAGCTCCGCCTTTCTGTGCATCACGGTAGAACCGACAGGGCAGATATTCCGACAGAGTTTTTTTCGAGGTGATTACTTGTCAATCAAGCCATTAGAATTCGGTCTGAAATTGGCTACGAAAAAGTGTTCCGTCATCACCGACCAGAATATCGCTCGTTGTATTTTGGAGTGGACTTCCATCCAGCGCTGTTACGTCAAAAGAGATCTTGACCTGCGGCTTGGCAAGTGGATACCAGTTGAAACCGGCTGCATATTCGGAAGACGTACCCAAGTTGCCGGCGACTTGCGAGTACCGGAAGTTGACATCCAGCACCTTCGGAACTAAAAAGTAGCCTCCTTCGGTATAGAAGCCGTACTGCGCGAGGCTATCATCGGGAAGCGTCACATTTGCAGATATGTTTTCGATCCAACGCATAAACAGTTCTGAGTTGAAACTCCAGCCCCGCCATTTGTAGGCCATATCAAGTCCATAGAAGAACAGATCAAATTCAGAGACCGTGACACCCGGCAAGAGCGCACCAGTTTGAGTCAAACGCGTTCCATCGGATAGTCGCAGGAAGCTCGATTCTTCGATGGGACTCGCTGACGAATTTGCGCCTTGGGGTGAGTACACAAATGAATGCCCTAGTCGCACTAGGGGTTCAGTGGAGCCCGCGAAGTCGACAAGTGGGTTGCCATAGTCTCCCCAAGGGTCAAAGTAGTTGGTGGCAGCGTAAGTGAAGCGATTGTCTGTTGCCGAATTCGGTAGGTTCGCAGTATTGAAGCCGTTACCGACCATCAGTTCGTAATGTCCGTGATCGCCAAGCGTACCAACTCCCCAAATACCGACCGTTCGATCTGGGCGGAAGAAATCGTTGGCCATCGGACGATCGGAGAAACGCGTATGCCGCGCACCCAGTATCCACTGTCGGCTGGCGGCCACTTTGCGTTTGCCCAATTGCAACTGAAATGATTCGGTAAGCTGCCAGCCCCACCAGTAGTCGAAGAAATCGACCGTATGAGCTCCGTCTGTATCGCCATCCATGTGCACGAAGTAGGTCAGCCGCTCATCCACAGCATAGCCTGCAAGGGCCAGCCGCGCCCGCTCAATGTCAAACGCACTGCGATTCTCAACGGGTCGAGTAACACCGGCATTGTCGGTCCAGGACGTGACATCTCGATCAAAGGCGTGGTGCCTAAACTGCGCCCAACCATTGACCTTCAACTGAAACGGATGCGTATCAGGATCGATGGGGCGAATCAAAAACCCGTTTTGGTAGTCGGCCATGAAATTGATATTATGGTGCGTCTTTGGCTTCTCCGCTTCACCATCGCAACTTGCTTCGACGGGCAACTCTGTAGTTATTGGTACCCGCTGAACATCGGAAGGCGTGCAGGAATTGTCACCAGTTCTTGGGACTACGCCAAACGGCAGATTACTGCTATCTGCTTTGCTTTCAAGCTGCTTCTTCAATTCGTCGATTTGCGTTGCTTGCAAATCAATTTGTTGTTGCAGAGCATCCAATGTGGGCTTTGTCTCCGACGTTGACCATTGAGCGTTGCAAAACGAATCGACGGCTAACAGTGTGAAGATTGAACCTGCCCAAAACACTCTGTTAGCTATCATTGCCTCAGTCTCAACCGAATTCCTAGGCGATAAACCGACCTATCTTTTTCATCTTCGGCAGCTGTTCGATTTCGTGCGTCATCAAAAGGAATAGAACGCCAAAATTTAGAATTTATCTCTTATCGCGGCGGTTGATTTCTGGGTAATGGCCGGTCGCGTAGGCAATGAACACTTCGACAAGCGTCACGCCCCTATTCCGAACTTCGTATCGACTCGATCGGTTGGCTCGGAAATTGCTGCTCAACCGAGCTAGGCCCTGTTTCAAAACAGGATTTCATGTAGCTTTTACCTGCGAGACATAGTCAATTTGCTTCTCAAGGAGACGCAACGATGTGTTTTACTTGATAGTCAAAAATGAGTATGGATCGGCACTCGCCTCTAAATCCTCCCACACGCGAAGTTCACCCATTGGCTTATTCCTACTGGCTGGGAACGTTTGTGATCCGCGGGTCATGTCGATGAAGTCGAATTGCCTCCGGATGCATCAAGACACATTTCAGATGACGAGCTGTCAGCAGACATCTCGTAGCAGCGTCCAGACAATTCCACGGAATCGTCTTCCCTGACCAACAACTTTTGTTCCGCGTCAAAAATGTCTTTGCAATTCCCGAAGCTTTGCTAAAGACGGTGGACATTTTCTTTCCACGAGCGTGGTGAATGTCTTTCCAATGCCGATGGCAATTTGCCTATTTTCGCCGGAAAACCCTCTGAAAACGGCAAGGATATCGCTTTCTCACTCCCTGGCACAGTTCGTGCCTTTAACTCGCAGCATCGCTGTTTTCCGATATTTTTGAGTGCCAATTTTTTTAAGTGCCCGTCCCCAATGACCGAATCAAGCCGCTCAAGGTCTATTTCTGCGGAACAGGAGTCGCGCGAGAAAAGTACCAGTCTCACGACAACGCCAACCCCAAATCAATCGGTCGCGGGCACGATCTGGAAGGGACTTCCAACCTTGTTCGCCTTGGCCGTCATGGGGGGCGGGTGGATGTTAATACACTACGTAAGCTCCGAGGGCTCGAGCGAAGTAACAGAAGACGCAATCGACAATGTGGCATCGCTCGACAGGTTGATCTTGCCCAAAGGGAAATTGGATGCGGCGCAGTTTGACAGCGTCGAGGCAAAAACTCAGTTGATCCAGCATAAGCATACAGTTCCCGGCCGACTGCGTTATGACGCGACCGCGCACGTCGATGTTAAGGCACCGATGGACGGTATTCTGGCTGAACTGGTTGTCACCCCAGGCGATCATGTCGCGGCAGGCGACTTGATCGCTGTTCTTCGAAGCCCTGAAATTGGACAAGCGCGCGCGGAAATCTTGAAGCGGCAAAAAGACCTGGACATCGCACAACAGCTTTTTGAACGCGAGCAGACAGTTGCCACAAACCTGTTGCAGATCTCGAAAATGCTCGATGAAAACGTAGCGGTCGAGGCGATCGAATCCAGTTTTTCGGACCGAACCCTAGGAGCCTTCCGTCAGGAAATTTTGTCGGCATATGCAAAAATGCGTCTGGCCGATGAGTTAGTGGAAAAGGTGCAGCCCTTGGTTGCGTCAGGTGCTGTTTCGGGACGGGTTGTGCGGGAGCGAGAAGCGGAACGTCAACTTGCAGCAACTTCTCTTCGCGCTGCACGCGATCAAGCTGCTTTTGCGATTGAACAAGCTACCTTAAAAGCAGAGGCTGCCGTGGCCGAGGCCGACCGTCAACTAAATCTCGCGTGGCAGTTTCTCGAGATGTTGTTGGGTTACAAAGAAGAAAAGAGCTTGGCCAATCTGAAGACTGACGAAGCGCTTTCGCGATTGGAAATTCGTGCACCGTTTACTGGTACTATTGAATCGCAGGGGTTTGCGACCAAGGAACGCGTCATGCGCGGTGAATCGTTGGTCGTTCTGGCCAATACTTCATCCCTGAGCGTCGAGGCCAGTATTCGCGAGAGCGATTGGTCAGCAGTGGCCCTGCAGCCTGGCGCCGAACTGTCTGTGATGGTTCCAGCATTGGACGAAGAAGTCTTTAAAGCCACGGTGCGATATTTTGGCCGCGAAGTCCGAGCAGATACCAATTCGATTCCGTTGGTTGCGCGCGTCGAAAACGTCGATGGCCGTCTAAGGCCAGGCATGTTTGTTCGCGTTACTATCCCGGTCGGTGTTGCTCGACAAGCATTGTCGATCAAACCCGAATCGATCATACAGCACGAAAACCGACAATTTGTATTTATTGATCAGCAGGACGGTGCTTACAAACGCGTTGATGTGACAACGGGCCATTCGTCCGATGATTGGGTCGAAGTCACCGACGGTCTACAACCCGGCGATTTAGTGGTGACGGACGGAGCATTCTTGTTGAAGTCCGAACTGCTGCTGCAAGGCGAAGGAGAATAGAGCATGCACATTCCACTCCCCCACGTGAACTAATTAAAGCAGCAGTCAACCAGCCAATGCGAACGCAGTTTAGATAACACCAGATGCTCACCAAGATCATTGAATTCTCGCTCGTCAATCGCGGGTTGATTCTCGTCCTGACGTTTTTGATGGCAGGAGCCGGATTGTATTCCGCGCTAAATTTGCCAATCGATGCCGTTCCGGACATGACCAACGTGCAGGTTCAAGTCGTCACCGATGCCGGCTCGCTCTCACCGGTCGAGGTCGAACGCTATGTAACCTACCCGGTCGAAAATACGATGAGTGGCCTTCCAGACGTCGAGGAACTCCGCAGCGTTTCCAAGTTTGGTATCTCGGTTGTCACCATCGTATTTCAAGAAGGGACCGATATTTATCGCGCGCGGCAACTGGTAACCGAACGCCTGGGGGATGCTGCGGCAGATATTCCGCCCGGTTACGGTACCCCAACGGTTGGTCCACTCACAACGGCCCTGGGTGAGATTCTTCAATTTGAGGTGCGCAGTGAACGGCATACACCCATGGAGTTGCGTACGTTGTTGGAATGGGAGATATCACCCAAGCTACGACAAGTCCGAGGCGTTACGGAAATCAACACGCACGGAGGTTACTACAAAACATTTGAGGTTCAGCCCGATCCCGATCGTATGACAAGCTATGGCATTCCGATGGAGTTGCTGTTTCAAAGACTGCAAGCGAACAACAACACATCGGGTGGCGGCTATGTCATTCATCACGGCGAACAGCGATTCATCCGCGGTGTCTCCCTGCTCGAGAACGAATCCGACATTGCGTCGGTGGTGATTCGTCGCGAAACGGATGGAACTCCGATTCTGGTGGGAGACATCGCCAAAGTGAGCATCGAGCCAATGACTCGTCAGGGAGCTGTCACGCGCGATGGCCGAGGTGAAATTGTGACCGGGCTGGTAATGATGCTGATTGGCGAGAACTCGCGACAAGTCGTTGAATCCGCCAAGTCGCGTTTGCAGGAGATCGAAGTCACGTTGCCTGAAGGCGTGCGGCTAGAGGTTACCTACGACAGAGCTGCATTGATTGGTCGAACACTCAAGACCGTACTGACGAATCTCACTGAAGGTGGGATGCTGGTAATCGTCGTGCTCTTGTTGATGTTAGGAAATTTGCGAGCCGGAATCATCGTGGCACTGGCCATTCCCCTTTCCATGTTGTTTGCGACAAATGTCATGGCGTTCACTGGGGTAACTGCAAGTTTGATGAGTCTGGGGGCGATCGATTTTGGATTGATCGTCGATAGTAGCGTGATCATGATTGAAAACTGCATACGCAAACTCTCACATGATAACGGAACTGCAAAACATGAAGATGTGATTCGTGATGCGGCGGTCGAAGTTCGTAAGCCGACCATGTTTGGGGAACTCATCATCGCAGTCGTGTTCTTGCCAATATTGTTGTTGGAGGGAACCGAAGGAAAATTGTTCAGACCCATGGCGTTGACCGTGTTGTTCGCGCTGGGTGGGTCGATGATTTTGTCACTCACATTTATGCCGGCGATGGCTTCAATTTTCTTGCCCAGAAAGATGGAAGAAGACGACGTCCTCTTGGTGCGCATCGTGAAGTTCTTTTACGATCCGTTGGTGAAAGGAGCAATCCAGCATCCCTTTGTGACGGTGGTCATCGCCTTGACCGTGTTTGCAGTTAGCTTGCCGATGGGACGTCATTTGGGAGCCGAGTTCATGCCGCGCCTGGAGGAGGGCGACTTGTTGGTCGAAGCTTTGCGGTTGCCCAGTGCGACGCTCGAAGGCTCGATCGAAATGTCAACCCAAATTGAGAACCTGCTAAAGAAATATCCGGAGGTAAAAACGGTCTTCTCGAAAACGGGGCGTCCTGAAATCGCCAACGATGTCATGGGGGTTCACCAGACAGACGTGTGGGTACTTCTAAAACCGGTTCATGATTGGCCTGATCACAAGACGCGCGATGAACTGATCGAACAAATGTCCGATGAATTGAACGCCAATGTGCCTGGGGTTGCTTTTGGGTTCACGCAACCGATCGAAATGCGAGTCGATGAGTTGGTTGCCGGCGTCAAGGCGGATGTGGCTGTCTTATTGTATGGCGATGATATGGAAATACTTGGCCGTAAAGGAAAAGAGATCGAAGCCATCCTACGTGACATTCCGGGCGCCGTCGATGTAAAAGCAGACTATCAGGCCAACTTATCCACGCTGACGATCAAGACGAAGCCGCAAGCACTCGCTCAGTACGGCATCGACGCGCAGACTGTACTCGATGTTGTTTCATCCCTTGGTGGATTTCAAGTGGGACAGATCTTTGAGGGGCGGGCGCGTTATCCAATTTTGGTCCGCGTGCCGGAGCCGTGGCGTGCAAACCTGCGGCTGTTGGAGCAGGTGCCTGTCGCTGAAGCAAACGGTGCTGCGGTGCCTCTTAAGGAGCTCGCCGATATTCAACTAGAAGAAACACCTCCCACGATCGAACACGAAGGCAATCGTCGCCGCACGTTTATTTCCGCCAACGTGCGCGGCAGAGATGTCGCCTCGTTCGTGACTGAAGCACAAGCGGTGGTCGCTGACAGGATACAATTTGAGGCAGGATACGAAGTTCGCTGGGGTGGAGATTTTGAAAACCTGCAGTCGGCTAGTCGGCGACTGGCAGTGATCACACCGATTGTGTTGATGATTATTTTGTTACTGTTGCACACCAGTTTAGGTTCCATGCGACTTGCACTATTAATCTTCTTGGCCGTTCCGATGGCGGCATCGGGAGGCATCATAGCGCTGTACCTTCGCGAAATGCCGTTTAGCATCTCGGCAGGAGTAGGTTTCATAGCACTCTTCGGTGTGGCCGTCCTGAACGGTCTTGTCTGGGTTAGCGCCGCTGAACATTCGCGCAAATCGGGCATGCCCATACAGAATGTCAGTTACGACACGGCTCTGGTACGTTTACGACCGGTGCTGATGACCGCGCTGGTAGCCAGTCTCGGTTTTCTGCCAATGGCCCTTTCGACCAGTGACGGCGCCGAAATGCAACGCCCCCTGGCAACCGTTGTGATCGGTGGTTTGATTACTTCAACCCTCTTAACATCGTTGGTGATTCCTACGATTTATCCTTGGTTTGCGCGCGGGCTAAAAGATGTCGAGCTAACACATCATCAAGTGCCTGATCCAATGCTCGATTGAACGCACTGAGGCTCTGTTATCCCAAACGCGGCAGCAAGTCGACTCGGCTAACAAAGCCAAATCTTGCGGAGAGGAGCTTTTCCGCGAGATTCGTTTCACGCGATTAGCGAATAAAGTCCGTAGCCTCGATACCGAGCGATTTCAACTTGCTCCGGAGTGTCACTCGGCTGATACCTAACAGAGTGGCCGCCTTCAGCTGATTGCCGGCTGTGTGAGTTAAAACTTGGCGGAAGAGCTGACGTTCAGCAATGGTGATCGCTTCGGCGTATAAGTTGTCGGTTCCCGATTCAAGTCGTTCGGCGACAAAGCGATCAGATAGGAACTCAGGATGATTGGCTGTCGAATTCACTCCACTACCATCGCCCAGCGTTGGCAAGAAATCTGGCAACAGGATGTTACCACGGGCGGTGAGTAGCGATTGTTTCATCACGCTTTCGAGTTCGCGTACATTTCCGGGCCATTGGTATTGATTAAGGACTTCAAGCGTTTCGGGGGCGATTGAACGGATATCGCGGCCAAATTCGTTACTGTAGCGTCTCAAGAAATACTCGGCGAGCACACGCAAATCGTCCTCTCTGTCCCGCAGCGGCGGTAAGCGTATCGTGACGACACTGAGCCGGAAATAGAGATCGGTACGAAACAGCCCTTCCGATACGAGTTGTTTCAGGTCGTGATTGGTGGCTGCAATGATTCGCACATCGACTTGGATGGGCGTATTACCTCCCACGCGTTCAAAGGTTTGATCTTGAAGGACACGCAGCAGTTTTGCCTGTGTCATAGGTGACATATCGCCGACTTCATCCAAGAACAGGGTTCCTCCGTCGGCTTGTTCAAGTTTGCCAATACGCTGGCGGTGGGCATCGGTGAAGGCCCCTTTTTCATGACCAAAAATTTCGCTTTCGAGCAGGGTGTCAGGTATGGCGGCACAATTGATTGCTTGAAAAGGAGCATTAGTGCGCGCGCTGTGATGATAGATAGCTTGCGCAACAACTTCTTTGCCTGTGCCACTTTCACCCAACAGCAGTACCGTGAGATTCTGCGATGCGACGCGACCGATCGCTTTGTATACTTCCTTCATCGCCCTACAACGACCAACAATTGCATTTCCACTGGTTGCCTCGTCGGCATCTGTTTCGGCGAGGACCGGTTGCACCCGTATCATTCGACTCAGGTTCAGTGCTTTGTCGATCAGCGTCCGAATTTCGGCGAGCTCTAAAGGTTTGAAAAGGTAGTCGTAAGCCCCAAGTTTAGTTGCTTCGATTGCCGATTCGACCGTACCATGTCCGGTAATGAAGATGAATGGTACCCGGGCGTCGAACATCCGCAGGCGTTTAAATAGCTCCAGTCCGTTGGTATCGGGCAGGCTAAGATCGATAACCACGACATCAGGCCTTGCTTCGATAAACGTTTGCTCTCCCTCTGTACCGTTGCGGGCGGTCAGGACCAAAACGTCTGCGCTGTTGAATGCTCTTTCAAACGCTTTGCAGATCGAATTTTCGTCGTCGATGACTAATAGGCTTTGCATGACGCTCCATCGTTTGGCAAGACTTTCGATAGCGACGTACTCGATGGCAGAGTTGGCAATGTCAATATAAATTCCGCTCCGCCAGCGACCCGATTTCGTCCCATCAAGGTCCCTCCATGGGATTCGGCGATTCGGCGACAGATGCCAAGGCCCAATCCAACTCCGGTCGGCTTGCTGGTTGAAAAAGGTGTAAACATTTTAGAAAGCATATCGTCGCGTATACCCTCGCCCGTGTCCAAAACGGTCAATTCGATTTCGTCATTGGATTCGCGAGCCCTGATCGTCAATGTGCCACCAGCCGGCATTGTATCCAGGGAATTCAGTGAAAGGTTGAGCAACAGTTGTTGAAACTGGGATGCGTCACCGTCGATCAGGATCGGCAGTTCTTCGCATTCAATCTGGAGAGCGACTTGCTGTTGCGCACAGCGTCCACTGATAAGCTGTGCCGTTTTACGGATCACGAACTGAATGGGAAACACCTCGCGCTGCCCCTCTTCAGGACGTGCAAAGTCGAGCAAACTATTCACGCTCCGCTCCATGCGGCGGATCTCCTGTTCGACTAAATCTAGATCGTCCGTGGGTAGGCCTTCGTCAGCGAATTTATCACGGTTGACTTGAATCAGCATTTTAATCGAGGTTAATGGGTTTCGAATTTCGTGTGCTACCCCGGTGGCCAATTGTGCGAGCGTAGTCATCTGCTGCGCACGCAGGGCCTCTGTTTCGCGGGCCATGGCAACTCGTTGCGCTTCGGCCTGCTCGGCTGCCGTCAAGTCTCGTATGATTGCAATTCGCAGTCGTTGTGACTCAGAAGGATATTCACTGATCGAAACCTCCACCGGGAATGAAATCCCGTTGTCCCGTTTGCCAAGCAGCCGAAAAGTCGCTGGTAGCGATTCATATTGAAACGGAAAGTGTTCAAAGAATTCATTGGCCCTTTTTCCAACCACCGTTTCGATATCGGAAGCCAAGATTTCGGTGGCAGCTCGATTGCAGGAGAGAATGATTCCATTCTGGTTAAAGGTAATGATCCCTTCGCTGGCATTGGCTACGATCGTCTCACTGCGTTGATGTTCCTGGAAAGCGATGCGACGAAGTGGCCCAATGATGACCCACCATAGTACTGGCGCGCACACGAGCGTTAATAAAACGGCGTCAAGAAAGGCGCGTCCCGTTTCTCCAAAGAAATCGGGTAATACATGTGGCAGCACCAACATTACACCGACTTCGACGACAAAAACCAGTGTCAACACAATTCCCAGAATCCGCGCTGGCGACCGCAGAAGAGTGGATAATGCTGAAACGCGGTTCGCCATGCGAAGTACTGTGTTGGATTTTGAAATCGTTATTTGTGGAGTCACTCGCCACTGAAGCGACGTGCCAGCCGATTCTAAATGCCTTGCTATTCGATGTCCAATGGGTCGATCGACCGGGCGTTACTGGCACCATTCTATCAACGTTTTTCGGTGGGAACATCTCGTCGCTAAACGTTTTTGGGCTGCGACGCAAGTGAAAACAACTGTCCACCCGTGAGGACAGAGTCTTCTCATCGGCAGACTTTTCCCAACACCGCGAATCAAATTGAATCTGAACTTGCTCACAGTTGGCATGCATTTTCAAGTCTGCAAACGGACCCCACATAGTTCAACATGGTTCGGCATTCATTTTGCACCCACGGCGGTATCGCTACATCCAACCGATTCAGTTGGGCGTTGCGACAAAGCGCAGGATGGTGTGTCGCGCAGTGAAATTCAATCAACCCCCGTGGACTGTGGAATGTTTTGTCGCTTGGATGTTCTAACAACCGCTGCTGTCCTTATCCTTAGTTCACCTCTATTGATTGCGCAGGAGTTGAGTGCACCATCTCCTCAGGTTAAGCCTGCAGATGTTCAAACGGATGCCAGTCGTATTTATGTCTTTGTTGATAAGACTGGCTTGGGACATCAACACGGAGTGGAAGCGGTGCTTCAGAAAAGCACTTTGGCATTGGGGGCCGGGGAGAATGCTGGACAGCTTCATTTTGACATGAATTCGTTTGACGCTGATACGCAAGCGGCGCGTAAGTATGTGGGGCTGTCGGGGACTACCGACGACAGCACTCGCAAGGCGGTAAACGAAAACATGAAGAGCGCAGCGGTACTCAATGTCAAGAAGTATCCGACAGCGCGGTTCGATGTGACCTCTGCGAAGTCCACAGGAAGAAACAATGCCAAAGGACTACCACTGTATGAACTCGCCGGTAAGTTCACCCTACATGGTAAACAACGTCCTCTTTCGATTGTGGTAGAAGTTGAACAAGTTCGGGGTTGGTTGCACGTCAAAGGCGTGTTCTCGATCAAGCAAACGGACTACGGGATAAAACCATACTCGAAAGCTTTGGGGGCAATTGGTGTGGCAGACGAGCTGCGGATCTATGGTGACTTGTTCGTAGCTCCCACACAGCATGTTACAATGCAGGAAATTCCTGTTCGACCGTAGGGCCTTCCCTTTGAATTTCACTGAACCAAGTCATCATGATCTCAGTTGGCGGAGTCCGCAAAAGTTCCATTCGTAGGCACTATCAACTTGGAACCTTGTTTTACCGCCTATTGTGGGGACCTCATATTCATCATGGTCTTTGGAGTGGCGACGAATCGGCTTCCGTTGCGCAATGCCAGTTGACAGATACGCTCGCGGACCTCGCCGGAATTAAGCCTGGCGAGCAACTTGTCGACATTGGCTGTGGCATGGGTGGTTCGTCCATACGACTTGCCAAGTATCGAGGAATTGAAGCAACGGGAGTGACTCTAAGCCCCTTGCAAGCTCGTTGGGCAACGATTTCTTCGCGATTGAAACGAGTTCGATCGACGACACGCTTCATCGCACAGGATGCTGAAAGTGTTGAATTTGAGCCAGAGTCGTATGATATTGTGTGGAGCGTTGAATGCACTGAGCACCTCTTTGACAAACCGGAGTTCTTTCGACGTGCAACTCAATGGTTGCGGCCTGGTGGTCGAATGGCAATCTGCGTCTGGTTCGAAGGGGAAGATACTTCGCGTTCGGATCATCGACGACAATGCGAGGAGGTTTGCGAAAGGTTCGTCTGTCCGTCGTTGGGGACGCGTCAAGATTACGCTGGCTGGATGGTTGAGCAAGGCCTGGTGATACGTCAAAACGTCGATTGGACGAATCGCGTCACAAAGACCTGGGAAATATGTAAACAACGCGTTGAGCGGACGGGCGTGCGGCATATCGCAAAACTGTTAGACCGCGAACAGGTTCAATTCCTTGATGGTTTTGACTTGCTGCTCAACGCCTATCGCAGTGGAGCGATGCAATACGGTGCAATCGTTGCCGAAAAACCCATTACCTCTCATTAGATACAGGATAGTCGCATGGACGCGCCGATCGTTTGTCCCCGCACAAGCTTGATGTCCGACATAGCGCCCGGTGGCAGGCACATCTCGCGGGCAGTTGGAATTGCATATGGGTTTGGCAATCAGCTCTTGTTTCTCACCACGGTCTGGTACTTGTTTTGGTTCTTGCGCGACGGGGCGATAAATTCGTCGCATGATTACTGGTTCTTGCAAGATTGCTTACTCGCGATCTTGTTTGCCATCGCTCATAGCGTGATGCTTGTACCGAAGACCCGCAAGTATCTTTCGACTTGGATTCCGCCAGCCTTTTACGACAGTACTTTTTGTGTCGTGACGTGCATTAGCTTGTTAGCTTTGTTTTTCGGATGGCGCAGTAGTGAGACCATCGTTTGGCATGCTTCCGGAGCACTGGAAGCCATCCTACGAACGTGTTTCTATTTATCATGGGGAGCGCTTTTGTATTCACTTTCGCTAACAGGACTCGGCTATCAAAATGGCTGGACGCCGTTTTATTTCTGGCTTCGGCGCCAAACAATTCCACGTCGCGAGTTCAAACCGCGCGGCGCTTACAGGCTCATCCGACATCCAGTTTATTTGAGTTTTCTGGGTCTGGTCTGGTTCACTCCTCATATGTCCCTCGATCACGCGGCACTCACCATGATTTGGACCGCATACATTTTTTTGGGCAGTTTTCTAAAGGATCGACGACTCGAACACTTCATCGGCGAACCCTATAAAGAATACCAACGACAAGTCACCGGTTATCCGTTGATCTACCGTGGCCCATTGGCGAAGAAACGGAAGTAGCGAACTTGAGCAAAGCGTCTTGTTAACCTGGCAAGTATTAGACGGCAGGAGTGTTTTTCAGCAAGCGAATGAGCGCTGTCCGGAGTTCACGGACTTTTAGGGGCATGGCGAGCATCATGCGCTTGGGACCGATTTTGGCATTGCGAATGATAAACTGCTGCTTGCGATCGACCAACAAAATGGCGGGGATGTTCGCGGTGTGCGGGTTTTCGCCAAACTCATTAAAAGCATCCAATGCAGCAGCCGCGAGCTCTGGAGCGCTGAACAGCACACAGTGTGCTGGCGCGTCTTCATTTGGATCGAACCGCGCCAATGCGCGTCGAGGATCGCTGATCACTAGTACGCGGTAGCCTCGTTTCTTGAGTTTTTCGCGAATCAAGTCTTGAAACTCGATTTTGCTTTCGACCAGCATGATCGTCTTGTTGGCTCCCTCGGTCGATGCATCGGCCGGTGCGTCCAAGTTGCCACTGGCAATCCGTGCGGTTGTCTGCGTGTCACCCGATTCAAGTCGAGCTAACGTCACACGCAGGTCTTCGAGCGCCTCATTGGTTGTTTGATACCTCTTGGACGGATCAAACTCCATTGCTTTATGCACGATCGCTGCGACGTTGGTCGGAATTTCGGGAGCAACTTTTAACAAGTGCGGTACTTCGCGAAAACGACTGACATTCAAGCGCGCCATCCGGTCGCGAGTCTCCGTCAAAGGGGATTCACCTACCAAAATGTGGTAGAGCATGCTCCCTAAGAAATAAATATCGCTGCGTGGATCATCCTTGCGGACACCTGTACCACGCTCGAGCGCCGCGTAGTCAATGGCACGAGCGCTAGGACAATCCGCCATCGCCGCTTCATTGCTGGTATCCGCTAAAGCGGCAAGACCAAAGTCCACGAGTTTGGCTTTCCCCTGCGACGTCACTAACACGTTGCTCAGCTTCATGTCTCGGTGAGTCACGCCCAGCGTTGCAGCGTATGCCAAACCACTCGCCACATCGGCCATTAGTTGCACGGCGGTTTTAGGATCAATCTTCTTACGGATCTTCACTAACTCGCGTAGAGTCTGCCCTTCGATAAATTCCATCACCATGAATGGATTGCGCGGGTCGCTGTCAACTTCGTGAATGGCGACAATATTGGGGTGACGCAACTGCATCCCAACTTTTGCTTCACGCAAGAATTGCTCAACCTGAACAGGCTCAGTTCGGTGCCGACGACGCAGCACTTTGACGGCCGCTACACGTCCTGTTGCGCGATGCACCGAACGGTATACGCGAGCGAAGGTTCCAGCCCCAATGAGGTATAAGATCTTCCATTGACCATAGAAATAGCCGTTCCGCTCACCTTTCAATAGCCGATCGACCTGCAAATTCGTGAGCTTTTCCTTCCGTTGGAGCACGCGAATCAAATCATCACACGAGCCTTCTAGCGAGCCGATTTCAGACCAAGCTTGTTCGACTTCGATAGGCTCCAAGAGTCCGACTTCGACAATGCGTTGCGAAAGCTGAGAAGGGGTAAAATCCATGAGACTTTGGCTAAAAACGGTCGAATTCGGAGACCCCCACTTGGGGCGCGGGTGATGCAAGCTACTGATTGATACTAAGCAAACAGAGGTTAAAACGCAAACCTTTGTGAAAAAACCACTTCGGTCTCCACGCTACGCCCCAATAAATGGCGTCTAAGGCAAAAAAAAGGGCCGCACGATTGAACGTGCGACCCTGCGGAGAGATGGTCGGCTATTTCACGGTTTCTGGTTCGAGGCGTTCGAAAGCTGTGGCGAAACAGTCGAACTCCAGAAACAGCAAATTAGTCGTTGCCAAGGTCATTGAGCTTTTGCAGGAACTCATCTCGTTCGCGACGAGTCGCTTCCAAATCGAATACCAGATATTTCATGTCCAAACGAAGTTGACCAAGTGCTTCTTGAACAAGTGTCAGAATGCGGCGACGGCGAACACTGCTCTCGGTCACGCGTCGTAGCGACGGCAGAAGGCGGACTCGGTGTTCGATCGGCAATTGCTCGATGGCTGCGGTCAGCTCTAGCAAATCGGTTGGGATGTCGTCTTGCTTGATGTCGTTGGTGGATTGTGCAGAAGCAGAACTCATGTTTTCATCTCCGATTTGGTTGAGCGGTCAGTCGCTTGATGTTGGTTCCTAAAGCAGACGAAGGACCAAAACTGAGCGAGCTACTGATCGTATTCCGTAAGCTCTTATAAATCAAGAACTTAGAACAATCGGATTATTTCTCATGTTTTGCCAGCGTTGCATAATTGCACCATCAATTGCCCTGGCAAAAACCTCTAAGTTCTTCTAGAAGAATGACTTAGGTCAAAAGCAACATGCTTGAAAGCAATGTTGTCTTCATGCAACATTTTTCGCGGCCCTGTGCCGATTGTCCCCACTGGGGGTTTCATGATGAAAAAACGCAACACGACTCCACGCCCTAACTCGGGTTGGATTGATGTTCTGGCAACCATTGGGCTGGAAATAACTATCGCAGTGAAAATGCCAGTGATGGCTCGTACCTTTGCAGTTGCCATCGCATTGCTGGTCATGTTTCCGCCGTTGTTGGTTCCCGCGCTGGCCCAACGCCAAGATTCCTTCGAGGGTGGAGCTCCTCGCTGGATAATGGTGGAGAGCGATTGTCAGGCACAATTGACCGAACACGAAATAAGCATGCTCATCCCGCACGCAGGAAGAACCTGCGAAATGTTTGAGATCGCATGCGGTCAAGGGCGGCTGGCTCTGCTTGCCTATCCTATCGAACCCTGCGTAGCCCTTAACGAATTTCAGCCTCGCATTTGGACGCGATGCAGCAGCGGGCGCATCCAAATAGGTGCACGCGTCATTTTCCCATTTGCAGAGCACCCAGTTACACTCGGAAGATTAAATACGATCCTGTGGGGTGATTACTATACCGACTCAGGGCAATGGCAGATGCTGCAGGTGAACGAACTGGAAAAACGCCTGCAGCAGTCGATTATATCTTTGCGTCAGGAGTTTGGTTCAGGCATTAACTTGGATGGTGCATTTATCGACTGCATTGTTCTTAATGCGTACACAGGACCTGGACGCTATCGGGTTCAACTCGACGATCTTGACCTACAGGGCATGGTCCCGCTTTCGGCGATGGGAACATCAGCCGACGCTGACTGGCGTGAGCGTTGGCGCTGGCGTTACGCTACTCCCTCTCGCGAAGATCGATTTTGGGCAACAGCCAATCGACCTCCCGTCTGGTTTCAACATGCGGGTGAGCCGTTCGACTGGCTACATTCGTTGGGAATCACAGGATTGGTGGTCAATAAGCTACCGAGTGAACAAATTCTCGGACGCATTCGCGATGCAGACCTGTCCGTTATCAGTCCTCCGCCAGCCCATGCGTTGAGTATCGCTGACGAGGTCGCACCGGTCATCAAGGGCTGGCTTGTGGGCGCCGCGCTCGATGGTCGACAAGCCGAGATGGCGCGTGGACAGGTTCAATTGGTGGAACAACTGCCTCCAGAACTTCGGCGGCCACTGGTCGGTGAAGCATTGGAACAATTCTGGATGTACAGTCGTTTAACGGACGAAGTGATCGTGCCTGCCCCCGCGCCGCACTCGGCCGGTGATCTCAAAGAAAAGTTCGCTTGGTTGGCTCAGCAAGTTGCTATCACTCGTCAACGTGGTCATGGGTGGGTTTCGATCAACGTGGGTGAAACTCCCGCCACGCTGGAACAGTACCGAACCGCAGCCCGCGTCATCGGACTGGATAAGAACCCCAATGGCCTCGATCTAGACGTGTCAGAGATCGACAAAGAAATACCCTGCAATCCGCTCGGGTTGCGCCATCAGGTAACTAATGCCGTACTCGCTGGTGCTCAGGGGTTGCTTTTTCGCTCTCATCAACCATTGGCGATTCAAGGGGGTTCCGGGAATGCCGATGTTGCTGCCCTGCGATGGATCAACAATGATTTGACGCTTTGGGGACCATGGATCATGGCTGGAGTCTCAAGCCAACCACCCACGGTCAGCGGCAATGATTACGTCGCACGCGCTTGGAACATACAAAATAGTCAATTGATCATCGCACAGAACTGTTCACCCAACAGTCAATATTGCGTGCCGTCGACCGCTGCAACGCCACTGAGTTTTACACTTTCCGCCGCAGGTGCTCGCCAAGTACTGCGGTTGACGAAAGGCACGTTGGAACCGATGCAAATTGAGTCGATCGCAACCGTGTCGAGCTGGAAAGTGCAACGACCTTGTCCAATCGAAGTGTTCGTAATAACGGACAGCCCACAAGTTCTGGCCTTTTTGAGGAACAGGCTGACTGCCACGGCGATTCAGAACGCATCGGATCAATTGGAAATTGCCAGCTACAATCTAGCCTTGGCCGCCAACGTTACAGCGGCACGTTTCCCGGCCAGCAATACTGACGCTGAAAACCAGCGTTCTCTCCGAGGACAACTTGATCAACTGGCCTCGATCCAGACAGAGATCGATCGCGGTTGGCAAGCACTTCGCGCCAATCAAGCTCGCAGCGCGACCGATTTTGCATACAATGCTAGCGACGAAATTCAAGCGATCTTGACCGATGGTATGATTGCCGCCACAGCCAATTTGGCTAAGCCTCAGTCCAGTCCCTTTGTAGTCACTCCTGCACTTCTGAGCCTGCACTGGAAACTCGCGCAAGCCTGCGAACGGAGCCAATGGCGCGACTATAACTTACCCGGAGCGCAATTGCAAAACCTCAACGATCTGCTCGACGCTGGCTGGACACAGCAGCGGCGGCTGGAAGAACAGGTCGATCTGCGTGTCGAGATCGTTCCACCCACAAGCCAGCGAGGCGGTGGATTGAGAATGGCGGCCTACAGCAAACAGCAGCCCGAGGTAATTGCTCCCGTTCCAGGTGGTTATGAAGGAGCGTCGCTCCGCGTGCGCAGTTCCGCCGCTCCCATTCGAGCCGGACAATTGGTCCGCGTTTCCGCCGTCGCGCATGTCTTGCGGGCTTCGCGTGAGCCGGACAGCGGGCTGTTGATATACGATAATCAGGCAGGGCCGAGCTTAGGACAATTAGTGCGTGGCGCCGCGGGACAACGGCTTCCAATTGAACTCTACCGATTTGCTATTGCGGATGGCGAGTTCCGAATTTTGGCGGAATGCCGAGGCGAGTGCGACATCGTTTTGGAGTCAATTCACGCGAGCGTCATCGAGCCCGCGACCGACCGAGTAGGATTTCCGGTAACACCGCTCGGCGAAACTCCTCCGGTAATTTTTGGTGAATTGGCCAATCCGTCACAACTGTGAGACCCCCGTTCGAAAACTTTCAGGAATAAAGCGTTGCACTCAACCGTCTTATGCAGTCAAGCGTTGGCAATCTGGAAAGCTGGCGTCGCTGCGGTCACTCCTCAGCAACTCTTTTCCCAAAAAGTGCGTCGCGACGGGACTCGCCTGATTTTTGACGACGTGGAAGTCGAACTGCAAGGGGTGCGGCGCATCATTGTCGTGGGAGCGGGGAAGGCCTCCGCCGCTATGGCCTATGCGCTAGAAGATCAGATCCTCCGGCATTTTGACGGTCCCCTCGCAAAGATCGAAATCTCGGGGTGGATCAACGCGCCGGCGGGAGCGTTCACGACACCACTTCGCCATATTTATCTCCACCCAGCTCGCCCCGCCGGAGCAAACTCACCAACTGAAGCTGGAATCGCTGGCACCCGCCGCATCTTAGAACTTGTACAAAGTGCCGATGAGCGAGATATAGTCCTGTGCCTCATTTCCGGAGGAGGCTCCGCACTACTGGTTGCCCCAACCGCAGGAATATCTTTGGAGGATAAACAGGCCGTTGCGACGCTGATCGCTGCCGCAGGAGGGGACATCGCTCAATTAAACTGCGTGCGTCGCGCATTGAGCGACGTCAAAGGTGGTGGACTTGCACGGCAGTGCAGGGCAGGGGAGCTGATTACGTTGATACTCTCCGACGTCTTGGGTGATCCATTGGACGTTATCGCGTCTGGGCCAACGATCGCGATGGAGCCGGAGTCCCCCGCCACGGCACTCCAAGTCCTTGACGACTTGAGGATCACCCACCATCAACGTCTACAAAACGTGGTCAAATTTTTGACCAAGAAGCGGAACGCACCGCGGCACAGCGCGGCGTCGCGTCCCATCGCGCGCTGCCAGCATATCATCCTTGGCAACAATGCGGATGCAGTTGATGCGGCGGGCGTAAAGGCGGTTGAGTTCGGCTTTCGTTACGTAATGCAATCGGCTCGTCAGCCTGAAGGAGATGTGATGAGCGTTGCCCGGAAGGCTACTGCTGCGTCGCTGCAGGTCATGTCGCAACCGGATATCGATTGCTGGATCTCCGGCGGTGAGCCGACGGTGGCACTGCCCCCGGACTGCGGTCGAGGTGGCCGCAACCAGCAGTTAGCGCTCGGCGTATTCGAGCAACTCGTTGCACTTGGTTGGCCGCAGCGAGCAGACCTTCGCGAATTTGCATTCTGCAGCGGTGGGACCGACGGTGAAGATGGTCCCACGGATGCCGCTGGCGCCTGCTTTGATCGAACAACTTGGGAGAAGATGCGCCAACTGCAGCTTGTCCCCGCTAACTACTTGAATCGCGCCGATGCTTACACCTTTTTCGAACAGGTCGATGGTCTTATGATTACTGGTCCCACGGGGACCAATGTCTGCGATCTACGAATTGCTTTGGCGGCGCGGTAGTCAGCACATCGCGTTTTACGAATTGTCGAATCCCGGACGTGGCTGTTTTAAGAAATCGTTCACATTATTGGGCGCTTCGGTCTTCTCTTCGCGCCACATCCAACCAAATGGACCCGTTCCTTTTTTGCTTGTCTTATTGTTCTGGGGTTGATAGCCTTGCTGGGTCGATTGGGGCTTGGAATCGAATGGATTGATGAAGTCGACGGAGTTGTTCCACCAACGTTTTGACGTTGTTCCCATGCGGCTTAATGTCGAGGGGCCATTTTTTTTGGGCTCTGACTGCGTCTTCACTTTGTCCGACCATGTCGGCATTTTGACTTCTGGGAATTTAAAGAACGAACTGCCCCCTCCGCCAAACTGAGTGCTCTTGCGGACGGTTGCATTGGCCGATTCACTGGTCGTGGTGGTAGACGATGAAAAGGGCTTCCACCAAGCAGTTTTTTCCTGAGCGGTCATGACGCTTTGTGGAATTAGCCAAACAAGCAAAGCGGTCAAGGTGAAAATGCGAAGGTTCACACTCATCACTCCATTGAAGTACGTTTACCAACCAAACCAAAGTCGATAATCGCAAAATGGTGCAAGCACGTCGAGAGCAGTTTCAACTTTAGAATTCTTCTGCGTTGAGCTACTTGTCCGTCATCGGCTGTCGGATGACGGTCTTCCAGTTCGCTGGCGCCGCCCGACGAATATCGGAAAGATAGATCTCGTGATGCTTGCCACGCAGCTTGGCTGTAGATTCGATAAAGTTGTGCACGCGTTTGATAGTCGGTCCTTCGTCGGTAAATGGGCCGATATGGAGCGTCTGAGCCGACAGGCCCTCGTTCGTCGAAGGTTTCAAGTCGAAGCAAGTCGATTGCAGAACTCGGCCTTTTGCCCCGAACCTGCTCGACGGCCTTAAAAATGTCATCGTCAGACGCGAATTCCGGTTGCATGATCATCATGGTCCATTTCCATGCCGATCGCTCTGCGGACGTAAACGCAGACCAATCGTCAGCCCACCACAGACCTTCCAACGGCATTACGGAGTAGTCAACAGCAGTTGTGCCGCGCTTTACCGCGAATTTTGCGGTATAAGAAACCGAAAACAACGCCTCGACTGCCTCTGTGTAGTCGTCGGAATTGTTTGGATCGCCTTTGCCGTCAATCATGAGGAAACGCATGGCCGGTACGGTAACAGCCACGACAGCTTTGCTCGATGGCTTGTAGAGATGCTTCAGTTTGGTTCTCAAGTCGACTTTTGACATTCGCAAGTCTCTCAGGGAGGTAGTTACGGATGGTGTGGACGGTCGGCAGGAAGGGAGGGCGATTGCTGAAAGCAGAGGGATGGTGACTCCTGGCAGGAGTCACGACTGGTTGAGGTGACTCCTGGCAGAAGTCACCTACGGCAGGAGTCACTTAGTGGGCGGGGTCTCCACTTGGATGTGCAGTTCATGCAATTGCTTGGTATCCACCTTACCTGGCGCTTCGGTCATCAAATCGGTCGCTCGCTGCGTCTTCGGAAAGGCGATGCAGTCGCGAATATTGCTCAGTCCGGCAAAGAGCATGACGACGCGGTCGACGCCCAAAGCTATCCCACCGTGCGGTGGTGCGCCGTAACGCAAGGCGTCGAGCAAAAATCCAAAGCGGTCTACAGCCATGTCAGGCGAGATGCCCAGCAAATCAAATACGACTTGCTGCGTCTCTGAGTCGTGGATACGTATCGTGCCACCACCGGCTTCATAGCCGTTGATGATCAGATCGTATGCCTTGGCTCGGCATTTCTCCGGCTGAGTTTTTAAATGCGCAAGGTCTTGATCTCGCGGCGCAGTGAATGGGTGATGCATCGCCACGTAGCGATTCTCTTCTTCATCGCGATCAAACATGGGGAATTCAACGACCCACGAAAAATGCATCTGCTTTGGATCAAATAACTTCAGTTCCGCAGCCAACCGACGACGAAGTCCGTTGAGTCCTTTGCAAGTCACATCCCATGAATCGGCGAGAATCAATAACAGGTCGCCGGGTTGCGCCGCAAACTTGGCTTTGATTCCGTCCAAAATATTGGGTTCGACATTTTTACTGATGGGAGACCAGAGCGTTCCATCGGGTTCAACGCGGAACCAGGCAAGTCCCTTGGCACTGAAATCATGTTTAACGAAATCGGTTAACTCATCGATGCGCTTTCGCGAAAACTCTTCAGCTCGCTTTTCGATTTTGATTCCACGCACGAAACCGCCGTTGTCTATCGCCCCGCGAAAGACTCGGAATTCCGACTGGCGCGCGAGATCACTGCAGTCGACAATCTCCATCGAATAGCGCAGGTCCGGAGCATCACTGCCAAATCTTGCCATCGCTTCGTCGTAAGTCATGCGTGGCAGTGGCGTTGTAAGTTCAATGCCAAGTAGTTTGTCGGCCAGACGCACCATGAGCCCATCGATCATCTGGATGATGTCATCGGCATCGACAAAAGACATCTCCAAATCCAATTGCGTGAACTCCGGCTGGCGGTCGGCTCGCAAGTCTTCATCGCGAAAGCAGCGCGCAATCTGGACGTAACGATCGTAACCTGCCACCATTAAGATCTGTTTGTAAAGTTGTGGGCTTTGCGGCAAGGCGAAGAAATGGCCCCAATGCACGCGGCTGGGGACCAGATAATCGCGGGCGCCTTCGGGCGTACTGCGTCCCAAAATGGGCGTTTCCACGTCGATGAATTCGTGCTCATCGAAATAGTCGCGCATCGTCTTGATGATCTTGCTGCGCAGCCAAAAGGTCTGCTGCATCGCTTCGCGGCGAAGGTCGATGTAACGGTATTTCAAACGCAAATCTTCGCCCGGCAATTCCTCTTGGTTGGGGAAAAACGGTGGTGTCTTGCATCGATTGAGAACTTGACAATCGGACGCAATCACCTCGATTTCGCCCGTCGATAACTTGGCATTAATTTTGCCGTCGAGTCGTGAACTTACTTTGCCAACAAAAAGCACAACATCTTCGCAGCGCAGCTTCTGAGCCATTTCCATAATGGCTGCGCCACTATCTGGTGTCACCACCACTTGCGTCTTGCCATAGCGATCACGCAAATCGATGAAGATCATGCCACCATAGTCGCGCGTCGTGTCGACCCAACCGCACAAGGTAACTTGCTGTCCGATATCGCTACTTCGAAGTTGGCCACAGGTATGCGAACGTAACAAGATTCAGTTCCTAAACTGGTCGGGGTGATGAAAATCAGAGCAATGATGCCGCTCTTGAGTGGTCTGTCGGGAATGGTTGGGCCATCAACAGATTGTCTCAATACCATTCCTGAGGAACGACATTTTAGTGGCGAACACCATTCCGACTAGGTAGGTCGGCGGATAGTCCCGCTCGGCTCTTGCAAGCGGGTATAAACGGCTACCGGTTTCCTTGACTCTGCACTCGACGGTTGAACTCGGTGGGGTCAAACGGATCCCGACTGGGCGTCACTTGGGGAGGAGTCGAAGAAGAGGGAGCGTTCAGCGATGCCCCATTGCTGGGTTGAGTTTGATTGAATTGTCGTTCAAGGGCATCCAATTCAGCAATGGTCGGTGGTGCGCTCCCCTGCGGAAACGGGATATTGGCGACATTTGGATCGCCGCGAGGTACCATTTTCAGTTGCTCGGTGTCGCGTCCCACTGGAACCAAACCACTGGCCATGGGGCGGAGGCCAGGTGTTGGTGCGGACGCTACCGCCGACACCACTGGGTTGTGAACCAATTCCACCCAAGTTTGCAGTTCGGCGACAAGTTGTGTTTCTGTTACGGCGATGCCTGGCTGACGTTGCAGACCGTGGGCCTGGGTGGCGAAGGCGATCAGCGGAACAACGTCATCATCATCGGCTCTGGCTAGGGCAAGTACACTCTCCAGATTACTGGCGCTGGTTTGGGCATACAATCTGGAACTCGGTTCGATGAGCCGCAGCGCGTTGTTTGACTGTCCTCCATGACAAGCGGCCTGAGAGCAACGATTGATCAAAATGGGTTGCACTCGATCACCAAATCGCTTCACAACTAACGGATGGGGTGGATTTTCCAGTGGATGACTGGCCGTGACGACGTTCTCCGCACCTGATGTTCCTACGTTGGTGGGAACCGCAGAACGAGCAAGACCGACACGATTTTCATGCACAGGAAGCCCCAAATATGCTCGAAACTCGGGTACAGCGAGCAGGTGGCTTTTGAGCTCAACGGCAAGCTGCTTAACTTTGGGGTGAGTTCCGTCGTCCTTGGCAACCACTTGATAGTGAAACACTGCTTTGTCGAGCAGGTTGTTAGACATGCACCATCGCGTCAGCTTAAAATGATCGCCCGGATTCGGATTTACCATCGTTTGGCGCTTGTAGGCGTACAAGTCGTTGATGTCTCGCCCTAAATACTGAGCTTGTTCCTTGGGGATCGAAACTTGCGAACTATCCGCAATCCGCACCAGAAATATATCTCCTTGGCGCTCGACCCGTCCCAACAGTACACGGTCGTTCTTGAGCAGCAGCGCGCCCATCGGTTCACCGAGCGATTGCCCATATGTCGCAATTGGGCCAAGTTGATAAAGCACAAGAAAAATAGTGAACGTGGTGAACCGAGCGGTTTGAGTGAGACCGTCTTTACACGATTTTGCGGCGATTTTGTTTTGAAAATAGGCGTTCATGTGGAGCACCCTAGAAAAAACGCCCCTCACGCGTCAAGATTGTTTAACGTCAAAGACGAGCGGCAGATTGAAATATCTCAACCCGAAATGACGATGAGGGACAAATCTCTATTCCCTCGCTCAGGCTTCGGGTTGCGATTGGTAGATTGTCAGCGCCGCTCGCCAATAAATCGATGTCCGAACTGGTGCCCAGGTATTGCTATGCAACGATTGACAGCTCGATATGAAGGAAGAGTTCAGGGAGTTGGCTTCCGTATGTCAGTTGCTGAACTCGCTCAGAAATTTTCTGTAAATGGAGAAGTCTGTAATGTTTCTGACGGGAGCGTAGAACTGGTCGCCGAAGGAGAAGCGGCCGAGTTGTCGAATTTTCATCAAGCCATTCTGCAGCGGATGTCTCGAAATATCGTCCAGCACCACGTTGAATGGAGTGAAGTTGAGGTCCCCGCGTTTCAGCGATTTACAATTGGTCGAGATAAACCGTAAGCAGGGTCAAATTTTGCCTTCCTAGCGTCCCGCCATGAACCGATGAGGGGCGTTTGAACGTAGAGGCTGTGAAAGTTGCAATTTTAGCGCGGGCTTGCCGGTTGGAACGCATTTTAGGCAGTTCCGTGTCGAGAAGTCGCGAGATCTCCTGCGAAGACTATCTCCTGTTGCCAATTCCGTCGTTATACTGGTCACACCTCAGGCAATTCTGCAGGTTTTCATCCACCCCCCCTTCTGATCTACATACCATCCATGCTGCTACTCCAACAGAGCTTTAGCCCCCTTCTTCTGGCACAGACGGCAACAAACCGATTAACTTCGGTAGTGACTCCAATCTGGTTTCTAGGTGCTGGTATTGCGCTGGGGTTACTTCTGCTGCTGTTGCTGGTCATCCTGTTTCGAATTCTGTCCACCATTTCACCCTGGGAAAGACTGTCACATTCTCCGGCTGGACATGCCGTAGCGGCCGTATTGACCGCGGCGATTTCGCTTGGAATTTGGTTTTTGATTCCCGATTCAGCCAAAGGGGATGTCGCGCTCCGCGAGCCAATGTTGTTGGCAATTGCGCTCGTCTTGATCAGTGCCATTGTTGGCTGGTCAATCGTCTTCTGTTGCTCAAAGCAACCCGCAAGGAATGCGTTTTCAACTTTGGGGGAGGGCGCCTCAGGCTTTATGGGCATCACGGCGCTGGTCGTTGTGTTTTTTGGGGCTGCGATGTGGGGCGTTGGGGCTGCGACAGGCCGGTCAATCATTGCGGATCCGATTGCTGCGTTTACGAGCATCCCGGAGATATTTTCATCTGGCGTGCACACGATGACGACCACCATTGAAGGAACACCAGCCGACACAGTCGGAACTTTTAATGAGGTAAACATACCGATTGAAGGTGCGACGGTCCGCAGCGTCAGCATTACTTCCAGTGCCAATGTGACGATTGCAGATTCGGATGACACAACCACCTTCCGCCGAGTCCCGTATCGCATCGAGCCATCGGAAACTGTCGAGTGGAATAGTACACAAAACCAGATTGAATCTCCGATTCCATTTTCGGTAGGCGAACCGTTATATGTTCAAAATCGTGAGTTAGCGCCTGCCGAGCTAACGTTTACTTGGGTCACCAACCCACGCGTACCTGAGGCCGCCAGCCTGCTCATTACGGCCATTGCGGTTTGCCTGATCGGGCTAACCATATTATTGCAACAAGCTGTAGCCCCGCGAGCATCCGCGGTCGCCCACGCGACGCTCAAAAACGAACTTGCCCAACCTCTCTTCCTGGTACTGATGGCTTTGGGCGTTGTCGCCATCGTGCTCTACGTCTTCCTATCGTTCAACACATTTGGGGAAGATATAAAGCTACTCAAGGAATGTGGCATTATAACGATCATGTTACTAGCCGCTTTTCAAGGCATTTGGTCGGCTAGCAGTTCGATTAGCGAAGAAATCGAAGGCAAGACAGCGTTGACGGTTCTAAGCAAACCAATCCAACGCCGCAGCTTCATTATCGGTAAATTTTTAGGAATTTTCTGGGTGCTGATGCTGATGTTCGTGGTCTTGGGAACTGTCGAATTGTGCGCCGTCGCGTTCAAGCCAATCTACGATGCGAAGGAATCGTCACTCGAAATGCCGACGTGGGAAGTCTGCCATGCAGAAATGGTGTCGACGGTTCCAGGCTTGGCCATGGCATTCATGCAAGCCGTCGTGCTGACCGCAATTAGCGTCGCCTTGGCAACTCGCATCCCACAGTTAGCGAACCTTTCGATCTGCTTTGCCATCTACTTGGTAGGCAACCTGTCAACTGTTTTCGTGAGTAGCACTCAAGAAGCATTTGACATCGTTAAATTTGTCGCTCAGTTGATTGCAACCATTATTCCCATCTTGGAGCACTTCCAGTTGCAGGCTGCAATTGACGCAGGTAACCCGATTACAATGTCGCTTTTGTCTGGCAACTTGCTGTATTGCATGCTCTACGTCTTGCTCGCTATGTTTCTAGCCCTATTAATGTTTGAAGACCGCGATTTGGCTTAATACGATGGATCGAACACGAATTGAAGTCTATGCCGGTGGCGGAGCGAAATTCCGTGAAGCCTACGCTGGATTGAGCCAAGCTGAATTGCTGGCAGATGTCATCCCTGGTACGTGGACTTTGCAACAGATCGCAGTCCACTTGATGGACAGCGATCTCATAGCGTCCGATCGAATGAAACGCATTGCCGCGATGGATAAACCATTGATCATCGGCTACGACGAAACTGCGTTCAATCGACTTCCAGGCGTCAATGAGCTTGCCTTGGATGATGTAATCCAATCGTTTGATCAGAATCGGCAGATGACGGCAACCATCTTGCGTCGCTTGACTGATGAACATTACGAACGCTGGGGAATACACAACGAAGCTGGGAAAATTACGTTGGCTGAGATGGTCGACAATTACATCCAGCATCTCGATTACCACCTTGAGTGGGTCGCCAAGAAAGTACACGTAGTCGCGTCTCTCCGAGACGCGAATTAATTACTGAATATTCTCCGAGAGAACCATTAACTACGTCTCGGAGAGACGTAGCACGTGGGCTCACTCCGCTTCACTGATATCTGCAATATGTTGTTTAGCCACGACATGCATGGTGGCTGCCGACGGTGTGGCTAAGCTCATCAGTCGTGAGCGTTCCTCCCAGTAGTCCAAAACGGCGACTCGCAAATCGACAGGTAGTCGTTCGGTTCCTCGTTCAAATCGCCGATTGTCTGCATCGAAGATTACTTGGCTGAGATAGTCGCTTGGGATGCGAGGTTGAACGACATCTAGAGCGGCGCCGACTTTGTGCCAAATGGTTGGCAGAGATCGATCGTCGATTTGGTTGCGATTCGAGGCGGCGAGCGCGCGCAGCGTACGCTCCTGGGAAACGTATTGACTGGCCTGCGCGGCCGCCGCTGAATCTCCCTCCCGGTGAGTTGTCGTCCAGAGTTGAGCATTTCCGATTGTCTGGGTTCGCGCCGAATTAGAAGAAGTACGCCCCACGGCATGCATGCTCACTCGCAGCATATCTGCTCGCCAGCCGCGTGGTACTTCCACCAAGATGGCAACATCGCGGACACCTTCCAACACCGGAAACGGCCCAGGGCGGAACTTAAAAAAGACTCCATATCCGCGATGAAGCGTACCGCTGGAAGTCAAGATCTGCATCGGCGGTTTGCGTTCGTACGTCTCTTGGTGATTCAGTGTATTGTGGTAGTTTCCGCTTGCGGTCCCCCTGCCAAACGGCTCATAGGCGCCCGCTAGATTCAGCGAGAAGTCGACATCTTTTTGCTGAGAACTGGCGACCGCCACTGTGCCAGCGATGTCCGAATAAACTTCATTTTTTGGCCAGAAGTCGATCACTCGAAGCGTTTGCTCTGGACTCTCGATTTCCACAACATACTCGCTGACTACGCCGCGAAACTCGGTTGAGATGTAGGTCGAAACAGGAAAATGCAGCCGCATCAGTTCGCCACCCGTGGTCGGCGCATCCACAACCGCAGGATTGACAGGTACCGCTACCACGATCGCTGGAGCATCAAATTCAACAAACGATCGCTCTTGAGCGGTGAGAAAAGACGGAAGGCTCATCGTAAACGTGATGCATAACACTGGCGCAACGGTTTGTATCAAGCGGAACATGGTTGCAGCTTTCCCGCTATGACGCAGTTGAGGCAATGAAATAAACTCACTGCTCACTTCGCCATAGCAATTGTTCTGGGTGCAGGAATTACCAAATTGGTACTCTTGACATCCCTGCTGCGAACCACCGTAAATTGCGCGAAGCCCACTGCACAAAGCACAAGTTGCCAGGCAGCTGGTGTTGCATATCATCCATGTATTACTAGCATTGTGCAACTATTGCCGACGGTGGCCGAATTCATCCTGAATTAAATCAGCATTTGCTTGAGCCAACTTCATCATAGCGCGGGGAAGCGGCGGGTCAAGTTCGTCCTACAATTACCGGAAGCAGATCTTTGAACCTCAACATGAATGAAAAAGGGCCTTTCCCATGCGTTCGGCATTAGTCGTCGGAGCTTCGTCCGGTATCGGCCTGGCATGTGTTCAGCGACTGGACGGAGGATTTCGCGTATTCGCAGCCAGTCGCACACCGGCTACGCTACCTAACATGGATGTCCAGTACATACTTACTGCGTCGATTGGGTTGGTTAAGGCTCTACGATCGCCTATTAAAATCTGCTTTTCGATTGTAAGGAAAATTCACCTAATGGATCTTGCCAACGCCCCTGCGCTCGACTCACCTCTAACCCACAGTTTGTGCTATCGATTGCAGTTTGCCATTGGACATTTCGTGCACGATCGTTGCGCAAAACCGTTCGGGTTGTTCATGCGTTACGATCAGCACACCGTTTCCTTGGCGTGCATGGTCAACTAACAAAGTTCGAATCACCCCTGCGTTTTCATCGTCGAGATTTGAAGTGGGCTCGTCCGCCAAAAGAAGTTTCGGATCATGAATCAGTGCGCGGGCGACGATCAGTCGTCGCCGTTCGCCTGCGCTCATCCGATCCGGCAACTGCCTGGCACGGTCCGCCAACCCAACTCGATCAAGCAGATCAATGGCTTGCTTCCGTGCATGTTTCTTACTCGATCCCAAGGCCACGTTGGCCGCAGCATCCAAGTAGGGCAGCAGATGAAACATTGGCAAGACGATCCCAATGCTCTTGCGTCGCAGAAGGGCTCGTTCGGAACTGTCTTGACGATAGAGATCCTTGTTGAGCAATTCGACGCAACCGCTGGTGGGCTGCAACATGCCGGCTAACATCATTAGTAATGTAGTCTTACCGCTGCCACTGCTGCCGTGTATTACCACAATTTCACGTTCACTCACATTCAATGCGACATCGTTAACCGCATTGACGTTCAGATCGCCAGCAATGTGAAATGTCTTGCAAAGCGCGCTGCAACTCACGATTGAATCTTGCTGATGTTGGATCATCCGGCACTCCGCAACGTAGCCGCGGGATCACGTCGCGCGGCGAGAAGGGCTGGGATAAAAGCACCGCAGGAGGCGATTAACCCGCCCAAGGCACCACCGACCAACAACGATTGCATGTTGAAGGCCAACTTCGCATTACCCGCTCCGATAAAGTAGTGGCCAAATTGATTTACTAACCACCAGCCAACTAATGCGCCACCCAGGCCTCCGAGCAAGCCGAGCACTGCCGAACGAAGCCAGACGATGGAGCCTATTGTCCAAGCGCTCTTGCCCACCACCGCAAGCAGCCCGATCTCCTGTTGGCGTTGCTGAGCGTTGAGGAATGCCATAGCAAAAATTGCTAGTGCCGCAAATGTAATCAGTACCGGTGCAGCAACGACACCGATTCGTTCCGCGAGCATGCGTTGTTTTCGACGTGCATCGGCCAAACTATCTTGCCTTATCACCCGCGTTCCTGGAAAGAGTGGTTGCAAAACCGATTGGATGTATGCTTCGGGATCATCGATTTCACTACCACAATGACATTCCAGTGCGCGGACTTCGTTGATCTTACCCGGCATGTCGAGCAGCATTTGAACTACAGGCAGGCTGGCATAGACACGAATGTCATCGACTGTTCCCGTCGCTGTCAGTACGCGTTTGATCGTGAAGTCGCGTCCGAGAACTTTGAGCTGGTCCCCTTCGTGCAGTTGTCGTTTGTCTGCCGCAACTGCGCCGATCGTTAGACTTTCCGCTTCTTTCTGAATTCCTCCGAATACTGGTTTCATTTTCTCACCACGCGCAAACAGCTCGTCGCCAATCCCTGTCAACATCGCTTCGCCATCACCCCAGGGAATTGTCCGCTGGAGCATCGGCACCAATCGATTGGCAACGTCCTGTTCAATCCCTTTCTCCAGGAGGCTCTCGCTGATCCAGCCTTCTGCATATCCTTTGATCCAATACAGCTCCAGATCGGTCTCCGCAGGAATGATCCGCATATTCAGTCCGATGTCGCGCTGAATCATCCGCGTTCGATCGGCTGCCAGATCGGTCAGCAGCATAAAGAACACCACCGCTGAAACTGCAGTGGCAACGATCACGGTCACACATGCTGAAGATAACAAGCGATAACGGATCTCCGCAAACACAATAGACACGACAGAGGTCATTGCTTGCGTCCCATCAATAGCAGAGCACTAACAAATACGAGCAAGAACAATACTCCCAGGGTAACACCGACGGGCATGAACAGTGAAAATGAAAACCCTGACGTCGAGGTGGTGGTGTGGGTTATATACCCCTTTTCATCGGGCTCTCGCGCAGCGTCGGGCGGATTGTTCAAAGCGGAAGACTCGGCTATCGAGCCTGAATGAACAGTTTGTGGGCTGTCAGACTGCTGTAACGAATTCGAACCACTCGACGCATCAGCGCCTAACAGTGCCGTTGCATCGGAGGTTGGAGCGGTATCATCAAAATCCCAACCGTCACCAGCGACAATTTGAGCGCGAACAGGGGACAATGCACTGGTAGTGGGCAGCGTCGTGTTGGAGGTTGTTTGGTCTGTGGGGTAGGGAGTGAGCAAGGCTTCCGCATAGCCGAGCAACAAGCGTTCAATGTCATCGCGGCCATCGCCACGCTCGCGTGCCGTGCGAGCCGAATTGAAGCCCTGCGATACGATGCGAGTCATCTCAGCCTGAACCAACGGACTATCGGGATCAAAACCAAGCGACGTTGAAGCTTGTTTTCTCAGTTCACTCGACCAACGGAACGGAATGACACGCTCATCCATCCAGGCTCGATCCGTCTCACACTCGCACGACTCTCCGACCAAGGCAAGTTGCGCTAGAGTCTCTCGCAATTCAATTGCATTGCCTGACATGGCTGGACCGGCTAAACGACCACGACCGTACAAGACCATTAGAATTGGCGGCGCGGTAGCTTCGGCATCTGCTTTCACTGATGCTGAGTGTCTAGCCGCATCGTGATTGTCAACCGCAGCATCTTGAACTGCCCATAAAAGAATGGGCTCGGCGCTCCGCTGCGCGAATTCTATGTGTCGAACACGTACGGGAAATGCAATGGGGCGTGGCAACATCGGTTCAATTTTTCGAATCGCCTCAACAGCTTGGTCAGCGACCTGTCGAGCGGCCTGGTTGCTCTGCGAATCATCGCCCTCGATTACAACGATTTGCACAAACGAATTGATGGCTGATTGTCCCAATGCATCCAAAGTTTCGGAGAACAGGTTCTCGCCAAGCCATGAGTCGACAGTTGCCTTCTCTTCAGCTGTGTTTTGACTTTCCAGCGTCAATGCACTTGGAAGCGTATCGCTCAGCTCGAGCGATCCTCCGTCGCGACGAATCAACTTCAAACTTACAATTCGCTCAGCATCGCCATTCGACAACTCATCATCGCCAGTTGGGCTCGATGAATGTTGAATCGACAGGTGCACATTAGAGTCAGCAAGTTTGCGACCCAGTTCAGATAACCAGCTATCCAGTGGCGAGCGAGCCGCGGAAGCCAGGTTGTCTGCCGAAGTGGAGCCTGCCGTGCCCAGCGTCGCGACGAGCGAATATTCCGGGCCACGCAATTCGACAAAACCGATGTCGCGGACCGTAAACCGACAGGCCAGGGCCGCTGATGCACTCAATACGACAACCAAAGGGATGGCATAAATCCACTGTTTTCTACTGAACAAGTGCCGCCCCTTCCTGTGCAACGATAGGTGCAGCGACTTGTTCCCTGCGCGGCGCAAAGCCCATCGACGTTTCGATCCAGCCGCCGCAGGAGCAGCCCCCGCCACCCTCAGGTGAAAGCAACATACCTTGTGCCGGAATCGTTGAAATCCAACAATCGGGTCGAGCGCGATCCCAGCGACTCGATTCACCCGTTTGACGATTCCAGACCGCAAGTTCCCCTGCACGCAAAAACAAAGCGTCGCGACTGGCCGTATAGGTTCCACACTGGTGTCCCAGTGGAAACTGCTGCGAAAGAACTTCTCCGCTGTTTAGGTCCAACGTGAGAGGCCGTAGGTAGATCTTGCCTTCGACGATAGCCGGCCGCGAAAGGTGCTTGCCGTGGTGGTCCACCTCCCAGTCAAACTTGCCGCGCCACAAGTTCTTTCCGGTGACAGCGTCCATGGCATACACTCCAAATGCACCGTCTTTACTTGTCGTCAGCACCAGCTTTCCATCGGCACTTGCAACGTACACTGCCGATTTACCTTCCATCGGATGTGCCGGAACATCCCACAGTTTTTCTCCTGTTTTTGCGTCGAGGGCCACCATGTGCATCGAGTTCCAGAACTCTTCACCATCAAGTCGACGCGCGTCGCCGGCTTTGAGTTTTTCGCTCTTGGAGACCATGAAACAGACTCGTCCATCTGCAATCGTAATGGTTGGATTGACCACCAGACCCTCTTCGTAACTCCACACCATATCACCCGTTTCATGGTAGGCAGCATATAGAATATCGGAGCAGACCTTTTTGGCCGCTTCGCCATCCTTGGAGTCATACCAGTTCTCAGGCCCCCAAAACTCGGTAAATGCGTTGGCGTCTGCCACACCGCTACTCACTAATAATTCTCCTTCGCGGGCCATAAACCCCATGTCCAACTGCTTGTTGTTAGGATCATAGACTTTAAACTGTGAGTCGATGGCCCCCGTGGCAGCGTCGATCACCAGGCAACGTCCCTTTGCGGCTATATAGATATGGTCGTCGTCGACACACCAATTGGAACAATCCCGCGGGACGTTAAATCGGAGCACTTCCGGAAGCTCCATCGACCATAAAATGGTGCCGTTGAATGCATCTAACGCAATCAGGCGTCGTAGGCCTTGCAGGTAGAGTCGGCCATTGGTTGAAAGTGGTGACGGTTTGCGATTCCCTCGGTCCGATTGATAACGTGGACCCGGACGCCCCGCCCAGACGACTACTAGATCATCTTGACTGCTCGCGCCGGAAAGTGTTTCGCCTGCATAAGCGGTGTTGTCTGACGTCCCATACATGTGGGTCCAGTCGGCTGCACCGCTTCGTTCGGGTGAAACGAACATTTGAACGCGCTGAGTAAGTCCTAACGACTGGAGTTCCTGAAGTTCACCGTCGGAAACTGCCTGCTTATATTGATCCAGAATCGTTGTCTTGGTCGGTCCAGCAAGGGCCGACACTAGCTCTGCCGAAAAAACGGCTCGACCGTCTGGTTGTATTTTGGCAAATATTTCCTCGATGGTCGTCTCGCCGAACATCGCTCCCGTCTCATTACCTGAGATGGAAACGGACGGGTCGAACAGCAAGAAGTCGGCTGTACGATTGGGTAGTCCAATATCGCCCGCGCTTTGGACGTGGCGTACTGACACCGCGCGCCCATAAACACCATTGGCGACCAGTCGTTTCCGAGCTGATTGTACACGTTCGAAATTGCCATCGAGCACCAGAACATCGACCTGTGATTCGCGGGCTAGCGCTTCGGCGAACTTAGCTCCCTCATAAGCACCAAGAACGATTGCCAATCCGCGAGGTTCACTATGGTTAGTTAGTTCGAAGAGCTTGCGAGCTTGTGCGATCACGTTCTCGGGCAGGTCACTGGCGGGCGAGAGAGTCGGGCGCGTAAAGTCGAAGTGCCCATCACACTCAAAATAGCCAGTCATTTGTTGTTCGCCATGGAGCTGATGAACAATGCGGTATTTAAGGATTTCATGTGGGCGAATGTGGTCGACGATGGCCACATGTTGTTTGGTAAGTTCGTCGGAAACCGAGCGAACGGTGGCTTGGGAAGTGGGGTGCTCTTGCAATTCCAGGCGACTACGTTGAGGCTCTTCGGTCCACCAACGGATGGTTGCGGTTTGTGGAGCAGTAAATTCAAGGAAGGGTCCACGATAGATTTCCGACTCGACGGCGCCTTCGTACTTGGATAGAGCGGTGATTTCGATTTCTGACGCTCGTTCCGGGAATCTACCAGTTTTTTCTTGGTACAAAGCATCAACTTCTGCGGCTGAGAGAGCTCGCTCGTAGACCCTAACCTCGTTCAGCATCCCCTGCGAAATAAAGTGTTCGTCGTCATCTTTGTAACCGCCGACATGGAAGACCGCTTTTTCTGGATAGTTGATCGCACCGCGTTGTTCGTCCGAACTCGCCACCAGCTTGTTGTCCACGAAAAGCTGCATTTGTTTGCCGTCGTAGGTACCTACCACCAGATGCCAAGCACCTGGGGTAAAGGTCGACGCGTCAGAGAGAATCCAGGTCAATCGATCGGGACCTTCAACACCATTCACTGCCAATCCAAATCGATCATTTTGATAGCCGAGTATCCATCCTTTTTCAAAGTTGCCGTTATCTTGCATGATTGAAACAATGCCACCCCACGGGATCGGCTTGTCAAGCCGAATCCAGGCCGCGGCCGTCAGTGCTTCTCGAGGATGCGACACCTGCTGGAAATCGCTGGCGATGGCGCATTCCGCGCGACCGTCCAGCAGGAGCGCGTGCTCAACTCCAGCTTGTACAAGCTTGGCGTGTCTGATGAGAGGCGCTGGTTGCCCAGCCCCTAGCGAGGCCGACGATTTTATTTGACGATTCTTTTGCTTTTCATCCAGGGCCACGATCTGATCTTCGTGAAATACCCATCGGTCGAGCAAATACGGGTCGTCGTCGACTTGTACCGGGGGAGCTGCGATGAGCTTTGTTGTTGCAGATGGCGGCGTGGGTGCAACGATATGTTCGAGTGACTGAGGGGAACCAGTTGGAGCAAAGGCATAGATCTTGCCGACGTCGGTAGCGACCAAAAGATGGCCATTGGCGACGACCATGCCGAGCGCACGACCATCGACGCTGCCGATCCACAACGTCTTGCCCGTTTCGGTATCAAAGGCCTTAACTTGATCGGTACCACCCGCAAATAATACGGAACCAGCTTGAATCAATTCGTGTGGACAATCGCACTCGGCAGCCCACAGGATTTCACCACCTTCGCGTTCCATGGCAGCCAATTTCTCATCATCCAGCAGATACGATTTTTGACCGTCGACGATCACGGCTGTTCCGCGTTCGAAGCTGGCAATCTTCTCGCGACTCTCGGCATTGGACTGTGTGATCCACCCTCCCTTATTGCCGGGCCCGTGCATGATGTCATTTTCGTCGGTGAGTAGAACAAACGAGCCACCGCCACCGTTTAACGGGCCAAGAGGTTCGCCGTCTTTGCGGCTAAACAACTGGGGTGCCGCACGGCCTTGGGGAGCAATAATGTGATTGGGAGAAAGTAACATGGCGCCTTCGAGGGTCCAGCCTTTGCCCAGATCCCTTTCCCATTTGTGTTCGCCACTTTCCAGATCCAACGCGATAAGATGCGATGTCCGCCACGGAAACATTCCGGCTGCGACAATTGCCACATGCTCCTCCTCATCAATCACCACACCACTGCGGATCGGAAAGAAAGAGCATACTCGTCCGTCGTTGATAAAACTCTCACCGCTTTCAACGCCTTGACTCTTCCAGCGTAACGTTCCGTCCGCCATGTTCAGTGAGACGATCGAACCATCGTCTGCGCCAAAGTAGAGCGCACTCTCAAAAGCTGTGGGTGCAATTCGAATCGGGGCCTCCGCGGTAAAACTCCACAGGAGCTCACCGGTCGCTAAACTCATGCAACGCAGTGTATCGTCCGTACTACTTGGCAAGTAAACGCGATCACCGACCACAATCGGATGAAACACGGGGTCGTAGTTACGCATCGATCGCAGACCGTCGAGCACTGCGTAGGCATCCCATCTGGCCGCATCAGGCCAAGCTGGCGAAGGTGGCAAAGCCGAGCTCCAGCTCCAAGCTAGTGTCAAGCGGCTTGCATCGATATTCTCCGTGGTGAGGCCACTTCGACGTTGATCATGTCGATACGTGAGCCAATCGTCCCCCCGCGCCGACAAAGTAGGGAAAGACGACAGGAAGCCAAGCAGGAGGGTCGTCGAAGCGAGCCGTAGTGAAACAAGTGCATGTCGTCCGAGCAATTGACCGGACGCGAAGTGGCTGAAAGGCATGAGATGACCTTTGGAGCAAGTTGTAGAGCAATACAGCCTGCAATTTAGGGGTTCTCACCGGAAATACAACTCGGCAGGCCGCCTTAACCAGAAGTTCACGTTCCCGTGGGTTAAAAGTAGCCGTTCGCGGGATCGGACGGATGGGCCTGAATGTAGAACAACTGTCCCCATTACGGCCCCAGTACTGTCCCCAATTGTTCTGTCCCTGGCGAAGGTTGCCGGAAGCTGGGAGCTAAACAATTGGGGACAATTGTTCTACATTCAGGCCGATGGCGCGACAGCCTTCCACCAGAGCTTGACGGTCAATGGGCTTGGTCTGAAAGTCGTCACACCCCGCTTCTAGACATTTTCTCCGGTCATCGGCCATCGCATTAGCAGTGAGCGCTACGATCGGGTGTTCGTAACCGGCTTGCCGCAATTTCCTCACAGCCTCGTAGCCATCCATGACAGGCATCTGCATATCCATCAACACGACGTCAAACGGCTGACCATTGTGCAGAGATGCCATGGCGAGTTCAAAAGCCTTGAGTCCGTTATCCACGACGTCAACTGTCGCACCGGCTTTGCGCAGCACATGTCCAATGAGTCGTTGATTGTCGGGTCCGTCTTCGGCGAGCAGAATCCGCATTTGGTCGAGCATGCCGCCGTCTTGCTGACTCGGCCGCGAAATTGTCGAACTTTCGGGTTGAAGGCTATTGACTGGCGTTTGCTCAGCCGTTGTTGTGTGCTCGATGGCAATCGCGACCCGAAATGATGTGCCCAGGCCCGGAATGCTCTCCACCGAAATGTCGCCGCCCAAAAGCGAAGTCAAACGTTTGCAGATACTTAATCCCAGTCCGGTTCCACCGAAGCGGCGGGTGGTCGAGCTATCTGCTTGGCAAAATGGTTTGAACAGCTTATCTATCTGCGCTTCGTCCATACCGATGCCCGTGTCAGTGACTTCGAAAGTCATGATCTCTGCTTCGGGCAAGTAGTTCACCCGAATGTTGACTGCTCCAAGTTCCGTGAACTTGATTGCATTTCCAACGAGGTTAACCAGAATTTGACGAACGCGAGTGGGATCGCTCAGAATGGTGTTTGGGGTCTGTTGATCAAAATCGACGGAAAGTTGCAGGTGCTTTGCATCCGCCCTGACGCGCATCAACTGTTCGACGTCGCGCACCAATTCACGTGGATCAAAGTGGACCATTTCAATGGTCATCTTGCCGGCTTCGATCTTCGACAAGTCCAAAATATCATTAATAATCTCTAGAAGGTGATTGGCGTTTCTCACGATCGTATTGGCCGCATCGTACGCTTCGCCACTTGGGGTGTGCTCCAACAAGACTTCGCCAAAGCCGATGATCGCAGTCATGGGTGTGCGAATCTCATGGCTCATGTTGGCCAGGAATTCACTTTTTGATTCATTGGCGACGCTTGCTTCCTGTGCAAGCAACCGAAACTCCGTCAACAGTTCTTGGTACTGTGCGTTGTTTTGTCGCAGTTGCTCCGAATCGCAGATCGTCTGGCGATTGCGTTGGCGGAAGACATTGGCAGCACGGGCCATGTCGCCAATGTCGTCACTACGATCGAGCCCAGGAATCGTCTCCACTTCGACCCCTTGGGTCAACTGGATCAGGGTCGCGGTGATAGCTGATACAGGTTTGACGATGCTGCGAATCAAGAGCCAAGCGACGCAGGCGCCGATCAATATGGCAGAAGCACAGAGAGCCAATGTTAGGGTCAGCGTTTCAGTAATCTGTATTTGGTTTTGTTTGGCCAGAGCGGCAAGTTGTTCTTCGGCAATCTTTCGTGCTCGTCGAGATTGATAAGAAAACTCGGCTGCCTCGCCCGCCATAACCACATTCACAATGGTCATAAAACTGCGAGTGGCCTGTGTCGTACGAATGACCACGCGCTGGAATTCAGTAATCATGTCAATGATCTCAAGCGTGTGCAAATGCGTTTCCACGACCTCGGCATCTAATAGTACTTGCAGTTTACCGGTGGCTTGGTCAAGTGCATCCAGGACCTCGCGGGCAATTTGGCTGTCAGGTTCAATCAGATATCTTAGGCATGCCGTTTCCGCTGTTGAAATATCTTTGGAGCTACGAACAACGAGACTGGAATATCGCCCGCCGTCATACGAGCGGAGGAGTACAGCCAATTGCTCTTGATCATCACGGATCTCTTCTCCAAGCGGCAACAAGCGTTCGTTGACAAGTTGCAAGCGGAGCCTGCGTTCTTGAACCAATTGTTCGTAGTTTTCCATGTAGGAGGCCAACAACTTACGCATTTTTTCCAAATGCGAGTAGGTTGCGTCGCGGTTGTTTTCGCTTAAGCCTGCGAACAGCTTTTCGGCCAGTATATTTCCAGTGCGCCGCGCTTCCATGGCTGTTGCTTCATCACCGGTAGCCGTGAAGGAAGTTACCATGCGGTGTAGGTCGGCGACCAAAGCATCGATCTCCTGAATCAAACCGACCGATACCTGGGCGTCAAGCTGTGAACGCGAGTTGCCCGCAATCTTGATACTTCCCCACAGACTGCAGGCAACAGACACGATGAACAATGTCGACAATATGCCCAACCCAGCATAAATCCGGGTGGATATGCGCGAGAGGGACCAAGAACTGCAGGCGGAGTTAAAGATTCGTTTCATGGGCAGTTGGGCGTATTAGCGTAGTTGGGCGTAGTTGGGCGTAGTCGGGCGTAGTCGGGCGTAGTCGGGTGTTTAAGCGTTTAGGCGTTTAGGCGTTTAGGCGTAGTGGGCGTTTGTGATTTGGTAAAGACGCTTAGGTCAGCAAGAATTCTCGCCACCGCGGCAGTGAATACTCGTAGCTGTTCATCACGGTGTTCCAAACAGCGATATTGCTCAATCGCTCCTCGTACGACCCGCCGGAACGGATACTGCCTACCGGAACACTGATTTCGCCGTAGGTATTGGTCAAATTGTTGCTGGCAGGCTTCCCCGCATACCAATAATCCCATTCGGCGGGCGACAGGTGCTTGCGACTGCGCTCAGGATTTGAAATGTAGTAGCCTTGACGCGCGATGAATGCACCGGGCCAACCGGAGAGCCACCAGTTCATGTACTCGTAGGCGGCGTCGCGCGTATGGCCCGTCGTTTGAGAGGATAGGCACATCACGCCGTGCCATGCTCGGTAGCCTTCGCGAGGCGCAGCATAGGAACATGGAATGCCCGCTCCGTTGACTGCTGCCACGCCGGGCGAGAACATGCTTTGGATGACAACTTCATCATTGCACATCATTTCAACCGACTCTGGGACTGAGCCCCAAGCGCCACGGAAATGCCCACGTTTTTTTAAAGGCATCAATTTTGCAAAGAGTTGATCGATTTCTTGGCGAGTCATATTGCCGAGATCATTGAACTTCACCCAACCCGCTGCCTGCGCAGCCAAGGCCAAATCAAAGAGGCCGATGGCCGGATCATTAACGATTGCTACTTTGCCATGCCAGCGAGGGTCGAGGAGCCAGGCCCAGCTTTCTGTGTCATACGGTATCCCCTGCGGAACGATGCGACTGTTGTATCCAAACGAATCGACGTTGTGCACGTACGGTACGAAGCTGATCTTTTCTGTTGGGTTGGAGCCTAGTTGGCCTTGGTCCTGTACGTAAAGTAGATGATGGGGCGCGTCGCCGAGTCCGCTTTTGTCATCGGGACGCAGTCGGCCTCGTTTGCTCAGATCATTCACTTCATCCCAGTATCGTATTCGGCTAATGTCAATTGGCTGAATCGCGTCAGCTTGCCACAACACACGAATACTGTTCGACCAATGCTCGTACAGGTCGAACGAACTCGGAAGCGTCGACGCCTTGTGCAAGATCGAAGCATCGCCTCCAGGGCTGAAAACCAACTTAATGCCAAGCTCTCTCTCGGCCTGTAAGCGCAAGGGCTCTTGCAAGGTGACGTGTGTTCCCAGGACTCGCACAACAAATTTCTGTTTTGCGTAGACGTGTGGCGCGGTTATGGCCGTTGATGCCAACATACTGCCCGTGGCCACACTTTGCTTTAAGAACCGTCGCCGATTGATTGCGTTATTAGATTTACTTGGGGTCATTTTAACGAATCGTCAACGCGTTCATTGGAAGACTAGGTTCAATTGCAGAGACATCAGATGAAGCCGGAGCTGTCAGCCAACTTTGACACGTGTTGATCAATGCGGTTCGATCGATTGGCTTGGTCAGATGTGCATTGCAACCAGCCGCCAAGCATTTCTCACGATCTCTCTGCATCGCATGCGCAGTTAGCGAAACGATGGGCAAAGTGCAACCTTTGTCTCGCATCCGCTGCACAGATTCGTAACCATCCATGATGGGCATCTGCATGTCGGAGATGATCAAGTCAAAAGGAGATGGGACAAGCAATGGCTGCGCACTATCCGCATTCTGGCAAAGCGCTTCGAGAGCCACCTTTCCATTCTCGGCAATCGTCACCACGGCGCCTGCCTTGGTCAAGTGAAATGAAATCAAACGTTGGTTATCGGGACCGTCTTCGGCCAAGAGAATTCTCGCTCCACCCAACGGGTGTGGATGCGGCGACAACTGCGAAATTTGAGGAACTGGGTCAAGTTGAACAACGCTGCGCGAGGCAAGTTCCGCTTCGCGCTGGCTGACGGTGGGAGCCATGAGCGTCACCGTGAACGCACTTCCTTCCCCGCGTCGACTGCTGATTTCGATATTGCCACCGAGCATCTCTGCCAACCGTTTGCTGATGCGGAGCCCAAGCCCAGTGCCTCCGTACTTACGCGTCGTGGAGGCATCGGCTTGCTCAAATGCCTGGAACATTCGCCTCACTTGCTCCTCCGACATTCCAATACCCGTATCGGTGACTCGGATCGACAATATCGACTTGGGCTCTGCCTGGTAAGCAACCTCGACCGACACGACGCCCTGTTCGGTGAACTTGATGGCATTGCCCACCAGGTTCACGAGTATTTGACGCAGGCGTGTGGGATCGGTCAAAACGAATTCTGGTACGCCGGAGGCGAGGGAACCTCGTAGCGACAACCCTTTGGCAGTTGCGTTGACATTCATCAGCCGAATCGTGTCATGCAACAGTTGCGAAACGGAAGTACAAGATCTCTCGATGACAAGTTTATTGGCTTCGATTTTGGATAAGTCGAGTATATCGTTGATGATCGCCAATAGATGTTCACCATTGCTCTTTATCGTCTCCACGTATTCTCTTTGTTTCGGCAATTCAATTTCGCGTTCCACTGCGTCGGCGATCAAATCTGCGTAACCGAGGATGGCGGTCATGGGGGTACGAATTTCGTGGCTCATGTTCGCCAGGAATTCACTTTTGGCCAAATTGGCCGCTTCGGCCGCAGCGTTGGCTCTCTTAAAACCACTGACGTCTGCACGAATTGCAAAGAAGCCGCGCACATGCCCCAGGTCGTCATAAAGAGTGGCGATCGTCGTGTCGAGCCAATGCAAGGAGCCGTTCTTGGCGCGAATACAAACTTCGCCGTGCCAGACCCCATCCGCGATGGCCGTTTGGTACATCTCCGTCCACATCGATCGGGAGTGGACGCCTGCATTGAGAATGCGGTGATTGTTGCCCACCAGTTCGTCTCGCGTGTAGCCGGTAATTTCGCAAAATGCATCGTTGACTTGCACAATCGTTCCGTTTGCGTCAGTCTCGGAGACGATTGCATGATGGTCCACTATTTTCCGATAAACGTCCAGATAGGAGGTGGTCCTGCGCAGCGACTCTTCCGCAGCGATGCGTCCCTCGAGATCAGCTTGTAGTCGAGCGTTAAGGCACATTAATTCGGCGTCGACCTGTTTCCGAGCTGTGATATCCCTCACCGAAGCATGCAGCGCTCGCTTACCCTGATAGCGGAAGGCCGTGAGGAATACTTCCGTCGGGAATTCGCTTCCATCGCCACGCTTATGAATCCATTCAAAGCAATCATGACCACAGTTAAGCGCTCGCTGAATATGCTCTTGCGACAACAAAATGGACGATTGCCCGTCAGCTTGAAATTCTGGCGATAGGTCACTTGGATGATATGTAGTGAATTGCTCTTTCGATTCAATGCCAAACATCGCAAGTGTTCGTGAGTTGCAATCGAAGAACCCGTCTTGATTGAGCAACATGATTGCATCACTCGAACCCTCAAAAACGGAACGAAACTTCGCCTGTTGGCTTGCCAGTTTCAGTTCGTTTTTCTTTCGATCGGTAATGTTTTCGTGTGCCACGATCGCGTAGGTGGCGTCGGCGACCTCGAACCTGGCAACTTTCATAACGAACCAACGTTGCTCAGTTGGACTATCGCATTGATAGTCCATTCGAAAATGTTCTAGCGAGCGGTTGAGAACATTCCGCACCCCTTCGGCGGCTCTCCGCGCATCAACGCTACAGCGATCGCTACTCGACTCAGTTGCTTCCAGGTAGTTCGTGCCAATGCCAAAATCCCGTCCATTGTATCCATTCTCCACAGCAAACTGCCGCCACATCGAATTCACACTGACGATGTTGGCATCCTGATCGAGAATGGCGATATGCGACGAGTTTGCATCCAGTGCACTGGCCAGAAACTGTTGCGAAAGTTGCAGCGCGCACGCAGTTCTCTTGTGTTCCGTCGTGTCCGACGCAATAGCGAACCAACCGACGAGCGACGCATTAGCATCGCGACAGGGTTGCAGGTCCATCCGTAACCAAAGCTCACAGCCAAGCTTATGTCGCGCCTGAAAATCAAATTGCAATGTTCGTTCGTCAAGTTCCGCAGCGTTGCCCAAACTTTGAAGCAACTCCGACGGAAAATTAGTTCCCAATAGTTCGACAAGCGATTGGCCTATCGACTCAGAGAAATCATAGCCAAGTGCTCGCGTGAATCCGTCGTTGACCCAAGTAACGCGACCATCGAGATCGGCAAACAGCACCATGTTGTTCGTATGTTCGGCCAGCAACCGCAACCGCTCGACTTCTGCGGTACTATTCAATACTCCCTGCAATCGTCGAGTTGCCTGTGCTTCAGCCCGACAACTCCAAAACGCGCAGATTCTCTTGGGTGCTCGTGAAAGTGCCATCAAGAACGCGGTCGCCAGCGCCAGCCAAAAACCGTGGGGTGTGGCCAACACGTAACATCCGCCCAGCCAAATTACTACTGCAGCAGCCGACGGCGTACAGATACGCGATCGCCTACAAGTTGATGTGACTGCTTTGAGCGTTCGCTCCAACATACACTTCGTCCGCCAGCAGGAAATGACTCGTCCGATTGGACAATCATCAAAAGTCTTAGCTCTATTCAGCCCACCGTCTTTGTGCGAGCCTCGGAAATCTAGCTTTATACAACTACGATTTGACGTACGAACGCCACGTTACGCACTGAATGTGGCCTCCAATTGCTAGTGCCAGCGGAATAATCGTCAGACTCGCTTTAAATCGATCCCCAATAACCCGCCTGGCGGCTTGACAGCGTACTATGCTGCCGAACGGCAGCGGAACTGGGCTCAATAAGAAAAGACGTTGTCACAGCGAGTGACACAGATTTTCAGTGGTTTGGCAGAAACGAGCCAGTTGACCTACAATACTGAAATCTTGATAGAACAAAGTGGGCAACACTAAAAACTCGGGTAGTGCCCGAATTTTATCTGGACAAGGGACTATGTGGAGGGGCAGTGGCAGCAACAAGTATGTTTCAGGTTCGATGCGATTGTGGCGAGAACATTAGCGTGCCTGCCTCGAAGGCGGGTGCCGCCGTCGCATGCGATTGCGGGAGGCAAGTTCATATTCCTTCACTCAGTGTCCTGCGGTCGTTTGCCGCGCGTGGAGAAGTTGCGCCAGGAAGTCGGCGTGAACTGGCAGGAACGACTGCGGTTGGAAAGCAAACGCTTGGAAAACTTCCAGAATGCGCAATTGTTCGATGTTGCGGGACTATCGGTACCACAGGGAACATCACTGAGGTTGCGATTCAGAATTACGTAGGTGCCTTGCTTCAATGCATCGACAGATTCTCTGAATCGCGTTTGCCATCAGATCGCTGCGAGCTGGTAATCTCCTGCGCGCTGATACCAACTGTGAATCCGTGGTTGGACATCGAGTCGTTTCCGCCGGAAGTCTCATCCCCCTGGCTCAGCGCGCTCACCCAAGCGCTGCGTGAGACACAAGCACCACCCGTAATCGGCGAGCCGGTCGGTTTTGCAATATATCGACGACTGCATGAAGAGGAACCGCTGTTAAAAGATTTCACGCCGTTCGCAAAGTTGAAGGATGCGATTGCCACGAGCGGTTTGCCGTTGGCGCTGTTGCAAGCGACTGGAATAGTGGTTGCCAAACCGTCAACGCAAGACGAATCTCATTGGTTGCGGAAGTGGCAAACGAGCGCTCAACGGGCACTTCGAAAGTGGATTCCACCTGCTGTGTTGGAGTCGTTGCGTAAGAAATTCTTCCACAAGAAGCAGGAGCTTGAGCCAGTGGAAGAGCTGACGCCACGACAACTCTACGACCGTCAAGAAGATTGGCTCTCTCGGATCGAAACGATCGCCTCAGAAGTCTCTCTCAATGACCTGAAGCGCGAAGCGTTACAGGCACCCCACGAGTTGCATTCTTTTGTTGCCTTGGCAACGAAGTATGTTCAAGCTTCGCAATGGGACTTGGCTTTAAGCGTTTACAATCAAGCGGTGAAGTTGGCGCCAAATTGGGGGGCGATCTACGATCGACGAGCCAAGGTACTGCAATGCGTGGGTAATAGCCAAGCAGCCTTGGCCGACCTGACACAAGCGATCGAGCTGGCACCGTTCGAGTCGGAAGTGCGACAGCGCCGAGCGGAAATCTATGCTACCCTGGAGGCATGGGAGCGAGCGGACGAAGATCTGCAAGCAGCCCAGTCCAGCGCGCCCCACGATCCAACGATTTGTATTTTTCGAGCGCGCGTGCTGATGCAAATCGATCAAACTTCACAAGCAACGGAATTGTTGGAGCGAGCACTCTATCTGGATCCAAACAGCGGTCGCGCACATTTCCTAGCCGGCTGGCATTATGAAATGGGAGACGAACCCGATCGGCAACGAGCCATCGAACATTTTACGCGAGCCATTGAGCTTATGCCGGAAGACACAGCTTCGCTGATCTACCGAAGCTTGGCATACCTGGCAGATTCCAAATATGCCCTGGCACTCGACGACTGCGAGCGCGTCCTGCAACTTGAACCAACATCGCCGTCGGCGCTGGGGATCCGCGGTCGCCTTTTGCAATTGGAGGGAGATTATGACGCCGCGATCGAAGCTTGCACCGCGTCGATCGAAGCCGGAACCGAGCAAGCGATGGTCTACTTGTCGCGGGCCATCAGTTATGCCTCCACAGATCAGCTCGATTTAGCGCGAGCGGACTGTGAAATGGCCATCAGCCTGGAACCCGATAATGCGCTAGCGCGACATCTCCGAGGTCAGTTGTCTTTGAATGAAGGCGAATTGGATGCAGCGCTTGATGACTTTCGACAAGCCAGCGAGTTGGCGCCCGATTGGGCTGAACCGCGTGAACATCTTGCTTACACGCACTGTATGAACGAAGAGCCGCAGTCGGCCATCGACGAGCAAACGGCGCTGATCGAACAATATCCAAAGCAAGCGTCGCACTATGTCAATCGCGCATTTGCTTACAGGCAACTGTCTGAGTTCCAACGAGCAGCTGAGGATTTTGACAAAGCGATTGAATTGGATGCCGAAAATGATCACATCTATTACCTGCGAGGCTGCTTTCGCATAGAACGGCAGTCCTACGATGAAGCGGCGGCGGACTTCCTGCATGTCTTGAAGTTGGACGGCAGCCATGATGCCGCGCGCTTGCAGCTAGCCGGAGTCTATGTGTACCTCAAACAATATGAGGCAGCGATTGAGAACTACACTCAGTTGATCGCCAAATACCCCGACGATCCGCGGGCTTATTCTGGCCGGACTTATGCGCTGTTCGCGCTGGGCCGCGATCAAGATGGGAATGCGGACGTAACGCGTCTGTCCGAGATTATCCCCGACGAAATAGAACAAGTTACCATGCAGAAAATGACCGCGCAAGTCGTTTTCCTTCGCGACGCAGGACGCTACACAGACGCGCAGTCCTTGGCCGAAGAGGTCATCGAACTCGTTCCGCAAGAGTCGATCGGCTTCCGCATGCGAGCTGGCTTGCATTGGGATCTCGAAGAACTTGTCGAAGCCGAAGAGGATTACAGCCGGGCGTTGGAACGTGAGGAACTCAGCGTAGCCAAACGCACCCACAGTATCTTAAGTTCTCGTGGGCAAGTGCAAGCCGAAATGGGTGAATGGGAACTAGCGCTAAAGGACCTCGACTTGGCCATTGAATTAAGTCGCAAGGCGGGTGAGCAAATGACACTTGCCTACGCGCTCAGTGGCCGAGCGTTTGCGTATTCACATCTCGATCGCTCCGCCGAAGCGGAACGCGACTTCGAAGAGTCGGTGCAACTGTGTCCACGCAATCCGTGGGTCTATTATCATCGCGGATTGCAAGCGTTCGAGAGTGGCAATCACGCAGCTGCCAAGCCTTGGCTGGAATTGGCTTTGGAATTGACCGATCCACCACTGCCTCCTCGCAAACTGCAGCGAGTGCGATTGGCGTTGCAGAAAATCGGTGCATATAAAACTAAAACTTAAACTCGAACTTAGACTAAAACTAAAACTCCAGATCCTATTGTTTAGTGGCGGCGCACTTTTCTTTCACCAATGGTAAGGCCGGAGCCCGGCTGTAAATTCGATTCAGGTTTAAGTTCGAGTTCGAGTTCGAGTTTAAGTTTGAGTTTAAAATTACCTCAGAAACCATCTAAAGCGTTGGGCTGCGAAGACGGATCAGCTCTTCTGTCCAACGGTTGTACAATGCATGCCGTTCGGCCGCGTTGCGGAAGATCTCGATGTCGCAGCGCCGGTAACGTTCATCCTGACGGACCAAGCCGAAGAGCTTCACCACCTCGCGCTCGGCTGAGTCCGTTGAGGCGTTTGTGCTGTTGGCAACGCGGGCTTCGACGCTGTAGCTGAATACCTGCAGCCAACCGGGCCGCTGGATGGCGACCAAGCGAAACGTCAGGAATTTTGCAGTATCGCCGTAATAACCTCGACCCGTCAAATGAGCTCGCAACGATCGCTCCAGATCCGAATCACTGATCCAGCCCGACCATTGCTGTTTCCATTTTTGAAGCCATTGGAACACGGTAGCTTAAACCTCATGTTGGTAGTGCAATACGCTCTCAGCGACCAGTCGCCCACTCCTGAGCGCACCATGCACCGATGTGGATTCACAATGGTCTCCCGCAAGAAAAATTCCTTTGGGCAAGTGCAGTGTTTCCGCGTTCGCAAAGTATGCGGGCTGTCGAGGCAGCGCATGCGGAAGGAAAACGTTGGACAGTTCCTGCCACTGGTCAACTTGTGCGCCAAACCAATCCTGCAGTTGCCCTCGCACACTCGTCGCATCGTATTCGTTGACGGCCTGCTCATCGACCAACGAGACACTGATCAAGGCCTGCCCAGATGGCGCAAGTTGAGAAGATGCGTTCGTCATGATGAACAAATGATTGATCGGGCCGTGGTGCTCCCCGTTGAGCATCAGGATGCTTTCGTTGATGGGTGGCGTTGGGGCGGCAAAGTAGACGCACCGCGTGGCCGAAAAAGCGGCCTGAGTCTCCCTACCCAACAATCGGTTGGCCGCGTCCAGTTCCGTGGCGATGACGATGGCGGTGGCCTCAAGTCGTTCGCCGGAAGCGAGCGTAACTGCGTGTCCATCCAGTTGAGTAACTGTCGTGTTGAGCCGTAGTTGGTCGGGTCTCAGTTGTGATGCAAGCTGACTGGGCAACGCACCGATGCCTGCGGCCGGGTAGCTGATATCTCCGGTTGAGAGCATGCGGAACACAAAGCGAAAGTAGTTGGCAGAGGTGTTAAGTTTCGTTTCGAGAAAAATCCCAGAGAGCCAGGGACGCATAAAGGATTCTAAAAAACTCTCTGAAAAACCGTAGCGCTCGCGCAGCAGTTCTTCGGTCGAGCAGTCGTCGGCTTGGCGAAGCATGGAGTCAATATTGCCCTGTCGGCAATCGCTGCGGAGCTTCAGCAGTTTGTATCGGTCGGTAAGGGTACCGATCGAGTTGAATAGCGTTGCCAGAGCATGTTGTGGACGCCTCCACGGATCGGACATGCGGACCCATCTGCCCTGCTTGCGAATCAACGCGCCCGGTTCCAGCGGACGCAAATCGAGCGCTGCGTAATCGAAGACTTGTTGAGCTTCGGGATAAGCGGTCTGAAATACCTGGAAACCGCGATCGAGACGAAAGCCATCGACGAGATCGGTGCGCACCCGACCACCGACCGCATTGCTTTGTTCCAGCAGCAAGAAGTTCACACCTGCTTTTTGCAGCGTGAGGGCGCAGTTCAGTCCGGCCAAGCCCGCACCAATGACGATGACCGGATTTTCGAGATTCATCAGGCGGTAATACTCGCTGTAGACTGCAGGTGCAACAAATAGACCAGCCTGTCGCTGGCAACTACGGTGCCTAATTGGACAGCGCCACTTGGCAAGCTGGGTAGCCACCGTCGCCAGACGGTGGATGCGATAGTTAACGTTTTCCACCGCTTGGCAGCGGGTGGCTACGAAAACTTCAGGACGCCAAATTGCCCAGGCTACCAAGTGGCGATGTCCAACTAATCAACCTCCGAGGGACCAAGGCAACCACTGTGCCATTTGGCCTGCATTCAAATAGGATTCAACATAGAATTGTAGAACTCAAGCAAGTAGGCCGTAGCAGGATTTTTTGCCGTTGGCTGGCCATCGCTCAGACTGCGTGTACGCAAAGCACTACATCGATGTGGCCTCGGTAGCATTCGATCAAACCAATCTTTCGTCGCTCACCGAGGTCATTTCGCACGAAATTCTGCGAGCAGTGTTTCACACCAGCCTGTATCGAGTTCCGACAAACGGGGACGCAATGCCACCGAGTAGTCGGTTCGCCAATACCGGCCATCCTGATAACACTGATCGATCAGCACTTGTATCTGCAACAGCACATCTTTTTCGCCGCGTCGCAGCGGGATACTGATGTCACGGAGCGGCTGTCGCAGCGGCATTGGATACACTTCATATTGATAGGGCTGAGTCGCTCGCTGGACACACGTGATGTAATCGTCCCTGTACTGCTTGGGTATTAACGAAAAAGGGATCGCAACAATGTGCTCGCCGTCTCGTACTAAATCAATTTCGACCAAGTTTACACCTGATTCGATATAGGCCGCTCGCTTCCGTTTGTAAGCCAACCGGCTTTCATGGCCGATCTTGTTGCCTGGGCTAAGCACTTCGATCGCAGTCACAACGCGATCGTTGGAAGCGATATCGACGATCTCAACGGTGCGCTGCGTACGAGTGTCCATTTCCATTTTGATAATGATCGGCTTGGCCATCGTGATCGTCTCAGTCGCGACCGCCACGCCCCCATCGCCGGGCAGCTGATAGGGTTGATCTTCGACAATTCGCACATCGGGATAAACAACCCGTCGCCCTTCATCCTCAATCTGAATCGCCGTGCTTTCTTCAACACGAGCCTGTAATTCGTCAGGAAGCTGCGCGTTGATCTGGTTACTTATGTAAACCATCAATCTCGTATGGACATCTCCCCAGTGCTGTTCCAGATACGGATCCATGCCAGGAAAAGGACTTTTCTTCGCATTCGTATTCGCAGTCATGGTCGTTTGTGTCACAAAGGGATTTATCGGACGCAACGAAGCGCTTTTACTATTGTAACGTCGTGATCACTCGCTGCGAATGGCGATGCAGAGTCTTCACAGCAGGCTACCGTTGCGACATTGACGCTCAGATAGGCTTCAGCGGCTCACAGCCAAATGGCCAACAGAAATATACCGCAGGCGATGGTGCCGCAGACGGCTTTGCCGACAGTGCCGAGCAGCCGTCCCCAGAAGGCGGCGTTGCCAACTTGAAAACTCTGGTCCCAGTCTTTTCCAACCCAACGTTCACCGGTCACCGCACCAGCGAACGCTCCGCTGGCTCCCAGCAGCAACGAAGCAACGACTGGACCTACGATTGGGATGGGTATCAAGTTGCCAAAAAACAGACCAATGATCGCGCCGCCAATCGAACCGAAGATTGCTAAAACGGTGCCGCGTTTAGAGCCACCGACGCGACTCGCACCGAGCGCTCCGGCGATGAATTCTAACAGTTCGCCTAGCAGAGCTACAAGAATAATGGCTATTAAGGGAGTCAGCCCGACGTAAACCGTTCGCTCAGGCTCCACCAGCCACCAACAGCCCGCAGCCAGCGTTACAACCAACCAGTTGCCGGGCAAACCAAGTACGTTGGCAACGAAACCGCTGAGCGTCAGCAGGGTCAGAAGAATAATGAGCAACCAGTCGAGCATGCGCCATCCGTTGATGCATAAGTAATGAATATTGAATGTAGAACAATTGTCCCCAATTGTTATGTCCCGCTTAATTTCTGTGGCAACCATCGCAACGAATAAAGCAATTGGGGACAATTGTTCTACATTGCCGTGAACGGTTACGAATATTTTCAATTCGCTCGGGCCGCGGGAATCTTCAGAAGTTCCTCGCGCATGGACTCAAAAACATCTGACCAATCGCCGATGCGACTTTGCCGAAAAAGCTTGGCCGTCGGATACCAAGGAGAATCGCTGCGATCCAACAACCACCGCCAATCGGGCATGAAGCCCAAGGCAATCCAGGTTGGTATGGCCAAAGCGCCCGCCAAGTGAGCAATGGAAGTATCGCTGGTGATGACCAAGTCCAACGATTTCATGATTGCGGCGGTATCCATAAATGCACCACTCGATTTATCGACTTGGTCACCCAGCAGTGTCAGAGGCGGTCCCTTCCAGGCGTTCACTTGCTCACTCCCGTAGCCGCTCTGCAGGCTGATAAGTTCCACGTGAGGCAATTCGGCTAGTGTTTTAAAACTGTTTAAGGGAACGCTGCGGAACATATCCGCTTGATGGTCCGGGTTGCCTTGCCAAGCGATGCCGACGCGCAGCTTGGGGGAAGCTTGCCTAGCAAGTCGTTCCGCCCAGTAGCTGACCAGATGCGGAGCTGGCTGGATGTAGGGCACCGCCTGAGGAATATTGTTCAAATCGGTGTGCAGCAAGTCAGCCACGTCCAGCAACGAACATTGAAAGTCAAACGTTTGGTCGAGCGGCAGGTTGTTGGGGAAACAAGCCCCTATATTGCGCGAGTATTGCAGCAGCGCCAGCAATGGCGGTTGAACATAAACTAAGGTCCTTGCGCCACGCGCTCGCAGGAGTTGCGCAAAACGGATAAAGTGCAGTGTGTCGCCGAGTCCTTGTTCGACGCTCAGTAGAATCGACTTGCCGTTGAGATCGCTACCATCCCAAATGGGCGCGTTGATCGCCGGACGCCGCAGATCGCCAACCCGCCAACGCCAACGGTATTCGCGCCATCCCTCGTCAAAACGTCCCTGCAACAGATAGATGACCCCGAGATTGCGATGCAGTTCGGCATCTTGCGGATTGAGTCGCATGGCTTGTTCGTAGTAGCCCAGTCCGGTCGTAAGTCGTCCCGTCCAGACATGCAGCGTGCCGCGATTTTTGTAAGCGTTGAGATAATCCGGCTTGAGGTCGATCGCCTGCTGAAAGCAGTTGTCGGCAGCGTCGAACTCGTGGACGTAGCGCAGAGAGTTGCCCAGGTTATTCATTGCAATTGGGAAGTTGGCGTTTAGCGCCAAGGCGGCGCGGTAAGCTTCGACTGCGGACTTGTATTGGCGTTGATCGTGGAGCGCGATGCCCAGGTAACACCAGGCGGCTGAATCGCGTGGGGCTTGCGTCAAGACATTGCGGTAGATCTCTTCGGCCGCCGGCAAGTTCCCTTGTTGGTGAATTTTCCAACCGCGCGCGAGCTCGTTTTGATGGGTGGACAAGGTTTGAAGTTTGAAGGTTGGAGGTTGAGTTTAGGTTTAATTAAGTTTAAGTTTGAGGGTGAAAGACAACGAGCCAGTGAGAGAGAACTCACTGGCTCGAAGTACAGTTGTTGACGCGAATGGTCGACGCAAGTTAGTCGAGGAAGCCGACTAGATCTTGGCTACGGCTGGGTTGTTGCAATTTGCGAACAGCCTTGGCTTCGATTTGTCGAATTCGTTCGCGGGTCACTTTAAAAATGTGTCCTACTTCTTCTAAGGTGTAGCTATAACCGTCACCGAGTCCATAACGCAGCTTGATGATCTCGCGTTCGCGATAGCTGAGTGTTTTCAAGACGTGGTTGATACGGTCTCGCAACATTTCCTGACCAGCTCCGACGGCGGGGCTTTCGGCCGTACCGTCGGGAAGTAGATCGCCAAATTGGCTGTCTTCGCTATTGCCCACGGGGCGATCCAAGCTGATTGGATAGCGACTCATGGCGAGAACGCGTCGAGCTTCTTCGATGGTTGTCTCAGCGCGTCGCGCTGTTTCTTCCAACGTTGGTTCTCGGCCGAGTTCTTGGAGCAGTTGACGTGACACATTTCGCACACGCGACATGGTTTCTACCATGTGCACGGGAATACGAATGGTGCGACTTTGATCTGCCACAGCGCGGGTGATGGCTTGTCGAATCCACCAGGTTGCGTAGGTACAGAACTTAAAGCCACGTCGGTACTCGAACTTATCGACAGCTCGCATCAAACCCGCGTTGCCTTCTTGGATCAGGTCCAAGAAGCTCAGCCCACGGTTTCGATACTTCTTGGCGATCGAAACGACCAACCGCAGGTTACCCTCGGAAAGCTGCTTCTTCGCTTTTTGATACTCGTAGAACACTTCGCTGACCATACGGACGCGATTTCTCAGGCTGGATGGGGTTTCTTGTGTCGCGACTAGTAGTTCGCGATACTCGTTGAGCAGTTCGGTGCGTTGCGCAGCCGAAGCGCGGTCTCCTTCCAACCGATCAATTTCTTGGCGCAGCTCGTCGATTCGTCGCGAGAACTTTGCCAAGTCAATAATGCGCGGCTCGAGCCGCTGGGTTCGCAGGCCGAGTTCTTCGATCAAACGAACAGCTTTGCGGCGTCGGCGTGCGAGCGCAGCCCAAGCTTCTTGTCGACGAGCCTCACCATGCGAGCAACTAAGGGCGATCCGATAGTCGCGAGCATTGCGTTTGAGTAACACATCTAAAGTCGTCAGGTTATGGGGTAACCGACCAAGGATTTGATCTTTTTCCAAGCGATCGGTTACGGAAACCTGCACGGTACGATCAAAGGGCAATTCGCCGGTATGGACTCTTTTCAGAATCTTGTAAGCGAATTGCATTACGTAGTCGCATTCGAGAAGCTTTGTCCTGAACCGTCGTCGCGTGACTTCAATAGCTTTGGCAAGGCGGATTTCTTCATCGCGCGTTAGCAGCGGAATCTCACCCATTTGCGTCAAATACATGCGAACCGGATCGTCGGACCACGTCTCCGCCTCTTCTTCTGCGGCGGCTAACAGCTCCTCATCGCTTTCTAGCTGAACTTCACCCTCAGCGGCTAGACCGTCGTCATCAGGGATACCATCAGTCACCACCGCATCGTCTTCTTCGAGCGGAAGTTTCTGAAAGCTCTCAAGATCGTCTTCGCCACCACGTGGGGTGTCGTCATCGAATTCGTCCAGCAGTACGTCGAACAAGGCGTTACTCCTAATGTTGCCAGAATGA
>JBGSUV010000091.1:0-4990 GCA_041753315.1 Pirellulaceae bacterium | reverse complement strand
CAGTAAACTGCTCATCCAAACAATCAAAGCCTTACAGCTCCAATCACCCAAACTTACAGCCACCAACTGCACTCCTGGTCAAAGAGTGCTTCTCTACAAAGTTGCCTACAACGCATTCGTTCAAGCCGTTTGCACAGCCTGCCCAAACCCATTGCAGTTCACGACCTCACAAAACTTGTTGCTGAAAACCTTCGCTCGGGTTACCCCAAAATCCAGTTATCAACGGAAAGCTTATCTACCAAATTGTCAAAGATCAGTTACCTGCCACTGTTGTTTGTGGCGGGTCGAGTATCGTAACGCTTCCTGAACAGGGAGTCAACGAGTCCCGGACAAAATCACGCGAATTCCTTTTCGAGGCATGCAAGCCTCGGGTACGCCATCGAATACAGTCGACTCGCCCCCAATCCGGTGGTCTATATGATTTGCAAGCATTCCCGTAGAGTGGGCATGTGCAGATGCCTCTATTCCACCCAGTTCGACTGCGAGTCCCCAAGCCACTCGTAACATCCACCGATTACAATGCTGATGACAACCTAAAACCATGAGGATTCTAATGTGGATGAGCAGCTGCTTGCAGATATGGCAATCGAGCACGATCGACGGCGGCGGCGAGCTTGGGCATTGTCCCCGGAGAAACGTCTGGAACTGGCCGATAAATTGACCCAAAGCTCAATGCTGCAATTAGAGCAAAATCCAGTCGCCTTCAAAGCCTACGTGAAGCGGCAGCATAACAAGCGTCGTGACAGCAACTGTCGCCGGCTCGAACGCGAGTGCGCCACAAGGAGAGCGGGTGTCTAGTTTTCAGCAAATCGTCGAAGTGCTGCAAAAGCACGGCCTGCGGTTTGTCATCATTGGCGGTCACGCAGTCAACTTCCACGGATTTATCCGCGCCACAGAAGATGTGGATGTCTTGTTGTGTACCGACAACGACTTTCATACCAAGTTGCTGGCAGCCTTGACGGAATTAAAGGCCTTTCAAATCACAGATGAGATCGATCCGGCAACTGGCATCGAACGTACTCGCCCTGTCTCCGAGAAAACATTGGTGGGTCGCGGGCTCCATATGCTAGGCACCGAATTCGGTTATCTGGACATCTTCTGTTTCGTACCGGGTTTCCCAGGCGCGAGCGTGGAGCAAATTTGGAGTGAAGCGGTCGTGTCTCAGGGGCAGCGATATGTTAGTTTGCGTTGGCTGCGGCTGCTCAAAGAATCTGCTGGACGCCCCATCGATCATGTCGATCTGGCTAACCTTCCCGCCGCATAGGCAATGGCGGTTGTCGTCATGAAAAACCCCAACACTCCAAGTCGCTGGAGGTTGGGGTCAGCAACATTGCGAAAAATTGAATAGCAGCCTGCGATACATTAAACCGTGCGTGCACGCCGACGCAGTGCGAGTCCAACAACGCCTAGTCCCAACAACGCTAAGCTTGTCGGCTCGGGTACAACCAGCAGTGTGCGGTTGCGGCCAATAAACGTCAGCGGGTCAGCAGCTTGCGGATTGTCAGGGTCGCCCAAGAAAACATTAAAATCGGCTGGGCCAGCGAGCAAGTCGCCAGGACGGAAGCCCAGTCCTGTTACGCTACCATTAAAGTCAAGTGGGGCCTGGCCGTATGCGCTCACCGTACCCACGTTGGCATTATTAGTTGTGTCCATCCGCCAGAACATCTGCAGGTTTACCACGTCGGCACTTGTGACGTTGCCATTTACATCCCGCACGATATTGTCCAACAAACCGCCAACAAACTGAACATTGGGTGAGATGGTAAATGGCTGAAAGGCTGCCGGCGATACGCCGGTCAACACGCCAGTGACATCGGTAAAGGCCATCGACGTCGCGTTGGCACCACCCGAATCATCCAAGACGAAAGTAAGTTCGCCAAGGGCTTGGAACGGAAGCACATCACCTTGCTGAAGCCCCAGAATTCCGATGACCGGGCTGCCAGGAGCAACTTCAAACTGAAAATCCGCTTGAATGAGACTTGTAAACGAAAGCGCACCTAGACTCGTGCTGGGCCGCAGCACAAAACAGATCGCAAAACAGGCCAGCCAGCCAAAAAGACGCATGGGGAACTCTCCAGTTGTAAAGCACAAGTTGATAAAACATCAATACACTAAACGCTCCCCAGGGTAAACTCAATACTCCTGTAGGGTTGGTTTGCACTGAATAATCCGATTAGTTCGGCCGTTATTCGGCTCGTGGATTGCGACCAAAATACTGCATGTATCGCATCACAGCCAGAATCGCTCGCTGTTCATTGAGTTCGCTCAGGTCCTGCCGTTTGAGACCCGGCAAGAAGGCGTCCAGAAAAGTTTGGCGGTCTACGATGGGCTCTATTTCAGCTGCCTTGGTCGCGACCATTGCCCGCAACGACTCGCGCTGCTGCGTGTTAAGCACAGCACTACGAGCGGCAGCATCTACAAACCACTGCACATGCAACGCGGTGAGCTCAGTGCGCTGGTCGGTCGAAAGTTGAGTCTCCAGTAAGTTCGTGAAAAACGTTTCACTACGATAAGGGCCACGTTCAATCGCCTCCGAGATGATGCGCATTTGCTGAAAAACCTCGGCGGCATCGTCTAGTTGATCCAACGGCTTTTCGCAGACCTCGTTTGCAAATCGTACAAGTTGTCGCAGCAAGTACCGCTGTTCGAGGCTGGCGGCTAATAAAAGTTTCTGTTTCTGCTCGGCAGTCAGTTCACATGCGCGGTCAATAACGTCAATCGCAGTTACGGCCTGTTGGTCCAAGTAATGGAGCAGTCCTGCGGGGATGCTGATGGGCTGCGCCACTTCGGCCTCTGGCAAGGCTACCAGCCTTGGCTGGTAGGTTTGTGGGCTAAACCGAATATATAAGTTGATGCGCTCACGCGGAAATGGATTGGCAACAACTACGACGATATCCTCTGGCTCCTGAGGGGGTTGGCCATTGGTATCCGCGGGCATGCATATAAAAAATGCGCTGCACAAAAAGGCCGGCAGGCCGTTGTTCCACATGCTGAACCTCAATTTACCAGCTTCAATGCGATGAAGGACCAACTGTCCGACTTAGTCGACCTGCACAATCTGCCGTTGAATAAAGGCAGCTTGGCAGACTCCGAATGGAGCCTACTGAGGATCTTCCCCCAACTGCCGCAGACGCTCGGCCAGCCTCTCTGCCCGCTCGCGTTCTAGAGCAGTACGCTTGCGTTCCTCCTCAGCCTGCTGCTGCGCCTGTTCAGCCTGTTGTCGCGCCTGTTCAGCCTGTTGTTCAGCGTTTTCGGCGTATCTCTGAGCTTCCTCAGCCAGTCGCTGAGACTGTTCGAGCTGCTCGGCCACTTCGAGATAAGTGCGGAAGCGGCTGCCGTCGGGCTGATACAGTATTACCCCTTCGTCATTCACTTCGAAGCGAATGCCGAGACGAGGACTGACCCAGCCATTGATTTGATCAATGGCCAGTAGCGTCTCTCCGCTTCGAACCCAGCCATCGGCTTCCAATCGATCGGGATCGATCAAATAGTACTCTTCGACGCCATATTTCTGATAAAAACCAAACTTACGAGTCATCTCAGGAACGCGATTGCCAGGCGATAGGACCTCAAATACGACTTGAGGCGCGATGCCATCCTCCACCCACTGCATGTACGATCCGCGATGTCCCGGCGGACGTCCAAAGACGACCATCGCATCGGGTGCTACGCGAAGTTTATTGTTGCCCTCGACAGGGTACCACAGCAGGTCTCCAGCGACGAAGACATCGTTGTTCTTCGCGAACATCCAGCGAAGGCTCTCGGTGATGGCGACGATCCACTGAAATTGGAGCGTGTTTTCGGCCATGGGCTGCCCATCACTGTCGGGGTATTCAATCTTTCGCAGGTTCTCGGCAATACTCATGGCTCATGCCTGGTACGAAATTTTCAAAAGTGCACGGATCGCTGCTCCGGCTCGTCGACCGCTGCTCTTCAATTGTAACCCGCGAATTCTGTGGATGGCAATCTGCACCTAGATGCCGTCGTCGCCGGTGAACTCTGTGATTTTCGAGCCGAAAAATGCGGGTATGCTATCGCAGCTTCCAGGCCGAGGCCGGGTGGGAAATTGCTTGGGAGAGGTCTGCTTAGGGGAAATGAAAAGTGAAAGCGGTGAAAAGTCCCCGGAGTCCAAAGAGACACAGCGTTATGGCAGCGTTCCCTCTCCCCGAAAGACGCTAGGAAGTTGAATCGCAGTTGCAAAGGGCTTTGTTGTCTTTTGGGGGAGAGGGTTAGGGTGAGGGGGCCGAGGCCGGGTGGGAAATTGCTTGGGAGAGGTCTGCTTAGGGGAAATGAAAAGTGAAAGCGGTGACAAGTCCGCGCAGTCCAAAGAGGCACAGCGTTAAGGCAGCGTTCCCTCTCCCCCGAAAGACGCTAGGAAGTTGAATCGCAGTTGCTCGTCGCAAAGGGCTTTGCTGTCTTTTGGGGGAGAGGGTTAGGGTGAGGGGGCCGAGGCCGGGTGGGAAATTGCTTGGGAGAGGTCCGCTTAGGGGAAATGACAAGTGAAAGCGGTGACAAGTGAAAGCGGTGACAAGTGAAAGCGGTGACAAGTCCCCGGAGTACAAAGAGGCATAGCGCTAGGGCTGCGTTCCCTCTCCCCCGAAAGACGCTGGGAAGTCGATTCGCAGTTGCTCGTTGCAAAGGGCTTTGTTGTCTTTTGGGGGAGAGGGTTAGGGTGAGGGGGCCGAGGCCGGGTGGGAAATTGCTTGTGAGTGGTCTGCTTTGGGGAAATGAAAAATGAAGGCAGTGACGAGTCGCCGCAGTCGACGAAAAAACCCGTTACTGGCTAGGCCAGTAACGGGCAATATTGAAATTTGGTGTGATAAGCTCTCATCAAGTTGCTGCGACCGCTTGTTAGACGAAACTAACAAGTGGTAGCTTGCAAGGTTATGCTCACGGATAAGTCAGTCGTGTTACCACGAGTAGACTAGTTTTCCTTAGAAAGGAGGTGATCCAGCCGCAGGTTCCCCTACGGCTACCTTGTTACGACTTA
>JBGSUV010000090.1:0-63346 GCA_041753315.1 Pirellulaceae bacterium | reverse complement strand
TCGCTATCAGCGAACGTACTTGTTCAGCCAGGGAAATCGGTTCAAGCAGCGAAGCATTCATCATGCCCCGCAATTAGAATATTTCGCCTCCCGTCGCTAGATCGCTATACTACTCCCCACACCTTCGGCGAATGTTTACGTTTTTCTGGGGGTCGTCGGGTTACGTAAATGTCGGGTGCAATCGAGCGTCTGTCTTCCGGCTCACCGGAAACAAACACACGTTCTTCAACTTCGACACGAAACGCATGTGGCAAAACCGCCTGCAGCTGATCACCCAGATAGGTTATCAAGCGATGATGAACGCTCCGCCAATGATATTCGAGGTAAGGATCCATTCCTGGGAACGGGCTATCAGTCATGGCTTTATTGCAGCAACGTTGATGAAGACAGTTTGACGGCAGTGCTTATCCGATTTTACGCAGCGGGTGGACAGGTAGCGAGGTTATTGTGCGGTCCCACTTGACAATTATCGTGGATCGAGCGGTGGGGCGACATGCTAGCCTTTCACACTGCGCGGATTACGTCGATTTTTCTGGCTTAAGCTAAATTACTCAAGTCGGTTGACCGATAGAGAAGGTGTACGCGTTTTTGTTGAACGTCGCGCCTATTTTTCAAGTGCAAGTCTAGCCGGCGGAGGCGATTTGCTGCTGTGGAAGGAATCCAATTCTGATGTTCGGCTCGAATCGATTGATTGCAACATTCTTGCTTGGTTCTCTGATGATCACCCAAAGTGGCTGCATTTCATTGAGCTCTTTGTTTACCAGGAAGGACGAATCGATGCTGGACACTAGTATGCTCAAACGCCAGGGCTATTCGATTCCACCGGGCGGAATGCCCTCGCAAGTCTCGCCCAACTCCAGTGGAGCACCACGCGTCGTTTTGGAGGTCCGCGGCGACAGCGATAAGCACATGGAAAGCATTCCGTTGCCCGCCGACCGACCGATGTTCATCGAAGATTTGGTTCAAGAAGCGCAGTTGCACGAGCGACTTGGCAAACTACAGATCTCGATCATGCGGCCCAACGGTTCCGGCAACCCACCGTTGCGATTGGAATGCGAAACGGATTCGAAAGGAAAAGCCACAACGATTGGTAACAATTATGGACTACTTCCCAACGACCACTTAATTGTCATCGTCGATCAACGTTCATCGTTTGAAAAGTTCATAGAAAAACGCTTCAAGTCTTAAATTTACACAGCGACCGTTCAGAAAAAACGCAGGGAGACGTTCTGCTTAGCGTCCCGTCATTCCCCAGCGATTGCGGAGAAAGGCGGCGATCAGCCCAAACATCGTGGCAATCGACAGCAGAGTGATACTGAAATAGGCAATCACCCAACTCCAATCAGCCCGTTCATCAACCAACTCCTGAACATCGCGAATACTTGCGTCCAGAGGAACCCAGAAACTCGTCATCAAGGGACTGGCAACTCCCAACGTTTTGATCCAGGCCAGCGATTCAACCGTCCCAGCTACGTTGGTCCCGATGTACCACGCGGCCACCGGCAAAAAATAGACGACGATCAACACCGAATAGCTGACCAGCATCGCCACCGACGTCTTGCGACAAATGGCAGAACAAAAGAGTGCACTGACTGAGTTGAAAATGGCCGCCATCAATACGATGGCAAAAAACGTGAGTACCGCCAACCAGTTACTCGCGTACATCTGCATGGCCAAGACAAATGCCAGAACCATCGGCCACATCAGGAACATGGTCAGCACGTAGGAGACACGGAAGCCCGCCAACAGCTTGCCCCATAAGATCTGCCAAGGCTGAAGCGTTGTCGTCAACAGCAGTTCTAACGTCTGGCGTTCACGTTCACTCGTCAATGCACCTGCGGAAAAGACTGGTGCGACCAAAATGTTAAAAACGAGAACATAGCTGATATACCATGCACAGTATTGTGGCTGTATGAACAGGAAGTAAGCCATCAATGGAATCGCCAGCAGCATGCTGATCTGGATCACCAAGCGGAGCATGAGCGTTCCTTGACTGAACAGCTCCGCGTGAATCTCCTTGTCATAAACCGGATTGGCATCATCTTTCATGAGCGCCGTCCGACGCGGTGGCGCAAAAAGCCGATCCGGAAATTGATCGCGCTGAATGATCATCCCAATCGCGTTTTTCGACTCTTCCTCCAAGTCGATTACATCATGCCCTTCACTACCAACGTCCGGCGGGTAGAGCAGTCGAATGGCGGTCCAATTGCACAACAGAGCGCTAATGGTCAAATAAATCGGTGGCAGGACTAACGACGCAATTTGCAGTCGCAAGTTTCCGCTGCTTTCTAGTCCTCGCCAAAAAATCGCGCCCACGATCACCAGCGGCAATATGATGAGATAGGACACAACCAAAGAGGACGCCGTTCGCCGAAAGACACAACTGCACGCCAATCCAATTGACCCAAAAAGGACGATCGAGATCAACAGCCAAAGATAGGCCGCCAACACCTCATAAACACTGACACCTCCCAACGGCAAGGCGAGCATGATAATGGGAAGTGACGCCAGAATGAGCACTGCCAAGTGAGTGAGCGACGCAATCATCTTGCCAATTACAATTGCCCACGGACGGAGTGGGCTGGCGAGCAGCATCTCGTAGGTCTTCCGCTCCTTCTCGCCACTAATGGCCCCCGCAGCAAACGTAGGTGCCATCAGCGATGCCAAAACGTACTGCCCCAAGAAGAAGAAATCGACCAACTGACGGGCTGCGGAAGAATCACTCGACAAGTCGACGCGTTGACCGCTGGGATAGGCAACTAACAACACCAAAGCCAGCGCCATTTGATAAACCAGCATCAACACAAATGCGCGGTTTGCCCGCAAATTTGTGAGAAGTTCCCGCTGTAGTACTGGGTTGTCTTTCAAATACATTGTGGGCCGGTCTGGAGAAAGGCACTTGAAACCTCCGAACACCGGACAAATTTAGCCGCTTATCGCCCCTCGTTCTACTGCCCTTCGATAATTCGGCCGCCATGGGCCGCCCAGGAGGGCAATGAAGCTCAGCAAATCGTTTTCAAAGCAATTAGGGACAATATTGAGACAATCGCTCTACTCTCTCTAAAGCGATTGGGGACAATCGCTCTACTCTCTCCGAAGCGATTGGGGACAATCGCTCTACTCTGGTGCTCAAATCAGGCCATTTGCGTGCGGTGATTCGGCTTGCAGAGTTGACTCGGTCGCGTCCCAACGCAACGTATAACCACAGCCGCGAATGGTATGAATGAGTGGCTGGTCCACCCCTTCCTTCAGCTTGCTGCGAAGGCGATTGATGTGGACCTCAATCACATTGGTCACTCCCTCCCAATTGGGCTCCCACAGGAACTCGCACAGCATCCTCCGCGTCACCGCCTTGCCTTCGTTACGCATTAATATCTCGAGAATGCGGAATTCCGTGGGTGTCAGCGATAACACATGTGAGTTGCTCGTTACCTTCCGCGAGGTCAAATTCATGACGACGGGCCCCACTTCCAAGACAGTCTTGGGGCGCTTCCGCGAGCGAATCAACGCGGCCTCGACGCGCGCCCGCATTTCACTGAGCACAAACGGCTTGATTAAGAAATCGTCAGCCCCAGCCTCCAATCCGGCCTTTCGCTCCAGGCGATATTCGAGTGGAGTTAAGATGATAACCGTCGTATTTTCGCTCGACTCACGTACGCAGCGCAGAACTCCCAAGCCAGATTCATCCTCCAACGCCAGATCTAAAATTAAGATTTGGAAAGATTCGCGCTGCGCATGGTGCACGGCATCGGATCCCGTCGTTGATAAACTACACAAGTACCCCTCTTCGGTCAGTCCTTGTGTAATTGAACGAGCCAATATTGGGTCATCTTCAACAACAAGTATCTTTATCGGTTCTTCCGTTGAGTACATTCGATTGTCGGTGTTAGTGGATTCAGAGACTACGGGTGGTTGTTAAACCCGACATCGACCAGATAAGACCGCAAGCTATGAGAAAAAATCTGAGATACAAACGCATCAAAATAGACGAGGGCATCCGATTACCGCAGAATGAAGACGCCTGAGCGGTCGTGCACATGAGCGGGACCGTAGTGAAGCTTGCTCAAGCTTCCGTAATTATTGTACCGCGGAGCTTGCCAAAGCTCTGGTCGAACTAACGCTCATCGGAATAAAAGCAGGCAGAGGGTGCTTTGGCATCGGCAAGCTTCACTAGGGCGACGGCTTGGAAATGGCTGCGCGAACTGCGTCAAGTCGCTGTGCAGCTTCGGCCTCCCAACCGCGCGGCGAGGCCTGGAATAACTGAACCGACACACCCAAATAGTCTTGTTCAACAAGCCCTTCGGGTGCATCGTGTGGATATTGATACTCTTTCCCATTCCCAAGCTTCTCCGCACCCTGATAGTGGCTGTCGCGCAAGTGCCGAGGGACTGGTATCAATTGACCGTCGCGCACAAGCTGTCGCGCCAGCCCAATGGCCTTCGTGGCGGAGTTGCTCTTTTCAGCTAAAGCAAGATAGATGACAGCCTGCGACAATGTCAATTGGCATTCCGGCAGGCCAACGAACTCGCAAGCGTGGAACGCAGCGACCGCGAGGCTCAGCGCTTGTGGATCAGCATTGCCGATATCTTCACTTGCCAAGATCACCAGTCGCCGGCAAATAAACCGTATGTCCTCACCTGCTTCCAACATTCGCGCCAGCCAGTATAAAGCGGCATCGGGATCGCTACCACGAATGCTTTTGATCAACGCACTGGTCACGTCGTAGTGTTCATCCCCAGTGCCATCATATTGAATGGTCTTTTGTTGCATCGATTCGTTTAACAGAGCAACTGTCAACTTGACTGGCTTAACATGCGTTGCACTCGACAACACGGCCACTTCGAGCACGCTCAACGCGCGGCGCGCGTCACCCTCACACACGCGGGCCAAGTGCGTTAAGGCCTCGGGTTCGATTTCTGTATGGACGTTTCCTAGTCCTCGCTCACGGTCGCTCAGCGCACGTTGCAATAGTCGCACGATATCCTCTTCCTCCAACGGTTGAAATTGGAAGATTTGGCTGCGACTCAGGAGCGCCCCATTGACTGCAAAAAACGGATTGCTGGTGGTTGCACCAATCAACGAGACGGTTCCTTCTTCTACATCCGGCAGCAATGCATCCTGCTGCGCGCGATTGAAGCGATGAATCTCATCGATGAACAACAGTGGACGCGGGGCTCCCGTGGCTACTTCGTTGCGAGCCCAAGCCAATACGTCGCGCAGTTCCTTCACACCGCTTGAAACTGCACTTAGTTGCTTGAGCACACCGCCGGTTTCTGTAGCAAGCAGATGAGCCAGAGTTGTCTTGCCAGTCCCAGGTGGTCCGTAGAACAATACCGAACCAAGCCGTCGCGATTCAATGAGTCGTCGCAATAATTTTCCAGCACCAACAAAATGGCTCTGCCCTACGAACTCGTCAAGACTGCGTGGTCGCATTCGAGCCGCAAGCGGCAAATTCTGCTGCAGATTGGATTCGACTTCTTGAGAAAACAAATCCATGCACTAGGCTCCATTTTTGTTAGTCATCGAGGTCGCGATTCAACTTGTTTGGCTGCCCAGACCGCCAGTTGCTCACGAAAGATTTTTGAATTGTGGCGAATATCCGTCGGGAGGCGTTTGGGATAAATTAAAACCCGTTCGATCGACCGGGTGTGATCGTGCTCCCGCCCCAATCCTCGGAGCTGTGCTGACAATTGATCGAATCCAAGCGAATCAACCGGACGATGTTCAGGCCACGGTTCGGCAATCAACACCGGAGTTTGGGCACCAACGGTTCCTACTCCAACCAATGCAGAACGGTAGATATGCGGATGTGTGTTGTAGATCGCTTCACAAGGTTCGGTAAACATTTCACCGTGCGAGGCACGGACTCGATGCGACTTGCGCCCGCAGCACCAAAATCGATCGTGCTCGTCCAAATAGCCGACATCACCCATACGATGCCAGATGAACTGGCCATCGCTTACTTTGTGAAGTGCATTTTGATCAACCCGCGTAACATACTCGCGGGTAACTACGTCGCCGCGCACCATCAACTCGCCAATTTGCCCCCGAGGCAACTCGCGGATCTGCTCAATGGTTGGTAGTGGACCGTCTTCAATACCGATGACTTTCCACTCAATTCCGGAAAATCGTCTCCCCACGCAGGTCCCCTGTCCGCGGCGGCATTTCTCTGCCGTTTCTCCCAAAACCTCGCGTGAACCGATCGACGCGATGGGCAATGCTTCGGTTGCGCCGTAGGGTGTATACATTTCACCGTCGTCGGCGATAGTCTCTCGCATCCATTGCAAAACCATCGGAGATACAGGTGCTCCGGCAGAAAAGACCCTGGTTAGACTCGGCGCACGACGCCCTACTTCGGTCGCATAACGTCCCACTTTGGTCCACAGTGCAGGCGACCCGAAGGCTTGATCGATCGACCATTGATCCATGGCATCAAGCAGTCGCGGTGGATCGACGTCCGCCGGACGCGTCGGATCCATGTCGGGGATCACCGTAGTGGTTCCCATCACCGCATTGAATAGACCAAATAGTGGAAAGCCGGAGAGATCTTTGCCACCGGGTACAATGCCATAATGCTCGATCAATTGATCGACTTGACTATTGAACGTGCGCTGTGTGTACAACACGCCTTTGGGCGGACCCGTGCTGCCCGTGGTGAAGATAATCGCTGCCGGTGAGTCCAGCGTGCAAGCGGGAGGAATGTACAAGGCTGATGGTGTACCCGACAGTGTTTCCAAAGTCGGTCGCGGGAGCAGGCCAAACCGACGGCCGACAGTGACATTAAAACGAGCATTGGGAAAGCGATTGCGCATCGCCAACCGCATGGCTTGCGCGAGTGGTATCGCCACGAAACCATCGGGATTGGTCGCCTCCAAGCACTTGAGCAGATTTTTCCGCCCCATGCCCGGATCCACCAGCACCACCACCGCTCCCACTTTTAACAACGCAAAAACGAGCGAAATGAAATCGGCCCCGAATTTGACCAACATCACAATCCGCATGCCTGGCTCTACTCCCAATTGCTGTAGGCCAGCGGCGATCGAGGATGTCTGAAACTCCAACTCTGCGAAACTCAGCGTCGAGTATTTTCGCTCAGCGCCAGGCACATAGCGACCACTCGGGCTGGCCAAAGCCACCTGCGCGGGCGTGAGCGTCGCCATCACCCGCAGTCGCGAGGCAATATTCGGAGTCTGCAATTCGGCGTTGACTGAAGCAAGTGTCAGCATAACTAAGTTGGGCAAGAGAACGATGCGCGACGCCGCACGAAACTGGGAAGAGATGCTTCTTGTTGCTTTGTCTCCCCTGCCCTATCGCAGGAGGCATCGCGCGTCGAAGTACTCGGAAGTTTCGTAAGTATACCGAAAGATGCCCAGCCAGGGGAAAGAAGGTTGCTGCAAAGCCGCGCGATGTTTGCGTTTCAGAGCTTCAGCAAGAACTGGACTTCAGCCGATTTTGCAGTCGGACCAAAGCGCGACAATGACGTTTGCTGGCAACCGTCTCCGTGACGTTCAACAGCTCCGCGGACGCGGCATTGGAAAGGCCATTGACGTATCGCAGCAGGAGTATTTCGCGATCCACATCGCTTAATTCGTTCAGGCACCGCCACGTCCGCTCGGCATCTTCGACTATCTGGTGACGATCTTCCGCGGTTTGCACAATCGCCGTCATCTGCTCGGCCAATCGACAAACGCTTGACTCTTCATACGAGACCTGTCGCAACACCGAACGGCTAGCAGCCGTGCGGTGCTTGCGGACAGCAATCTGGAGTTGCTGAATGGCGGTTTCACGGAGCCAAGCTGCTAAGGGCATTGGCTTGCGTTGATTGAAGTCATCCAGCCGACGAAATGCTTCTAACAACGCTTCTTGCACAATGTCCGACGCATCCAATCGCTGAATCATGCGTCGATCCATTCTTGCTTCGACAATACTCCTCAAAACAAGGCGGTATTTGTCACACAACTCCTCAAACACGGAACTATCGTTCATACATATACCTGCTCTTACGACGCTCTCCACTATATCGGCTGCCATAGACTCCAAGCAAGACTTGTAACCGTTCGCCATTTGCGCCTTTACATATTCGGGCAATCGTCAATTACCATCCTGCGCGCAGTAGCTCGCTGCCCCAGCAAAAAATCGAAATGGCCGGAAATTCCTTCAATGACGGGCTTCTCCCGTTCTTCCCGTCGATACGCAACCCGGCCTGCTTTCGAAAAAAGGGAAATCTCGGCACATCAAGCTGTCCTGAGGACATCGCGCCGCGCAGGAACTCGTCCAGCGGGAGAGCATTTGCGCGCAATTGCTCACCTTGCAGATTCGAAGTTCATTCCAAAAATCTGGGGATACCCATGCACGCAGCGTTGAAACGTCTCGGTAATTCATTGTTTGCGTCTGCACTGATCGCATTTCTAGTAGACATCGCAGCAGCGCAGGGGCCCATCGCCTCGCCCATTGTTAAAGGAAGCCATCGAATCGAGTTGCAGACGGTGGCAACCAACTTGGCTGCTCCACACTACTTGACTCATGCCAACGATGGGTCTGGACGGCTCTTTGTCGTGGATCAAGCTGGGGATATTGTCGTCATAAAAAACGGAATGCAGCAGGCCACCCCCTATTTTTCGACAGCCAGTCTTTTAACGCCTTTGGGACTGTTTGGAACGGGAAATCCGTTTACTGACTACGACGAGCGAGGTTTGTTGGGGTTAGCATTTCACCCAGATTTCTCCACGGAGAACTCGGCAGGTTTTGGAAAGTTCTATACGCACACCAGCGAAGTTGTTTCCGGTCCAGCGGACTTCACAGTGCCTTTGTCACCAGGCGTCCTTCCAGACCATCAGGGCGTGATCCGTGAGTGGACGGTCAACCCTCTGGCTGACATCGTGGCACCTAGTAGTAGCCGGGAGTTACTGCGCGTTGATCAGCCACAATTCAATCACAACGGTGGCGCACTTGTTTTTGGTCCAGATCGGAATTTATATCTCGGCTTCGGTGATGGAGGCCAAGCGCGGGATGTGGGAGAAGGCCACGGCGCATCGGGCAACGGACAAAACTTAGATACAGTACATGGTTCGATTTTACGAATTGATCCGCTTGGGAATAACAGCGCCAACGGGCAATATGGTGTGCCGCAGGATAATCCCTTTGTATCCGCCTCAGGCATCGATGAGATCTATGCCTATGGTCTGCGCAATCCATTTCAATTTAGCTTTGACGTCGACCCAGCGACTGGCATGGTTGGGCAATCATTCTCTGGAAATTTGATCGTTGCCGATGTAGGTCAAAGCAATGTCGAGGAGATCAATGTTGTCGGCCGCGGTGACAATTTGGGTTGGAACTATAAAGAGGGAAGTTTTTTTTATGACCCACTGACCAATACAGTGAGCGAGACTCCCTTCGGTTCAATTTCTCTCCCACCCAGCTTCTCTCCTGTTGATCCAATTTTGGAATATGACCATGACGAAGGCAGTTCGATTGCGGGTGGTTTTGTCTACAACGGTTCAGAGCTTACAGGTCTACAAGGGAAGTACATTTTTGGGGACTTTACCGCAGGAGGTTTTTTTACGCCGGGAGGACGCCTATTCGTCGGCGACTTAACAACCGGTTCGATCGAAGAATTGCGCATTGGTCTTGACGATCGCGAGCTTGGTATGTTCGTCAAGGGATTTGGACGTGGTGCCGACGGTGAGATTTACTTGCTTGCTGGTACCAACCTCGGCCCGTTTCGGGACTCAAGTGGAGCGGGCTACGGCAGCGTGTTCAAATTGGTTAACGCAGTTCCCGAGCCTAATGCTGCTGTCTTGCTGACTATCGGTGGAGCGATTGGGGGACTATGGAGTCGCCGCCGAAAAACTCACACCTCAATATGATGATCGCCTTGCCCAGAAGCTCGCTGTGGTGAAACCACTGATATGAAATCTCTATTTAAAAGACATTTAACGGACGAGAACATGAACTTACTCCGAAAAATCCTGTTCGTCATCACATTGCTCGTTAGCTTGCAGGTCAACTTGAGAACATTGCACGCGGACCTGATCGTCGGATCAACTATTTTCGATTTCAGCCCAAATCCATCTGTTTCTCTGGGACTTTCCATTAACACTGATAGCAACACAGCAGATATCTTCATGAGCGGTCGATCGGATGGTTGGTTTGCGATTGGATTTGGCAGCACGACCATGGCGAATACGTATGCAATTGTCGTGGAAAACACAGGAAATGTCGACGAATATCAACTCCAGCAGTTCGGCTTTGGAAACATCTTGTTAACTGACCAAATAACTGTCGTATCCAACGAAGTCACGGGGATGGACCGAACTGTCCATTTGCAGCGAGCACTGGATGTCGGCCAACCGGGGTATTACGTTTTTCCCACGATCGCTAGCACAGTTAATTTGGCTGGAGCGTCCGGTCCAGGCCCCTTCGGCTATCATCTTAGTCGATCGGCCGGGAGCATTACTTTGACTGCGGTGCCCGAGCCAAGCAGTCTGGCGTTTGCAATGCTCTGCCTCACCTATTTGACGTCATATCGTTCAGGCGGATATTGGCGGCGCTCCAATAGTAGCAACATGTGAGTTCCAGTGCAGTATAGAATTGAGTTGATATCAGCCTGCAAATGGCTGCTCTATATCCTCAATCAGCGAGCGAAGTCTAATTCGTAAGAACTCTGTATGTCTAGCGCCGAATCTGACTGTGACGGGGAATTGGTCGACTCTCAGTTGAACGACCAAGCTCATTCACTCGTTTCACGCCTTTGTGACGAGTACTTCGATGCATTGCTGCAGGGCGTAGCGCCATCTATCGATGCAATTGTTGCTCGACATCCTCAGCTCCGATCGACGCTCGAACCAGCCCTCAACGCAGTAAAATCATTGGTTTCGCTTAGCAAACATGCACCCACCCCGGGCGCTGGCAGCCGACTTGGCGACTTCTTTATTGAACGGATGATTGCCCAGGGAGGTATGGGAGTTGTCTACGAAGCCAAACAGTTGTCGCTGGAACGCAAGGTTGCACTTAAGGTCCTCGTACTGAGCGAAGGCGCAGACGAAAGTTCAGCTGCTGCGGTGCGTTTCGAAAATGAAATCCGAGCTGCTGCTAGCCTCGATCATCCTCACATTGTCCCAATCCATGCATTTGAACGCTTAGGAAAGTTCCATTATTACGCCATGCGTTTGATCGACGGCCAAGACTGGCGGCAATGGCTCGTCGAACTCGAACAGTCCGATCCAGCAGCTCGCTGCGACAGTTTCATCGAGATTGCTAAGTGTGTGCGTGACGTCGCTACCGCACTCAACCATGCCCACTCGCGCGGTGTAGTGCACAGGGACATCAAGCCATCGAACTTGCTAAGAGACATTCAGCACCATGTATGGATTGTTGACTTTGGCCTGGCCCATTTCCCCGAAGCTGCCTCACTGACACTCACCGGTGAACTCGTCGGTACTTTGCGTTACATGAGTCCCGAACAAACTTCAGCGCGTGTTGGTCGAGTTGACGAGCGTGCTGACATTTATTCGTTGGGTGCTACCTTTTATGAAATGCTCACCGGCAAACCAACCGTTACTGCCGATTCCGCCAACGAACAGTTGCGTCAGATCATCGCTCATGACTTCCCACCGCCACGACAACATGATGAACGCATACCGCGACGTCTTGAAACAATTGTGCTTAAAATGTTGGCGCATGACGTGGATGATCGCTACCAAATGGCGAGTGAAGTTGTTAGCGACCTCGAAAATTTTCTCGAGAATCGCCCGATTAAGGCGCGACGACCTTCCCGCTATCAACTCCTCATTCGCTGGAGTCGCAAGCGAGCCGGCGCCTTGCTCGTCGTGTCGGCCGTGTTGGCGAGCTTTGTGCTGATTCTGGCGATGTTGGCTGGTCAGTTGCAGAGCACTCGCCGTAATTTGCAGCGACAACTGGTGTTGAGCAGAGTTGCTGAAGCACAAGCGCATGTCACCAGTCGTGCCGTTGGTCAACGATTCCAAACGCTCGACAGCATTTCAAAAGCAACAGCCAACCTAGATCATTCCACGGACCAGTCAATTGTCGCGTCGCTACGGCAGACCGCAGCTACCGCTCTCAGCCTGGGCGATACGCAAACGACATGGGAAATCCCACGAGAGCCGGGTGGCTCACTGGATAGTGTTGTCTTTGACAAACAGCTTACGGTTGCCACGCAGCTTGAACAGGGACAACTCAACATCGTCGAATGCAGCAGCCGTCAAACGGTTGCAACCTTGCCCGAAATCCATGCACTTACGGTTGTGTTTTCGAATGACGGCACTCTTTTCAGTGCGCTGTGCGGAAGCGAAGAACAACCCACCATTGAATGGTGGAACTGGAAACAACAACTTCGACTATGGCAACGCACGTCGGACTCGTTCCCTGGCGTACCGCGACGATTTGCGACCGATGTGAATGCCATTACAAGACAAACGGCCGTGGGAACAGATACTGGTCATGTTTGCCTACTGGATGAACATAGCGGTACTACCATTCGCGAATTCACCGGTCCAGCTGAGCCAATTGGGCAAGTTAAGTTCTCTAACAACGGAAAATGGATAGCAGCATCCTACGTTGCAGATCGCGTAGTGAAGATCTGGGAGGTCGAATCAGGTCGACAGCTTGCCAACCTTCGACTCTCAGAAGACACATTTGCTATTGCGTGGTCTGCCGATGACCGAAAAATCGCCATCGGCAATGGCTTTGACGTGCATGTCTTTGGTGGTCAAGAGTGGGGTTCGGAAGTTGCCGCCTTGCGTGGCCCCACCGAGATCATTGCCAATATCTTCTTGCATCCATCCGGTCGATGTCTTGCAGCCTACGGGTACGATGGGAAAACACGCATTTGGGATTTAGATGCACAGGTGATCCGTTTAGAGATATCCGGCCATGCACATCATTTTAGCCCAGATGGCCGAAGCTTGGCCTTTCGTACGTACGACACGCAGGGCATTTGGGAGTTTGCTTTTGATGACGTCGTTTGGCATCAGACAGATCGGAAGACCATCGAACTGGATCCCGACGCCGTCTGCTTTCTCAACTCAGATCGATGGCTGGCCGTCTCTGGTTCAAGTGGTTGTCATATATGGAATGTCTACACGCGGGAACGCCTTGTGGAATTGACAGGAACGGATGTAACCGACGTATTTCCCCTTCATGATTCAAAGGCGATCCTGGTATGTTGTACCGCTGGCATTTTTCGGATTCGTTGGGAACAGCTTGAACATCTCGCCAATTCTTCATTTAAGTCCAGCGAATTTCCATGGACGTCGCTAAAGCCAGAAAAACTTGATACACCTGAGTCGGCTCGCCCTTTGCTTATCGCCGCTTCTTCGAGTGGAGATGTCATCGCTGCGACGACCACGGGCGGTGGTGTCATCGCCCGAAACAGTAATGCACCCTCGGAATGGTTCGTTCAGGACGGGCGCAATTATCGGCATATTTCGATGAGTGAGAATGGTGAGTTCATAGCCGCATCCGAAGTCAATAGTGAGCGAACCACGATATGGCATCTCCCCAGCCGTAAACACTGGGAAATCGGGACGCGCGAAGGCGGTGACATTACTGTTGCCACCGTCGAGAAAACTGTGCAGTTGCTTACTAGTGAGCACGACAAGTATTGTGTATGGCAGCTTGCCACGCAAGAACCTCCAACACGCATGTTTCAACTGCTGCGCCCCAGTGGATACCAAAAGTCTGCTACGGCATATTGCCCATCGATCGGCTGGCTCGTAGCCATGGATCGCACCAGCATTGCAGTCATGGAGCCAGCAACAGGTCGTGTGCGCCTCAATTTGAAAGATGGCTACCAAACACATCGCAGCTTAATCATCCGCGGCGATGCAACTGGACGACTCCTAGCTGTTGCAAATGGCAGCAATGGATTCCTTGTTTGGGAAATGCCAAAGCTCAATTCGAAATTGACTGAATTGGGATTAAATGCGGAGCAATAGTCGTCGATCGCTCCGCGATCGAAACGGACAAAACAAACGATCAAAGCAAAACAAACAAGCGATTCTAAGCGCTTCGTTCGCGGAGCGAACGGCGACTGAATCTAAATTTTGATGCCCGAACCTTTGGTCAGCGCCATAAAGGCTGCTTCTAAATTGGTCTCTTTTTGGGCAAACTTTTTAAAGCGATAGCCGCCTGCCAAAAGTTGACTTGCGAGTTCGCTAAAATCTTCGACGCCCTCGCGCAAAGAAACTTCCAGCTTGCCATGTTCCGCTGTGACAGCTTGAACCAACGAACTAGATTGCAGCAGCTTGGAAGCCGCCTCAGAGCCTTCAACTTGTGCGAGCACGACTTCCAACACCGTGTAGGGCGAGACTTCCTTGATCAATTCGGTGATGGAACCATTAAAGCCCATCTCGCCGCGATTGATGATTCCAACTTTGTTGCAGATATCGGCCAGCTCTGGCAGGATGTGGCTGCTCACGATAATCGTCTTGCCGAGCTGCCCTAGCTTGCGCAATAGATTTCGCATTTCGATTCGAGCTCGAGGGTCAAGTCCGCTGAGCGGTTCATCGAGTAGCAGGACTTGTGGGTCGTGCAACAGGACGCGGGCCAGTCCCAGTCGTTGTGTCTGACCGCGAGATAGTGTGTTGGCGTAAGCGTCTCTTTTGAAATCAAGATCTACGACATCGAGCATTTCGTCGCAACGTTTTCGGCGGGCTGGACCTTGAATGCGGTAAGCGGCCGCAAAGAATTCAAGGTACTCGATCACCGTCATGTCGTCATACACACCAAAGAAGTCGGGCATATAACCAACCAACCGACGAATCTCTTTAGGGTTGGTGTAGATCGAATTTTCGCAGACATAGGCCTCGCCATACGTCGGCGTCAACAACGTGGCGATAATGCGCATCGTCGTCGTCTTACCTGCGCCGTTGGGACCGATAAACCCAAATAAATCACCTTGCTCTAACTCTAGGTTGATGCCACGAATGGCGTACATATCTCCATACTTCTTGGTCAAATTCGTGGTCTTGATCACTCTCGATGCCTTACTTGTTCAAGTGGAAATTCATTTTTGGGTTCGCAGCAATCGAAGCTACTGATGATGTGGCGTTTGTTTGCTACTGCGGACGACTCTCGACAGGTAACACGATGCGATACCAGACACGCTGCATGCCACCCTCGCTCACAAGATTGGCCTGTGCTCCTTCGTCACCCATGGTATTTACTTTAACATCAGTAGGCGAGGACTCAGCGCGACCAATCAACACCGCCTTGTCCAGCTCCAACAAGTTGCTGTGATCCACGTGGGGTTGATAGCGATGCGTTAACGATGCGTAGTTCACGCCAGCGGCTGCTTTATAAAACATCATGAGCTCCAGCAGTCGATCCAATTCACCCCGATCGGCGGGATCCCAGCGAGTGATACGTATGTTACCATCGACATTGCGCTGCCGATTCAAACGGCGAGCCAGATCCTTAGGAATTTGATCAGAGGAGATCACCACTTGTTCTCCGGCTGCGATGCGACTATTCAGCACATAATACCAATCATGGTAAAACAAAATCGCATCGCGCAATTCGGTCGACAGCGGATTGATGAATGCACCTTGCAATTGATCGACGCCTGCCATTTCTTGCAACTTGCCACTCGACATCACGCCAAGTCCACTTTCCTCAAGGTCGGACGTCCAGCGACCGTGGATGCACTTTGTGCCCGCTGACGGGATACCGACACCCAATAGTTTCGATCCTGCGGAGGAATTGAATTCTACGGTGTAAGGTGGCATGCCTCGATCGGTAATCAGTTGCGAGGTGAGTCCACCAAGGCCAGGGCCCGGCAACCCTTGCCAATCAACGACGACACTCGCATCGTTTGGCGCATCAATGTCGATATCGACTTGCCGCGCACTCGCTGAATAGACATGACTCCAAAGCATGCCATCAACACGTCCCGTTTCGAGATCGACGTCCACAATTTCTGCGCTATTCACAAGCACTTTGTCGGGTCGAATGAGATAGTAATACCAAGTCAAACCTGCCGAGATAGCGAGTAGCAGCAGTCCGGCAAACAGCCAACTGGTCGCTGGTCGTTTTAGCCACTTGACAGATACAAGGTAGTCAATGGGTCCCACCAGCACGAGAACAGCGATCAACACGGCAGCAACTTGACCAAACGAAACTTGCTGCACAGAGGCAAACACATCGAGCGTCGCTCGCAATTGTCCCACCAAGTCATTGTACCCCAGATAAGAAGACGAACTGGCCAGAGTGTCTTCGGTAGCTCCCATACTGTCGATCATCGAGTGTGCAAAGTAAGGTTCGATCAAGCGGTCCCACAGAATGCGTCGATCGTTCCATTCGGCAAACGCAGTGGCGTCCATATCGGATGCCACAACCCGGACCGTGCCCTGCCCGTGCGCGTTTACTATCCACCAGGGTAGTCGACGAGCTAAAGAGTCCGTGAGCGTCAGTTTCACTTCGCCCTCGGTGAGCTCCAACAACGTTACGGAAAACTCTTTCAGCGGATCTTCCGCGGAACTACCCACTAGCGATTCCAGTCCGCCAGGGTTCGTAACTCTACCTTGCGCGATCACCTTTCCTGGCAAGAGCTCCAACAACTCAGGTACAGTGTCTAGTTCTTCCGCTGAATTCCCCAACGAGATGATGCAGCCACCACCACTGCGAATCCAACCATCGAGTGCCCTCCATTGCGACGCATCGATCTCCCGCAACAATTGCGTGTTTCGAGTCGAAATGAGCAGTAGGTCACTCGCCGCATAGTCCATCGGTTCGCGTGGTAGTTGATCAGCCGAATCAACAACAATCGTTGCCAACGTGGAACTACTGTTGCTGGCGTTCTTGAGCGCCAGTGCTTCGACTCCCATCGATGAACCGATAGCCACAATTAAGGGCTGAGCCGAAGCGAGCGAGACCGCCTCAACCGTGGGATCCAAAGTGCGCTCGGCCAATACCTCAGTGTCGCTCAATAAACGGATAGTCAAAATCGCTTGCGGACGACCAATTTGAATACGAACCCAGACGTGACCGGACGGGTCTTCTTGTTGACTCGGCGCGACAACGGTTTGTCGATAAGTGACACTGACGCCGTCGCCATCGACGGAGTCAATTTCGACACTCCGAATGTCCGCCAGATAGCTGTCTGGAACGGTCACGCGCACAGGACATGGCTGGCCGAGCTTCCATGTGCCGCCAATTCCAATCAAAACAGGAAATGTATCCTCCTGACGCATGGCCTCAGCGCTGCTTGGTATTGCCCAAGTCAGCGTGAGTGCAAGACAAACGATGCGGACTGCGAGACTCCAGCACGGCATGAAACAATCCACAGGTTTTCGTTAGAGAAAATGCCTTGTCAAGATCAAAGGCTAAACATGATTTATCGCCATGTACCCGACTATTCTGGAAGGCGTTTGAACTTGAGGTCTTTAAAGTAAACAACGCTCTCTGGGTCATGTGCCTGCAGAGCAATGGTTCCTTCCCCCAAGCGTCGCTCAAAATCGCCAGATGATTTTTTATTTTCTGGTTCGGTATAATCGACCATCGTTTTGCCATTGATTTTGAGTTTGATATTTCGCCCTTGGACAATGATTTCCTGTGTGTACCATTCATCGTCCTTAATACCCGGATCCGCGATGTCTTCCACAGCGTACAAGCCACTCGACTTCTTCGGATCGGTGTGCGTCACGTTGACCTGGCACTCATAACCGTACTTCGGCCAACCCTCTTCTTGGAACTTGGTGTGGAAGTAAATTCCCGAGTTGCTTCCTTTGGTTGTCTTGACCTGTGCCGAGAAGTGAAAATTCTTCATCGGCTTGTCATCGGCAACGTAGAACAAGTGCGAGCGAGGTCCATGGCACATCAGCAAGCCGTCTTTTACCGACCAACTCTCTGGACTTTCGTTCACCTTCCAACCATCCAGCGACTTCCCGTCAAACATCGCTATCCACTCTTGAGCATCCGTCGCCTTTTTGTCAGACGCTTCTTGCGCCGCGGCAGGGAATGCAAATACTGCCAGGGCCAGCAGGCCCAGTAGCTTTGGCAATAAATGAATTTTCATATTAACCTTCTAAGGATAGGGTGTTGAGTCGTCGAGGAGTTGCAATTGTAAGCGATTCGTTATTCTAAGCGAATCAGCGTAAGCGGACCTGAAACGGTTTGCCAGTAGTTGATGAGTTTGTTGAGCCACAACCAGAAAAAAAGGCCAAGTGTATCCTCATTGGTAGACACTTGACCCGTTGAAATCGCAGAGGGGGGCCCAATCGGCCCCCGATGTAAGAACTACTTGGCTAGGCCTTTACCTTCCTTGTCGCCTCCAGGAAGCAGCTTGGCTTCCATGCGTTTGCCAAACGTCTTGTGTTCGGGATCTCCACTTTCCTTTTCTTCAACCTTCTTAAAGAGATCCTTGAGCCGGTCAGCGTACTTTGCTTGGTCCTTCTTGAATTCAGCCAGCGGAAAATCGTCTTCCTTCAAGGCGGCTTGCAATGCTTCGCCAAAGGGATTGCGCACTTCCTTCTGCTTTTCCCCCTTCACGTGACAAACATTGCATTTTGCCTCATCTACCAAAGCCTTGAACGCCTCATCAGCGTCGTCACCGGCATAGTTCTTCTTAAATTGGTCGCTGAGTGGCTTGATCGCAAATGCCGGGGGAAGAGTGGACATCGCAAAACCAATTAACGCACCAACAACTAAGATCTTCTTCATCCAAATCGCTCCTGAGTATCGATATCAAGTGTTTATTAACTGCCGCAGCAAACTTGGTTGCAACTTAAAACTCGGAGTAAGAACCAGCCCGCGGGCATCGCTCCAGTTGTTCGTAACCACCGAGCAGCTAATCCTAAAAGTCAAATTGAAACAAACCACCACGTTGAGCAGGCTTATGAGCTGTGAACAACAAGTGTGCGCCGGAAGAGCTTTAAAATCAAGGGTCACCACCCGCGACAAACGGCCCCATCACTCCACTGTAGGGGTGTTTGAAAGTTCGGTTGGATAACCGGGTACAAACATTGCCGCCTTGAGCTGGAAGTCGACTGCCGTCGATCTTGAAAATGGTCGCGAGCGCAAGACACTTTTATTATTTGTCCAACTAACCTCGCGTTCGTAGCTCTTTTCATTAAACCAGCCTTCTTGCTGGCCGTCAGAGAAATCGAGGTCAAAAATCTCTGTACCATTGGAATAGGTCTGGCAAATATTCTCAATATTCTCGTCGTACGCGTTATCAAGACCCTGGAGAAGTAGAAGATTTGGGTTCTCCAACAGCCCTGCAGACTCGCCATAAATCGCTATATGTGGTACCCCGGGGCGGGACCAAAAAACACACCCGCGACTACTCCGACTGAGCCCAACCAGCGGCAGCGAATCACCTTTAAATCGCAGCACGGCAAATCCTTCGCCAGTTACAAATGTACTCTGCTCGCAAAATAGGCGAATGATGCGTTCGGTTTCAGACTTCGCAGTGACTGTCTCCAGATCAACAGCCACTCCATCAATCGTGACTAACGAACGCTTGATACTAATTTCTTGCCGAGGTCTCCCTACATTCGTCATCTGTTCGACCCGCAACAGCGAGGTGGCACCACGAATTTGACTTGCATCAATGGTCACTTCCATCGATGGATTGAGTACACTGCTGGACAATGTGCCAGTCGCAATCGAAGCCCGCGCTGCACCTAATGTAATAATCGCGTGGCGATTGGGGAAATTCCCGTCGACAGTGAATAGGCAACGCTCGATCGCAAGGGCGCTATCACCGTCCAAGTGAAACAAAGTCGTCGGAGAAGTTGCGGCAACGGAACGGTTGGTGCTCATAGCGACGCCATTGAGCCTGAGCTTGCTATTGCTCACAACAAACGCTGTAGCCGCATCGGCACTCGCCCCCGCACTTGGAGGAATGTCAATTGTCGCCGGCGATGCCCCCGCGCGGAGCTCAATGTCTTGCCCTTCGAGCACGATTGGGCGATCCAATAGAATACGCCCGTGGATTTCAATCACGGCAGGCTTCCCCCGAACTCGCTGCACCGCCTGGGCAAGTGATGACTCCCAACGATGAACAGGGATTTCGGCTGGTCGTTTTGGCGACACGACAAGTATGTCGTTGTTAAGCGCACTCGCAGACGAATTGGGGCTCGACGTCGATGAAGATGTTGGATTGGACGTTTTCGATTTGGGACCGATACTCGCCCCACTTTCGTCGCGAAGCAGTTCACTCGATTTCTCGTCCGTATCGGCTGAAACGGCGGTCGGTTTGGTCTCAACTGCATCGATTCGCGGATACTCGATGGCAGAACCATTGGTGCGATTCGACTCAGCTGGAGAAGCGTCAACCGAGCGCTCACCGTTGGAAGTAGTGTTGCGGACATAGGTGGGTTGAAGGCTAACCTCGGAATTGCTGCTCGTTAGATTCTGTTGAACGCGCGACACATCTTTACGTAGACTCTCCGCCTCAAACGGCTCGACAGTCGAATTTTCGTTTCCGGCACCGCGTTCCTTCCCCAGCGATTCCGAGCGGGAAGACATACGAGACGGTTGTACCGATTCTGACCCAACGCTCCCTGCCGGGCGCGATTCCTGAGCTATGGTCTCCGGCGCGAGCGAGGCACTTGAAGAGCTAGCTGCGGTCGATTCCTCACTAAACTTTAAACTCGGCAGCGTCACGCCGGTCGGAAGCGATTGAATACTTTGCAACCACAGCGCACTGCCAAGTAGAAACGCCAACGCAACCAGCCAAGGCAAGTTGGTTTCCAAAAGCGTTCTTTGCGCAATGGTAGGGCTTAACATCAGCGTCGACGGCGCCTGACTCCGCGGCAAGTTTTCGATCTCAGCCAGGAGCAGCAAATCGTTTACAAGTTCTACTGGCTTTTGGTAGCGATCTGCTGGTCGCTTCGCCATTAACTTCATAATGACTTCAAAGAGCTGATCACTGACATCCTCGCGCCAACTGCGCGGATCAGGGGGTGCCACGCTACCGTGGTTAAGTAGTTTTTGCAAAGCGGTGCCATCCGGAAATGGTGGATTCCCGGTCAACATGTAAAACAACGTGCAGCCAAGTGAATAAAGATCGCTACGAACGTCCGCATCCCGAGGATTTCGGGCTTGTTCGGGGGAAATATAGTCAAAGGTACCAAGCGTGACTCCACTCGCCGTGGCATCAGCTGTCGACTTATCAAGCGACGTGTCGCGGGCCAACCCCATATCGACCAACTTGGCAATGCCATTTGCAGTTACGAGCACATTCGATGGTTTAACATCGCGATGCACAACGTCGCGTTCATGGGCATGTTGCAGTGCCTCGGCAACTTGACGCGTATAGAAAACCGCGTCATCAATGCTGAGCGGTCCGTCCATTTCCACCAGGTCGCGGATATTAATACCGTCAATGAACTCGAAGACGATGTAATTCCACTGTTCGGCTTCACCGACATAGTAGACTCGAGCAATATTCGGATGGTCGAGTCGCGCGGCAGCCTGCGCCTCCAAACGAAAGCGGCGCAATGTGTCTGCGTCGCGTTTGGACGAAGGAATGACCTTCACGGCCACGACGCGATCGAGTCGAAGATCCACGCCGCGAAAAACCGCCCCCATCCCCCCGCCGCCGATCATCGTATCGACGGAAAAATGATCAAGTTGTTTACCCTCCAGATTGGAAGCCAACTCGGCCAGTGGCATCGAGCGATAGAACTCTTCTGCAGGCGCGATCGGGCGCTGGCTAATGACGGTCTTATCCCCCTCATTGACCGGTTCGACCGAACTTTCGTCCGTCCGCTTCGAAATAAACGAAACGGTGCGCGAGTCCCCTGGATGCCCGCTCAATGAAGCTGGTATGACGTTATCGCCCGAGTGAGAGTCCGAGCTACTACTTTCAAGAGCATTTTTCATCCATGCTCAGCCAAAGATGAGATCGATTGATGTGAGACTTTGATTTGCGTGACGTCCTTGTTATTTCTATCTTTCAGGATAGATGCTAGGCAGGACGCCGTCAAACAAGGCGACACCCCTCCTTCTGGCGAAAACGCCTTTTTTTGATCGGGCTCTTGTGCATCCCATTTGCTAACCACGGTCATCCTAATAACCGACCAAATTACCAAGTCAGCCAGTGAAAAGGGACCGACTCATTGTCGAAAAACCCAAATTTTCCTCGATTTGCTTGTTTCTGCGACCAAACGTGTCACCATGAAGAACTACTGTCTTCGCATCTGACACCCTCCCACCGTATCCTATTGCATGTCCTCAAGCAGCTATTTGTCATCGATGCAGCGAGAATCCTTACGAACGTTTTTCGATGCATCACCCACCGCCCGACTACTGCGCTCGGATCATGCACCTTTGGTGATCGACTTTCTGAACCGTACATTCAAAACGGGGGAGACAATTTCGGTCGGCCAACTTGAGTTGCGAAGCCTGCTTGCAAACTACCAAGAGGAACTGCACGAAACCGAGCCAACCGTCATGGTCGGGCCCGCCGAACAGTATTTGACGAAGTGGTCCGAAGCGGGTTGGTTGCAACGGTTCCTGGAAGCGAGTTCCATTGAACCGCAATACCAACTGACGCGATTTGCTGAAGAAGCCATCCGTTTTGTTGACTCAGTGCTATCGCGTGGCAACAGTCTGGTTGGCACCGAGAGCCGTTTGCGGCTGGTGATCGAAACGCTGGAAGATATCGTGCGCGGCGCATCGGCCGACCCCCAGCGACGACTCGACTATTTGCGTGAACAACGGGCATTGATCGACGCAGAAATCGAAGCCCTCGAGTCAGGCAAGTCGGTGCAGGTATATCGTCCCGCTCAAATCCGTGAGCGATTCCAAACAGCGGTGGAACTACTGAAAGCCCTGCAATCCGATTTTCGAGCCGTCGAAGAACGTTTTCAGGCGATTGCTCGCGACGTGCAACAGCAGCAAGCGACCGGAGACAAGACGCGAGGCGGCATCCTCGGCTTCGCTTTGGATTCAGAAGATCTTCTGAAACAGCAAGACGAAGGGATCAGCTTTTTTGCCTTTGTGGCATTTCTGTTTTCGCCAACACAACAAGCTTCGTTGCGAAAACACATCGAAGAGGTTCAGCAACTGGCCGCGTTATCCGACCAACAAGACTCACTGCTACGCGTCCGGCGGATGGTCCCTGCCCTGCTAGCCGAAGCTGAAAAAGTGATGAAAACGACAGCCCGCTTGTCTTCTACGCTGCGGCGTTTGCTGGATGTCCAGGCTGCTGCGCACCGCATACGACTGGCCACCGTCTTACGCGAGATCAAACAAGCAGCCATGGAACTCAAGGGGAATCCACCTGCAGATGGCACCCTTTCAATTGCGACCGATGCAGAAATCGCCTCACCGATGGCTCGGACGTTTTGGAAGCCGAGCACCGCGTTTGATGAACAAGGTCCCACCGAACATGTCATCGACTTGGCAGAGGTTGCCAAGATCGCCGACGCCTTTGCAAAACTCCAGCGACTGGACTTCCGCAAATTGCGAACTTCAATCCGCGAGGCGACTTACCAAGGTCACTCGACGACTTTGGCCCAGTTGCTGGAACAGTCACCGATCCAGAATGGTGTCGTCGAGCTTCTGGGGTACATGCAAATTGCACATGACGATGGACATGAGATTGACCCCACACACTTCGAGACCATTTGCATCGTCGAGCCATTGCACCGAAAACATCCGCTGCAAGTACGGGTGCCGCACGTCCTGTTTCATCCGAAGGCCAAAACATCCAATCCAGGCCGGAGACCCAAATAATGATCGTTTCATCAACCGACACTGAGTTCCTACTGCAGACACGCACTGAAATCTCACCTCCGGCTGCGTGGAGCGCCGTTGCCGTCCGTTTGCTGCAAGGTGTCGTCTACAACGACGATAGCCTCGAAAATTGGGAAACGTTGCTTGCAAACGTCTCTCCACTGACCGACTACTTCGCCAAACTCGGACTGTTGCTTGTCGTCAACGAAGCGGACGCGATGGCTTATTTGCAGCAACCCGAAGATGAAGAAATTCCACCCGAATTTGATTCCATTCCACGTCTGTTTCGCCGTACACAACTTAGCTATGACACCACCTTGCTCTGCGTTCTTCTCCGCGATGAGCTCCGCCAGTTCGAAGACGAAGATTTGCAGAATGAACGTTGCGTGATCTCGCAGAGCGATTTGCTTGAAGTTTGGGAGGCCTTTTTCCCAGAACAAGGAGATGGAGTAAAACTCAATCGCGCACTGCATGCCGCTTTGCGAAAGCTGGAAGATCTGAAGTTCGTAAAGCAGTTTGAAAAGGAACCGCCGAGCTGGGAGGTACGCCGCATTATCAAAGCCCGCCTGCCCTTGGCCGATTTAGAACGACTGCGACACAGTTTGGTCGAAGCTGCCAAGTCGCGTGCCGGCGTTACACTTGATCAGGAAATAGCAGAAACAGAAGTAGAAGTAGATGCGAAGGAGGAGTAATGATGAATTTGGAAGTCAAAAGTTAGCAGTACGTGCCTCAAAATCCGAAATACCCATTTGCCCTCAACATGCCTGACCTATTCGAATCGATCGACGAATCACCTCCGCTGCCTGGGTTCCGCTTATCCAAGCTTGAGATTTACAATTGGGGGACGTTTGACGCGGCCGTTTATTCGGTCTGTCCACAGGGTCAAACGACGTTGCTGGTCGGTGAAAACGGGTCGGGCAAGTCAACGTTAGTCGACGCGTTGTTAACACTTCTGGTCCGTCCGCAAACTCGTAACTATAACGTCGCCGCCGGTGCGATGAAGAACGAACGCGATGAGCGCACTTATATTCGTGGAGCTTATGACCGAACGATTGGAGATGGCGGTCGGCCACAGATTCAATACCTGCGAAGTGGTTCGGGGCATTACACGGCACTTCTCGCATGTTTTGCCAACCAGTCACAGAAATCGGCCTTCACGATTTGCCAAATCCTCTACCTGACCAACGACAATGCGGTCGAAAAAATTTACGCATTTTGTGAGGGAGAACGCGGCATCGTCGAGGATCTGTCGAGCATCAATTCTGCCAGCGGTGTTGCACGGCACCTGCGCGACCGCGGATTCAATACGACCAGCAGCTACAAGCAGTATGCCGGTTGGATCCAGCGCAAGACAGGGTTTCGCGCGAAAGCGATGGACATTTTTAATCAAACCGTTGCAGTCAAGGATGTCCAGCGACTCGACTTGTTCATCCGCCAACATATGCTTGAATCCAAGCCATGGAAAGAGAAGGTCGATCGACTACTCAACCACTTTAGCGAACTGAGTGAAGCGCATCGCACACTCGTCCGCGTGCGACAACAAGCAGAACTGCTGCAACCCATCTCAGAAGCGGGCGCACGCTATCTCGAAAAGCTCGAAGATGTCTCGGCTGCTCGCCGACAACTCGATGCTTGTGATCTCTATTTTGCCGTACAAAGCGTGCTGTTACTTGAACCACTTTGCGACACGTGGCAAAGCCAAATCGAATTTTTGTCAGGTGAGATCAAACGGTTGGACGAACTGCAAGATCGGCAACGCGATCTCATTGCGCGGCTCAATCTTGAAATCGAGCAAGCGGGAGGTGATCGACTTCGACAGCTTCCTGGTCTCATTGCGCAAGCCGAACAGATTTCGGGCGTTAAGTTGGCGACTCGTACGCAGTTTGAATCGCAACTTCGTACCGCTGGTTTGCAACTCAGGATCACGTCACCCGAGCAGTTTCATAAGGCTCGAAAATCGATCCACGAGCGTCGCACCAAGTTGCTGAGCGAAAGGCAGCAGCATCGCGAACGCGATAGTGCCATCCAGTTTGAAATCGGCTCGCTGACCAGGCAGCTTGCCGAAGACCGCAGTGAACTTGAGGCGCTGTTGAAACGGAAGAACAACATGCCCGAATCGTTGATTGCCTTGCGCGACAAGATGTGCAGCGATCTCCGAATTGCCCCTTCCGATCTTCCGTATGCGGCTGAATTGGTTGCAGTTGCCCCCCAGGAACGCGATTGGGAATCGTCGATTGAACAAGTGCTACATGGCTTCGCAAGAAGTCTGTTGGTTCCCGACGATGTTTATCCGCGAGTCTCGGGCTACGTCGATAAGACCCGTCTGCTTGACGGCCGAGGTCAGGGCCAACGTCTGGTTTATCTCCGAGTGGGTCGACTGGCCGAGAATCTGCGTACGCTAAAGCCCAAGGGCAATTCATTAATCGATAAACTGCTGATCCGAGATGACCACTCCCTGTCGTCTTGGGTCCGCGCCGAAATTGCAGCTCATTTTGATTATCAAGCCTGCGATTCAATTGAGGAATTCCAGCGCGCCAAAGGTGCCGCGATGACGCAACATCGGCATCTGAAGTCCAACCACTTCAAGCACTCAAAAGACGACCGCAGTCATCCCGACGACCGCCGCCACTTCGTGCTGGGTTGGGACAACCGCGTCAAACGCCAAGCGCTGATCGAGGCGATCCGAGAGTCCGAAGGAGCTCTCGAACAACTCACGGTTCGCGCCCACAAGATCGCGAGCGATATCGATCAAGCCTCAGCCGCCATCGAGGCGCTGGACCAGGCTTTGGCGGTCGACAACTTCGACAATATCGACTTCGAAAAACATGAGTTTGAAGCGTCGCAAATGCGACTCGAAAAACAACGGCTCGAAGAGTCAAACGACTTGATTCAAGAACTGAAGTCCAACCGAAAAAAGTTGGAAGTTGAAGTTTCGGGCTACAAAGCAGATCGCGATCAACATATTTCCGATCGCACGCTGCGCGAAAATGAACTTCGTAGCGGGCAAGCCATGCTCGGCAATGCCAAGCGTACGATCGAACAAGCGGAAACCAACGGTCGGCGAAAGGAGATGGAAGGTGAGTTCAACTCCATTGCCCAGCACATTAAGTCGAAACTCAGCATCGAAAATATCGGTATGCTGCCGCTAGAATCTTCGAAGCGTCTCCGCGCACAATACGAAAAGCTGCAAGAGCGACTTGCGCCACTTGCCAAAGATGTGACCAGCGCCATGACCCGCTTTCTCAAGAAATTCCCGGATGAACAGACCGACCTGGATGCCGATGTCGCAGCCCTGTCCAGCTTCCAAGCGCTGTACGCGCATATTGCAACCGATGATCTTCCCAAACACGAAGCCCGCTTCAAACAGCGATTGAATGAAAAAGTACTGCATGAGGTGGGTTTGTTGCACGGCAGCCTCGAGAACGATCGCCAAGAAATTCGCGATAAAATTGAACAACTCAATACTGCATTGCGGTTGCTTGAATGGAAACCCGGGACTTTCATGCGACTCGAACCGAGCGATGTCGCCGATCGTGAGATCCAAGATTTCCGGCGAGAGTTGGCGAGCTGCTTGAACAACACGTTGGACGGCACTCCGGAAGCCAACGAAGCTACGTTCGTGCGCATCGAAAAATTGGTGACCAAATTCCGCGACGAGGGGAATGACCGATGGCGACAAAAGGTGATCGATGTCCGCAATTGGTTTAACTTTGCTGCCCGCGAGTTCGTCGCCGAAACGGGTGAGGCCCGCAGCTACTACGATGGTGGAACTGGTCAGTCGGGCGGCGAAAAAGGTAAACTGGCATTTCTCGTTCTCGTGGCCGCCATTGCCTACCAGTACGATCTCGATCCTACAGCCAAAACGAGTGACCGCTTTCATTTCGTAATGGTGGACGAAATGTTTTCACGCAGCGATGACCAACATGCCGAATACGCGCTCGATCTGTTCGATCGTTTTGGCTTGCAGCTATTAATCGTGGCTCCCTTGGATGCGAAAGCCCGCGTGACCGAGCCCTACGTGGGTACTTACATTCATGTTGTAAAGGACAAAGAATCCCACCGAAGCCAATTATTGTCGATCACCGCAGAGGAACTGAACGATCATACTCCCAAGCCTGAAAACGTGTGATCGATTATTGGAGCCAATTGCTTGATTACACCCGAAGAGATCGTTCGTAAGGCAACAAACCTCTATTCGGACGCAATCTCGGCCTGGTTGAGCGGAGATGAAACCTACTTTCCTCGTCGTATTCCTGCCAATTTGCGAGTCGCCAAAGGAACATCGCAGGCCGAATTGATCGCTGCCGTCACGCGACTGCGCGTTAACTCCAAAGAAGTCACCGGCTCTGGTTATTCCGTCGAGTACGAACTGGTGACCAAACGCTCGCATGGGGCCAACCAATACCCCAAAGCCATCCGAATCGATTCCCTTGATGACTTGCTCAAACTTACCGGCAACCGCACTGCATTCAAGACGCTGTCCATGGCGGTCCAAAAGCTCCGCACGCGACTGCCAGCACTAGAATCTTGGCTGCAAGCAAACTGGAAGCGATTGCCCCCTATCGCCGACGCCATCGATGGTTTGATCGAGGTTACGCAATACTTGCTCGACCATCCCCAGCCGGATTGCTATCTCCGCGAGTTGCCATTGGCTATCTCAACCAAACTCATTGAGCAGAACAAACCGTTGCTTCGCGAGTGGCTTGATCTGGTTCTACCAGCCCATTCAATCGACCACGGAGTCACTCCGAAGCACTTTGAGCGCCGTTACGGATTTCGATATCCGCGACAACATCTCATGATACGACTGCTTGATCCCAGCTTGCAGGCGGAACTCGGTTTGCCATGCCCGGAACTGTCTTTGCCTGCAGAGGAATTGTCGAGATTACCTGTAGGCGGTGTGCAGGTCATCATCGTTGAAAATAAGGTCAATCTCCTGACGCTCCCTGCCCGCGCCCGCACGATTGCCTTGGGTGGACTTGGCAACAATCTCGCCGAGTATGAGCGGGTCGATTGGTTGGGGGAGTCATCTATTTTCTATTGGGGCGACATCGACACGGATGGACTGACGATCTTAGCTCGTTTGCGACACAAATTTCCGCATTTAGTCAGCTTCCTCATGGATGACGTGACGTTGCTGTCCTATCGATCCTTATGGACATTCCGGGCGTGCGATCCACAGCTCGCAATCCCTGCCGAGCTCCTGCCGCATGAAATTGAAGCGTTTCGCATCTGTCGCGACCAACAAACGCGGCTTGAACAGGAGCACCTTCCTCAGCAGCTGGTCGTGACGCAGACGCCATTTTGCACCAAAATTCAGTCGCGCATTTGAACTTGGATGTTCTGCCCCACAACGCGCACGTTGAAGCGATCGACGCCAATTTTCGGGTTATCAAGCCAGCTACCATCTTCGAGCGAAAATCGCCAATGATGCCATGGGCACGCGACTGCGCAGCCATCGATATAGCCTTCCGCCAGCGAAGCACCTTGGTGCGGACAAAAGTCATCAATGGCCCAGTACCGTCCTTGATGCAAAAAAACGGCGACCATCCGTTTTCCAACGGTAAAAGCGCGACCATGCCCCTCGGCAATTTCTCCCACCTGCGCCACCGTAAAATAGGCTGGCTCAGGAATTTCGTCTGGGAACAACGGTAGAGTTTCTTCGTCCATCATCGCCATAGTGTATCACGTCGTCGCACTTGCCAAAGCTCCCACACTGCTAACCAACGAGCCCCCGCCACTTTTGGATTTTTCGCAAAATCCGCGTGCTGCCCAATCCATCAGGTTGATTGATGAACGATTAATACAGGCTTGCAGCTCCTAGTTCTCAATGGCCCATGCTGTGCATTTGACACACAGGTGGCTGCTGGTGACTACAACTGGCACAGATTGTGCGTTAGGAACTCCAGCAGAGGCGAACACATCGCTTTAATCAACCCACTCAAAGGAGCATCAAATGGCTACACGAAATACGGAGGATCGCGCCGTTGTGGCAGCGTTCCATTCCCACGCGGAGGCCCAACAAGCAATCCGTGAATTGAAGTCCGCCGGATTTAGCGATGAGCAAATTGGAATCGCAACTCAGGATCGCGAGGGGACGTACCAGGAGCAAATGGATAACAACATGGCTGGCGAGGGAGCTGCCATTGGAGCGACGGCTGGACTGGGAGCTGGCGCCCTCTGGGGATTAGGCATCGTCGCTGGAGTACTACCAGCGATCGGGCCGGTAATTGCCGGTGGTGCACTTGCCGCAGTGGTTGCCAGCGCGGCGAGCACTGCAGCCGCGGGTGGAGTAGTAGGTGCACTCATAGGCCTCGGTATCCCTGAGACCGAAGCCGAGTACTATCACGGCGAGTTCGAACAGGGGCGGACGATCGTTACTGTAAGAACGACCACCGCCGCAACGGCAACCGATGCTCAACGCATTCTGGATCAATATAATGCCTACGACTATTCGCGCCGCGATTCTGAGTTCGCTCGCAATCCAGCCACGCCCGAGCGACTCGACTATGAAGGACGTGCTGTAAAGCGTCGCGAGATCGCACATTCCAGCCGTCCCACCTAATTTTGGACAGTGGGCACCTGTGTTAAACCCTTGGGCAACGAACAGCACGCGTGCTGGCAGAATCGATGAAAAAAGGCTCCCCGGTAGAAAACCGGGGAGCCTTATGAAATTTTTACGCGTCTAGCGATTTATTTGCTTGATTCAGGAATCAAAAACGCACGCCGCTTGTTTTTACTTTCCCGTTGCTGCATCTAGATCAAACGGGAAGTGATTTGTCTCTCCCTTGACCACGTCCACCTCAATACCGGAGGTGTCTTTCGACGAGTATTTAGCCGGAATGATGTACGACAAGTCTTTTTCTCGGTTTTTGGCCGCGTTTGGACCCATCATTTTTTCATATCCTGCACCGCTGTACCCAGTCTTGGCAAGCTCGTTAGCATCAAACTTCACTTGGTCTTTGGTGTCAACTTTGGTGATCGTCACCACGTGACGGCCCACAATTGCGCCATCGTTCATTCCATACGTTGAGACCTTAAATTCGCCTTTTGAGTTGGTCGTTCCATATGAGTTACGCGGCCCGCCATCGATCGGATGAAACATAACCTTGGCTTCTGCCACCGGTTCTCCACCCATCGTGATCACGCCGGTGGCTGGTGCGATATTCGCCGGGCTGCCGCAACCTGCCAGCGTGAAAAGCCCAATTGCACCGATACCTGCTAAACCTTTCGCGCTAACCGCGATCCAATTCTTCAGAAGCATTGAATCTCCCCCTGATCCTAATAAGAGAAAACGCGCACTGCGAAGTTACGCAATGCGCGCTCATGTGATTATTAAATTGTGTTCACAATTCTTAGTTACTTTGCCACGAAACGGGTTGTCCATCGCGACGGTCACCCAATCGCTGATAAGTAATATAATCGATCGTCTGAGGAAGGAAGTGAACTGATCCATCCGCCAATACGAACTGGGCACCACCGGTGTGAAGCGACTTGAAGCCCATCGACATGTTCCACGTACGGAAGTGATTGCAATCCTCAGCTCCCCCAGTCGAATCGTCCTTACCACCATTTTCATTGCGGCAAGTTGGGTGGTTGATCGGTGCAACGGTTGCAACCCAAATCGCATTGTGGTGCGACCAAGGATGGTATTGGCTGTGGTCACCGCAAAGTGGGCGAATTTCACCAGCAGCGATTACGTTAGACGTACCGTCGGTGATATCACGCAACTTGGCAGACCAATTGAAACGAGAAGTTACTCCGGAGATGTTATTTCCGCCCAAGTCATTTCCCGAATCGCCGTGTCCGGCAGCGCCTGTACCGAAGTTGTTGCCGTTCAAGCCAGGGCAACGACCACCGTCTGGCATGAACTGATTGCCCATCGACATCGCATAGTTGGAAAGCGATTTATTGGGCACGTCGCTGTAAGAATCCGAGGGGCAACGGAAGATCGAAATGTCCCGTTGGTCGGGTTGTGGGCTCAACGTGGACCAGCCACGGAGTCCAAATCCCAAATCGCACATCTGAGCATCAACACCTGTCACTCCACCATCTGCCGGACTGATAATCAGCCGAGTGAAGTCCAGTTGCGAATACAATGGTGATTGTTCCATGTATGGTAGGAGCTTAACCAATTGGCTTCCCTTACCATACTGAGTTCGCCACGCAGGTTGGTGCGGATTGGTCCCATAAGGGAACGATCGATGCGCACTTTCGTAATTGTGTAGCGCCAAACCGAATTGCTTGAGGTTATTGGAGCAAGACATCCGCCGCGCAGCTTCCCGCGCCGCTTGAACGGCCGGCAACAACAAGCCGACCAAAATACCGATGATCGCAATGACCACCAATAACTCCACGAGGGTGAATCCACCTCGCCTACTAGAATACCTAATCATTCAGAATCTCCCACTTACTAAGGCCAAACCAAATTAAACGATAACAATGTAGTCCGATAACGCTTTAAAAAACGATACGGGCGCTCCAAATCGCATTCTAATGCATCGCGTTTCGGTAAGTCAAGCAAATTAAGTTCAGTAATTCTCACAAAAGTACATTTACGGGAGCCGAGCTTTGGCGTTATCATCTCGTGAAGTAATTTAAACTCCCGTAAAACAGGTACCGCACATGACCTCCGCTGAAACGGACGCTTCCGATTTGCCCAACCAACACTCGGGCATCCAAAATTCCGGCATATCGAAGAAATCTGGCGTGTCGATCCTTCCGCCTCCTGCCGCGATCGCGCTATTCCTATTAATCGGAGCTTCGCTCTTCGGAATAGTAAGCCTTGCATTTCCGTTATTTTTCCCAGGTCCAGAACTACTAGTTACCTTCCCACCCGATCATATTGTCGCTGCCCGCGAACGTGCTTTCAGTATCGGCAGAATCTCCAACTCGGGGATAGCTCTTGGAATGAGCACGCTCGTAGCTGCTGCAATCGTTCCTTTTGTATTAGGTCGGTCAACGCGGCCCAGGAGTTTTGCTTCAATCCTCACGGTAGCCGTCATTAGTACGCTTATCACGTGTTTCGGAACGTTTCTAGCATTCCTGCTCATGGAATTCACCACGCAGAATATGCTTGGGATGGGGCGAACCTTCATGGCACACTGGCTTCAATTCGCCGCTTTTGGGGCAGGTATTGGCTGGGCGGCAGGTGCCGCAGTCGACGGACGAAACGGCGCATTGCAACTGGCCCAACGGGGTGCTGTTACCGGATTTATCGCCGCAACAGTGTTTGACATTGTGTGTGCTTTCATCCCGCACGCTCAAGTTGATAACCTGTTCCCAGGCGGAGTCATCTGGGGGAACCGCGATCCGATGGCGTTAGGGCTGTGGATAACCGCCTTGATGCTATGCGCCATCATTACCGTTGCCGGTGTGCGAGGGTATGCCAAAGTGGAGCCACGCTAGGGAACCAGCTCTTGCACGATTACATGCAGTTTGTTGATTGCAAGATCTGCAACGGTTTGTCGCGCACCGTCCGGCCACAAAATTTCGACTTGTTCACAACGCGTCGAACTCCCTAAACCAAAATGCAACGTCGCGCCCCAGTAGCTTTGATAACCGCGACCGTTGCGCACTTCATCTACCAATTCGAGTTGATCCGTAGTGACACGTATCTTTGCGCCCACCGCATCTCGATTTGAAGCAACGCCAATCAAACGCAATTGCAGCCAGTGGTTCGCTCTACGTTCGGAGCGATTCTCAAGCAATGTGGCTTGATCGCGAAGATTCAAAACAACGACGTCGAGGTCTCCGTCGTTGTCGAGGTCTGCCACGGCTGCCCCGCGACCACATTTACGCACATCGGCGACAGCGCCAACGTTTCGCGAAACATCCTTAAAATGAAACCGTTGCGTCTCGCGCAACATATTTTTCAATACTAGATCTTGCACACGATAGTACTTTCCCTGACCGCGTTGATCGAGGTGCCCCGACGCAAGGTAAAGGTCGCGATCTCCATCGTTCTCAAAGTCGGCGATGCAACAACCCCAAGTCACGTGCGGTAACGTCCCGTTACCCACATTTGTCGATCGAGTGACGTCTTGAAATACTCCTCCCTCGGTCAAGCGATAGAGGTTAATCGACTCGTTTTCAAAGGTCGTGACGATCAAGTCGCTTCGACCATCGTTATCCAAGTCTCCAGCATCAACGCCCATGCTGCCGCTGGCAATTCCAAAGTTATCGACGGCGGCCCCCATGGAAACAGCGACTTCTTCGAACTTCGCTTGTCCATCGTTTCGAAACAACGAATTGGGTAACTCATCGTTTGCCAAGTAGATGTCCACTGCTCCATCTTGATCTAGGTCACCCGTCACACAGCCCATCCCAGTACCGAAGATGGCTGCAAGCCCAGAGGAAACAGAAACATCGCTCCAATCACCAGCTCCCCCATTCAACAGCAACATCGAGGTTTCTTGGGGAAAATCCTGAGGACCTGGGTACATCACACGCCCTTTGCTGGCTTGCTGGCTAACGTCGGCTGGACTGAATCGCACATAGTTGGCGATGAATAGATCCAACAAACCATCTGCATTGGCGTCAAGAAAACTGGTACCCGCCGCAAATCGATCACTATCCAACCCAATCACTTGACTGGTAACATCCATAAATGTTCCGTCGCCTGCATTCTGAAAAAGCTGGCAACCTCCAAAGTTGCTCAACAGCAAGTCGGGAAAACCATCGTTGTTGTAGTCTCCCGTGGTAACGCCAAGTCCAAATCGATCGCTTTTCAGACTAGCTTCATGAGCAACCTCGCGAAAATAGAGTCCGCCTAAGTTCTTGTACAATACCGGCCCTTTCCCCTTCGACGTCATGGTGGGATCAAGCGGCGCTCCATTGCAGAAGTAGATATCGACCAATTGATCTCCATCAAAGTCGAACAGCCCCACACCGCCACTCATCGTCTCAGGCAACAAAAACTTTCCATAGCTCCCATCGTCATGCACAAAATCAATACCGGCTGAATTGGTCACATCGACGAATTGAATGCCCTCTGGCGTCTCTGCGGCTGCGCCCACACCTACGTCAGACGCGTCAGCTTGCTCGTGGAATTTGTCTGGCGATCTCGGTGACTTGTCTGCCGGCTTTCGTTCCGCATTGCAACCGACGATCATCATTGCAAAGCTCCACATGGCCACGACAGCAAAGGATGAAATGCTTGGCGATCGGCGTTGGTAGAGCATTTCACAACCCTTCGTAAGGAACTCATGGCAGGTGCCAGCGGTGGCTGACGAGCGTCGTCGTTAGTTGGCTGAAAATCCAACAGCTTGCTGATGCAACATGGCATTCGCTAGATCACCGCGCATCTGAAAGACCTCGGCCAACGCGCGATGAGTGGCGGAATGATCAGGACGAATTTCCAACACAGTTCGTAGCCACTTGATAGCGTCATCCGTCGAACCCATTTGCAAAAGACGCATTCCTATTTCGAAACGAAGTTCAACATTTTCGGGTTCGTCGATCACTTGCCGAATCAATCGAACGGTTTCAGCCTGTTCCTTTGCAGCCGACGAGACAAAATCGAAATGCGGTTTGGCCTCGTCATTGCGCCCAACGGCCTGTAAGGCTCGGCCAAGTGCTTCGCGGGCAACCGTGTCGTCCGGTTGTTGGTTTGCAACATATTCGAGGTCCGCTAAGGCAGCTTGGGGCTGCCCTTCCGTCAAGAGCAGTTGTCCGCGCAGGCGAAGTGAATCGACATGTTTGGGGGCAATTTCAAGAACTTTCTCAAGCTCGGCGAGGGCGGCGTCTGTATCTTGCTTTGCAAATGTGCATTGAGCTATCAAGAACTTGGCTTCGACGTCGTCTGGACTTTCCTTCAGGCAAATCAAGGCCTCAGCTTTTGCCGCGTCGATTTCACCTGACTCGAGTAGTACTTGTGCCAATCTGCCGCGCATTCGCGTGGCCGCGGGAGCCAACTTCAGACCTGCCTGATACGCTTCTGCGGCGGGTTCGAAGCGATTGATTCCTTGATAAAGGTAGGCTTGTAGGAATTTGGGCTGCGGATCGTTGGGAGAGGATTGTTCCCACCCTTCCAATAGTACGAACGCCTCTTCGGTGCGCATGTTTGCAAATAACCCCAACACATAGGCTTGCAAAATATCGGAAGCATCGTCGGCTTGGTCTATCAACAACTGTGGTAGCTCTTTGTCAAAGCCCCGAATCTGGCCTGTCTGCAAGGCAATCAACTTCTTTTCCAAGGCAACTCGCTCGGAAGTGGCTCCCAACTGCGCAGAGGCGTCGAGTAGCATCAAGGCCTTTTCCAAACTCCCAAGTCGACGGTGAGCGCGTGCAAGCTGGAACACCGTCACCGGATTATCGCTGCCGTGCAACAATGCGCTGCGCAATTCCTGCAAAGCGTCCGATTCGCGGTGTGTGCGAAACAGTTCTTGAGCCCGACTATGGCTGCGCCAAACGGCGAAGTCATCCCAAAAAAGGGCCAGTGCGGCTATACTGACCAATAGCGCCATCAGCAAATTGATAATCCACGGACGAACCAACGGTTTATCAGTTGAGCCTGGCAAGGCAACTTCGGGTTTCGTCGCATCGATTGATAATTTGGACATTCACGCCTCCTCAGGCATTGCAATAACATCATCGAATTGTAGGTCGTTGTATGAACAGCGACAATGTTACCGGGTTGCTCCCACGACCAAATGTCTTGCAACGCTTCAACATAAGGTACATTCCACTTGGTTTCCGGTCATCATGATTCGGGTTCTCCCCGCCGCAAGCGTTCCCTTCTGCGCATCCTGCTGGGTGTCGCTTTCTGTACAATCGTAATCGGACCAATCGCCTATCGCCTCTATCGGTATGCAACGCCTGTCGCTCCACGAGACATCTATGAACAGGGTTTGGCGAAATTGGCTGCCGGTGAACTTGAAAAGGTTCAACTGACCACCGAGATCCTGCAAGCCACTGGCGCAACGCCCGCATATCGCGCCGTGTTGTTGGGTGGTATCGACCTTCGACTCGGGCGACTTCACCAAGCGGCTGCGATCCTTGAACCCGCGCTGGAGAATCCCGAAACGGCTGTGCTCGCACATACCTTAACAGGAGAAGCTTTCTACAAGAACCGGCAGTTTGGCGCGGCTATTGATATTCTCCGTGAAGCAATCGAGTTGGATGAGAATTCCATTGCCGCCCATCGCTGGCTCGCTGCTGCCTATTACGACATCGGTGCCACCGGTCCAACGATCAAAGAGCTTGCCGTTGTGTCGAAATTAGAGCCTACCGACCCACGCCCACACCGCCTAACTGGACTGATCTACAAAGATATGGAGTCTTACGACGCTGCCATTGTTGAATACCGCGAAGCCCTCAAACGTTCGGCAGATTTTGCCGACCGCAACAGCGTCTTGAAGGAACTTGCCGAATGTCTCGTCAAATCGGGTAAACACGACGAAGTCGACGAAGTTCTCGAACAATGTCCGCTCGATGCGGTCACGCTGGGTTTCGCCGCTGAGTCCCAATACGCGCGTGGCAATTCTGCTGAGGCACTAAAATTGGTCGGCCAAGCGCTGTCGATGTCGCCACAAGACCTCCCTGCCCTGCTCCTTAAGGCGAGCCTGCTGGCTGAAACGGGCGATGTCGATAATGCTCTCGTGACACTCAACCAGGCAGTTGCCGCTTATCCGCTGGACAATCGCGTTCACTACCAGCTATCGCAATTCTATTTCCGGCAGGGGAATACGGAGGCAGGAGACAAGCATGCAGCCGAAGCCACACGACTTCGCGATCTGCGGGCTCACTTCACCGACCTGCATGCGCAAGCCTCAGAAAACCTGGGCAATGCCGAAGTCCGCTATCAACTCGGGCTAACCGCAAAACAACTCGGACTTACCGAATTGGCAATCTCTTGGCTCTCCGCTACGCTCGCTATCGATCCAGACCACTCGCTGGCAACCGAAGAACTCCGCAAGCTCACGAACCCAATCGCCCCGACCAGCACTGAATTGAATGGCACTCCAGAAATTACGACCGATGGTCCATCGAGCAACACGAATCAACAGACTGACCATGACCAACCGTCAACCGATTAATGACCAGGTACACCTTAAAGGTCTGTTGATGTTGGCAATATGCACCTGCCTGCTGACGACGGGATGTACCAAGCCATCACCTACCGTGCCATCCGATTCTGAACAACAGAGCGATGCAAATCGCAAGGCGGCTGAGGTCGGTATTGTCGAGAATCTGGACAAGCCCAACACAAACCCAGAAGAGTCAGTTGAACGCGTCTTTTGGCAACAGATGAACGCGGAGACAACAGGTGTGACCGGGGCGTATCAAAATGGGGAAGCCGCCGAGCAGTGCACCATCCTCGAATCACTTGGCGGCGGCATCGGCATCATCGACTTCGACCGCGATGGTCGAATGGACGTCTGTTTGCCCGGAGGTGGCGGCTTTACTAACGACCAGCAAGTTACCGGTTTGCCGACGTTTCTTTATCAAAACCGTGACCAGTGGATGTTTCACGATCGAAGTGACGCAAGTCGCATCGCTTACTCCCCCTTTTACTCGCATGGCGTAGCCGTCGGTGACTACAACAACGACGGTTTTAGCGATCTCGTAATTACCGGTTATCAAGGCATATTGCTATGGACAAATCAAGGAGATGGCACGTTCATCGAGAGTGCACTGACATTGGGAATTTACAACCCTGCATGGGCGAGCAGCGCTGCCTGGGGAGACTTGACCGGTGACGGCAACCTCGATTTGTATGTCGCCAACTATGTAGATTGGTCCTTTCAAAATCATCCTGTCTGCACTGCCACCAACCGTCAACGAGATATCTGTCCACCCAAATCCTTTGCACCATTGGCTGATCAGCTCTTCGTGAGTCAAGGTGACGGCCAGTTTGCAGATCAAAGTGCCAGCAGTGGTCTGAGGTCGGATGGCAAGGGGTTGGGTGTCCTCTTGGCGGATGTCAATGCCGACGCACGCTTGGATATCTACGTAGCAAACGATACCACGAACAATTTCCTTTACTTGAATGACGGCGGCTCATTCACAGAACTCGGCGAACTCAGCGGCGTCGCGCTCGACGACCGAGGCTTACCCAATGGCAGTATGGGACTCGACGCCTTCGACTATAACCAAGACGGACACCTGGACGTGTGGGTCTGCAACTACGAAGACGAAGCGTTTGGACTGTATCGAAATGACGGTGACTCCCACTTTTTGCATGTCAGCAAATCGACAGGACTGACCTCGTTTGGCCAACGCTTTGTCGGTTTTGGTACGGCCGCGGTCGACTTCGACTTGGATGGCGATGAAGATGTAGTTGTCGCCAATGGGCATGTCATCAAATACCCACAGCGCTCGCCACGAAAGCAACTCCCGCTATTTCTGGAAAATCAGCAAGGACGATTTCATCGCGTGAATTTCGCCAACGATTCGTACTTTGCCCAGCCACACGAAGGACGCGGTTTAGCCGTTGCCGATTTTGATAACGACGGCGACGTCGACATCGCAATATCGCATGTCAACGCGCCAATGGCATTGCTGCAAAACAAAACGACTGCTGGCGATTGGCTTTCCATACAACTCGTTGGAATCCAATCGAATCGTGATGCGATCGGAGCAACAGTCTGGTTGCACACCAATGATGGGAACATGCTCCGACAGATCAAAGGAGGGGGGAGTTACCTTTCCACACCAGACCTGCGCCTGCACTGGGGCTTTTCGCCTCAAACTCAAATCGAAAAACTAGAAATCGTCTGGCCAAGCGGGGTTCGCCAGACTATCGACAATCTCATACGCAACAACCATCTGGTCGTAGGTGAGCCGGATAGCTGAGCAAACGTGGATCAGCGCTGTTTTAAGCGTTGAAGCTCCTGCTGAGCATCAACATTCCCCGGTGCACGCTCAAGCACCCATTGGAATTGTTGCCGCGCCGCGAGCGGATCTCCCATGATCGCCATGACCTGCCCTAGCCCCAAGTGTGGTTCAATTGCCGTTGGGTTGAGTTCAGCCGATCTAATAAACTGGTCACGCGCAGCCTCCCATTTTTCTTGCAACGAGTAAACAAGCCCTAGGCGATATTGAGCCATATAATGGTATTCATTGCCCGTAATGGCGCGGGTGTAGTGCTCCTCAGCATCCGACAATTCCCCTCGACGTTCGAATACGGTTGCCAAGTTGTAGTGAATGTCCGAGTAGTCTGGATTGAGCGCAAGAGCTTTTTCGTAGTACTCAATGCATTTATCCTCGTCACCCTTGGCGGCGTAGGCGAAGCCCAACGAAGCATTTACGGCGGCCGCATAGCTGGGCATCAATTCCAAAATCCTTTGATAGAGCCGGATACCTTCGTCGATATTTCCAAGCCGCACATGGGCGTTGGCCGCCTGGTATATCGTATCGGGATCGTCGGGGATAAGTTCCAAGGCACGCAATGCAATTCGATCGGCATCTTCTTTTTTCCCCGCCCAGCTATAGACTTTCGAGATATTCCGCAGCGCGACACCATGTTGCGCAGAGTCAATCCGTGCGTGCACCCGCTTGTTCGCCTGCGCAATCACTTCATCGCTGAGTGTCGTTGACTTGGCCGAAGTGCGTGTAGTCGTTTTGCCTGCGACAAGATCTTGCTCGGCCATGGTTTCTAAGATCTGCAACGCCAGGGCTTGGTAAGAATCGATCGTGGCATGCACGTGGTCGAGGAAGAGTGCATCTCCAGGGATGGCATCTTCTGTGGACTCCTCGGTCCATTGCACAAAGTCGACCAGTGGCACGTTCATATCGTGGGCTGTCTTGCGGACGATGTCGATGATTGGCTGTGGAGCGCGCAGGCAGCAAATATCTTCATCACGTGCCCTCACGAAATCGATCTTGGCTCGCTTGCTCTCCCCCATGGCATGCAAAATCCTGCCACGCAAATAAAGTGTGGCTGCATGGCGATTGTCCAGTTCGACGGCGCGATTAATCGCCGGTACTGCAGCCGCAAATTTCCCTTCGGTGAACAATCGCTCCGCTTCGTCAAAGGCCGCCTGCCACTCCAACAATGCAGCTCCCTTCAATTCCGCTTTGTTTTCGCTTTTGAACGGCGCGCACTGTGCAAGATTTGAAGCGGGTGAAATCAGGATAACTTCGGCACCACTTTGGCGAGCCATCTCCACCATGCGCCGCAAATTGAGTTCGAAGTGCTCGTACACCAACTGCTGCTGTTCGTCATCGCGATGATAAACTTCTAATCCAACCGCACTGTCCAACAGAGTACTGACCTCGCCGGGTAGCAAGTTTTGAGCAGAGTCGTTTGACGCTCCACCTCGTACAGCCTCAATCAGCTTGGATGCGACCGTGTAGGATCGCGTGTGGCTTGCCAGCCCAGCTAGCCATAACAAGACCGGGGACGCCTTTTTAAGTTGTTCGTAGGTCCGTGCTTCTAGAAACTCGTTATGTCCGGTGTAGATGACAAACAAATCGGGCTCATGTTCTACCAGTTCTTGCATCAGCTTGGCGACGCGATAGCTCGCATAACTGATGCCACCGCAGTTGACAACTTCCCACTGCAATGCAGGCTCCCATTCCGGCAACAACTCGCGCAACCAACCTGCAAACGAAGTTGCGTCGTCATAAGGATGACCGTAGGTGGTCGAGCCTCCCAAACAAAAAATGCGGTAGGTATTGGCGGCTTTCTCTACTTGGAAACTTTGATCATTGAACCATCGAAGTTTATTGCGGGCCGTTGTCAAGGCTCGCTCGCCCTTGCCGCTCTTAGCCTCGACAAACAGAGGTGAATTGCCCCCAGCAAAACCGACAAACGGATCTTCAGTCGCCGCCAGCGACTGCCAACCCGTCAAGAATAAACCGAACTCCAACACAGTCAGCAGACCTATTGTTGTTACTGCAGAGTACAACAGCTTTTTCTTGATGCTCAATGTGCGGCGCGATCGCTGGCCGCGTGGAGTGGTTGTTCCCGCACTGTCACTCTTGCTCTTCGCCTCGGATGGTAAGTGCTTTTGTGGTCGGTCTGTTTTCTTCTTCTTTTGGTTGCTCAACCGCTTGCCCTCAAAATTCCAATAGCCACATTTTTGCTGCAAGTCGAATATCTCACGTAAATGACAAGCGCTGAAGATATTCGCCCACCCACTCTTACGGCTTCGTTAAGTTTTGAAAAAACTTACACAATCTCTTAACGCATCGACTATATCTGCCTCTTCTGTTGATCGCTATACTCCACGCCTAGACGCTTCTGCTTTCGGGGCGTTATTCATCGTCTTTTCTTGTGCGGAGTTGATGTGTATGAAAAGGTCTAGTCGTTGGAGTCGCCAAGCATTTACGCTGGTCGAACTCCTGGTCGTAATTGCCATCATTGGCATTTTGGTAGGCTTGTTACTACCCGCAGTACAAGCTGCACGCGAAGCGGCTCGAAGAATGCAGTGCAGCAACAACTTAAAACAGCTGGCATTATCCGTTCACAACCACCATGATACTTACCGGAAATTCCCTTCGGGTGTTTTGCGTCGGCAACCTCCCGAATGGCCGCATCCTGAGGAAGGCCAAGCGGGACAGAACCGTCGATTCCAATTGATGCACCAACTATTGCCATTTATGGAACAGTCCAATCTGTATCAGCGCTGGAACCAACTGAGTTTCAACGCAAATCGGCTGGCACCGGGTGGAACCGTCGAGTGGGCAGGAGAACACTTCTTCAAGCAAGTTGTCACGACCATGGTTTGCCCATCCAACCCAGGGGATTTCTGGAATGAAGCCGCCGATCCTGTCGATTCGGGTAGATATTTCCGAAATCACTACTTCGGCTGTGCCGGCACTCGTAGTTACCCTCGCCGAGACACATCGGGTGCGCGCCCGAGCCTCTATAATCCATTTGCACCAGCCGTTCCTAATCCAACACCAGGCGCAGGCTACACTGCATTGACAGACGGCATCTTTACACAAAACAAATTCTATCGAATGGCGGATGCCACCGATGGGACCAGCAACACACTTCTCCTCGGCGAACGCAAGTACTTCGATGCCATTTTTGATTCGATCCCTGGCGAACGCATTCGCGACTGGGGATGGTGCTGGTTCGGAGCTCAAGGCGATGCCTTACTGGGTACAGGCGTACCCATGAACTTTGTATTGCCTGCTAACTTCCTGTCGTTAGATGGTGGTACGCAGCAGCTTCTCTACGAAGATCGAATCAACGCCTTTGGCAGCATGCATACCGGTGGCTCCAACATGGCGATGGGCGACGGTTCAGTTCATTTTGTGTCCGAAAATATTTCACCAGTGACTTTCCAGGCGTTGGGCACGCGAAGTCGTGGAGAAGTTGCTTCCTTAGACCAATAGTGATTTACCAATTCTTTGTGATTCGGAAAGTTGATTGAGTGAACGATCGATACTATTTACGGACGTTGTACTTTGCCGCAGTAGCGACATGCCTCGTACTCCCAGGATGCGGGGATGGCATGCAAATCGTCGAAGTGGAAGGTACCGTTGTTCAAAATGGCGTACCACTGGAAAAGATCATGGTGGAATTCTGGCCCGAATCGGAGGGACCTAGGTCTTTCGCCACGACCGATGCCTCAGGTCACTTCAAACTAGTGACAGATGACGGCAAACGCACTGGCGCTTCCGTCGGCTCCCATCGCGTGCTTCTCAAAGATGTCACCGTCCTCGGTGATAAATTCATGGGACGGGCTGGTGAAGACGTTGCCATGGGTCAAGGACGCAAGTCGCGCATCGATGGCAAATACAGCAGCGTCACGACCAGCCCAGTCAATCAGGTGGTCGATGCGGGTGGCAACACGAACTTGGAAATCGAAGCCAAGCAAAAGTTGTAGCCCCCAGCAGGCCAACGCGTACCCCTACTCAACAGCCCATGCCATCAACGATGGCATGGGTTGTATCTATTTGGTGACTTTGCCACAGAAAAAACGCTATACTCGGACATCTAAGCAAAGTGGGTTGGCTGGTCGGGCGAGGGAAAAATGGCAGAACATGCAGTTCGCTCATACGACTTGCAACTCCAATCCTCAGCAATCATTCCAATCGCACCCTTTCGCTCGATTGCAAGAACCTACCGCGCTGATTGTGAGTTGCGTTTTGCGTTGGCTTAATGGAATCCCTATGAATGACATGCAGCGCATAGAAGAATTTCAGCGGTGGCGCAGGCTAAAACATGAAGTCGCCAACGACTTCGCCGTCGTCAGCATGGGACTTCACTGCTTGAGCGGTATCCGCGAAGATCCACTTCAATTCGCCGAAATCGTCGAGATGATGGCCAAGAACCTCGACTCGCTCAAAACGCATATCGATCACATTATTGACCTGAACAAGCCGCAAGATAGTCTCCAAGATGATAGTCTTAATTTAGAGGAACAAGAGTGAATAATCGAGTTTGCCATTTCCACATCGTGCTGCTACTCATTCTGGCCAACCCGCTGTTTGCGTTCGCTACAGAGCCGCCAATTCTGGGAGACTTGACCACTGCAGAATACAAAGGACTTGAACAGATCTCCGAATCGCAAGTTGCAGCGACACTTTCTTTTCTGGCGTCTGATGAACTTGAGGGACGTGGTACCCCATCGCGAGGACTCGACGTGGCCACCGCCTACGCGGCTAGCCGGTTGCTAGCTGCCGGTGCCAAGGGCTTGGGCAACGAAGGTAGCTTCTATCTAGAATCGACAATCGATACCGTTCGCACTCCAACCAATCTTCGGCTTGCCATTGAGGGCAAACCTGGCCTGCGAACAAGCTTGATCGAAGGGGCAGAAACCGAATTGAACTTCGAAGGCACCATCGTTCGCGCAAGCCAAGCCACGGATGCCGTCTATACGGGACCAGTCTTGTTACCAGTTGACGAAGCGGATCAGTCCTCTTCACCACCCACGCGTTGGCTGCGTCGCGAAGTAGTTCGCTTGCAACAACAGGGAGCTACAGCCGTCCTGCTAGAAGCCAACAGCGATAGTAGCTTTTGGCAACTTGCCGAAACGCGCCAGTCAACTTCGCGCATCGATGTCGCCCGCAGCCGATATCCAGTGCCAATAGCGGTTGTCGAAGCGAATCAACTTGCCGAAAGTAACACTGGAACAGTTTTGATTCCACCTAACGAGTCGATTGTCTCTCCCGTCCGCAATGTCGCAGGCATCCTACGCGGTAGCGATCCTGAAATGTCGAATGAAGCGATTCTCTTTTCCGCCCACATCGACCACCTTGGAATCGGCGCTCCAGGCGAGGACCCGATTTATAACGGTGCCGACGATGACGCCAGTGGTGTCACGGCGGTGCTGACGCTGGCCGATGCGTTTGGATCGCTGTCCCCCGCACCGAAACGTTCCGTGATCTTCGTCCTGTTTTGGGGCGAAGAAATGGGGCTGCTCGGTTCGCAACACTTCGTCAGAAACTCCCCCTGGCCTCTCGAAAAAGTCGTTGCCAATGTCAACATCGAGATGGTTGGTCGCCCCGAGGCCAATGCTGAGAATCGTATGTGGATGACCGGCTGGGAAGCCTCGGATTTGGGAGAACTCATGGCCGTCGGTTCACGACGACTTGGTGTGGAAACATTTAACCATCCGCGACTGAGTGCGCAGCTTTACCGCGCCAGCGACAACTTTGCGTTTGTCCAACAAGATGTTATTGCGCACAGCTTTTCTGCCGGTTCATTGCACGACGACTACCATCAGCCGAGCGATGAATTTGAAAAAATGAATCTACCACATATGACTCAAGTCATCCGAGGACTCTACGCTGGCACATTGCCCATTGCCACGGGTGCATTAACACCGCAAAAACCGAAGGCTTCGCGATAGCTTAGAGGTCCTTTGAACTGCTGACACACCAGAAACACAGCAAATACCGAAGGTTTCGCAAGAATAACCTCAAAATTAACACGTTATTAACTGCGCAGATTACCCAACGACCCAACGATACGTCTACCATGCACGCACTGGTTAACAATCACCTATTTGGTTTTTGGAGTTATTCACATGAAGAGACTTGTAACGTTCGCTGCTTTAGCGGCTATTTTGTTTTTTGGACGAGAAGCCCAAGCCGATTTTGTAATCGCTGGGTGGACTTTTGAGACGAGCGCGCCTATCACTTCGGGACTACACGCGGCGGAAAACGGAGCCTCTGCAGCCAGCAGTTTTGCTTTAACGACCAGCGGCGGAACAATTTCGAATCCTGCTGGAAACGGTTCCGCAGAGTCGTTTAGTTCAAACGGTTGGAATGATGGCGAGTATTATCAATTTACGACTAATACTACTGGCGCCCAGGATATAACAATATCGTTTGCTCAAGCAGCAAGCGGCACCGGCCCAAGAGACTTCCAGTTCCAGTACTCCACCGACGGTATTAGTTACACGAATTTTGGGGCAGTGTACGTTGGCCCAACTTCCGACTTTAACGGAGGAGTGTTTAATCAGGCAAATGTTCTGGAATTTGACCTGACATCCATCACGGCGTTGAATAATCAGGCAAACGTTGGTTTTCGAGTTGCCGTTGCTGGCACCGCTTCCGAAAATGGTGGAACAATTGCCAGCGGAGGAACTTTCCGCATGGATGATTTCGAGATTCGTGCGACCGCAGTTCCCGAGCCTTCTTCGATGGCTTTTGTCGGTCTGGTAATGTTGGGTGGAACTTGGATCCGCAGAAGAAGATAGTTGCTTCGATCGTCATACTTTGAAACTTCAAACCTCGCCAGCATCATGCTGCCGAGGTTTTTTTTCAAGACTATTCGCAGATTGCCGGTATCAATACACGTTTCCTCGCCGACTATTCCGGTACCGAATTCGTGCTCAACCTTCGGCGATACACGTCCTTCCAATTCAAGAACGCGTTCTCCTCGACTACCAACTGCGAGTATAATTGTCGGGCATCTCCTTCCCGCCCCTTCACCCCACTCGAAAAGCGAGTCCTGCCATGCGTTTTCTTCAAGTTGTTTGTTGTAGTGCAATTTTCTTTTCAGCCAGTTCTGCGATTCAACTTCACGCCCAGGCATTACCTGCTAACGACGCCGTAAAAGCGATCAAACTGTTCGAAGTTGACAACTACTGCGAAGGCGTTGTCTTCGATCACGATGGCAAGGGCTATGTCTCTTGGAAAGATACCGTCACCCAATTCGAACTCGACGGCAGCCACAAAACGTTCATCGTCACCGGCGCTCCCAACGGCCACAAGATCCTCGCCGACGGAACACACCTGATCTGCGATGCCAGCCAACATGCCGTGCTGCGAGTCTCCGCGGATGGCAAGCCGCTCGAACCGGCCTCGACCGAATGCGGTGGCATGCCGCTCCGAGGTCCAAACGACCTGACCCTCGATCCCCAAGGTGGATTCTACTTCACCGACCCAGGCGACTCTTCCAAAGAGAATTTGATTGGCACCGTTCATTTTGTTGATGCCGACGGAAAGACACACCTCGTCGCATCAGGTCTAGCTTTCCCCAACGGAATTGTGCTTACCGAAGATGGCAAACGTCTGCTGGTAGGAGAAAGTCAGTTCAATCGTGTGCTTGAATATCCCGTCCTCTCGCCCGGCAAAGTCGGTGAGATGAAGGTCTTTGCCGACTTGCCCAAACATGCCAGCGGTAAATGGGAAGATAACCAACCCGACGGCATGTGCCTCGACGCTGCCGGTAACCTCTATGTTGCTCACTACGGCATGCGGCAAGTCCAAGTGCTCGATCCACAAGGAAAACTTCTGCGACAATACCCAGGCGGCAACCGGCAGACGAGCAACGTTGCGTTTGGTGGTCCCAAACATGACCAACTGTTTGTCACTGGAGGCATCAACGCCGACGGCAATCCCGGCGGCGTCTTCCGCCTTGACCTTGGCATCAAAGGCCGCCTCATCTTGCCAGGTGTGAAATAACACCCAAATATGAACCTAAACTTCCGCCACCTGTCTCCTACCCGATCAGTCTCGGAATGAGCAGGTCGAATGAATTGGTCTAAAGGAGAGGCAGGAGCCTCAGAGCAGTGCGTTCCGAGGCAGAGCCCCGGAACGAGTTTGAATGAATTGGTCTAAGGAGAGGCAGGAGCCTCTGAGCAGTGCGTTCCGTGGCAGAGCCCCGCAACGAGTTTGAGTTCGAGTTTAAGTTTTTGCGCGCCTGGTGATGAGACACAAACATCGCTTTGTCGACTCGGGAGATATGAAAGCAGAGTTGGCGACGATCATGATCGTTCCAAACGTGACCATCCCTAGTGCAACGGCAATACCTCCATGCACTAGAAAAGCCATCCCCAAAGCAATTGGCCGAGTTAGTTTGGGCCACACGATCGCGCAATAAAACGTTTCCCAAAAAATCGTTCCAGCGGTCAGCGCGGCGATCAGGAAAGTGTAATGGCCGAGCCAAGTCATATTGAGCGACTGGTATTCGTAGTTCACCACGGTGTACCACAACGCACTCCCATCCCACCACATCTCGCCGCGCATCTTGCTCAATCCGCCAAAGATGTAGATGACACACAGATGCAGTTGTATTAAACGCGTGGTTATATTGTTTGAAACAGTCGCTCCGGCTGTTGGCAACCACCAGCCTTTCAGTCCACGGATCTGACGCAACCACGAATCGATACTCCATACGCTGCCGCATTGCGACCACATGAGATACATCGAGAGCATGACGACGATCTGATCGAGCCCAAACAAGGCACCGGTCATGCGATGGCAGACCATCAACGTCATCCACCAAGCTACAGGAATCGCCAATCGCGTCATCAATCCCGCAGCCATCATCGCGCTGGCCACAATCGCCACTAATTGATGAAGCATCAACAACGCGGGGCTCTCGACATAAAACAGCCAACTCCACCCCCAATCACCGCTGTGCAGTTCGCGAATAGCCGCCTGATCAATCCAGGCGTGTTCTCCCATGAAGCTGGTAACGAAGCTCGCCCAAATAACATGGACATAGACCAACATTGCGCCGCAGCAAATTCGAATCACGGCCAAGGTATGGGCGTCGCTTGAAGAAAACCAAAACGAATTCCAACCATCCACCCAGCCATGTAACCAAGCTTGCCAAGTGGACGCAGAGTTACCCGCCACGTCGAGTTGCTGTTCCTTTACCAACGAAGCTCCCTGGGAGCCGCGTTTGGCGTTGCTCGATAGCGCTCGCTTGCTACTCACTGCGCCACCTCCTCTGCCTCAGCCGGTCGATCTGGTTCAGTCGCCTGCGATGGCTCCAATCGCTTTGAACTTCCGGCATCAATGGCGCGTACTCCTTCGGCTGGCAAATATTCCGGCGCGTCCGGTAATACGACATACAGCGAAGGATCATTTAATGGCAAACGTTCGGTAAGAACTTCAAAGTCGCTGGGGAGCCGATGTTCGACACGATCGATGAAAGCCGCATCGGCGGCGTAGCGCGCAACCAAATGTCGTGTCATCGAATCGCGGATCATCTCATAACGACCCCGAGCTTCTCGCCATTCGGCGAGTATCGCTGGGTCGTCCTCTGCGATGCGCGGCTGAACTGGGGGTACGTGAAGTTGGTGCAAGAACTCGGACAACATGAAATGGCGATGGTACAACAATCTGGGGCGCTGCGCTCGCTTATCCGGAAATCGAAGTCTGCCCGTTTCCGAGTTTCCATATTCCAAACGGCATTCCAGCAAGTGGCTTGGACCAGGCTCGGGAGCGAAAAAGAAATATCCATGATTTAAATATGCGAACTCCACATACGGGGCAAGCAAAATTCGAGCTGGGTCGGTTGCGGGTGATGTGCCCCGACTACTCCGCGTAAAGAATCTGAGAGGCTCCGCCGTCACCGCCAACAGGTGTATCACGAGTATTAAGCTCAGCACAATTCGCGATCGCCGACTCAGTCCCCACCCGCCCCGCGAGCCGGCAGTTTCCCGTAAAGTTGTGGCTTCAGTTGTCATCGTGTTTGAGTCTTTGTTTTTCGGGCAACAATTGGCGGCAATTGTTCTTCAGTGTTTTCAGGGCGAACAATTGAGGACATTTGTTCTTCAGTGTTTTCAAGGCAAACAATTGGGGACAATTGTTCTACAGTTTTTCAGTCAACAATTGGGGACAATTGTTCTACAATGTCAATTGTTCTACACTGACAAATGTTCCACACTGTCGACGAAAAAACCCTCGCTGCTATTGCAACGAGGGCTCGATTGTAGTTCGTCAAACGTGGTGAGCCAATGACTCAGACGTTCCTTACTTAGCGAGATGCTAGTTGCGCATCGGCTGCATCATCAAAATTGAAGCTCAATTGCAGGTTGTCACCGGCGATCAAGCGCACCGTTTGACGCTTCACTTCATCACCTAACTTGACTTCAATTTCATAGTCATCCCATACTTGGCCAGGCTTAAGATGGCTCGTACGGAAGGTACGCTGTGTGCCAGTTGCCTTGGTTGACTTTCCAGCCAAGATAACTTGTGCACCTTCAGGAAGATTCAGCGTGACAGCTGTTTCGATGGCGCTGCTGCTATCTGCGAAAGCGAACTGAAGTTGCTCACGTTCTCCTGCTTCAACTGCGATCGTCTTTTCTTCAGTCAAGAGCTTACCATCAGCACCTTCAACTTCAGCGCGGATATCAAACTTGTAGCTCTTACCGGATTCCAGTCCTCGGCTGACAAATTGTCGCACTGCGCCAGTGCTCGTTGTTGGGTTGCCATTAACAAACACTTTGGCATTGCCAGGCACATTGACGGTCAAGTAGATCGCGTCGCTTTTTGTTTCAATGTTCGATACGAGCGAGTTTGCGGCTCCACCAGATGTCTTCGATGCTCCGTAATAGGCACCACCTACGCTACCATAGCTTGAGCCCGTGCTGCCATAGCTTGATCCGGTGCTGCCATAGCTGACGCCAGTGCTCCCGTAGCTGATGCCGGTGCTCCCATAGCTAACCGCACCACCCGAGCTTCCACCCGAATAAACGCTACCGCCAGAGCTGCCGTAAGAAGCAGCATACGCCACGTAACCAGAACTTCCACCACTGCTGCCGTAGGCTGCGCGGCGAGCGATATGTCGGGCACGTTTCTCAGCTAGGTGACCATGAATTCGACTATGCACTCGCTGGAGCAGTCCAGGTGTGCCTACGCTGCCTCCCGATGATGCTCCGCCGGTTGAACCGTAGGAGGCATAGGCCGCGCTATAACCTGTTGAACCACCGGTTGAACCGGCGTACACAGCTGGAATATAACCGGAGCTTCCGCCCCCCGAGCTACCGCCGCTTCCACCGAGCAGCCCCCAGCCAGCATTGGCAGTTCCACCACTGACAGCGATTAATGAACCCACAAATAGAGTTGCTATACGAACGAACGTGTACTTCATGCTTGCCTTACTCCGTAAACCTCAAAGTTGAACTCTCGCCGGACTGATGTTGGGCCGGTTGATATTGTCTAGCATATCCGCTAAGGGGGGACGATCAAGCAGGCGAGGAAGAATTTAACGACTAGATCGACCGGGCAACCTCGCTGGCACTCAACCTTAGCTCACGGATGTCCGGTGCGCTCGAAAAGTAAATGCGAGTAATGTGCCCAAACGCTCGACGGAGTTTTGAATTAATTAAATACTCAATCCCGTTAGACAGTCTGTATCATGCGTTAATTACCCACCGGTTCCAACTGCACATTATCAAAGGCCGCTTTTCCTGTTGCACCAAATAAGCCAATCGAAACGATCGCTTCGCGCGCATCAGCGGGCACACGAAATACCTTGGACTCTTTCTTCCAGCCCCGAGTACCGCGATTCATCCCTACCCATTGTGTTCCCAACAGAGTGCGGCGTTCGTCATAGAAACGCAGAGAGACCGATGGCAGTTCCGATTGTTCCAACCCCGGTCGCACATCTTGCAGCCGCATCAATGCCGACAATTTGACACGCCTGACCAGTCGCCCGTCAAGCGCCAAGCCTTGCAACAAGTTGGTTGGGCGACCTCGCGTATCATTCTGAAACTCGACGTAGTATTTTCCCCCAACTGTATTCTCGTCGGATTCAAACCGACTTAAGCCTCGCTGATAGTACCAACCAGCGATATCGCCACTTTCCAGTAGTTCATCTTCAAAGTCCCCATTGATGATCGTCGGATTCGCTGGGTCTGCATGCACTTTGCGTTGCTCCTCCGCAGTACCAGTCATGGGCACAAAAAGAGTCGGGCGCAGTGCTTCTTGCTCCAATTTGTCCCCTCTTTTGCGCATCAAATACAGAGTCTGTTGGTAGCGCTCTCCCACAGGGATCACCATCAATCCCCCCTCGGCCAGTTGTTTAACGAGTGGTTGCGGGACATTCTCTGGAGAACAAGTCACGATGATGCGATCGAAGGGAGCGTGTTCCTCCCACCCCTTGAATCCGTCGCCAACTTTTGTGAATACGTTCGCGTAACCAAGCGAATCCAGCACTCGTTTGGCCTGTTCACCCAGCTCTGGAACGATTTCGATCGAATACACTTCCTTGACCAAGGGGCTTAACACGGCCGCCTGGAAACCGCTGCCAGTACCGATCTCTAGCACCTTATGCTCCGGCTTAGGATCGAGCTCCTGAGTCATGATGGCCACGATATAGGGGCTGCTGATCGTCTGCGCTGCGCCAATCGGTAAGGCACGGTCGAAGTACGCTTCTGCCCTCACATTGGGCGGCACAAACTCATGCCGCGGTGTATGGCGTATGGCAGAAAGAACTCGCTCATCGGTCACACCACCCGGTACGAGCACCTCGCGAATCAACTGCTCGCGAGCATTTTGGTAATTGTCAAACGGCGGCAACCCAGCTTGACCAAAACTGGCCTCGTCGATTACCCCAGCCAAGCAGACGCAGGCAATGCAACACAATAAAAAACATGCTTGCAACAGTTGACCCGACATGATTCCGCCTTTGTTAATGAACTGCGCATTCCAATCCTGTACCGCCTATAGTTTAACATGATACCAGCACATGAACTCCGCCTTATCCAGAATAACCGGAAGAGACAGCCCACTACTAATCGGTACAAACGCTATGACCTATACGCCAGCCATCGGGCTTGAATCGACCGTCCGTTTTGACCGATTGAACCCTTACAGTTAACAGGCAACCAGGGGCAGGAGGCTCGGAAGTTGCCGCGTACAATTAAGACAAACTATCAAGCGGATGGATTCGCGATGTTGAAAACGATTAAGCCTCTGCTCGCGTTTGGATTGCTCAGCCTCTCGGCGATTAGTGCAGACGCAACGGCTGCAGAACGCCCCACATTTCAAGTAACTTGCGATCCGCGACCCGACATCCTTCCGTACCATCTCTACTATTCGCACACTGAATACCGTCGGGTGTACAATCGCCCCCGTTATCACGCAGGATGGATCGCCCACAAGATCTCAGCCACTAGCCAAGAGGCAATGGTATGGTGTGAGAATCTGCAAGCTGGCAACTACGACGAAAAACATATGCCGCCGATGTACAAACGGTACTTCGCTCCCAAGCCATGGGAAGTCTTGCAAACGGGTCCGCGCCCCGATTTCCCTAAGCCAAAAGCAGAACTGCTTCGCCAACCAACTGCGTCCTCGTCACGACGGCAAACAACCGACGACGCAAACGGCTCCGTCGACGCAAACAGCCCAGCGACTGAGTCTTCGCCTATCGATTTGGGTGAATAACCCTGTCGGCTCATCCAAAGCCATCAACGAGAGCCCATTGGTTACGTCGCCCGCCACGAGTTAGAGACGGTCCATCGAGTGAATGCCATGCGCGATCGCTTCGGCTAATTGCTCGATGTGTTCGGATTTTGCGCACAAAGGTGGCATCGCAACAATCACGTTTCCAAGCGGTCGCAGCCAAACACCTTTCTCCATCGCTGCTTGACAGACCCGATGGCCCCTCCGCTCAACCCATGGAAACGAGGTACGATTTGGCTTGTCGGCAACCAATTCAACGGCAACGATCAGACCACACCGGCGGATATCTCCAACGTGCCGATGGGCGGTAAGCGGTTGCAAGTACTCCTCCAACAATGCGCCTTGAACTGCCACGTTGTCCAATGTGCGTTCGGACTCGAATAGGTCGAGCGTGGCTATGCCCGCAGCGCACGCGAGCGGATTGCCACCGTAGGTATGACCATGAAAGAAAGAACGCGATGCCGAGTATTCACCCAGAAATGCATCCCAGATGCGCCGTGTCGTGAGCGTGGCCGCCAGTGGCAAGTAGCCTCCACTGAGTCCTTTACCAGTACACAGAAAATCGGGGGCAACCTCCTCCCACTGACTGGCCCACAACTTACCAGTGCGTCCCATTCCCACGGCGATTTCATCGACAATCATCAAAATATCAAAGCGATCAGCCAATTCTTTGAGGCCCCGCAGGAAGCCAGGCGGATGCATGACCATCCCCGCCGCTCCCTGCACCAGCGGTTCGACGATGACCGCCGCGATGCGTTCCCCAAACCTCTCCAGCAACTGCTCATACTCGGCTAAGTAGAACTCGCACGCATCTTCCAGACACACCTCTGGGGGAAGTCGATAAGTATCTGGGCATGGTCCTCGCACTACTTCAAACAGTAGTGGCGAAAACATTGCATGAAAACGCGAAACGCCTCCCACACTCACACTCCCCAAAGTATCTCCGTGGTAGGCGTTACCGACCGCCAAGAATCGATCACGATTCAACTGTGGTTGGGAACATTGGCGCCAGTACTGAAACGACATCTTGAGGGCAACTTCTACCGAACTCGCCCCATCACTACTAAAGAACAAACAATCAAGTTCACCAGGAGCCGTATCGAGCAGTCGTCGCGTGTACTCGATTGTCGTTGGATTGCTCATCCCCAGCGATGTGACGTGGGCGACGCGATCAATTTGCGTACGGATGGCTGCATCAATGCGGGGGTGGCGATGACCGTGCACATTGCACCACATACTGCTCACACCGTCGAGCAGTTTTCGACCATCGGTATCATATAACCAGACACCTTCGGCGCGATCGATGATCAACGGCTCATATTCGGCCATTTGCGTAAACGCATGCCAGTAATGTTCCTGATCAATTTGCTTCAATTGCTCTGGCGATAGGGCTGGCGAAATGTTCACGGTTGACTGTTTGGTAGGTTGAAATCATCGACGCGTGTGAAGCAGACCGAGCAAAGAAATGCGACCTACCAGTGTACCTGAACCAACGCACCAACCCGCACCCCAAGCATAGCACTGGCACTGTCTTCGGTAAGGACAATTTTAAGCGGGCCATCCTCTTCGATGATTGCCACCAATGTCATGGGGGGCTGGCTGTGGTTGATGGGATACAGCCCATACGTTTCATGTTCATCGACTACGACGCGCAACGAGGCATCTTGCGGTGCACCCGCCAGCTTCGCGACCGGGATGTCCGTTATCAAATTGCCCGAGTCGTCCACTTCTACAACTTTACCCGTGAGCGTTTGTGACACTGCGTCGTCTCGCTGCTAGCTTTGAATAGGCATCGTCCTGACACTTCGCCTTGGCATCGATTCCGTCCGTGAACCCCGCCCCCCAATATATCGCTTCGGATTGTAACAATCTTGCGACCCACATTAATAGCGGATTTTGCAATTCCCGCAATTATTCGCGATGAATCTTCACCAAATTCCCTTTAACGAGTCCCATTGACCGAGCGGCCGAACCGTTGACTTGCGCCAACTCCATGTTGCCTTGCGAGCCGATCAATGCCACCAGCTCGCCAGAATCCGCCTCACCATAAGTCCCCACCTGCTTCACTTCCCACGTCTTTTCAGCTGTTTCGACGCACAAGTAGCTCCGGTCGCGAAGGCTGGCCAATAAAGCGGTCGAACCATTTGTCACGACGTTTCCAAAGTGATCGACGCCAATCACTTCGACCATCCAACCATCTGACAATTCGCGAGCGAGGGTGGAGGTTAAACGCTGAAGCTCCCGAGCCGCAGGCCCAACTGCGCTCAGTTCACCGCCCTCTGCCAAAAAGATCGCTACGGGAGCGATGATGTCGCGACCGTGAAAGGTGGCACTTGGTTCGTCACGCCAAAGACTGGAATTCTCCAAAACATGAGCCGCAACAATAGAATGATCTTCCATGAGACAGTGGAGCAACCCATTGTCCGGCAAAACATATTTTTGCCCGGCCAATTCCACGGCGACAATGCGGCGATCGGTTCCCACACCTGGATCCACCACAGCGACGTGCACGGTCCCCACAGGAAACTCGAGCGAAGCTTCACGCAGTAGACGCGCTCCGGTTCGAACATCTTGCGGCGGCACCTGATGTGAAATGTCGATAATGTGCAGTGGAAGCGTCGCGCGACTTAACAATACGCCCTTCACCTGCGCGACATAACTGTCGCACAGACCAAAGTCGGTCAGGAGAGTGATCACGTTGACCATTAAAGCAACTACATCTGCATAATCAGCTTTTGGCACAATTCTCGCACAGAATTGGGGTCGGCATTGGGATTCTTCTTCTTCGCTGCTCCAATCAACGCTCCCAGCCCCTTCGGATTCCCATCCTTAACCTGTTGGACGACCTTCGGATTCTCAGCGAGCAATTCGCGACACAGTGCTTCCAATTCCCCCTGGTCGACCGCTTCGATCCCCAACTTTGTTTTTACTGCGTCGAGTGTCCATGAGGGTTGTTCCAACCAGAACTGAAAGACATCTTTGGCTCGCGAATTATCGATTTCACCCGCGTCAATCGCTTGCAGTAAAGTCGACAACTGCTCGGCCCGGAGAGGAAAGGAGTCGATCGACCAGTTCCTTTCGTTGAGCGTCCTCATAACATCCTGCTGCACCCAATTACTCACCCGCTTGGCACTGGCACCAGCGGACACTGCCTTTTGGAAATATTCGACCGCTCCCCTGCCCTGCGACACAATCACGTCTGCATCGTACTGCTTCAATCCGAATTCGTTTTCGAGACGATCACGTAACATGGCTGGTAACTCGCCAAGCTGCCGTCGCTCGCGGCTCAATTGTTCTTCCGTGATGTGCAGTGGCAGTAGGTCTGGATCCGGAAAGTAGCGATAATCGGCCGAATCCTCTTTCTCGCGCTGCGGTATGGTGACGCCGGCCGCATCGTCCCAACCGCGAGTCTGCTTTGGCGCATCGTCAATGGACTGACCCGTCTTTTGCCATTGGTCATATTGACGCTGCGTCTCGTAGATCAACGCACGCTCGACGGCTCGAAAACTGTTGAGATTTTTCACTTCCACAATCGGCGTTGCAATTAACTTGCCATCTCGCTCCATATGCAAATTGACGTTGGCATCGGCCCGCAAACTGCCTTCCTGCATATTGCAATCCGACACGCCCAAGTACGTCAACAACAATCGCAACTCGGTCAAAAAGGCTTTCGCAGCTTGGGGGGAATGAACGTCGGGAAATGAAACAATTTCCAACAGCGGAGTACCCGTGCGGTTGAGATCGATGCGACTATCGGCCTTGCCAGCCGCTTCGTCATGCATACTTTTCCCCGCATCTTCCTCTAAATGTGCGCGGATCAGTCTCACTCGTAGTTTTTCCGTGGGTGCATCGGGGTCAGGAAAGTCGAGGTGCCCTTCGCCACATATCGGCTGATCAAATTGACTGATCTGATATCCCTTCGGCAAGTCGGGATAGAAGTAATTCTTGCGATCCCATTTGGTAACCTCAGCAATTTTGCAGTCGAGCGCTAAACCGGTGCGTAACGCCAACTCTACCGCCCTCTCGTTCATCACCGGAAGCGCTCCAGGTAACCCCAAACAAACTGGGCAAACTTGCGTATTGGAATCTGCGCCAAATGCCGTCGAGCATCCACAAAACAATTTGCTGGCTGTGTCCAACTGGACGTGCACTTCGAGCCCGATGACAATCTTATACGGCGAACCGTCCATAACAACACTTTCAACCAAAGCCAACCACAATGTAGAACAGTTGTCCACAACTGTTTTAAAAAAAGTAGAACAGTTGTCCCCAACTGCTTAGAATAACTATCCTAAATCTCTCTTCTCAATTTCTTTCTCGCAAACATTTGATCGCATATAACAGACCATTCAACATCAGCCTATTGCGATGCCTTTGAATTGCCCAGCCACTTAACTTACTTCCGGCGCCAGGCACGGCTGGTGCAGTCCACTTTGTTGCAACTGATAAGCGACATTCAGCAATCGCTCTTCTCCCAAGGTAGGACCTTGCAATTGTACCGCAGTGGGCAGACCACTGGCTGACACACCGGTTGGCAGCGACAAGCCAGGTATGCCTGCCAAGTTTGCGCCAACGGTGAAGAGATCCTCCAAATACATTTGCACCGGATCATTGACTTTTTCGCCGATTTTGAACGCTGTCGTCGGCGTTACAGGTCCTAGCAACAGGTCCACTTGTTCGAACGCCTGTTGATAATCGTTGGCGATCAAGCGGCGAACTTGTAACGCCTTCTTGTAATATGCGTCGTAGTATCCAGTGCTTAGTGCAAATGTTCCCAACATGATGCGTCGTTTTACTTCAGTGCCAAAACCGGCACTGCGACTGCTTGCAATCATTTCGTCCAACGGAGAACTCGCGCCCGTGTTACCAAGCTTGCGAAAACCAAAATGTACGCCGTCGTATCGCTCCAAATTTCCGCTCGCTTCACAAGGCGCGACAATGTAGTAGGTGGCAACCGCAAACTCGGTATGCGGCAAGTGGACATCGATTAACTCTGCCCCCAGCGACGTGAGCGTATCTTGCGCTCGGAGAACTGCACTGCGAATTGAATCATCAAGTGCCGGATGATCAATTTGCTCGCGAACGATGCCGACTTTGAGCCCCTTCAACGAATTCCCCAGAGCCTTCGAGTACTGGGGGACAGGAATCTTGAGGGATGTACTGTCACGCGGATCATGTCCGGCCAGAAGTTCCATACAAACGGCAATGTCTTCGACGTAGTGCGCGAGTGGTCCGACTTGATCCAGACTGCTTGCGAAAGCTACCAGTCCGTAGCGACTGACGCGACCGTAGGTTGGCTTAAGTCCCACAACTCCACAGAACGCTGCCGGTTGACGAACGGAACCGCCTGTGTCTGAGCCGATGGTGAGTGGAACCATGCCTGCTGCTAATGCGGCGGCCGATCCACCACTTGAGCCGCCGGGGGTTCGAGACAAGTCCCAAGGATTTCGGGAAGCTCCATTGACGCCTGTTTCCGTACTACCTCCCATCGCGAACTCATCCATGTTCGTGTTGCCAATCGGCACTAGCCCCGAATTTAGCAGTTGCTGAAGCGAGGTTGCCGTGTAGGGCGGACGAAAATTTTCGAGAATGCGAGAGCAGCAGGTAGTGAGCTCCCCTGCGCTACATAAGATGTCCTTGATACCAACTGGGACGCCCGCCAATGGCCCTAGCACTTCGCCATGGGCTAGACGGCTATCGACCTTCTCAGCGCGCGCCAACGCTGTTTTCTGCGTCAAACGAACGAATGCATGATTCGAGGCATTGGACAGCTCAGCGCGTTGCAGAAAGTGAGATGTGACCTCACGACTAGAAAGTTCGCGAGTGGCGATTTTTCGCCCCAATTCGACGGCAGATAAGTGTTCAATTTTCATGCCACAGAGCTTACGACAGCCAACTGAATGCGGCAAGAGTCTACTTCTTGACCAAGACCGGCGGCACCAAAAAGCATTCGCCGTCACTCTTCGGAGCGTTGACTAGTGCTTGCTCACGGCTAAGCCCCAGCACGTGTGCGTCAGAACGCAAAGCGGAATGAACATCCAGTGGGTGCGCCATCGGCTCAACGCCATCCGTCTTCACTTTGGCCAGCTGTTCCACAAAGGAAACAATCTTTCCAAGTTGCGAAGCGTACTCCTCCAACTCAGCCTCGGTGAACTCGAGCTTAGCTAAAGACGCAACCTGTCGAACATCGTCACAGCTCAATTGCATCGGCGATCCTCAAACTCGCGTCTTTCGCTCTATATTGTTTTCGCTTTATTTAGTTGTCGGCAGCGCAAACGGCTTCTGCTTGACCACTTTGCGAATCACGCCACTACGAATGCACTGGGTACAAACTTGAAGTTTCTTATGTTCGCCACTCGGCAACTGCACTTTGATGCACTGCAAATTTGGCTTGAATTTGCGACGCGTGATACCTGTTACTTTGGTACCTACACCACCCAAATACTTCGCTTTACCACGAATTTCAATACTGTTACCAACAGACGCTTGTTTGCCGCAAACGGCACACTGACGGGCCATTAGAGGCTCCCCCAAAAAAGATCGATTATGGTGTTACGCGGCAAAACTCTGCCGAATTATTAACTTGTACTTTCTGCCGAGCATTCATAAAAACCGATGAATTGATCGACATCCGTCTTGAATCGCGAAATCCGAGCCTAAAACGAATTCGGAAGTATACCGACAACTCCTCCAATTACAACACCAAACGCACCCCCCCTCGGCAGGGTTCGCAACTGACCTGTGAATAGTAGCCGTAAACCGAGCTGGCCAACCCTAAAACACGCGCCCCCACAAGCGACTACGAGCAGAGTTTAGCAAATCTGAACAGGTTCCGTCCCGCCCTCCCCCCCGCGACGACCCTCGTTGTACCACAGACGACCAGGGTCTGTCCCGACGACCAGGGTCTGTCCCTATGCAAGCAACAATGACCAAGGTCTGTCCCCGCATTGACCAGGGTCTGTCCCCATGCAAACCTGACTAGGGTCTGTCCCTAAAACCTGACTAGGGTCTGTCCCTATGCAAAAAAAAGCGATTGACTAGGTGTCCCTCTGATGCGATTGACCAGGGTCTGTCCGGTCTGTCCGCCCTAAAAGTGCTAAATCAATTTGACTTTCCACCTAGACAGTTCCTCGACATTGAAAAAATTCAACAAGAAAAAAGGTGATTGGCTGAGAAGGGCCCGCCAACGATGGTTCTGGCTTTGCAACGGGATTGGACTTCGTTTGAATCGCCAGCCCACTGCCGGACAAGCCAACCTGATCGCCTCAGTGGACCGGAAGCTTGGAGAATATGAACTCCTCGAACTCCTGCGTGCATCTGACACGACAAACGTCCATCGAGGTCGGCAACTGACAACCGGCGACCTTGTAGTTATCAAATTGTTACATGCTCCACATGCACACCCCCTAGCTGTCCAGAGATTCGACCGCGAGATCAATGCGTTGCAGCAATTGAACCATCCTGGCATAGTTCGCTTTATCGATTCAGCGCGAACGCCAACGGGTGAAAGCTATTTTGTCACGGAGTACTTAAAGGGAGTCACCTTGGAGCAACTCGTTCGCGACTCAGGACCACTTTCGGATGGCCGGACGCTCCTAATCATGAAACAAGCTTGCGAAGCGTTGAAGGCACTACATGAAAGTGGACGAGTCCATAGAGATATAAAACCAGCCAATATAATGCTCAGTTCCAGCGACTTGCTGGGCGAACACCCAACCATCATCGATCTTGGACTTTCACAAGGCTGGCCTGATTCGGCAAAACTCTCCATCCCAGTTGAACTAGGAGTTGCCGGTACGCCGGCATACCTTTCTCCGGAAGCGGCACAACCACCGAATACCATCGACCACCGAAGTGATATCTATTCCATCGGTTGTGTTGGCTACTTCCTGCTTTCCGGACACCCCCCGTTTACAGGTCACAATCCAATTGAGATATGTTGGAAGCACATTTACCAACTTCCTCTCGACTTGCTGGCCCAGGTTCCGCATCCATCAAACACGTCGCAGTCTCTTACTACGCTAATCATGCGTTGTTTGGCCAAAAATCCGCTTGAACGTCCGCAATCAGCAGATGACCTGCTCGGGGAATTGAGTCGGATCGACCCGCGGTCTCCTTGGACGGATTTGCACGCCAAACTCTGGTGGGAAGATCATCAGTAGCGAGCCCGTTGGACGGAGACAAACGTTGCAAACCGAAGGCACTCAATCCACAATAGCTCATCTCGCAATCTAATATTCCCCGCTGAGTCCCCTCGAAAAACCATGAATTCACTCAATTCCGCGATCACGTTCTTTTTGGCTAGGTTAGCACTCGCGTTCGTATTGAACCACTTCGCGACACTTTCCACGACTCGCACCTACGCAGAGGAACCAGTACTACGAGCGCTGATCCTTGATGGCCAAAACAATCATGATTGGCGAATCACGACGCCGTTGATCAAAGCAACTCTGGAGCATACGTTGCGGTTTCAATGCGATGTAGCAACAGCGCCTTCAACGGGTGGCGACATGTCGACGTTCCAACCCAATTTCTCCGACTACGCAGTCGTTGTCTCGAACTATAACGGTGAACCTTGGTCGTCGGCAACCAACAGTGCGTTTGTGGACTACGTGCGCAATGGTGGTGGCTTTGTGTGTGTACATGCCGCTAACAACGCATTCCCAGCTTGGCCAGAGTACAACCAGATGATTGGTCTTGGTGGCTGGGGCGGTCGAACGGAAAAGGATGGGCCCTATGTCCGTTGGCGCAACGATAAATTCGAGCGAGATACGAAGGTGGGACGCGGTGGCAGCCACGGTCGGCGTCATCCGTTCGAAGTCATCGTTCGTAACACATCACATCCGATTACGCGCGGTATTCCGGTGAGTTGGATTCAAGCGGAAGATGAACTGTACGCAGAACTGCGTGGCCCGGCCAGCAACTTGCAGATCTTGGCATCTGCCTTCAGCAGTTCAGAGTCCGGAGGCACCGGCGAACATGAGCCGATTTTGATGACAACCGAGTTCGGTAAAGGACGGGTCTTTCACACCACACTCGGACACGATGAAACTGCGATGAGTGGTACTGCGTTTCAAATCACCTTGCAGCGCGGGACTGAGTGGGCCGCCACGGGCGATGTAACGCAACCAGCGGTCACAGCGGCCTTGATGAGTTCTCAAGAGGCGGTAATGCGCAAACCACTTCAGCTTGAGCCTTTTGTCGCGAACCAGCAAGTTGACTTCACGAAGATGCCCGACATCGCTTCGGACCAATTCGTATCGATATTCAACGGCCAGAATCTGAGCGGCTGGTCGCAAAAGAACGGCTTGGCAACATACAAAGTCTCCGAGGGCGGAATCGTAGGGCATACAGCCAAGAACAGTCCCAACTCGTTTCTATGCACCATACGCGATTACGACGACTTCGAATTGACATTTGAAGTCAAACTACAAGCCGAACTCAACTCTGGAGTGCAAATTCGTTCGAAGAGTCTGGAGGAATTCGACAATGGCCGAGTGCATGGTCCTCAGGTTGAAATTGAGACCAGCCCTGGTACATCGGGTTATATTTATGGTGAATCAACCGGTCGCGGCTGGCTTAGTCCGCATCAGCCCGCCACCGAGGCTTTCAAGAACGATGAATGGAATCGCTACGTAGTCCGCGCCGTCGGTCCGCGCATTCAAACCTGGATCAATGACCAACCGATCGAAGACCTCTACGATCCAGCCAGTTTCCAAGAAGGTTTTATCGGGCTTCAGGTCCACGGTGTCGGTGACAGCGGCCCCTTCGAAGTCCAATGGCGCGACATCCGCATCCACGAAATCCCCAAGCAGTAACACGGGCAATAAGAGCCTGATGAAAAAGCCATGAACTAGCGACGGAAAATTTGGCGGATATGTGAGAACATGTCCATTAAGCCGCACAGAATGGGGCAAGTCTGATTTTCGAGCCTTTAAGCGTGGGTTTGCCCTGTGTCTCAGCTGGTGCGGCGTTGACTATCGGCGCAGCTCCCGTAAAGGGTACAAACAGCTCGTCAAGCTGGGCCGTAAGCTGGAGCCAGATTTCCTGTGAGAGCCCTAGACGCTCTAGAACCGGTGGTAGATCG
>JBGSUV010000089.1:0-33968 GCA_041753315.1 Pirellulaceae bacterium | reverse complement strand
ATCCGGTCCTACTCTGGCCGCCAATCCCGATAGTTCCTAGCCGAAACCAAAGCCGAACAAGACGAAAAACCTGCCGCTGGCAACGATTCCAGCCAGCAACCAAAATCGTCGCGCCCACACCTTCGGCGAATGTTTACAAGAAAGTCAGCGTAAGCTAGGGCGGCGCTCCATCTTGTAACCGTTCACGGCATTGTAGAACAATTGTCCCCAATTGTTTTGTACTCAGCTGTACCTCGCTAACGGCAACTATCGCAATGGACCGGGCAACAATTGTTCTACAATCTAAACGCGACCGTCTTAACAGCAGTTCCGTCAAACTTGAGCGAAAGGGCACGATTGCACGCTTGCGCTGTGCGAACCTGCTGATGGTTCACCGAGGCACTGACGTAAAGCTCTAAAGCAGGGCGGAAAATGGGGGCGATAAATTGCGTTAGTCGTGTGGCACAGCTCGTTTTGCACGCCATTCGGCAATAACGGCACACACTTGGCACCACTGTTGCACTACCTCCGCCATTAGTGCGTGGGACGAGACTGGGAGGACTTGCTGATGTCAACTGAAAAAGCAGATTCAAACGTCAAACTCACGAAGTTGTTCAAGGATTGGAAAGACGAGCACAAGAGGCTCGACGGCATGATGCTGGATTTGTTCGAGTGGATGAATTCTGGATCACATCGTCAGTCGCCGCCCTATCGAGAAGCCGTCGAACGATTGAAGAAATTGTTAGAACTACTCAATTTGCATTTCGCCCAAGAGGCAATGCTTAATATCGCGTTGGCAGAAAATCATGGCGGTGTTTCATGCGAGATTGCGGCTGTTGGAGAACGAATCGCCAGCGAACACCAGACGTTGAGCGAGCGACTGCAGTCGATTATCGAAATATTCTCTCAGCCAGAACGCGACTCTGCGGGGTGGCCAGAGGCTGTGGTGCAATTCAACTTGTTTTACGACGTCCTTGAGCAACATGAAGAGCAGGAAGAGAACAGCGTCCAATGGCTCGCCTTAGATTAAATCTATTTGAGATAGAAAACGCATTGTTCGAGCCCTTGCCACCGGTACAAAGCCACAACTTAAAAGGAAAAATTGATGAACCGTTCTATTACCATGGCGATTGCTACGATCGTAGTTGGCACAATTGGATTATCCAGTTGGCAGCTTTTCGGTCAGCCGCCCAAGCAAACGGGTGCAGAGAAGCTCAAGCCCTTTATGCAGCGCAAGCTCGACCATGCTAAGGACGTTCTCGAGGGCTTGGCGACCGAAGACTTTGAAAAGATTGCAAAGAACGCTCAGTCACTGAGTTTGTTAAGCCTGGAAGCGGATTGGAATGTCATTACGACTGAGGAGTATCTCGAGCAAAGTTCTGACTTTCGTCGAGCCGTGAATGTCATTACGGAAGCAGCCCGTGAAAAGGATGTCAACCGTGCGGCGCTTGGCTACGTCAATCTGACCGTTCGCTGCGTGGAATGTCACAGTTATCTGCGTAAGAACAAGTAGACTTTATGGAGTAGTTTGCCTTAAGCAGGGTACAACTGGGTACAAAACAGTTGAGGACAATATTGAGGACAATTGTTCTAAATTGTCAGGTTTAAGTTCGAGTTTCGCGCCAGGGTTGTGCTTTTGGGGGGCGTGGGGGTTGAAAGGCCACAAATGTTGCTTGGCATGTCGACTTGCTGCTATAATGAGTGGCATTGGGATTGGATGGCTCGTACGACCCCCTCGCTGGAATTGCCATTTTGGACGCCACAAATCAAATTGAAGACGGGCAGTGCGATGTCTTGACGCGTCGTGAGCAGAGCGATTTATCAGACTGCACTACGGTAGCAGAGGTCGCTGATGAGGTTCTACTGCGCGAATTTGTGAAATCTGGAAATCGTGCGGCTTTTGAAAAGTTGGTGCGGCGTTATCAGCTGGAGATTTATAACTATCTTCGTCGCTACATGGGCGATGACGATCAGGCGGAAGATGCGTTTCAACTGACCTTTGTCAAAGTGTACAAGAAAGTTGAGCAATTCGACTTGGAGCGTCGCTTTCGGCCATGGCTGTATGGAATAGCAACACACCAGGCGATTGATTTGAAGCGCCGGAATAAACGCCGCTTGCATGCCAGCCTTGATGTAGGATCGATGAGTGATGAATCGTATGGAGCGTCGCAATCGGCGTCGATTCCCGATCATCGCGTCGCTGAGCAGGATCCGTTGGAGGCAGAGGAGTTGCGAATGCAACTGCGTGATGCAATCGCGGAAGTTGGCGAGCCGGGGCGTAGTGCGCTGGAGTTAATCTATCTGCAAAGCATGCCGTACCGCGATGCGGCCGAAATTCTTGGTGTTCCCGTTGGAACAGTGAAAAGCCGCGTTCACGCAGCAGTACGCAAACTCGCGACCATTTGGAAGCGTAAAGAAGAAGAGGGAAGCCGCTAGGTTTCCCACAAGCTCACTTCGCCCCCAACACACCCCGCGCAACGAACTCGCATGCATTTTACCGACGAAGAACTTATTGCGTATTTGCTTGGCGACGCGACAACCTCTACCGCTCGGCAAATCGAAAGTCACGCAGCTCAAGAGCCCGAGTTAGTGGAGCGGCTGAAGTTTTTTCGAAGCTTGTTGGGACTTTTGGATTCGGCCAACGAAAACACAGGGGATGCGAATACCGAACCCAATCAAGGCGACGCTAACGAGCCTCGTTTCGAACCTCCGGCGGGGCTGGTCGAATCGACGATGGCGCGAGTGTTCGACGATTTGCCTGTCGACAATTCTTTAGACCACGCTGCAGGCTCCGAGACGGAAGAGACCGTTGCTTCGAAGCAATCATTGGACTGGCAGTCGAAAAAATCCGATCAGTTCGTCCAACCCGCTGTTCGCCTCTCTCCAGGACTAGATGCTGCGCGAAATCAGCGCTCCATTTGGGATTCTACGGCGCTTACCGTTTGCTTGACGGTCCTGTGTTGCTTAGCGTTGCCTGCTTTGGTTCGCGCGCGATTTGAAGCCAGGAAATCGCAATGTGCTGAGAAACTCCGCACAACGGGCCGTGGATTCTTCGACTATGCACTTAATGATCCTCAGCAGCGTTTGCCCAGTATTGCAATGCACGGACCAGGGGCATTTGCCGGAAGTAATGTTATACACCTGCATGAGGCAGGATTATTAGAATCCATTGGACAGTTGTTATGTCCGAGCCTCAGTTCGCATTTCAACGCGGCAGCTGTTGACGATTGGCAGCAGGAAAAAATTGCCGAATCCCTCTTTGCAAAGATTCCTTCCGAACTGGACTTGTTCGAGCTTTCTGAATCTGAGTTGGCAATTGTCCAAGCGATGTTAGGAGGCGATTATGCATTGCCCCTAGGCGTGCTCGACGAAGATGGACGGCCGGTCTCACCGCGACACGAAGGACGGAGTGGCTTTCCGCTCGCCTCCGATGCGCCTGTTTTTCAAGGTACCGAGGAACTATTTATCGCTCATGACGGAAACGGCATCAATATTTTGTATGATGATGGCCATGTCCGCTTCTTCACGGTAGTTCAATTGCGTCGAGCGCAAGCTGGCGAGCTCGCCTTGGATTGTCTTGCCGACGATCCTTTCTGCAACGCGCGGGGGGAACGCCGCATCGGTTTGCACCGACACGATGGGTCGGTAGCACCCAGCAACTATTCACCTCTAGGTGCGTCGAAGTAGTGAACGCCCCAACGGCCGAACTTAAACTCGAACTTCAACTTAAACCCGATCTCAGACCCGCAACATCTTAGTGAGACGGTCTCGGGAGGGCGACGCGGGCGCTCTAAACATCTTTGTGACGCGGTCAGGGCCGTATTCGATGGGCTTGTGGACGTTAGGACGCTGCAGGACGCTGCCCGAAAAAGCTCGGCAGGAGCCTCGCTCTCCCGACAGCATTAAGTTCGAGTTTTCCTGCTGGTTCAACGCTCTACGGAACGGGAGTGATTGGCTTGACCATGGTCCCGGGGGTTATCGCGTCACTCGGATAGATGACAACCTTTTCATCGGCCTGCAATCCGCTGGTGATTTGAGTGTGTGTGTCGTTTTGCAATCCGATTTCGACGCGTTGGAGTTTAGCTTGGTTATTGTCGATCGACAGTACGTGCCATTCGCGTTGGTGTCGGAACAAAGCGCTGTTAGGAATTAGCAGCGTTTGATCGAGGTGTTCGACGGTGATTTGGGCTTCGACGCGATAGCCATCTCCCAGTCGCGTCAATCGCTCGGGAGGTTCATTAAAATCGGCAATGATATTTACTCTTTGCTCTTCGACTCCAAGGGAGGAGATTTTGGTGAATGCGCTGGGTTCAATGATCCGTACGTTCCCGCTGAGCGGCGTGTCGCCACCCCAATGTTCAATGGTCAATTCGGCACCAGGCTTTATGCGTACCGCATCGGTGGAGAGGACATCGATTTCAATTTCCAGATCGCGAGGGTCTCCGAGTTCAATAAGCGGTTCGCTGACTGCGATCACCGTCGAACTTTCCTCGAAGACCCGCAGCACGCGCCCCGAAATGGGCGAGAAGATCTCAAATGGTTCGGCATTGGTCGTATTGTCTGTTTCAGTAAACTGACTGACTGCGGCTCGAGCCATGTCGAGTTCGAAATTGGATATGTCGACGTCGAAGCGGGCGGTTTTGATTGCCTGAGTCGATGCCAAGTACTCTGATTTGATGATTTCAAATTCGTCTTGCGAGATGGCTTTGGTGGGTAGCAATTGTTGTGCACGTTCGAATTTGGAGCGGTTCAGTGAGTTGTTAATATCCGCCTGTTCGACACTTGACTTCGCACGTTGCAACGCCGCCTCCGCCGCCTGGACGCGGGCTAGTGCTTCCGCGCGGGCACGCGCATCGAGAATTGCCGGATCGCTTGGGAGGATTACCGCCAATAACGTGCTTTCATCGCAGAGGTCGCCAGCATTCAATTCGATACGCGAAATTCGACCAGCCACCGGCGCCGAAACAGTGTACTTTTCTCGGATGCGAGTCTTACCATCTTCCTGGACAGTGACTTTCAATGCACCAACCGTAGCGGTCGCAACCTCCACTTCAACCGGTTTGGGAAACATGGAAAATGCCCCCACCAGCAAAACGGCGATCGCTAGCGTACCCCAAATCAAAGTCTTTAGCGAAAATCTCATCGAACTACTGTTTATCCCCCCACAATTTCCAATTGGCGAAGGTGCCAACTCACCGTTCAACCGTTATCATAACCTTCGGATTTAATTGGTGTCGCATTGGGAGATCGCTTGATGAAAATACAAGTCGGACCTACACCCGCAAAGAACTCAGCTGAATGCCCAATAGCGAACGGTGCCGATTCAGAAAAGCAAACGCGGTATGGCGACGACTGCATCGAGTTTGGCGATCAACTCGAAGGGCTGGAGGGGCAGAAATTCCGCACCATTCTTATCGACCCACCATGGCGATTTCAAAACCGGACCGGAAAAATGGCGCCTGAACATCGTCGACTCAATCGTTATGAGACGATGCAACTGGGTGATATAAAACGCATGCCGATTGCTGCGCATGCCGCCCAAGCGTGTCACCTCTATATGTGGTGTCCTAACGCGTTGTTGAAGGAGGGACTTGATGTCATGGAGTCGTGGGGCTTTACCTACAAGACGAACCTTGTTTGGTACAAAATCCGAAAAGACGGTGGACCTGACGGTCGTGGAGTGGGATTTTACTTTCGAAACGTTACCGAATTGATTCTTTTTGGGTTGCGAGGGAGCATGCGGACGCTAGACGCTGGCAGACGGCAAGTCAACGTTATTTCTACCAGAAAACGTGAGCACTCGAGAAAACCTACGGAAGCTTACGAGTTGATTGAACGCTGCAGTCCCGGCCCCTACCTCGAAATTTTTGCTCGAGAACCGGCACAAGGTTGGGTATCGTGGGGCAACGAAGTTGAAACCTACGAAACAACTCGACCTCTTCATCGCGGGTACAACCACAGCCGAGCAGTCGCATCAGTCGCGGGTCTTGAGGACTCCGATCAAGTCTAGATGGCTGATACGGCGTTGCACAATGAAACCCGAGAAAAAGGTGGCGATCATGACGACCAGCGCAGCCATCCCAAGCGTATTGCGGCTGATAACCAGCGGAATGCGATAGTTTTCGGTTTCAAGTCCGCTGACCATGTAAGCGGAAAGCGCATAGCCAATGCCCCAACCCAGGGGAATCGCGAGCAGCGTAAAAATGGCGATTTCGCCCAACAGCACGGTCGAGACTTCACTCCGTGAAAAACCGATGACGCGCATCGTCGCCAAGTCACGGCTGCGCTCGGACAGTGATATTCGCGCTCCGTTGTAGACAACTCCGATGGCGATCACTGCCGCGAACATCACAATGAACGTCCGCATGACAAGGATGTTTTCAGCAACCGTCGCTTCAAAACTCTGGATGACCGCGTCCTTGATGGCCACGCTCCCGACACCAGGACGCGACTCGAGTTCTTTAAAAACAGTTTGCAATTGATTGGCGTCGACTTTCAAGAATGCGCCGGAAGCAACTTGCGATTCTTTTAGTAGTTCATGCAAGCGTCGTTTGTCCATGTAGGCGTTGACGCCTGTGTATTCTTCGACGATCGCGGTGACTTCGATGGTAAGCGTGGGGCGTTTTGCTTCGAGCACCTCGACAGTCAGTAGGTCGCCAGGTTGGGCAGCCAGTAACTCAGCGAGTTTTGAGTTGAGCATGATGCCGAACTCAGGAACGGAGACAGCTTGTTCCTGTCGATCGAGTAGGCGAAAGAGTTGGGGAGCCGGTTCGAGTCCGACAATACCCACACGCCGCGAACGATTCTGGAAGTGCATGCGCGTCGCGACGGAACGCATCGTTTCACTTTCCAAAACGCCAGGCAGTCGGCTCAGTTCATAGATGACCGCAGCCGTCGCAGGTTCAAAGAAGGTAACCGTCAAGTCCTGACGCTGCGCTTTGCGGAACTGAAAATCCATCATATAGTTGACGGCGTCGAGCGTAAAACTTCCCAGGATCATGACCGATACCGCCATGGCCAATCCAAGCACCGACAGGCTTGATTTGATGGGGCGTCGCGAAATATTACGAATGACCATGCGCAGTTCTGGCGACAGCGAATTGGCTGGCAATAGACGTTCGAGCAACGTAGGGCGAAAGCTGGGAGGTGGTTCGGGACGCATGGCTTCCGCGGGAGGAAGATGGATGGCGCGGCGCACAGCGAACCAAGTGCCGAGGATAGCGGCCGTGGTCGTGATCAAGAAAACCGAAACGATCGCCAAACGATCGATCCGAAACTCGAGCATCGGGAATCTGTAAAACTTCTGATAGAGCTCCGTTATGTTAGCAGCCATCCAGAATCCCAAGAGCGTCCCCAGGAGCGTTCCGGTGAGTGAAATCACCAAAACCATATTGAGATAGTGCAAACCGACCTCATAGTTCGTATAACCGAAGGCCTTGAGTGCAGCAATTTGTTCACGCTGTTGGCTAATGATGCGCGACACGACCATGTTGAGCAAGAAAGCGGCAACCGACAAAAAGATGGCGGGCGCCATGACCGCCATCCCGCGAAGTTGTTTGAGTTCATCGGACAAGTACTGATGGGAGAGCTGCTGGGTGCGGTCGTACGCACCCACACTGCCAAATGGCTTGAGCAGTGCGTCGAGTTGTTCGATGATCTCATCGGGGTTCTTGTCATATGCGAACTTCAGTGACAAGCTATTGAACGCCCCGGTCATGTCCAAGGCAGCTTCAAGATCGACTTCGTTCATCCAGAAGACACCAAAGCGTTTCTCGTCCGGGACGATACTCCCAGGTTGCACCTGGATGACGTACTCAGGTGACAGAGCGATGCCCACAATCGACAATTGCTGGCTCTTGCCGTTGATGATAGCTCGCAACGTGTCGCCAGGTACGAAGCCATGGGCTTCGGCAAAGACCTCCGAAATGACAACTTCCCCGGTCCTAAGCGGCTCGAGCATTCTCCCGCGTGAAATATACAATTTGTTCAATCGGTTGTGGCCATCCTCGGGCACTGAGATCAAACGCGCGGTGGCTGGCTCTTCCATGTTGGGAATGTCGAGCAACACGTCGTAGACAAGTCGCGATTCCACGGTAGCAACACCCGAAATCCGCTCGATGCGCGGAATCAGCGAATCGGGGGCGCGTCGCGCGGAGGTAAAAATGTCGGCAAAACGGAATTCGCGATAAAAATAGTCCTTGCTCCATTCCAGGGACGCGTAGGAGCACATGGACATCACGTACGTTGCTACTCCAGCGGCAATCACTGAGATGATTGCAAGTGCCTGCCCCTTCATCTGACCCAAATCACGGATTAGCTTGCGATCAAGTTTGCGCATCACCACTCCAATTCCGTCGCGGCTACTTTGGTGTGGTTCTCTTCGATGTGCGAGATTTTTCCGTCGCTTAGCGAAATGACACGATCGGCCATCTTGGCAATCGCAGCATTGTGTGTGATCACGGCTGTCGTCGTACCCAACTCCCGATTGATTCGCGCGATCGCCTCAAGCACGACGATACCTGTTTGAACATCCAACGCACCGGTGGGTTCGTCGCACAGCAAGACTTTTGGCTTTTTAGCAATTGCCCGAGCGATGGCGACGCGTTGTTGTTCGCCCCCAGAAAGTTGTGCGGGAAAGTGATTGGCACGTTCCTTCAAGTGGACCAAATCGAGAGCCTCGAGCGGATGCATCGGAGCTTTGGCAATCTCAGTAATTAGTTCAACGTTTTCGCGAGCGGTTAAGCTTGGGATCAAATTGTAGAATTGAAATACGAAGCCTACGTTTTCGCGTCGATACCTGGTCAGCCGCGTATCATCGCTGGCGGTGAGTTCATGGTCGAGATAAAAGACGCTTCCCGATGTTGGACGATCGAGCCCACCGAGTATGTTGAGCAGCGTCGATTTTCCACTTCCGGATGCTCCGAGTAAAACGACGAACTCATGCTCGAACAATTGCAAGCTCACGCCCCGAAGCGCATGCACATTGACTTCGCCCATACGATATACTTTTGCAATATCGACGGCACGAAATACAGTTGACGTTTCCATGGTTGTGTCATCCAGCCGTGCGGATCCCATCGTGTTGCTTTCGATGCTATTCTGTCGACATCGACTACGCTGTACCAATCCCGCTCAGGAGGAGTTTTTACGATGAGCTGTGTCCATCTCAAGAAATTATATGCTTTGTGCGTTGAAGAAGAGTTGAAGATTAGTGGACCGGAACTAATTCGACTCGTTTGCACTCAATGTGGCGAACAAGAAGTATGCCCATCCGTCTTGATGGAGCAATACGAGGCCACCCATCCCGACATAGACGAGGCCTCAGCGCAGTCAGAAGAATCCAACAAGTTGAAATAGAGACATCCGGGCGACTTAGCCATTGCAACTTACGCTCCCGAGAGAGAGTAAGTTGCATGCTTGGAGATGCCGCTTATCGATGCCGCTTATCGATGCCGCTTATCGAAGACGCGCGGCGGTATGACGAGTAGACGACTCCTTAGGTAGTCTCGAAGACGCCTGACGAGCGGCTTGTCGGGATCGAGGAAGCTCAGCGCGGTGGAATGGTATCGAAGAACCCGATCATCATTTCTTCCGAACTTTGATTGCCCCAGGTTACAGTTTGCGTCGGATCGGGATTTACGAGATTGTCTGCGGAATTGTCATACAGTGCTGTGCAGCGAATTCTGGTTCCTTTGGGAAGCAGCTTGGGCTCGGACAAGATGTACTTCAATTGCCAATTGAAATCGTAGTTAGGAACATCGAGTAAAATTTCGTCAGTCCCATCGGGGTAGAACGCTTCGAAACGGAACGATTTTCCGCGCAGGTGCATGTGCGGAGTCATGCTGAGTAGTAATTCATCTTTTTGAATGGGATAATCCCTGGCAACGACAGGATGTTGTTTAGCCCCTGCTGGGATTTCCAACTTGGGTTCCACGGCGGCGCGACCGCGTACGACCCGTTCCACCTTCGATTCTTCGACAAAGCAGACTCCAGCGACGCTCATGTCCGTTTGTTTTGAGCCATTGGGTGTGTAGTGCATTTCGAAAAGCAGTTGGGAGCCTGCCTTGACTTTCAACGCGACGCCTTCTTCCCACAGCACCGGCAGGCTACCGGGGGCGTAACCGACTAACACCTCTTCCAAGTTCAGGCGGTCTGCGCCGGGTGGAATGATGTAGACGAGAATGTGATGCACGACTTCGCGATTGCCAGGACGCGCTTCGGCAGCAGATATATATTTGTCTTCGGTCCAACCTGGATCAACAGTAAAACGTTGGTAATCGACGGTGCCTTCCGCGGGGACATCAAACGGCTGTTTGTCCATCTCGAAAACCTGATCGGGTTCCGGAATACGCCATCCTTCGGTGAAGACCGGTGGAGTTGGCAAATCGGCTGGATCACCTTCGGGCATTCCACCAGCGACCCATTGCTTTAAGAGTTCACGTTCCGATTCCGTCAAGCGTGCATCGTTCTTAAATCTTCCGTGCGCTGGGTTCGCATTCCAAGGAGGCATGCGATTTTCAGCCACTACTTCCAGAATCGTCTCTTCCCAACCCAAGAGATCTGAGAACTTGGTCAACGTAAATGGTCCAATTTCACCCGGGCGATGGCAGGTGACACATCGCGCGTTCATGATCGGAGCAATATGTTTCGTAAACGTCACTTCGCCACTTGGTTCCACTTCTTTGACTCGACCAATGTAGCAGCCGACAGCGACGGTTTCTGGAATCGTGACAGGTTGATTCGCGAGCAGCTCTTCGACGGCAACCCGCAGATCGGAGCGCTCAGCCTTGTCGCGGGCGAAGCCAACTCCATATTGGTCATCGATGCGGCCGCGATAGCGAATTCGCCGCTGCTGATCGAGCACAATGACTTCGGGAGTGCGTCTGGCGCCAAGTTGATCCGCCACGCGATTGCCTACGTCCTTAAGCATTGGAAAGTTGATTTCGTAGCGATGGACGTACGCTGTGAGCTTCGTCAACGTATCTTGTTTGTTGGAGTTGATGCCAATCACTGCCACGCCTTGGTCCTTAAATTCCGTCTGCAGTTCGCTCAAGCGCGGGCCGTAGAGTTTGGCGAGCGGGCACTCTGTTCCCAGAAAAGCTAGCACAACAATCGGCTTGTCTTTGAAATCGGCAAGATGCACTTCGTGGCCGTAGTTGCTGTTGAGAGCAAAGTCTGAAATTGCTTGAGAGCGATCATCGGCAGTCAAATTGGCTGCCAGCGAGGCGACAAATCCAATGAAAACCAGGCATCCACGAGTCAATAACTGAGTCAACGTTCAAACTCCAAGATTTGTAATGTAGAATCGCAATGTAGAACAATTGTCCCCAATTGTTTCATTCCCAAGCAATTGGGGACAATTGTTCTACAATATCCAGGATAGCCGTACGAAAAGCATTAGCCAACGACATTATCATGACGTATCGCTGTGATCTTGTCGTGGGCAAAGTGGGGAAGGGCCGAAAGAGCCTGCGCGTGAGAATTGATCGTAAAGCCTAGGCGCGGGGCTGTGCTTGGTCCAGAATGGTTAAGTCAGTATTTGGTGATGCACCAAATTGATACACAGTGCATCACACTACGTTTGATGTTTGGATTCGATGATTAAATTTCTCGTTAAATTAATAATTTTTCTACTGTCCGTGGGTGGTGTGGTCTGGGGAGCCTACGGGCCTGTCCGAGACTATTTGAAGAAGCGCAGCCAACCCGTTTGGGAAACCGCACAAGTCGTCCGCGGCAATGCTGTACGGGAAATCAACTCCAGCGGTACGGTGCGGCCGGTGCTCCGAGTTTCCGTGGGCTCGTTTGTCTCCGGACCGATCGTGGAATTGAACGTCGATTTTAACGACAAAGTTAAAGAAGGTCAGATTTTAGCGAAGATCGATCCACGTTTATTCGCAGCAAACGTAGCTCGCGATCAAGCCACACTGGCGACGCGCGACGCGGAAGTGAATCGCGTGCAAGCGCAGCTTCAGCAGGCGCGCAACAATCTGCTGCGCGGACAGAAGTTGCGAGCCAAGAACGAAGATTTTCTATCGACTCGCGAATTGGATGCCTTGACCTTTGAATACAAAGCACTCGAAGCTCAGTTGGTCCTCAGCAAGGCGGCGATTCAGCAAGCGAAAGCCAGTTTGGAGAATTCGGTCGCGAACTTGGAATACTGCGAAATTCGCGCCCCAGTCGATGGCATCGTGATTGATCGAAAGATCGATCCAGGACAGACATTGGCAGCACAATTCCAAACACCCGAGTTGTTTGTCGTTGCTCCTGATCTGCGGGAGAAAGTGCATGTGTTCGCTTCAGTCGACGAAGCAGATATCGGTTTGATCCAACGGGCGAAAGATGAAAAGCGGCCGGTTACATTCACCGTTTATGGGCACCCCGACGAACTCTTTACCGGAGAGATCGAACAAGTGCGTTTGAGCTCGGAAGAGCTTCAGAATGTTGTAACCTACCCCGTGATCGTTGCAGCCGCCAATCCTGATATGAAACTGCTCCCTGGTATGACCGCCAGCATTTCGTTTGAAGTCGATTCGAAAAGCGATGTTCTCAAAATTCCGAGTTCCGCCATTCGCTTTTTGCCGGCCAATGTGGCTTATGTGCGTCCCGAAGATCGAAATCTACTCGACGGTTCCAACTGGAAGAGTACCTCCGAAGTAGAAGAGGAAATCTCGCTGACCGCCCGCGAAAAGACGGAGATTCAACGCAAGAAAAACAGGCGACATGTGTGGGTCAAAGATGGCGAGTTTCTGCGAGCTGTCGAAATTGAAACAGGCCTCGCGGAAAGTAAGTATGTCGTCTTGGTTAGCGGTGACCTCAAAGAAGGCGATGAACTAGTTACTGGCCAAGCCAAGAAGTGATGCTCGTCGTATGTCGCTGTGGGATACTTTCAAAATCGCGCTGCGAGCGCTGATGAAAAACAAAATGCGGGCTGGTTTGACGGTGCTGGGCGTCGTTATCGGTATCGCAGCGGTCACCACCATGGTCTCGATTGGACAAAGTGCCAGCGCGCTCGTGCAGGGCCAATTCGAGGCGTTGGGGACCAACGTGATTGTTGTCATTCCAGGTAGCCAACAACGTGGCGGTGTGCGACAAGCGACCGTCACCACGCTCACGTCCGACGATTCCGACTCTATTGGTGATGAGTGCCCTGCCGTTCTTGCGTCATCTCCCATCGTTGGCGCTGCCGGCCAAGTGATCTTCGGCAGTTCCAATTGGAGCCCTCGCGAAATGCAAGGTGTTGGAGCGGATTATTTAATCGTCCGGAATTGGGAAATCGATGTGGGCGGCTTTTTCTCTCCAGATGACATCCGTAGCGGAGCCAAGGTCTGTGTCATCGGTCACACCCTGGTCGCTAAACTGTTTCAAACCGCAAATCCGATCGATCAGAATATCCGTATCAAGAACATTCCGTTTCGCGTAATTGGCGTCCTTGCGAAAAAAGGTGCCAATATGGTTGGTGATGATCAAGATGACATTATCTTGATGCCGCATACGACTGTCCGAAAACGCTTGCAAGGTTCAAACTTTCGCGATGTCAACGCCATCATGGTCTCGGCGATCTCAGCTGAGTTGATGACAACTGCGACCCGCGAAATCGAGCAAATTCTCTACGAACGGCATGGTATTCCGCCTGGAGAGCAGCCCGATTTTCGTGTTCAGAACACGACTGAGATTGCAGCCACGCTGGGGATCATTACTGGGACGTTGACCCTCATGCTCTCCGCCATCGCTGGTATCTCGTTGCTGGTAGGAGGCGTAGGGATCATGAACATCATGTTGGTGTCGGTTACGGAACGGACTCGCGAGATCGGTATTCGCATGGCCATCGGTGCGCGCGGTAAAGACATATTGCGCCAATTTTTGGTCGAAGCCATCGTACTGTCCTGCATTGGCGGCTTTGTCGGAGTTGTGCTTGGGATGTCCGCCTCGGCAGGGGCAACCATGCTGATCAATGCGTTCAGCTCTGGGAGTGATTGGCCCATTGTCATCTCCATACCGGCAGCAGTGATTGCCATGGGGTTTGCTGCCGCTGTTGGGATCTTCTTTGGTTATTATCCCGCTCGTCGAGCCAGCAAACTCGATCCGATCGAAGCGTTGCGTTACGAGTAGCTCGCTGCTCACTTTCTTTCGGCACGCGAGGGGGCTTGAATCCATCTCCCGGCGCGGATGTCAGTCTTCGATTTCTCACCGGTTACCGTATGTTTCGCCTGTGCAGATTGCTGCATGCGCGAGCGGTAGTCGACAACTTCGGTCGTCAGGGGCGATGCAACTACAGTGCTTGAATCGACAGCAGGGATCGGAGTACCAAGGTCGACCGAAGATGCTCCCTTGTCTACTGAAGAGGAGCCAGCTGGTGATTCGCTGGAACTCGGCTCCTTCGTGTCACTCGCCTTGCTTTCATCAAACAGATGCCGTTGAAAACTGGGAGGAAGGTCAATGGTTCCAATGTCTCGATTCCGATGTGCAGTGGGAGCAGGATCCATGTTGGAAGCTCCTGATTCGCTTGCTGCGGAAGTTGCTTTGGCTGCGGACGCGTGTCCCGTTAGTTGAAACGGCGACGAGCTGGCACTCCGCGCCTGGGCGTCGTCTGCGGGCTCTTTTTTACCGCTTACGCCAGGCAGTAGTTTAATTGTTGGATCGGATATAACCGTTCCTCCTTCGCGTCCCTCAAACCTTGCAATAAGGCTCAGTTTGCGAGGTGGTCCGCCCACTTCTCCCCACGGAAGCCAAACGCTGTATGACGGGCCGATCGACGTGTGGCTCATATGTCCGGCGAATTGTTCAGGCGTGAACGCAAATTTGCGCAGCGGTTTTTGATCATGCTGCTCGTTTTCCGCGTCAAACACGTAGACCGCTAAACCGCCATCCACTTCGACAGGGTCTTTTCCGTCTTTTACATAGAAATAGACTCGTCCACCAAAGCCTCTTACTCCAGGTTGATTGGGTTGGTAGAGCACCGAATCGGTCCAGACAGGCAAGATTCGCTCGGGTAGTTCTTTCTTTTTTTCTTCGCTCCAAGGCCACTGCAATTTCGTTGGTTTGGGAACGAAGTTGCAACCGCCGCTGGTTGCGATCATGCACATAATGCACCCGACGATTGCAGGCCGCACAAAATGATTTCGAAAGACGCCACCCGCTGGACCACTGTTTTTAAATGTCATCGCCCCACCCCCAATTGTCGATTTTGCTGGGCGGGCAGGAGCGTTGGAGCTCCTCCTGCTTGAACGACTGGGCTGGTCGCACTGCTGTAGGGTTGTGGCACCATCGGGAAGCTATTGTCTTGTAATAATCGACTCGGAGCAGTTGCGTCTACATTGGTCGGAAAAGTGGAGTTGGTAGCGGAAGGCGGTTGATCAACCGGCGCATCGTAGCTTGCTCGTACGTTCACTGAGTTGTTCATTCCACTGGGGTAGGATTCTAATGACGAATTTGCAGGCGGTGGAATCACCTCAAAACTCGGAGATCGCTCGCGGAGCGTTGGCTCATTGAAGGGAATCGCTTCGTCGACAACCAGTTCAGGCAATCCGCGAGGATCGACATCGGGATAGACAACGTTCCATTCGCGGCGATCCATCATGTCCGTGGTCACGTCGACTGAAGGATAGACATCTCCGTGGATTGCGAAAACATCCGCCTCACACCAACTGATTCGCGCGAACTCCGCTTGTTTTAACCGTTCCATGTCTCCCTGCGACCGCACCACATGGGGTGTCATAATGATCAGCAGTTCGGTGCGTTGCATGTCAAACAGATCGTAGCTGAAAAAATGTTTCAAGATGGGAAGATCACCCAGCCAGGGAACTTGACGGTGGATCGTCCTCACGCTCCGCGAGATCAGCCCGCCCAGAATAATTGTCTCACCATCAGCAGCGCTGACGGTCGCCTGCGCGGTGATCGTATCCACGCGGGGAGATCGAATCACACTACCATCGGCAGCGATCGAAACGGGAATGCCTTCGTTTTCCGGCCCCAATTTCGATTTTTCCGCATCAATCTCCATCACCACATTTCCTTCGGGGCTGATGCGAGGTGTTACGCCGATGATCAAACCTACATTTTCTAACTCGACATTATTCTGTGCACCGTTTTGATTGATGATCGAGCTGACGATACGCGGAACGCGTTGTCCTACTTGGATAAAGGCCTGTTGATTATCCAGAGTCAAGACTTGTGGTCGACTGAGTATTTCAAGACGCCGTGAATCTTGGAGCGCACGCAACAGGAAACTTACATTTTCGCTGCTTGCCGATAAAACCAAGCCGCCAAATCCTAGCGCTTCGTTGTCCCGTCCCACTGCGAAGTTCGAAATACCTTGCGAACCAACTTGGCCAGAGGAACCCAACGAACGCGATGATGCGCTGTTACCAAGTGGTGCGGTCGAGTTGAAATTGAATCCAGGCACATTGCTGGCCGCCACAATCTCTTCAACCGTCTCTGTCACAACACCGGCGGGTGTCGACGTGTTGGTGGTATTGGTACGAGTTAACAGATCGCCAAGCAAACTGCGATCAAACAGAACAGAGTTCTGCAGCCCCATCTCGATGCCAAATTCATCGGTATCGCCCAGCGTGATCTCCGCGATCATAACTTGAATCATCACCTGCGGCGGTTGCTGGTCGAGTTGTTCGATCAGTCGGCTGATCTCCTCATAATAGCGCGGCGTGGCGCTCATGATCAGTTTGTTTTGGACTGGTTCTGGAACCACAACCACTTCTTTTTCGAGTTGTTCAAACGGATTGTTCGATCCGGGGGTTGCCGTTTCAACTTGTCGTTTATTGCGCAGGAACTCGTTGATGGCCAGTGCTACATCCACGGCTGGTGAATTTTTTAATTGGTAGACTGTGCTCTTGCGTTGCATCGTGTCACTTTCATCCAAGCGGATGATCAGTGCCTCGACGATTTTGAGATCGCCTTCGGAGCCAATCGCAATGATGTTGTTTCCGCGAGCATCGACAGTGAACCTCAACGGTACCAACGAAGACTCATTGACTGCAGTGGAAAGTTGTGGAGTTCCCGGTGCTCCGGGTGCCTGGCTGGGAATGAGTGATCGCAAGGTCTCCACCAGTGCCGCAGCGTCGCCATTGATGATCGGAAAAATCTTGATCTTAGCCACCATGCCAGGTGTATCTAGTTGTTCAATCAAGCGTTGGATCAGTTCAATGTTTTCCGGAGCGGTGGCGACGATAATCGTGTTGTTGCGTTCATTGACAGTAATGCGACTATCTTCCAGAATGCCACTGGTTGCCAGCGGAACTCCATCTTTATCTCGCAGTTCGACGCTGGTATTTGCCTCGCCGGACTGCAGCGCAGCCTCTAACGTCTGGGCGACGTCGGCTGCGAGGCTATTGCGGATTTCAAAGACTCGGGCCTGTTGCATCGAACTGCTGCGGGGTACGTCCAGACGTTCAATCAGCAGTCTGACCTCTTGTAGATCGCGTGGCGATGCATGTACGACAATCGCATTGGTCCGCTCATCCACTGTCGATTGAATGACCGGTCCGAGCCCTTCACGATTCTGGAAAAAACTCTCCAACCGGTCTTGCACTTCAGTTGCAACCGCATGGCGGAGTTGAATGACGTCGAATTGCGTGCCAGGGGCGACGGGTAGATCCAACTTGGCAATCAATTCGCGGGCCACCGCAGCGGCTTCTCCCCAACCGATGAGCAGGAGGGCATTGGGTTTGACCAGTGGGGTCACCGATGCGCGACCTTGTCGGGCTCCTAGCAACGTCAACTGTGTCGACTCGATCAGCGCAGCCAAGGATTCGGCATTGGTATGCAGCAACTGAATCACTTCGATCTCGGGCTGGGCCAGTCGGCTTGCGTCATCGAGGCGTTTGATGATCTCTGCTAAATCAGCCAATTGCTGGTCGCGCCCACGCAGAATGATTGCGTCGATTTCAGGCAACATCTCAATTTGCACCCCCTCGAAGGGTTGCAAAGGCAGTGACCCTGTCGCATTCTCTTGCTCTGGTGGTACCTGAGGATTATTAGCGGCCGGTTGGGCGGCTGCAGTTTGTGTCGGAGCTTGAATGGGAACCGCGGGCGGCTGCTGTGTTGCGCTCAACTGGGCGGGTCGTAGTCCCAAGAATCGGGGCAACATGAACTTTGTCGTTTGCTCAGTTGGTGAGTGCGCCAACAATCTCGACTGCTGTAGCGCCACTTGTCCGTTGTGATTGAGTGGTACGACCGATACAGGTTGTGAAGGTGATTGGGCTGCCAACAGGCTGCCAAGTCGCGCTAGCTCTTGTGTTAGTTTAGGCGTTCCATCGATGAGCATGCGGCCTTCAGCGGCCCGCAATTCCATCAAAGAGCTTTCGCCGCGCACTTGAATCTCAAACCGTTGTGGATTGAGGCGGTCGACGGCCAGCCGCTCTCCGAGCGAAGCTTGCAAAGTGGCTTGAACTTGTTGGATTTGCGCAGGCTGAATAGCAATATCGCGTCGAATATTGGCGGGTGTCTGTTGTGTCGTTTGGCAGTAGGCCGCAGAGGCCTGCAGCAGGAATAAGATCGCAAAATATGACATTCTGCGCTGAACTGGACGCTTCGACATTGCATTTCCCATGCATCAGCGGGAGAAAGGCTCAATGCAAGCCTCTTTTCTAGGCGGGTAGGTAATTGCCGGATAGTAGGAGCTACTGCGCAATAGCGTCAAGAGCAGTCAGCTGATGGGCAACGTTCCCCCCTCTCCATCTCGCACTGCGATTTGTGGCACGAAAAATGTTCCTCAGTAACATCGTGTCGTTAAGTAGAGGCGGCTGCGAGTCCGCTGCTTCGTTTCGCGCGGGGGCGCTAAAGGGCGTGGGATCGTCGCCTCGTCAAGTACGAAATATTTAGGAGTGCATCGTGAATCAACCACGACCCATCTGCAATTCGAACTCGCTACCCACTGGAATGCCATCAAATGGAGGCGCGTCAGTCGGGAAATTGTCGAGCGACGAATTGGTCGCTGCCCTGTGCAATTCGGCTGCATACCATGACAAACGACAGGTTGGCGAGCCGCAGACTGACGTGACCAAAATAGAGACCCATATCTCTTGGGTGTTTTTATTTGGAGATTTTGCATACAAAGTGAAAAAACCGATTAGCACTCCTTTTCTCGACTATCTCACCCTTGAAAATCGCAAGCATTACTGCGAAGAAGAATTGAGACTGGATCGTCGTTTTGCTCCAGAACTGTACGTGTCCGTGGTGCCGATCACGATCCGCGATCATCAGGTGCGCGTCGAAGGTGAAGGAGAACCCATAGAATATGCTCTGAAACTGCGACGATTTCCCGCTGGAGCCCAGTTGCAGGAACATCTCAGGGCAAATCAGGTTAGTTCCAGTGATATAGTCGACCTCGCGCAACGGATCGCTCAGTTTCACGAGCTTTCGCCGCGGCAGCCACAATGGACCGCAGGTGGCCCGGAGAGGATCTTGGCAAATGCCGTCGACAATCTCAGCGCTTTGCAACCACTGGTTACCGAGGAACCTGAGGCAAGTCTGCTGCGAAGTTTGCAGATTTGGACGCGCGATACGTTTGAAGAGCTCGAACCCAGAGTTGCCCAGCGCCAGGCAGATGGCTTCATTCGCGAGTGCCATGGTGATTTGCATTTGGGAAATATCGTCCAATGGGATGGCCGGTTTATTCCGTTCGACGGAATCGAATTCAATGAGGATTTTCGCATCATTGATGTGCTCAACGACATCGCCTTCTTGACCATGGATTTAGCCTCGCATCACCGCGATGATTTGAGATTTCTCTTTCGCAATGCCTACGTTGAACAGCACGACGACCGCTCATCGCTCGACCTCTTGCGCTGGTACGAAGTCTACCGCGCACTTGTGCGCGCCAAGGTGGCCTTGCTCCGATCACAACAACTGGACGCCAGCGGTGGCGAATCGGTAGAAGCAAAGCTCGATCGCGATCTTCACATCGCGCTTGCGCATCGGCTATCCAGTGAGCCACCACCCGTGCTGACCATTACGCATGGCCTTAGCGGTAGCGGTAAGTCGACCTACAGCGAGCAGTTGGTAGCCCGCACGGGCGCAATTCGAATACGTGCTGACGTGGAACGCAAGCGGCTCTTTGGGCTCAATCCCATCAATCGCGTTAATGAACGGCAACTGCAGGAGCTTTATAGTCCTGCGATGACACAGGCCACTTACGCTAAACTCTACGAAGTCGCGGGGGATTTGCTGGGTGCTGGTTATTCCGTTGTCCTGGATGCGACTTTTCTCAAGCATGCGCAGCGGCGCATGATGCATGATCTGGCAGACCGCTTAAAGGTTGATTTTGCCATACTCGATTGTCCCACCGACCTCGAGACGCTGAAGCAGCGGCTGCTCAACCGCCAGCGCGAGGCGACTGACCCATCCGATGCGGATGTAGCCGTGTTAGAGATGCAGCTTGCATCGCAAGAGCCGCTAACCGAGTCGGAGCAATCGTTGATTGCGCAGCTGCCTCCGGAACTGTCCTAGGTAGGTGCGAATCTTGGCCTCCGTACGCACATGCGCAAACGCTCGCTTGTGTGCGATTCTTCGCACTGAAATTGCTTCAATGTCCTATAGCACAAGTCGCAAAGAAGACTGAAAATAGGTGTCTCGGTCGTTGATGGACTTATCGAACTCTTTCGTAGGCGCTTTTATGCCGATTCGCAACCTCAATAAAATTTTCCAACCCAAGAGAATTGCCGTTGTAGGTGCAAGTAACAGTCATGGAAAAGTTGAAAATACTGTTCTACAGAACTTGATCAATGCACAATTCACCGGTTCCATCTTTCCGGTAAATCCCAATGGAGGCGAAATCGCAGGTCTGACAACCTATCGTTCAGTCGGCGAAATTGGTGATCCAGTCGATTTAGCGATCATCTGTACGCCAGCGGCAACGGTTCCAGACTTGATCAGGCAGTGCGGCGAAGCCGGTATCATGGGCGTGATTATCTTGACCGCCGGCTTCCGTGAAATGGGCGCAGTTGGTTTCCAGTTGGAACAAGAGATCCTTCAGATTGCACGAGGATTCGATGGAATGAGACTGGTTGGCCCCAATTGTTTGGGTGTTATCTCGCCACATGCGAAGCTTAATGCAAGTTTCGCCAATGCGATGCCCGCCAATGGTCGAGTAGCGTTTATTTCTCAATCGGGTGCGTTATGCACCTCGGTCCTAGACTGGGCACGCCAAGAAGGCATCGGTTTCTCCCATTTTGTTTCCGTCGGAAATATGCTCGACGTGGGCATGGATGATCTGATCGACTACTTTGCGGAAGATGCTACGACTGAGTCGATCATCATGTATGTCGAGTCGATAAGCAATCCGCGCGAATTCATATCAGCCTCCCGCGCCTTCACTCGCACCAAGCCGATTATCGCTTACAAGGCTGGGCGGTTTGCCGAGTCTGCAGAAGCGGCAGCGTCGCATACCGGCGCCATGGCAGGGGTGGATGCGGTCTACGAAGCTGCCTTCGCGCGCGCTGGAATTGTGCGAGTGTTTGACGTGGAAGACATGTTTGACTGCGCCGAGTTGTTGGCTCGACAGCAAACGCCAAGTGGACCACGTTTGGCCATTGTCACTAACGCAGGTGGGCCGGGCGTAATGGCGACCGATGCGCTTTTGGCTCGTGACGGCATTTTGGCACAGCTCTCGGCATCGACGCTCGAAAACCTCAATCAACAGCTTCCTCCTGCTTGGTCACAACGCAATCCTGTGGACGTGTTGGGGGACGCAACTCCAAGTCGAATTGGCGGCGCGCTGAAATGTGTCGTTGACGATGTGGGGGTCGATGCAGTTCTGGTCGTACTCTCTCCGCAGGCTATGACCGATCCAACGGCCTGCGCTCGCGCCGTGATCGAGGTGGCCCAACATTCCACAAAACCGATCTTAACTTCATGGATGGGCGGAGTGTCGATGCGCGACGGAATCGATGCGCTGAACGCAGCCAACGTTCCTACCTACGCGACACCAGAAAAAGCGGTGCGAGCGTTCATGCACTTGGTTCAGTATGCTCGAAATCGCGACACGCTTTATGAAACGCCACGCGAACTTCCGATCGAATTCTCGCTCGATCGCCAACAACTTCGCATCGTATTTGACACAATCCTGAGCGAAGGACACGATGTCCTGAGTGAAGGGACGTCCAAATCATTATTGGAAGCGTACGGTATACCCGTGACGAAGACCTTTGTGGCTCGCTCCAAAGACGACGCAGTGGAATACGCAGTCCGACTGGGGTACCCGGTCGTGCTGAAAGTGTTTTCGTCGGATATCACACATAAGACGGATGTGGGTGGCGTCGAGCTAAATCTAACGACTAAGGAGACAGTGGAACGAGCCTTTGAAGCGATCGTTGCGCGATCCCAAGCCGCTCGTCCCAACGCACGCATTGAGGGCGTGACCGTTCAGAAAATGATTTCGCTACCGTCTGGACGTGAACTGATCATTGGCGCCAAACGCGATCCAGTGTTTGGAACAGTGATGCTGGTCGGAGCTGGAGGAATAACGGCAGAGCTCTATCAAGACCGCGCTCTCGAATTACCGCCGCTTAATGAACGATTAGCGCGCCGCATGTTGGAATCGCTGCGCTCCTGGCCACTGCTCAAGGGGTATCGCGGTCGGCCCGGTGTGGACGTCGAACGCTTGATCGAAGTGCTGATCCGCCTCTCCTATTTGGTCGCCGACTATCCTGAGATCGTTGAACTGGACGTAAATCCCCTGCTGGTGAGTAACGATCAAGTGCTGGCGCTCGACGCCCGCATCGTGCTTGATCATCAAGCCGTGTTGCACCCGCCACGGCCCTATTCTCACTTGGCCATACGTCCCTACCCCGAAGAATTTATACGCCAGGTCGTCTTGAAGGATGATAGCCAAGTTCTGCTGCGCCCCATCAAGCCTGAAGATGAGCCGCAGTGGCACGTGTTACTCAGCAACTGTTCGGCAGAGACAATTCATCTTCGATTCCGGTGCATGTTCAAAACGGTTGCACACGACGTTGCATCAAGATTCTGTTTCATCGACTATGACCGTGAGATCGCCATCGTCGCTGAGAAGGTGGAACGTGGCAAACGACAATTAATGGGCGTCGGACGCTTAGTGGCCGACGCAGATCACGCAGAAGCCGAGTACGCGGTACTCGTCGCTGATCCATGGCAAGGACTTGGCGTCGGTTCCACATTGACCGACTATTGTCTAGAAATCTGTCAACGTTGGGGGGTGAAAAACGTGGTGGCCGAAGTGGCCCGTGAGAATACACGCATGATACGCATGTTCGAACACCGCGGCTTCACGCTCGATCGACATTCCACCGACCGCGAAGTTGTTGCCCGCAAGGTCTACTGATTCAGCTGTGCGCACTAGCTATAGCTAGCCTGCAACAACGTTTCCAGATGAACTTCCACACAATCGGTTAATGCGTCTGGGTTGTAGCCACCTTCGAGAATGCTGACCAAACGCCCCTCGGCGTATTGATCTGCGACTCGCATCACCGCTCGCGTTAACTCGACAAAATCCTCTGTTTCCAAGCCTAAGGAACCGACGGGATCCGTACGGTGGCTGTCAAATCCCGCGCTCAATAAAATTAACTCGGGTTGAATCTGTTGTGCAAAATCATCAAGCTCGGATGAAAACCGTCGCAGTTGTTCGTCTCGCGATGTGCCAAATTCGATGGGGATATTGCGATTCGCGCCGATTCCCTCCCCTGTTCCGATCTCTGAGGCCGCTCCTGTGCCTGGCCAAAATGGCCACCGGTGCATCGATAGGAAACCGACCGTAGGATCCGCATAGAAGATATCCTGAGTTCCGTTACCGTGATGCACATCCCAATCGACAATGAGTAGGCGTTGGATACCCAGTTCTCTCCGCGCGACGGAGGCGGCCAGGGCAATATTATTGAACAGACAAAAACCCATTGCCCGGTTGGGTAGTGCATGGTGTCCCGGTGGTCTCGAAAGACAAAACGCATTACGGTCTGCACCGCGAACAACTTGTTCAACTGCATCGACCGCAGCACCTGCGGCGATCAGCGCGACGTCGAACGAGCGGAGACTGACTACAGTATCTTCGTCCAACCTTCCACCACCACGCCTCGCTAACTCCTCGACCGAGTCAATGTAGTCAGCCGTGTGTACATATTCCAGGCGTTCGCGAGAGATGGGAGGACACGCCTGACGTTTGCAGAGCGCATCGACTCCAGTAAAACTCAAATGCCGCGTCACGGCTTGCAGTCGCCCCGCATTTTCCGGATGAGCCCCCGTATCGTGTTCCATATACGCGGGATCAAAATAGTAGAGTGTCATTGTGTTTTCTATCGGTCCTGCGCATTCAAGGGCTTCGTCACTTCCCTGGGGCAAATCAAGATGGAAGTCGCTAGCCCTCATTTATAAACTATTCAATTCCTTCTCGCAGCATCACATGGCAGGCAACACAACTGTTTGTCAGTTGATTAAAGGCGAGGGCAGCTCCTTCTGCATTGTTTCTTTTTGCTTGGCGAACCAATTCTTGCGAAGCGAAATCGAAGGTTCGCAGTTGTGTTCGATAACTTTCGTTCTTGCGTCTCACAAAGCCCTCGATCTTGCCGAGTGAGCGCATCTGGTCTGCTTCCTTCGCCAGCGCCGCGAACTCTCCTTTGGTTAACGACTCCAAAATGGACTTCGAATAGTCCAGCTTCTTTTCCATCCAAAAGCTCATCGGCCGTTCGTCAGTCACCTCTGGGGCTACGACCGAATCGTCTTGAGGTAATACAGCGACGGTTGCAGACGCAGGGGCAGACGGTGTTCGTTGTTGAGAAGCGACGTGGGAAGTGATCCCCATCATGACTACGACAAACAAGACTCCCAAAGTTGCGATCGTGTGTCGCATCGGTTTTACTCCTTTAAAGAATGTTACTGTTTCCACGTCAGTCGCGAGCCGTCACGCACTCCTTCCACGCGGGAATTCGAGCGTTCCGTTTAAATTTCGGCGTGGAAGCCCGAGGACTGTTCCGAGGCTAGCTACAACAAATTACAAGTTGACAGCCACTACAGATGTCCCTATGCACGCGACATGCCACCAGCCAATTGGAACGAGTTTTCAGAAACTCGAATCGCATGGCTCACTCTTGACAATTGGGTATGGCATTGAAGCGCGCAATATCGCACAATGTGTGCGTCTCGTTGCGCGTCGACGGTGGTAAATCAGCCCTCCGTCCAGCCGCGGAGCGATCGACTGAATTCGTTTTTCCCATTCTTCCACGTTGCAATTCGGGCTCTTCCCCGGAACGAACTGAACAACACGTACGCTGCTTCGACCACCTGCGTCTGCGGAGTATCAAGCCATTGCCTGTGTCGCACATCGGCACACTTATTGCATTTCATTGCAGCAGCTACGCAGAACCCAACCAACTTGGAAAGACAAATCATGCATGCACTTATCGCAGTTGATGGATCGCCGCAAGCACTAGCTGCAGTGCGCTTTTTTGCCGCGCTTCCGTTCAGTTCACCACCCAAATGCACCGTGGTAACGGCACTGATCGACACTCAGTTCGACTTGGTGACGACCGATGCTGGTTTGCAGATTCGCGAGCAAGAGAGTCTCGAAACACAACGAGCTTTCGATGCTGCGCTTGAAATTTTGTCGCCGGTTTGCACCAGTGTTGATCACAAAGTGCAGCGACAACATCCAAGTCAATTAATTCTCAATGTCGGCAAAGAGCTGAATGTGGATTTGATCGTACTTGGATCGCTTGGACATTCAGCACTGTATCGGATGACGCTCGGTAGCACGGCGGATTACGTGGCCAATCACGCCAAGTGTTCGACGCTGGTTGTGCGCTATGACGCCAACTCAACATCCGAAATAGCGGTTCGAAGCGTACTATTGGCCTGCGACGACTCGGCCGGTTCAAGAGCCGCCCACAGTCAGTTGACTGGATTCCAGTGGTGTAAATCGAAGTCAGAGCTCCATCTGACCAGATTGTTGGAGCGTCCGAAATTGTTGACAGACGACGAAGTCTACGATCCGCAGATGATTGCGGAGAAAAAACAGTTGCTCGACGAGATGTGTCGCGCTGATTTCGCGGAGTGCAATGCGACTGCTCACGTCGAAGAGGCTATCGATATCCCCAGTGCGTTATGCACTCGAGTCGAACGCTATAACACGGATCTAATGTTTGTCGGTGATTCTGGGCGTTCGGGATTGTCCAAGTTGTTCTTGGGGAGCACCTCTCGGTATCTGTTGCATCACACCCGCTGCTCGTTGTGGATTGCCCGCGAAAAGCACTGGAAGTAAACGCTGACAAAGAAACATGTTTTCAACTCTACCAGTAACCGTCGGGAAGAGTACCGCGGAGCAGCGAGGATGCGATGGCCATGAAAGATTTTTTTCGAAAGCCTGAAACCATATGGTGGCTGCTGTGTGGTTTGTTGGCCATACTACTGGTCCTGTTCCTTGCCCGTCGCCTCATGGGATGATCGCTTTCATTCTGCACTCGTTCTGAGGTTCCGCAGCTATACCAAAGCACTTAACCATTCACTACGCGGAGAATAACCATGAAAGTCCTTTTAGCGACCGACGGTTCGAAGCACGCAGAGGCAGCGGCGCGGCTATTGGCCAAACTTCCGCACGACGAACGACTTGAACTCACTGTAATTGCCGTCACTCCTTCCGTGGAGATTCATGGATCGGTGGAAGTTGTTGATTGGATGCGTCGCAATTCGCAGGCGGAGGGCGATCGCGCATTGGAAAACTGTCGGCGTGTCGAACGCTATTTCACAGGTGCGGATGCGGCCGTCCATAATTTGGTTGTGGAGGGACATGCGGGCCAGGAGATCATCGATCACGCCGAATCGTTGGATGCGGATCTCATCGTCGTCGGCTCGGTAGGGGCCAATCTCATTTCGCGCGTGATGTTGGGAAGTGTGAGCGACTTTGTGGCGACTCATGCCCGTTGCTCCGTGCTCGTCGTTCGTCCCGATGAAACTGACGAAGCTGCACATCGTGAACTCAAACTTTGCATTGCCGATGACGAATCGACGCCAGCCGCATTTGCCATGGAACAACTGGCAAAATTCAAATGGGGAAACCATACGCACATTGCGTTGCTAAACGTTTTGATCTCGCCGATCGCCTATACGGATGTCCCGATGGTAATCGATATCGGTTCGTTACAGAGCGATATGCTCAACGTACTCAAGAACAGAGCCAGTCGCTTGAAGTCACTTTCGCCCGACGTATCGACGCACGTTGTACAAGCTGCCCACGTTGGCGATGGCATCGTGAGTTTCGCAACGGATCAAGCGGCGGATTTGATCGTGGTTGGCAATACGGGCAAAGGCCTGTTGACCCGCTTCTTGATGGGAAGCGTGTCGAACTACGTCTTGCGTCATGCCCTCTGCTCGGTGTGGATCGCTCGCAATCCACACCCAAAAAGCTAGTGCTGCGTCAACTTTTTGGAAATAGACGAGGTTAGCAGTTCCTCTCGTCCACAGTGTTGAATGATTGTCTCAATCGTTTTCAAAGCGATTGGTTAGTCGATTTCAGGCATTGTCGGCAATGTCATCCGCCAGCACAGCTAACATGGCGGCGGTCTGCTCGATCGCAGCCATGGGAATCGTGTGAGGACCGTTAAATTCCAGAAATTTGACGTCGCAGCCCGCGGTCTTGAGCATCTCACATAACCACTCGCCGGTTTGAAGTGGCAAAATAGGGTCCATTCGGCCATGACTTTGAAAGATCGTGGTTGCGTTGAGTCGCGAGGCGACAGGTTTCCATCGGGTTTCACAAATCAGTGCACCTGAATACAAGCAGAGTTGTCTTGGCGCGTGCGGCAGGCCGAGAAGCGCTGTCTCGACTGACAACATGGCTCCTTGGGAAAAGCCACCAAGTAGTAGATGCGACTCGTTCAGTCCGCTCCGCTTGAGTGCGATATCGATGGTGGCTGACAATTGATCGCGGGCTTCAACGATTCCCTCAGGCACCTCCTCTCGCACTTGCTCGTATCTCCCTTCCTCCAGCGCCGAAATTAACCGCTGAATACTCAGCAACCACCAAGCTCGGCTCCCAGGCATTCCTTGATCGTCGAGTGACAGTGGGGCAGCCGGGCAGACAAGCGTTACCGGTCGTTGCGGCGATGCAACTTGCAGAATCTCGGCCGCCAAGCCAACCAGATCCTCCCCTCCCGCGCCAAACCCATGGCAGAAAACTCCAACAGCAACGCTCGCTTGCGCTGATTCAGGTGAAATAACCACACAATCCAACGTTCCCAACTGCTCACGCACCGCGCGGTATCGAATAGGACTCAATCCATGTACTCCTGAGTATTAATGCCAATTGCTCATCCATTCACCGCCTTTTTTGCCCGTGAACAGTCATTCCCAATCTTGATCTTGATCTTGATCTTGATCTTGATCTTGATCTTAATCCTGATCTTAATCCTGATCTTAATCCTGATCTTAATCCTGATCTTAATCCTGATCTTAATCCTGATCTTAATCCTGATCTTAATCCTGATCTTAATCCTGATCTTGATCTTGATCTTGATCCTAACCCTGCTCCCACTCCCACTCCCACTCCCACTCCCACTCCCACTCCTGCGCGGGCAGTCGTCCAATCGAACAAAGCAGTTCGCCAAGTTTTCTTCAGTTCTGGAGCGTAACTCACCCTCCACACCTATGCGATCACTTCACTTAAATTCCAGTCGGGTCGGTCGACCTTTCAGTCGCCGAGGGGCGCAACAGATTCTCCTGACAACACTTATCGACCTGCTACGACGCGGTTCGGTTGTATTGTAGAATAACCTCGCGGAAAGTGTTGCATTGACGCGCTGACTCGATCCTTTACGATACGCTCGACGGAGAAGGCTGTGATTTTAAGAATTGTGATCCTGATAATTTCTCTGGGACTAACACTGGTCATGCCAGCGATTGCGAGAGCACAGTTGATTGTTGGGCACCGCGGAGCCTCATTTGACGCGCCCGAAAACACGATGTCTGCGTTTCGAGAAGCGTGGCGGCAAGGGGCCGACGGAGTTGAGGGGGATTTCTATCTGACCAAAGATCAACAAATCGTCTGCATCCACGACAAAGATACGCTGAGAACTGGGGGGAAAAAGCTAATCGTGGCTGCATCGACTTTGGATCAGTTGCGACAATTGGAGTATGGCAGATGGAAAGCCGAAAAGTTCAACGGAGAATCGTTGCCGACTTTTGCGGAGGTGCTCGCCGTTGTCCCCGTCGACAAGACATTTGTAATTGAGTTAAAGACGGGACCTGAGATTGTTCCGTTTCTCAAACAGGAGTTGGATCGTCATCAGTCGGAGCTACCCAAACTGCTGATCATTGCCTTCAATTCAGACACAATTGCAGCTTGCAAGCAGGCGTTACCCGACGTTCGCGCACATTGGCTGACAAGTTACAAGCAAGACAAAGTGACCGGCGATTTTTCGCCGACGCTTGAGGAAGTAACGGAAACGCTCGCGGCCTGCTCAGCCGACGGGTTGGGGACGCAGGGAGAGCGCAAAGTAGTGACTCGCTCGTTTATCGACAAGCTCCAGCATCGGGGCATGGGTGAATTCCACGTCTGGACCGTTGATGATCCAGCCGACGCTCGCTATTTCAAAGAACTTGGCGCGATGGGCATCACCACCAACCGCCCGCAACTCATCGGCCAAGCCATCCGCCCATAGTCTTCACGTAGCCGGGTCTTCTACTTATCGTCATGCAAACCGACGAGCTTAAGGAGCTTGAGTGCATTGGTGGTAGGCGTCGAACCGGGGCGCATCAAATAGTCAAACCGCATGACTTCTTTACCATCACGCGTCTCGAAGAACTCGCGGAAATGAACCACTTGACTCACATTTTTGACCTCATCAGCATGCGCTAAATCGAGATCGTGCGTCGACACCAGGCCCGTCGCTCCATAGCTCAGCAATTTGTCGAGTACCGATGCGACAGCAATTTGCCGCTCACGACTGTTGGTGCCTTGCAGAATTTCATCCAGCAGAAACAAAATGCGATGCGACGAATCTTGCGCTCGCAGCTCCGCCAAATCGACGACTTCCTTCAATCGCTTCAGTTCTGCCATAAAGAACGAGACGCCATCACGCAGGCTGTCCCGCACTCGAATGCTCGTTGCCAATTCATACAGCGGCGTCTGCAACAGCTTGGCGCAAACTGGACTACCCGTTCGCGACAACAATAGATTCAAGCCAACAGCTCGCATGAAGGTACTTTTGCCAGCCATATTCGAGCCCGTCACCAGCAATAAGGGTTGATCGGTTCTCAGGTGTAAATCATTGCTAACGCGGGCTTGGTCAGCTAGCAACGGATGTCCCATCTGTTTGGCAACCAGTAGGTCTTCGGGCATCAAACTCGGCTCTGGGTAAGCCCATTCTGGATACTCATCCGCCAGTGTACTGCTGCTGACGATAGCTTCACAATTTCCCAAAGCGACAAACCACTCTTCGACCGCCTTACCGAACTCCGATTTCCATGCTTCCAGTCGCTTAAGTACACGAAAGTCCCACATGAACAACAATTGCAACATCAAATAGACCAAATACATCACCGGATCACGCTGCAGATTTGCAAGTCGCACGTTCCACAGGAGTTTGGCGAAACCATGTCGAGCAGACGTGGAGTCTGCGATAGCAACTCGACGTACGGCAGAAAGCAGTCCGTTGTCCTCCGGTAGTTGTTCGAACGATTCAAACACGTCTGCAAAGCGATACACCGCCTGATGCTGGCCCGTCACCTGTTGAAAAATGTCGTGAATCCAGCTTCCCCATAACACCGTTACTAAGATATTGATCAAGAAGCCGATTCCGAGAGCACCGACACCGACATTGACCATCAGAGTTGTCGTTGTAACGGCAGCCATCACCAACAAGATTGCACCGATGATTACCAGCGCCGGGCCAATGTAGCTTAACGCATGGGCAACCCGGTGCTGTGGCAACCACTGCGGGGAGTTAGCCCACTTGGGCAAGCCGTAGACATCTTCTGAACCATCGCTGCTGGCGGTGACCGTCTGGATAATGGACAGTCGCAATTCTCGTTGGTCTTTAAGCAACTTCACTGCCGCTTGCCGCGCTTTGACTTCCGTCCACGTCGGTGTTTCCGCGATCCATCGTTGAATCGTGAGTCGGCCTGGCAGGGTTCCAGCCAAGTTGAGCAGGGATAGAAGGCTTGCACTGCCAGCAACGTCCAGATCATCTGCAAAAGTCAATTCGGCAAAATCTCCGAGCAATCGCTGCTCAGGAAGTTGCGACCAATTGCGATCAAGTCTCGCGATCAGACGTTGAAAAAGCCGTACGTTGGACTGGTGCATTATTGTCTTCAGCCGCAAGTGCTCATGTCGGACGATGGAGACCATAAAGACCGAACCGCCGAACCAACCGATAACTTGCCAGAGCACTCGGTAACTTTCGCCACCATATCCGAGAACAAAGCCAACTAATGCCACGACGAAAGCGACAGTGCGAAGCCACACCATGGCAGAATTCTTGGATTTAAGTTCAGCAATTTGTTCCTCGGCGTGTGTTAGCCGCGTTTCGTACTCCGCACGGGCGGTTACGTGGTTATCCATGCAAGACGTCATTTTCAAAAAAGTAGCCGAACTCAACCGTTACCCATCGCACAACGGGATGGAAGCCAGAACACGGAAATTCGAGTATTCCGGAAGGTGAAATTCTTACCGCATCGTGGGATCTGAGCAAGACGTCAACTTCGCCCACCGTGGTGCATTGCTATTTCTTGATCGACTAAGCGTTCGCGCTTCGTCCTTCACAAGGATTCGCATACCTGCTCTAGGGAAGAAGCAGTGGGAAGAAATCCTTTTTAACAATTGGAACCAAGCCTGCCGAAGTAAGCAGACATTTTTGGTTGCAGATACACTTCATTGACAAGGCTGGCGCAACTAACCCACCCCACAGGAATTCGACCACTTAGTTTAAATTTTCGTGAGGAGACGCCGCGGGGTTGTCGGGCCGGGGAAGGGACGCGGCAGTTATCCCCGCTATCCAGTGAAGACCTGCTTAGGTGCTTCCAGTCATGCCCCCCTGGACTGCACAGAGTAGCTCTGATTGCTGAAAGTTGCATCTTGATTTTTGGCCACATGGTCATTGCCCGATAAATAACCTGCGCACTTAGCACTAACTTGTTTGTTGGCACCGATAATGGCACCGATAATGGCACCGATCAGCACGAAGCCAGAACGAAGCCCGTGCGAGGCTCTGACGAATCCCCTACGAAGGACTGATGAATCCCGTACGAATCGCTGTCGAGGGGAGGACTGACGAATCGCTGACGAATCCCGCTCGAACAACCAGTCGCTGGATGCCATTCGCTCGTTGAGTTTAGCCGTTGCGACCAGAGTATTTCATTAGCGATGGCCTATTGCATAATTATTCCACCGCCGAGCCTGCCCGCGCCAGGTTCTCTGAACGCCTGGGGACAGACCCTGGTCATGCTCTCTGAACGCCTGGGGAACGCCTGGGGACAGACCCTGGTCATGCTCTTGATCTTAATCTTGATTTTCCTCCTACTCCTACTTCTATGAGGTGGTGCCGGTTTTCTGGGCGCACCCAGGGGCTTAGAATGAACGGTCAAGGAGACCTCAGGATGAGTGCAAAGAGCATGAAGCAGACGTCGGGAACTCGAAGAGAGTTCACGGAAGAGTTTAAAAGAGATGCAGTTCAGATGCTTTTGAATGGACATTCTGCGCCATCGATTGCTGAGCGTCTTGGACTCTCAGGCACAAACATTCTTCAAAGATGGAAACGTGAGCAGCTCGAGGAGAGCGGCCCTGTTGCTTCAGGGTTGGATGCCAGGGTTATTCAGTTGGAAGCAGAGCTTCGACGTGTTGAACGCGAACGGGATATTTTAAAAAAAGCGTTGGCCATTTTTAGCCGAAGCGAAAGAGTGACGTGGTTGCAGCGGCTGATCAGGCATGTCTCCAAGGTGGTTTTCAGATAAGCGATGTTTGTGAATGCTTGGCCATTCCAAGATCGACTTTTTACGAACACCAACAATTTGGCCTGAACACTAACGAGATGGCCGAGAGAGAATTGACGCCTGTCGTCATGGATGTTTTCCGGAAACATCGAAGACGATATGGAACTCGGCGGATCGTCGAAGAGCTCGCCGATCGAGGAATCGCCGCGGGACGAAGACAAGTGGCAAATATCATGAAATCGCAAAGGTTGCGTGCTATTCAGCCAAAGTCCTTTAAGCCAAAAACAACGGAGAGTCGTCATCGACTAGGCTACAGTCCAAACTTGCTTTTAGAAGAATTCTCGTTAGACGACGTCAATCAGCTCTGGGTTGGGGCGTCTGGGGACAGACCCTAGTCATGGGGGCGCCTGGGGACAGACCTTGGTCAACTCTGGCAGTTTTCCTAGTCATTTGCGGGCTTAGTAGGAATGCCGCAAGGAAAAGCGTTGCGGAAGTCGCCAAGACTTTCGGAAGTGGTTGATTTCACTGAGAAAACCGAAATTCTTGGCGAATTCCGATACGTTGAAGTCCTTAGCCTTGCGACATTCGGGCTTAGTAGAAGCGAACGGGGCAATGAGGCGGGAATGCAACGAACCGTAGCTGGATAACTCGTCGAATGGGCCACCAATGTAGACACTGGCCCTAAGTTCGCGGCATAGAAAGTGCGGCGTCCAGTTTTCAGATCAGATGACAGATAGAATTTGGCAATGGACGAGCGGAGGAAAAAGTCCATCTTGCCTATCTGTTGCGAACACGGCGCTTTTCAAGTCACCTGCCCCCGAGACAAACTGGAGGTGCAAGGAGCATTCGCGATATCCGGGGCCAATTCCGCGGATATGGAGATGATATCCACTAACTATGCCGCGCAGATAGAGGCGAATCTGATTGTCGAACCTTTAAGCGTGGGCTTGCCCTGTGTCTCAGCTGGTGCGGCGTTGACTATCGGCGCAGCTCCCGTAAAGGGTACAAACAGCTCGTCAAGCTGGGCCGTAAGCTGGAGCCAGATTTCCTGTGAGAGCCCTAGACGCTCTAGAACCGGTGGTAGATCG
>JBGSUV010000088.1:0-42484 GCA_041753315.1 Pirellulaceae bacterium | reverse complement strand
AGTTACTTCACAGCGAGGCGATTATTCTAGGCTGAAAACACCCTTCTACTATAATCAGCCGCCCCGCAAACTGCGATCAGTCAATCGCAAACAACCCAGCCACCCTGCTAAATTGGCTGATTCTTAGTTGCGTTTGACAATCAGGATTTGCGGCTCGACGCAGATTTGAAGCTATTGAATTTGTTGTCGGGTGTACTCGGTCCAATTGTGAGTGATCCTCAGCAGATCGGTTTGTTGATCGAGGACTTTCGACTTATGATTTGCGAGAGTCTCAACTGTCGCCGAACCGCTGATGCCCTTGAAGCGTTGTCGCACGATGCCCGTGACTCGGAGAATTTAAGAGTTCCGAGGGTTTTTAAGGAACTTTGCACTCAGCATATTTTGATTACCGAACGATTGGATGGGATTCGGCTAGATCATTACTTGGCGGGACGCCGACCTGAGAGAGACGATAACACTGATTCTTCATCGACGGTTGATGGTCACGTTCCGGATGAGTTGGCCCGTCATCTCGTAGAAATCTGGCTTTCGCAAACGTTCACGGGCAGCCTTATGCCGATTGAGCTTCGTGCGGACCAGCTTGTGGTTCGTTCATCAACCGAGATTGCCATTGTTGACGGAACATTCTTGACGCTTCCTCGAGTGGCGAAAGGTAACCTGCTCAATTACTTCTGCGCCAACGCATCAGATGAGCCCAGTAAAGCGCTGAAGAGCCTACTAAGAGAATTCGATACGACTCATTGCAAAGTATCTGAATCAGTGCTTGATCGTCAATTCCGCCAAGTGGTTGCTTTTCGAGACGGCGGATGGGAAGACGGTGGCCGAGCAAATTGTCTTTCCGATACGCTCTTCGCGCAGTGGCGATTAGCGGCTCGATATGGATATCGTCCTCTGCGCCACCTCGCACAAACCTACCGTGGAACTTTTCACATTGCTCATCTAGCCCGACAACTGGCTCCGCATCGCGATTCCTTTCTTGAAGGCGTTCAAGACTTGCGCCTTACGAAACTTCTTCACGACATTGGCACGATGATGCAACCCAGCTATTGGGGTGGACAAGTAGATAGGCTCAGCTTTCTACCGATCTCCATTCCTGGATTTCTCAATGACGCCCTATGGAGCATTGACAATAGCCTGGAGCTACAAGGACGAAGCTTGCGAGATTCTGCTGTGCAACCAAAGCGATCAAACGGGCACCTGCTAGTAGGATTGGTAACTATCGCAATTTCATTGCAGTTTTTCGACATCAAGGATTTGATAAAGCCATTTTTGACAGAAATTTCGGCAGCGGTTGGCTTTGTCGTGGTAGGACTGTGGTTGATCCGCTATCTCACGAAATGACATCACCTGTATAAGTGGGGCGAGTGTCGAAGCGTCGTTTTTGCCGGACGCGACTTACGTTCGTCGGCTGAAACGAATGAATCCTTTTATTCAATTTGTAAAAAATGGATCGCAACGAAGTAATAGGCCTCGATTTGATCGTAGGATACTAGTTTTCAATAGCATAGGCTTCCAGCCCGTGACTCTTACTTCGAGTGTGTCTTTTCTCCTCATTTTTCCTACCGTTCTCAAAACGCTTAACAGTATGCTAAACCAGGTGGCAGTGACGCAGCCTAGCACAGTAACGCGATTATCGGTTCCACTAGGGAAGATTCTCTTAGATTGCGAATCGACTGTGCCGCATGCGCCACCTCAGACGTGGTCGGTCATTGCAGACTATGACAACCACATGATCCATCAAGGTTACTTGGCGGATTCCAATTGGCTTCCTTACCGATGGTATCGACAAGAAGATCATGTGGGCTCTTTGTACAAGAAACATCAGCGAGGTTATTCCACAGAGTGACTTGTGATCACAGTACTAGAAAGGCAGTAGGCCAGAGATGGCCCTAGCGATTCATTGATTGCAAGCGTGTTAAAACGCATGATACACCAAAGTTTGAATTGCTCAGGAGCAGCTTGTGGAGTTACGCAAGTTTCAAACAAGCGACCTAATACCTGATTAGACCTAGCATGTCCCGTATTTTATCGCTGGGCAGTGAGCAAAGCATGGTAAAGCGTGTTCGTGTTCCAGTCGAGTGGATATGTTGCGCCGCCACTGGCCTTGCACAACCATCCCCGGACCGAAAGAAGATGAGTTGGGGACCAGTCCCAACCGTGGCGTAACAAAGGGGGCCCGGTTCCAACCCGTCAGTTTCGTAGGATGGACTTCCAACCCATCTTACACAGAACAGCGAACAAACCAACCATCAATCAACCACTCATGCGTGAGCTAACCAAATCCGTCGTCAGTTCCTCCTGGGCGCTATCGCTTTTCGGCGCGCATCAACTGGCTTGTTTGCTGTCGAATGATCGGCAATGCGGTTCGCTCTCCTCGCGCGTAGGTTCTCTTGATGCCGTTACTGGCGTGGCAAGATCCAATCTTTCGAAGAAGCTTCAGCACATATACGATGTCGGCGATGATGCCCAGCGAGGAATGGTTGATTTGGCGGGTTCTGCCTTGCACTTCGACGTGGCCGGCCTCATAAAGCCTAGCATTGACGTCGCCAATCCATTTGTCGAGGGTTTGGCCGCAGTTGCACCTCGTTGCGACTGGCTTATCGATTGGCAAGAGCTGCGCAACAAGATCGATATTTTCGATTTGGTCAGGAACATCAAATCACGCCTAGCCATTTCCGGCAGTGAATCGCTCGTGGAATTGATCGAACGGGCTTATGGTCTAGGTGACTTTCACGCCCTTTGGGCAGTAGAGGGGCTAGGCCACTATTACGCCAAACGCGCGCTCGAATGCAATCTGGCACGGCGTGGTTTGCTCTCGGACCCTCATTCGCTTGGCATTCCTGAGAAATGCCTGCTGATGCTCAACGCCGGCATTGGTTTGGCGTTTGCTGAAATGCTGCTGGACAACTCCAAGCCGACCGATGATTGCTCTGCGTTTGACCAGACTGTCGCGCGCTTTGTGGAACTCTGTTTGGAGAACGCTACCCCTGGGTACGCGGGGGCCGCGTATGAGTCACTTGGCTTAGTCACTCGCACATATTATCCCGAACTCTTGCACGCTGTCGATCGCGCGGTCCTTGACAGAAGCGACCTGGATTTACTCGGTTACTTCTGGCACGGGGCCGGTCGCGCAAACTATTTCGCGGCGAGAAACTTTCTCCCCTGCAAGGGAATCTCCTGGAATAAATTGATCGAGCAGTCGTCGCACGAGATTGGAAAACACAACTTGGTCGCAGGACTCGCCTGGGCAGTCACATTGGTCAACATGTTGACGCCGTCGGTTATGGAGAAGTTGCTTCGAGTTCGTGGATCAGAGATCGTGGCTCTCGATGCTGACGCCTTCGCACAGGGCGTAGCCGCATCGATTGTAATGCGTATTGACACATCACCGGGCGCTGAGTTCCTAGCGAGTTTCTGTCATTACACGGACTCGCATGTGTCACTACTTTGGCAAGAGTTGATCGGACATCCCTGCGAAGAAGCGAGCCGCATTTATCATCCCGCTTTGAGTCGCCAGCGCAGGCTCGAGCAGGCATTCCGATTCCAGATGTTTTTCGGGGGCGATCCAGCCTGAAGTCGTGAATTGATGGGCATAGTAAAAGGAAATTGGAAAATGGAATGAACCGATTGATTAATTTTATGTTCAGGATGCCGGTGGAGTTGATGGCGGCTGGTATCGGGATCTTTGCCAAGACCGTTCGCGATTTTCAACATGCATTCGATGAAACCGCAGACTCGCTAGTGTTTTCCAGCAAATCTGGCGCGCGACTCGAACCAGTTTCCGATTTTGACAATGAGGATATATCGTCTGCGGTCTCGGTTCGTAGGCAAGCGCTACAGGAGTATTCTTCGGTAGACAATTCACAAAGTTTTTACAGTACCCTTTCGAAAGGTGAGTCAAATATGTTCGATTACGAATCAAATCAGGATATCGATCAACAACTCGGCCTGTCTGACAAAGTCAAATACGTCGATTTTACGATTCGGTTCTCGAAGCCCGATCATGAAGCTTTGCTTTACGAACAAACCGGATTTCCGGTGAATTATTCGACGAACAGCAATTCTTTCGCCGCGCTTCGCGTAAGCGACTTTAGAAGACTGCTCGCGACCCAACGGCCAATTCCCCGTTCTTGGCAGAATAACAATCATCCGCGTGGCAATTATGGCTACGACGACCCAGATAACCCAACGATCTATACGCAGATCCCGCAGCAGGACGAGAAGCACATTGAATTCAAGATCACCAAGGTCGATAGTTCCAGTGAGAAGAAAGAGGTGAGCGAAGTTGACGCCATTCGTGAAGTGCGGGACGCCATTCGCAATATCTGGAATTAGATTCCAGTACACAGGCTGTATTTCGGTTCCGTTCTGAAAAGCATTTCCGAGGAAAATATGTCTAGCAAGAAATCACGGTTACACGAAAAGCTCACAGAAAAGTTGCGAGGGATCAAGGACGACGAAAAGCGTAAACAGATCGAGAAAAAGATTAACGAATTGGACTCGGAGAAAGTGGATATAGATGAGGGCGAAGCACGTGTGCAACGGCCCGGAGACAGTGGCACCAACCAATTCGACTTGAGCGCGGCCATGGATGAGTCCGAAGCACGCAGCTTGATTGATGGATTGCCCTCGGCTCTGTCTCGGATTGACCAATCGGAACGATTTGAAGCTTTGAAGAAGCTAATTCGACAGGCAGCAAAAATCAAGAGTCCGCGGGTGCGTGCGCTAGTTATCGAAGCTGCATTGGCAATTCTGGAAGAGATCGAATCCGATTCTTCAGACGATGACACTTGCGACGATGACACTGAGCCAGACGACGATGCTTCGCGCCCCACCGCGCCGGTGCCCAGGAGTGGGCAAACAAAGTGCTTTAATGCGAATTACGAAGTGGTGGACTGTGAGAAATGTCGTGACCGGCCGGGACAGGACGGAGCGATCCAGGCAGGGACTGAGTGGCCGGAACAGCGGTTCAAAGATAATAAGCAACATGGCACGATAACCGATCTGTTGACTGGGCTGACTTGGCTGAGAAACCCAGACGCCTACGGCGAAGTCACGTGGGACCAGGCGAGAGTTCTTGCTGAAAACCTGCACGATGGTTGTCACGGACTTTGCGACGGCAGCAAGAAGGGAGAATGGCGATTGCCAACCATTCGAGAGCTATTTAGTATTGTCGACTATGGCCAGGCGGATCCGATCGTACCGGCTTCGCTACCCAATCGGGAGTGTGTTGTGCAAGCCATCTACTGGTCGTCTACCACGCTCCTGGCAGATCCAACGCAAGCGTGGATGATGACGTTCGGAATCGGACCTACGGTCTTCATGCTCAAAAGCACAAAAAATTGCTTCTGGCCTGTGAAGGGCGTATCCACCTCCGTTCCCAAAACTGGGCAGTCTCAAACGTTTGGATTTGACACCACTGGGCAAGATGGAGCAATCGGCAATCGGTGGGGAGTGGAGTGGCCCGAGCGGCGATTCCTGCTAGGCGAGAACGGATTGGGGACGGTGACCGACGCTCTGACAGGTCTAGTATGGTTACAAAACGCAAATCCGTTTGGATGGGTGACTTGGGAGGAAGCATTGAAGAAATGCCTTGACGTGTGTGACGGCATCAAAGGGCTGAAAGACGGCAGCAAGAAAGGCGATTGGCGATTGCCAAATGTCAAAGAGATGGAAAGTCTAGTCGATTACGGTCGCGTTGGACCATGTTTGCCGGATGGCTGGCATGAAGCTTTCTTATCTGATCCGAACTCGCCTGTTGGATCGACACTTCAACCATCAAGCTACTGGTCTAGCACTACTGTGGTAGGTGCCCCAAGTCAAGCACTCTTCATCATTCTCGGTGTTGGTCCCGTGATCTTTGAGAACAAGCTTCACCAGTTTTTCGCACTTCCCGTTCGCAATCGCATTTAATACACAGCCGAAAACAAAGGGTGTTGAGATGGCAAGATTACCTAATATCGACGACTTGATTAACGCGGTTTCGGGTTGGCTCGCACAGCTTCCGGATCAGGAAAAACCGATCGGCGCGACAGTGGAAATCCCGGTCAATCCAATGTACGAGCAGAAGTTTGCCCAATTGTCGGAACAATTGGCCATCGAGACTCGCAAACAGTCTGGACTTGAGTTTTACACTTATGGCGTATGTCGACCTGACTCGCCCAGCGAGGCCCCGAATCCCCCTGACCTATGCTATTTAATCACTGAGCGTTGGAAGACCGTAAAGGATTTTCGAGAGAATCAATGGGGATCGAAACATCTAATTGCCTTCCAGCGTGCAATCGGTCGTTTGATTGTTGGTGCACCCCGGCTTAAGTTCTTCCACAGTTCGCCCGCCCAATCGGCGGTATTACCGCTGAGCAGCCAAAGTGTTGGCTGGCACAAGACCAGATTCAAGAACAATTACGATGGAACCATCACAGACACACTGACGAATCTGGTTTGGCTAGAGGACGCGAATCCGATTGAACGTGAGGTCTCGTTCGAGGAGGCAATTCGACAAGCTAGCTTAATCTGTGACGGTAAGTTCGGACTTCGCGACGGGAGTGAACCTGGAGATTGGCGCGTCCCGAATGTAAACCAGCTTCAGAGCCTGATCGACTTAAGCAACAAGTCTGGTCTGGCAATCACTCCAAACGTGTTTAAGAACGTTGATGTCGTGAATTGCTGGACTTCCACTTCCGTGCAGGCCTTTCCGCAACTTGGTTGGTACGTTGCACTCGGGATCGGCCCACCCGTGTTCGATCTGAAGATTAACAAGATGCGATTGTGGCCAGTACGAGGCAGCAGCCTGCGAGTTCTACAAACAGGGCAGTCTTCTTGTTTTGACCTCGGAGGAAACATCATTCCTTGTGCAGGCTCGGGGCAGGATGCCGAGTTTGCGGGTACTGGGTTAACATTGGCGACACCCCGTTTTCGAGTCAACATGACTCGCGATAAGATTCCGCGTTCCGATGGTACCGTGACCGATCTAACCACAGGACTTACCTGGCTTCAGAACGGCGACGCTTTTGGGACGAGAAGTTGGGACGAGGCAAAAGCATTATGCAAAGCGTTGAGTCAAGACCAATTCGAATGGCTCAACGACGGCAGCAAACCAGGCGACTGGGATCTACCGAACGTGAATGAATTGCGAAGCCTAGAGGATTACGGCGAAGCACGACCGGCGCTCGCTAAGGGGCATCCCTTTGTAAACGTGCGTGAGTCTCTTGTCTGGTCGAATACAGAGCTGGAATCAGCGCCAACGCTGGCACGGTTTCTTTACGTCGGAATCGGTTCGTGCGTGTGGGACCACAAGAGCGTGCGTTGCGGGGTGTGGCCTGTAAAAGGAGGAATGGAGCATTCGTGTTAACCAGTGTTTCGCAACCAAGGCGCGATGAAACTGAAAATGAAAATAGGACTTACACACCTGACTTCATCGAGTGGTTGCTCAGTGGCCTTCGCGTCGAGTCCTTCGCACCGTCTCGTAGCGTCGGGACGATTCTAGACTTCGCCTGCAATTCACCCGATATCGCGGCGTTGATGTGGCCGGGAAGTTTAACCTCTGCTGCATGGTTAGAGCTGCGCAACAAACTTGAAGCGTTTCGGGCGTTCACGTCCGCTCGGCGATTGACATTCGGTTCCACCGACACAAGCGAAGTCTGGAATTGCTGGGCCAAATCACAGAATCAGCATGGTGACTTCCTTGGACTCTGGAAAACCGAGGGATTGGCCTATTACCTCACACTACGTGAGCGAAATCGGAAACCTATGGTTCGTGGATTGATATCGCGCCACGCCGATCAACTGCCCGAGGGGAGCCTAATTCCGATGCACACCGGCATGGGATTGGCGTTTGCCAGCGAAGAACTTCGGCAACTATCACGCAGAGAGGGGGGCCAGGAGATTCGCAATTGTGTAGTGCGGTACCTGCACCTGTGTGAAAAAAATTCACTGGACGGTTATTTTAGCGCGACGTTCGAAGCGCTTGGTCTAGTTGTGCTATTGCTGCGTCCAGGTCTACTCGTCGCAATCGACCGCCAACTTGCTGACATTGATACCGACCTTCAGGCTGCTTTATGGCATGGTGTGGGTCGCGGACTATATTTTACACCGACCAATCTGCTTCCTTGCACGTCGGCGGCATGGCCAAGCTTGAATCGTGCGCTGCGCGATCCGCCTCACCATCTTGGACGCGAGAATGCACAGGCCGGATTGGCGTGGGCGGTAGCATTGGTAAATGTGCGCAATCCAGTAGTAATGGAGTTATTTCTCAAGCGGCATGCTTGCCGATTGCCTGCGTCGGATGCTTTTTCGAAAGGCGTTGCTTCGGCGGCCGTGGTTTGGCACTTATGGTCGCCAAACAGTAACTATTTGCGGAACTATTGCTCGCATCATCCACACAGCATCGATCTGGAATTAGTAGCCAGTTGGGAGCGAATTGCGAGAATCCATTGCCGGCCGGAATTCCTTCCATGGGTCGAGCAGTTGTGTCTAAATCATCGAATTGGCGACCTATTTCGTGTTGTCGCTGAAGCCAAGGATAAGGTTTCCATTCGCAACGACCAGTTAGCAAATCGACGCGCATACGGGGTTAAAAAATGAATGAAAATATGCGTCAATTGACACAGACAACAAACGATCTGACAAAGAACGCCTTGGGTTTTACATGGACCCTCTCATTGTTCAGTTTGCAACAGATGGCCAATTTGTTGACACCCTCGAAGGCTATTGCGGCCTTTGAAAATGTAGGGCGGGCAATGCAGTTGGAGTTGGGAGAGTCATTGCGCTCGACTTTTCTGGCCGGTGAATCCTTTCCTTCGCAAATCGTCGACTTGAATCGCAGCGAGCCTTCCCCAGAGGACTTAACTGCCGAGAACAAAGCACGAGCAGCCACCGATGCGGTCCCAATAGGAACACGAGATACGAAAAGTCTACTGCAGGGTTGGGGGCCAATGCCCTTTCCGGTGGTACCACCGTCTAACGCCGACAGCCTTTTTTTGGCAGAAAACGCGAGTATTTCGCCCGACTATCCTTTCAAGCCAAATTATGTCGAAGTACTTGGATCACAAATGCACTATGTCGACGTAGGCTCTGGCGATCCAATTCTGCTTTTGCATGGCAATCCTACGTGGTCATATTTGTGGCGTAACATTATTCCTCATTTGGCCCCTTTGGGTCGCTGCATCGCTCCCGATCTCATTGGCTACGGTCGGTCTGACAAACCGGATATCGAATACCGCTGGGCGGATCATGTTAAATACTTGGAAGCCTTTATAAAGAAGATGGGACTTCGAAACATTACTCTGGTTCTGCACGACCAGGGCTCGGGGCTTGGGTTTCACTATGCTATGCGCAATGAAAACAATATCAAAGCCATCGCGTTCTTTGAAGCGATAATTCGTCCATATCGCTGGGATCAATTCTCAACCCCTGAATTTCGGGAATTGTTTCGCAAGTTTCGCAGTGGTGAAGTAGGGGGAGAGGGTTGGAAGCTAATTGTTGATCAAAACGTCTTTATTGAAGCGTTACTCCCTCAATCAGCTGGCCGTCCATTAAACGATAAAGAAATGAACTACTATCGCGAGCCCTTCAAAGAACCCAAGAGCCGTTTACCGATCTGGCAGTTTCCCCGATCGACACCAATCGGCGGGGAGCCGCCTGACGTAGTTGAAGCAGTTTCGAATTATAGTCGCCGGCTTCAGGAATCTTGCATACCCAAACTACTTCTCTACGCACAGCCGGGTGCACTGATCACTGAAGAGCATTTGAAATGGGCAAGGGAAAATATTAAAACGCTGGAGACATATAATCTTGGGGCAGGCTCCCACTTTCTCCAGGAAAGTAGTCCACACACTATAGGAAAAGTAGTTGCTCGTTGGATTCGTGGTCTTCCAGGCAATGAACGACTGCGCGATGTTTCGGTCCGAAAGCCGCTGGCAGTGTCCGTATCTCATCAGTCGGCCGATACACTTGCGCAAGCGATTAAATCGGGAGTATCCGCAGAGGCAGTTCAGCAGTTGATCGATCAGGCAGCATACTTTTATTTGTATTCGTCGCCTGAAATCCAAGACGATTCGGCTATCTACGGTGCGAACGGTATCGTTGGCTTTAGGATCACTGAGAAGCTCTACCCATTCGAAGCTTTTTCGCAGCCAGGTAATGCAAGGCACGCAGTCGGCAAATTTCGACATCGATGCTTGTTTGTTCCAGATAATTACGTTGCTGTTCCCAATCAATTGCCACCACCTACTCAACTAAGCCCGGGGGTTTCACAGCGTTTCGTGTTGGTTGATGGAGAGTGTAGGTTCGGAATCGGACGCGATGGCTTTTATGGCTTTGGGGCAGGACAAACTTTACCAACGACGGTCAATGGACGAAGACGCTTATTATTTACAGCTGTAGGAACTGTCCTTGGCGGATTCGGTAGATTCGCCGTGCAAAACCAAGGAACGTACGTTTATGGTGGCGAGTTAAGCTCCAATGGCGGATTCACAGGAAATCTGATGCTGCGTGTTATGGACCAGGAAAATGCATTTCGCGCGGACAAGTCGAGATCGGCGACGAAATGTCAAGTCAATTTTGATGGTCAAAACACTTTCATCATTTTCCGCGGAGAGGCAATTCCAAGCGATCCTGTTCGACCAAAAATGGGACCCGACGGCAAACAAATCGGACTTATCGTTGAGCAAGGACTGAAGATATTGCAAATCACTAATTCGCTGACACGTGAGGGCGAGCTGCAAACGGCGACTGGAGTAGCTGGCCGTCGAATCGGGCGCGTAAGGGCACACGTTGTGTTCGATCCAAAATCGGCTAGCGGAACCAATCTGGACCCGATACCGTTTACCTCCTACGATGAATTCGAGTTCGTAGATCCAAGCGGCGACGTCATCGGAACTTTCATAGGCGATACAAGCGAAGGTCGAGTCTTCAACACCTCACTCGCTGGTCAGCAAGCCATCCGCTTTGGCGGCGTTGGGCGCATCTATCAAGGCGATGGAGTGTTCCAAGGTATTCAGGGCCTAATGACAGACAACTCGGTGGTTGCATTCGAGCCTCACGTGAGTGCAAGCGTGTACGTTCTGCAGATTAGAGATGCTGAGGCTCGCTTCCGTTCTGCCTTTACAACTAGCCCAGGATTACGTCTGGTGTAGCCTATCAAGTTTATGTCCTCACTGCGTTCCGAATATCCACCCATGGTTGTTGACTCAATGGAAGAAATGAACGGTCCACTAGTGGCAGCATCTGCACTAAATGGCGCCGAAAACGCCATGACCAAGGCGCTCGCGCTGAGGCGATGGTGGGAGCAAGTTGATGCCTCAGACGGCTATCGCGAACGATCGCAACTAATGCAGACATACAATGCTCCTGATAAAAGTTTCAGTTTCTATGGTATGGCTAACCTTGGCGCTCGAGATTTGCCAGTGATGGGTGAAGTGGAAGAGCGAATTTTTGACCAGCCAAAAGGTACTAATATCGAAGGCGTTCGTCGAGAACTACGAGAATTTGTCCTTCGATACTTATTGCGAGTAAGCGACTTTCGCAAGCCATCCGCGTTCGTGATGGAAAAAAATCGAAGGCCGGCAGGCTGTCTTCGTCGGCTCAACTTCTGTCAAGATGAAACTATAAACCAAAAAGGGTTTGGCTTTTCGCAGTGGTACCACAAGAAATCCGATAACGGAGTAATAGGGCGGTTCGCGGATGATAAGAGGTTCGAGATTACTGATCTACGTGAAATCGGAAAGACGTTTGATTGGATTATGCTCGGTGTTAAGATATTCGACTTTACATTTACGTTCACACCATTTGGTCAAAATCTTCCGCAATTAACTGTGCCCCTGGAAGAATCCAGCTTTTTGATGATTTGTCCAGAATTCATCGTTGATCAATCGGGGCTTCGGGTAATGAAAAGCGGAGAGCGAGTAATCGGCCAATATGGTTTCGGCTATGGCTTTGTACCGAATCCAACTGCAAGGACGCTTGGTTACGGACCAGGAGAATTCGAAGTTGCATTTCAGCATATTCATTTCCGCCTGTTGGAAAACGGGCGGGTTCATGTGCAACTTGTATTTGTCGCCAATCGGTTGCAAAAAGTCGTAAACGTGCCGTTGGATCCAATTCGTTTCGGATTGAACATTGCGGATTGGGCATCGTTCGGAGTCGCAAAGCCGGCACTGGCACCACTGAGGTTGGCGCTGAACAAGTTACCTTCAGTCCCCTTGGTTGATCCCATCACTTCATTGATCGATCTCGTGAATTTTGTCACCGTCGGTGAAGCAGGTCGAATATTGTGCATTTCTCGGCGGCGGCTCGAGCAAGTGTTCTTGATTCGACATTTTTTGCAGCACCATGACATGATTAACGGCGCGCTACAGACCTGGCGCGGGATCGAGGACTGGACGGACGAAGCTTTGTTGCCGGAGTGGGTAAAAACAGGGGTAAGCTCATGAGCGACGCCAATGGAATCAGAAATGCTGTTGTTCTATCGGGCGGGGCGTCGCAAGGGGCATATCATGTGGGCGTGTTGAAGGCACTTTTTAAAGGGGAATCTCCCGCAACCAATTACGAACCGCTTCGGCCAGTTGTCTTTACGGGTACCTCTGCGGGGTCGGTCAATGCAGCTGCGCTGCTGGGCGAGATCGAGGCTGAAAACCCCGATCCAACGGGATATCTCGAAAAACTGTGGCTCGATCGAATTGCAAGAACAGGCACAAGCTGTGGCAGTGGTGTATATCGCGTGCGCGGCAATGCGGCACGCATCACTGACATTGGGTGTCTCATCACTAATCCAATTAGGCCCGCACTCCAACTATTGCAAGATGCCAATTTTCTTGCTCAGGAATCGGTGAGGCGTGGTCGCCAGTTTGTTACATCAACTGAATCCATTGGACAACGAGTTATTAACCAATTCAATTTGAGCTCGTTTGTCGCGATGGATCCGTTCGAAGACGTCTTGAAAACGGCCATTCGATTTGACCTTATTCAGCGATCCAAGAAATACATCCGAGTCGGAGCAGTCCGTTGGGACACGGGATTTCTACAGTACTTTAACAATTCAGACATGACGGTGGATGTTGGACCTAAAATCATCCAAGCATCGTCAGCAGTCCCCGGTTTTTTTCCTCGCGTTGAAGTCAATGGCGTCGAATATGCAGATGGCGGCACAATCGAGAATTCGCCTTTGCAAGGTGCTGTCGAGGCAAACGCCGACGTCATACATATTATATCTTCACTCCCACAAGTCGCGAACATTCCTACCGACAAGACCATCAACACGCTTGATACTCTTTACCGAATGCTGGTGATCAACGTCACTAAATCACTTCGGCGTGACATCGAGAGATATCGCAATGTCAATGATGCGTTGCTGGTTTTAGAACGCATGCGCGAGACCGGTCAAATCGGTGGGTCATTTGAACTCTTGAAGGAAATAGTAGACCGAATCAGACGCCAAGAAAATCCTAGTTATCAACGCGTTACAATTCATGTGCACATGCCTCCAGAGCCGATGGCAACTATTTTAAGGTTTGTCGACTTTGATCGTGAGTACGTTGAGACCCTCATACGCAAGGGATACTTTGACACACTGACGCATAACTGCACATTAAACGGTTGCGTAATTCCAGTGGACGATCGAATCGATTCGCAACCCACTCAACCCGCTTCAGTTTACGGTGACGTCAATCGCGTCGTAACGGTAGATCCGGGAATCACCTTTTGAAAACTCTATATTCCGCTCCCCGTAAAGTCTGTACTTGAACGAAGTTTCTTAGTCTCTAACCTTGGATAAACAAAAGACTGAAAACGGCGAGAGGTCACGTACCGAGCGCGGTTAGGTACGACAGTACCGTTCATGCAATGGGTCCAGATTGGCTCTAACGATTCGTCGATCACTGCCCCACAACGCGGCAAAATAGACTTTATTGAGAGGCGTCACCATGGATACACATGAGGCAAACGCGCATGGATCAGTTCACTAGTGATTTCGACGTTGTCATCATCGGCGGAGGGCTGGCGGGATTATCGCTGGCGCGACAGTTGTTGCTTGAGACGGATAAGCGAGTGCTTGTTTTGGAACAGCGCGGGTCGATTCCGGCTAAGAAGCAGAAGTATGGCGAGTCGTCGGTGCAGGTGGCTGGTTTTTACTACGCCAAGGTGCTCCGGTTGGAAGAGTATCTGTTCCGCAACCACTTTATGAAATACAACTTACGATTCTATTGGAAGAGCAACGGTCGAACCAATGATCGCTTCGAGGACTATAGCCAAGCCTACGTTCGCACTTTCTCCAACATTCCCTGCTACCAGTTGGATCGTAACACTTTCGAAGCAGAGCTGCTGCGACGCAATTGTGAGAGTGCTCGATTCACGTTGCAAACTTCTATTCGCAACCTGGATGTGTCATTGTCCGAAGGTGGTACGCCACATGAAGTAAGTTTTGCGATTGCAGGCGAGCAGAAATCGGTGAGTGCAACTTGGGTGGTTGATACGACGGGACGCGGAAGGCACCTTAGTCGAAAAATGGACACCATGGAGGAAACACCGATTCAACACGGCTCCGCGTTCATGTGGGTCGAAGGACTGGTTGATATCGAAAAACTCACCGCATCAACTCCGCGCGAGATCCGCCGAAACAAGGATCGACGATTAACGGGCCATTCGCCTCAGTGGCTTGGTACAAATCACTTTATGGGCGAGGGATTTTGGTTCTGGGTGATCCCACTGCAAGGCAAAACCAGCTTGGGTGTTGTATTCGATAACGCGACGTTTCCGCGCGAGCGTGTTACTTCGGCTGAGAAATTGCGAGACTGGGTTTGCGAAGAGTTTCCGCTGTTTGCCCGAGATCTGTATGAGAGAACGATCGTCGACTTCAGCGCTCTCAAGAGTTACGCCCATGGGTGTAAGCAGACAATTAGCGTTGCAAAATGGGCGATGTCGGGTGAAGCGGGGCGGTTTACCGACCCGCTATATAGCCCTGGGAGCGACTTCATTTCCTTGCACAACACGCTAATTGTTGACGCGGTCAAGACAGATAGACCGGCCGAGTTACAACGCAAGTGCTGGCTGTATGAGCTGCTGATGGAATCGATGTATAGCTCGTTGCTGCCGACTTATGCTCGCAGCTACGATGTGCTCGGCGATCAAGAAGCGTTCGTGCTGAAGTATACGTGGGAGCTGAGCGTCTATTTCAGCTTCTTTGTCTTTCCGTTCATCAATGATCTTTCTACTGACGTAGAATTTGTACCAGCATTCCTCAGCCGCTTTTCGCGGTTAGGGGAAATGAATGCGCAAGTGCAACAATTTCTGAGCGATTTCTATCAGTGGAAAAAAGTCCACGGAAGACGTCCAAACGGACCCGTGTTTCATGACTTCACGCAGCTTGAAACGTTAAAACGGGCTGAACAAACGTTTTATCAAGTCGGCGTTACCGGCGATGAAGCCAGGCTAGTGCTTGACGACCAACTAGTAAGTTTGCGAGAACTCGCGAAGTTCATCGTTGCCCACATCTACTCTGTTGTGTTGGGCGACAAGTGGGTGCGAACGAACGGCGCATTTGTTGAGAGTATAGATCTGAAGCAGCTGAAGTTCGATCCGGCTGTTATGCATGACGACTACGAACCACATTTGGGCTCGGGGCAGAAGTACGACTGGAAGTTGGATCCCAACGCGCTGCAAGCGTTCACCGGTTGTGGTTACATAAGTGACGCTGAAACAAAAGCACTCATGGACTCGTCAAGTTGCTCGGATGTGGAAACAGCAATTTTCGCTCTTAAATCCCAATTGAAATCAATGCCCAGTGCTTCAGCTTAATCGCGCCGCAGGTTTGTCGGAAGTGGTTTATTGCGGGCGCACAGGGCAAGTGCGACCATCTACCCAACGATCGATAATTCCTAGCGGGGCCTGTTTTACACTCGGGATGAACAATGAACGACCTCGTTTCGACGTTGCTTAGACTTCCAATTGCGATGGCTCACATAGGTGCTGAACAGCTTCTGCAATTGCTCAACCCAGAAAGAGCAGGATGCAATTCAGGTCGAACGTCGCACGATTCGCGCACACATCAAGATGACTTCGAAAAATCGGCTAGTGATTTGTTTTCGACTATTGCCGATGCAGGGCAGAAAATGTTGCGCGGAATGGGTGGTGGTTGGGATGAGCAGTCGGATCGCGAACCGTTTGCATATCCGCAGCACGATTTCGCGTCTGGTCTAGCGGACTACGACACGCCTACGCCTACTGTCAATCGCCAGAATCGTCCAAGTGCGAGTGGGTACACTTCGGCGTTAGCACCCCAGCCTAAACCCGTTGAGAGGACGGCGCCAACTGTGAGTCCCACCGACCTTGGCAGGCTTGACGTAAGCACGTTGGTCGTAATTGGCGAGGGAATGGCTGCGGGTATGGGTAGCTTTGCACTAACGGCTGAATTTCAACAGATGAGTTTTCCAGCGCAGCTCGCTCAGCACCTGGGCAGCGTATTAAAACAGCCACGTTTCGAATCACCTGGACTGGATTGTTCCGTTCTTGGTGAATCGTCCTCTTTACGATTCCCCGACTTAAATCAAACAACTGTTTTTCAGGACTATCCGCCTGAGAATTTTGGCAACCTTTCTGTACCCGGCTTTAAAATACGTGATTGTCTGCGCTTACGAACAAAGCAACCGCTGATTCAACAAGATGACATCAAGCAAACGTTGGCTAACTTGATATTGGATGCACATGGGCTAGCCTTTGACGGTGAAAGTAAAAGCTGCACGCAACTGGAAGCCGCCATAGGGCGTTGTCCCTCAACTGTGTTTTTGGTGTTGGGATTCAACGATGTTTTGGAACCATCTTTGCACGGTGACACTGCGGACCTCCCACCAATCGCTGAACAACGGAGAGATTTTGTCAACATCCTCAAAACACTTGAGCAGGCCAAGGCGGATGTCGTGGTGCTTAACGTCCCGGACCCATTAGATACCGCTTGCTTTTCCTCCATCGAATCGGCGGCTCGCGTGCTGAAAACATCAACGTCGGCACTTCAGCGACTTTATCAGCTCGAAGTCGGTGACTACCTAACGGTTGCAGGTTTGCTTGAAATTGGAGCTCAAATCAATCGCGGGGCACGTAAGAAATTAATAGCAAAGCATGTCTTGCGCGCCCATGTTGCCAAGCAGATATCGCATTACACCCATTCATTAAACGAAGCGATCAAAGAAGCTATGCAAGATCGCCACAACGTGTATCTATGCGATCTCTTTCAATCTATTCGAGCGTTAGCGGAGCGCGGCGCGGTAGTCAGTGGTCGGCAATTTACCGCTGATTATCTTGGTGGATTGTATTCTTTGAATGGATATTCGCCTGGGCCACTAGGTCAACGGTTGATTGCAAACGAATTGATCAGAACTTTGAACGATAATTTTGAGGCGTCGATCCCTTTGTTGGAGCTGGACGCGGTCGCGAAATCGGATCCGGTAGCCTCGTATGAAATTGCTTCGAATCGAAACTGGCAGGACGATGAGATTGACGCCCTACCATATGCAGTAATACGAGAGGAAGACGGCGCAGGTCGAAGTGCTGGCGGTACAGCTAGAAAAGTATTGACAGGTGAGTTGTTGGACCGGCATTACAATGCAATTCACCGTGAAGCTCCCAAAAAGCCATTGGAATTGCCCCTTGGCCTTGAGCAGGTATTGCCGTTAAATAAACTCGCAAGTCATCATGGTGATGCCATGCGAGTCATCAATTGCCCTCGCGCTGAAGATGTTCAGTTTGGCGCTTGTTCGAACAATGTTTTTGACGGTTTAGCTATGTTTGGGGGGCACCTTGAGGGTTCGTTGCGATTCAATTTTAGCGCACCCAAAAACAACGTTTCTCATTTTGAGGTAAGTATTGAGGGACCGTTAACGTCTGAGGATGGGGTACTATCGACACCGGACTTCTTGCGTTTCCCGTTGAAAGCTCCTCAGGTTGTACAGCCGCACGGAACGACTTGTTCCGGTGAAGTTGACCTTATTTCGGGGCAAGTGAGCAATCTAGATTTCAGTTTCATTTTCGAGAACTCAGGATTGACTGCTTTGCAACAACTCAATCCGCACAGTTTTCCTAGTCCAGCAGTCATCAGGTTCAAAAGTGCAATCGCTCCGCAGGAGCAGGGCCGGATTTACGGCACAGCTTGGGCTCGATTCCAACAACGGGCGGACGGAAAACTCGACTTCCTATTCCATGGGACTGCCTTTGTACCGATGGGCCCTGGTTTTCGATTCGCTATTCCGCTCGGTGGTCCCGACGGTGATTTTGCAAACGTTCCCGCGAATGGAACGCAACTGCACCCACACTTGCACTTGAGCACCGAGGAGTCTGGAAAATTTGGTCGACCAAGCGGCAAAGAGATTATTCCTACAAACGCGATTTACGAATTCACTGCTGATGCAAGTCGTACATGCTTTGGTGACGATTTCCACTTGAACCATCCTGAGCTAGGTTTTGCGAGGGGGCGCTCCTACCTTGCCGGGAGAATTCAAATTCAATTCGGCGCACGATTTTGTGACTCTGTACCGTTTGCGGTTTCGATGCTGCCGCCTGGAGGTTTGACTCAGAGAAGAAACTTGTCACCGCTTCAGGACGTTTTTCCAGGTCGACTCGGCCCAGGTATGGAGGGTCATGACACTACCTTGCGTTTCCCACTTCGGACCTATCGCCAAAACGATCTTTATCTCATTGATGACCCATTTGATATTGCTATCGGTGCAGTCAACATATATTCCGGAGAAGTGATTGGCGATTTCCTTCACCGTGCTCTACTTGGACAGGCCTTGTTTTATTCTTTGGTACGAGTAGAGCCGCGAACTCCTCAAGGCTCATTCGAGTATCGTGGGCCAGCAGTATTTGAGCGAAACCAGAACGGGCAATTGCGCTATCGATTCAACGGTACTGTGTACGTGCTCTACGAAGAGGGATTCCTTTTTCCTCTACCTGATTTGGCCAACGGAGTCCCCATTGGCCCCGACTCACAACTCGATCCGTATTTCCAAATAGATGCTGTAGCGGAAGCGAAGCCACGCCGCGGGCGTAAAAGCGGCGGTAGCCGTATGCAAGCATCCAATTCGGGCGATCGTTTTTCCTATCAGTATTCCATTTCAAACCACTCGCATGAGAAATCGTATTTCGAGTATACGAATCATTCCCAAAACGGTGTATTTCGCATGCGCAGCCTAACCTGGGTGAGCTTTACACATTCTAAGCGAGAGGGCAGCGACGAGTTTGATATGGTAACGTTCAGCGGATTAGGCACTTGGAGTCTCGACAAAAAAGATCGACTACATATCGCATCGGTTCAAGTCTCAACTTTCCCAAATAGGCCTTATATAAGCATCTTGATTGATGGCGGAAGAGTTTCCAACATAAACACTCGGCCGAGTAATGAGACTCCACCGCTTACAGCCTTGGAAGAAATACCGAATCCGCAATAGTCAGACCTTTCTCAAATGCCGAGAATGAGTATTCAGCATGTCGGAATCGCTCAGCGGGCATTTGTGGCTGCAGATCTCAGTTGGCAGTGCAGTGTGGCTGCCGGAATTCTTTGGGTCCAGCAGTCTCATTGAATCAAGCATGCAGAGACCTCTGGCTCCAACTTGAACCGAGCGATTCATTTATATCGTCATTCGGCGGTTTTATAAGATATGCATCGTGTGCACGATTCCAAGTTGCCTATGACAATTCAAACAAGGTCTGCGTTGCCACGTCATTTGCGATTCTTTTACAAATCGGAGTGTACGATGTTCCAAGTTGAATGGGTAGGGCGAAAACGAGTGCAATCAGTTCTATTGATCCTTACAGTTCTTAGTGCCGACCTACTCGCGCCCAAGCCTGCGCAGGGTCAACAAGATGTCGCGGCCACATCAGACTTGATCAAAAAGGCGACATCGAGCGTTGTAACAATAAACTCATCCACCGCCTCGAAGTCTCCGAAGAACAGTAAGTTCGATACACGAGGTTGGCTCATTCATGGGACACGGCATCCGAATCCAAGTGCGGCCTATCAATGGATCGATATCATCGAGGAAGCGGCTGCCCAGCGGATCGACAAAGTTGGCGCCAAGCCAACGGTCATTTCACGCGAGATGGCAATTGCAGTGACAGCGATGTACGACGCATGGGCGGCGTACGACAATCGAGCCATGGGGACGCGGCTTGGGAACGAATTGCGAATCAAGATCGCTGAGCCTGTCGAGCGTGAACAATGCAAGGAGACTGCGATCGCTTATGCGACCTACCGGGCTTTGTGTTATGTATATCCCGAAAACATCCAGTGGCTTACGGAACAAGCTGCGAAAAAAGGCGTCGATCCTTACTTTACCTCGACAGACTACAAGAAATGTAGAAACAATGTCGAACAGGCCGCGGCAATTGGCAACTTGGCTGCTGCGGCACTTATCGCCTATCGCAAAATCGATGGTTCGAATCAGGAGGGCAACATGCCGGGCGGAGAGAACCAGCCCTATGCAGATTACACGGGATACAAATGTGTAAATCCAGATCCCACCGCTATCTACAATCCTGATTTCTGGCAACCAATTCCGTTTCAGACAGCCGAAGGAACAACCGTACTGATCGGATATTTGACGCCGCATTGGGGCAACGTGAAATCACTCGGATTAGACAGTAATGATCAGTTTCGGGCACCACCGCCTCCAAGGGTCGGCAGTGAGCAATTGAAGAAAGAGGTCGATCAGTTGATTGAATGGAACGCGACGCTGACACCAGAGCAAAAAGCCATTGTCGAGTTTATGCGCGATGGGCCCCGGTCAACTGGTCAGTCCGGCCACTGGTTACGATTTGCGCAGGACGTTTCGACTCGCGACAACTACGATCTTGACCAAGATGTAAAACTTTTCTTCTGTATAGCAAACGTTTGTTCCGATGCCTTCATCTCCTGTTGGGAGACAAAACGTTACTACAACACTTCGCGACCGTGGACGCTTGTAAGGTACTATTACAGGGGACAAATGGTGCGTGGTTGGGGCGGTCCTTGCAAAGGTGTAATCGAATTGCCGGCAAAAGATTGGCATCCCTATTCTCCTTTTAGTTTCGTGACACCTCCGTTTCCGGCATATACTTCTGGACATGCAACCGTCAGTGGTGCTTCTGCAAAAGTGCTGGAACTGCTCACAGGAAGTGATAGATTTGAATGCATCGAGCGCCGAACTGCAGGTTCACTTACAGAGGGTGTTTGCGACCTAAGAGAAATGCAAGCAGTTGATGGCAAGCCCAATCTTGAACTGCCACAAACGCAGATTCAAGAACTCGCTTTGCCGACGTTTAGCGCAACCTCAGATATGGCCGCGCTAAGCAGGGCACTGGGTGGATATCACATTATGACAGACAATACGGTCGGACTTGACTGTGGGCGTAGACTGGCGGTCCATTGCTTGGCTAAATATCAGAGCTACTTTGATGGAACCGCACAAATTCGCGATTGACGCATTTGACGAAGTCAAAACAAGTGGCTATGTACCCAATTCGGTTTGACGGAACAATCTGTTGTGTCTTGATTCTGGAGTTAATGATGTCTTCACAAACACTTCAGAGATGTGAAGCCGAATTGAAACTGGGGTTTTCCCACGGAGGTGTAGAACAAAGTTGTCAAGTTCGCTGCGTGGAAGGCGAGGTTCCTTCCTATCTAAAGGGCACTTACTACTTCAATGGACCAGCCAAGTTTCAACTTTCACCAACCGGGGTCCACTACAAAAACTGGTTGGATGGGGATGGCATGATCTGTGCCCTTCGCTTTGTCGATGGTGGAGAAATCGATTTCCAAAGTCGCTTTGTCCAAAGCCGCAAATTGCTACGGGAAACAGAGCGAGGCGAACGATCGTTTCGTACGTTCGGCACCAAATTCGTCGGTGATCGTTTGAGGCGAGGCATTGGTACGGAATCTCCCTTCAATGTGAGTGTTTCTCAGTTTCGCGGACGACTCTTAGCATACGGCGAACAGAGCTTGCCTATGGAATTGGATCCAACGACCTTAGAGACAATTACACCCGGGCAGACTTTCGATTTCGACGGTGCTTTGAACGACGCATCGCCGTTTTCGGCTCACCCGAAAATTGACTCGCGAACCGGTGAGTTGCTTAATTTTGGGATATTCTTTGCGCCTCGACAACCGTTGCTTGTGTACTATCGTTTCGACGCTCAAGGCCAATTGGCCCGCCGTGCGAGGATACCTATCGAACATCCTTGCTCATTGCACGACTTTGCAGTAAGTGAACACTTTGCCGTTTTCTATTTGAGTCCGTACATCCTCGACGTACCAAGTATGACAGACCAGGGTCTTTCGACACTTGAAGCTCTTTCTTGGCAGCCTGATCTTGGCAGCCAATTGCTGATCTTGCATCGTGAGACAGGTGAAGTTGCCGCAAAAATCAAAGTGCCAAGTCGCTATAGTCTGCACACCATCAGCGCATTTGAACGCGATGGCTCTCTGTTTGTAGACTTGATCGAACTGGAGCGGCCAATCTACGATCAATACTGTCTAACCGATATGTTCGTCGATGCACCCTTGGGACAGCCTGTTCGATATGAGATCGACATGTCTCGCTGGTGTGTGGTAGGTCGGTACTCATGTGCTTACGATCGTTCGCCCGATTTTCCAGTTACTGACGCATATGCTGAGGGGCAGTTTTACGAGAGTTTGTGGATGCTCGGAATATCGAGCGCAGGCAAACTTGGCCGCAAATTCTTTGACCAACTTGTGCGGACTCAATGGTCATACCCAGAGAAGTGTGATTGTTGGTCGTGCCCGACGGGGTGCTATTTGGGTAGTGAGCCAGCATTTATTCCCAATCCAAACCGACACCACGGTGGAATTGTCATTTGCCACGTTTTCGACGCGGGCCGCAATCGTAGTTGTTTTTCGCTGTTTGACAGTCACGCAATCGCTGGTGGTCCGATCGCCAGGATACAGCTAACGGGTGCAGCTCATCTTGGTTTCCACGCCACCTTCATACCTGACCAGCCGATGGACTGTGTGTAGCTTGTCTTGAAGAAGCACGGTCGGCGATTTGCCGAACGCCATTGGAATTGATCTGATGAACCGCAGCGCACAGTGCGATCCAAAAGGCGGTATCGAGTATATATCGGTCGTTTGTATCCAATAGACAGGGAGGCACGCCGCTCACGTTCCACGGTTCGGAATACAGTTGATGCCAAAACTGTTGGCGACGGCATGAGCTTTCATCACGAGTGTTTCGTTGGGTCGGCAAACAGCACTCGGTAATTGCTCCTTGTATCAAGATTTGGCTGTTTAAAGTGAATTCAATCGCGATCAGCAGCAGTTGGTAGATCGCAAAGTTGACGGTGGGTAGCAATTAGATCCATTCCCAAACAGGCGAAATGGCTTTGACGCCGAAATTTGGTAGGATCGCAGCAGTGTTAATAGTCATGTCCATCGGTTGGCGTTCCTCGTTCAATGTCATCTGCCACGGCAGTCCAACCGACATCAGGAATTGGGTCAATCTACGCCAAACTTTTCCTGGGCGAAGCCGATTCCATTCGGGCTTGAGATCATAGAGATTTGAAATGCGATTGACCACGTTAAACATGAAGGTAACGCCGAGACCGTCAGCTAGTCTCAAACGGAAATCCAGAGTAGACAACGAAGTGGAAACCGAATCATATGAGGGAGTAGGCAAATTGCGAGTAAGTGCGACCGCAGTTGCGATTAGGAAGGAATCATCATCGCAGAACTTCAGGCGTGGAAGGTCGGACTGTAGCGGGCCGACGTCGCCACTAAGAACAGTGTTTCGAACGCTGCTTAGAAATTTCTCTAACTGATCATTGCGGGTTCCTGCGGACCGCAGAAATACTGAATGACAGTCCGTTCAATATAGGCACCGGTTTGCTGAAGATACAGCCACTGCAATGGCTTCTCGAGTCCGTCGTTCGAGTCCTCCCTCATGCCACATGGATCTTCTCCAGGCATCGATCGCAGCAAATTGATAGGCGGGGCACGGCTTTAGTACGTCGAAGATTTTTGGATCACTTAGTGGTGACCCCAAAAAAGGAGTCAAAACCTTGCCTATCCACAAATTAAGAGAGAACCGATTGTGATACCAGGCGTTGACATCACTAGGGACATTGAACTTGTTGATTGTATTGAAATTCATCAATCGCCCTTCGTGTGCCAAAAGCCCGCTAAATTTCAAGCAAATTGAATCGTTCGATTCATTTGAACATCGCCCGACCATTGGGAAAATAGGCTTTTGTTGAATTTTAGCCATTGAACGAAAAGAATATCCGATGCAAGCCGTGAATACTTCCCAAGTTGGCTCCCCAAGTACTAGCGCGAATGATATACGATTGACTCAGTTTGCTAAACGGGCCGGTTGCGCCGCGAAGCAATCTCCAGATTTTCTGTTCGCACTCCTGCCAACTCTACCGCCTATTATTGATCGCAATGTATTGATCGGAAGTGCAACAGCCGATGATGCTGCAGTCTACAAACTCAACGACGAAACTGCCCTCGTCTTAACAACTGATTTTTTTACTCCGATTGTCGACAATCCATATGACTTCGGTTCCATTGCGGCAACCAACGCGTTGAGCGATGTCTACGCAATGGGGGGAGTACCTGTAACTGCGCTCAGTCTGGTTGGCTTTCCCGATGCGACGCTTCCAGCAGAAGTATTGCGTGAGATCCTGCGCGGGGCAACTGACAAATGTGCTGAGGCAGGAATTGCCATTGTGGGAGGTCATTCCATTAAAGCGGAAGAACCGATCTTTGGACTATCAGTTGTCGGCACGGTCCATCCAAATCGAATTCTTGCAAACAGCGGAGCACAACCGGGTGATACGTTGATCTTGACCAAGCCAATCGGACTTGGAATCATCACTACAGCAGCAAAAAACGGCGAGGACAGCGAAAACGCTATCGAGGCGGCAATTGAGTTAATGAAGACGCTCAACAATCGCGCCCGAGATACCTTTGTGAGTTTTGATTGCACGCATGCGCTTACCGATGTTACTGGGTTTGGGTTGCTCGGACACTTGCGAAATGTCATTGACGCGAGCGGCGTCAGTGCCACGGTGTTCCTTGACCAAGTACCTGTAATTCCTGCTGCGTGGAACTATGTAAAAGCTGGAATAACACCTGGTGGCACGCGAGCGAACCACAGGTTCTTGAACGAATGGGTGACCTACGCAAATGACATCGAGGTATTCGAACAGTTGATGCTGTGTGACGCACAGACATCTGGGGGCTTGTTAGCTGTGGTTGCTTCAGAAAGTGCTGAAGCGGTCGTTGCTCGGCTTCAATCGCAAGGGCTACATCAATCAAGAATAATTGGAACGATTCAGGGTGACGGAGAGAGAAAGATCGAAGTTAACCGATGGCGCGCACCTGTAACTAAAGGCCGACCGACAGTTCGACAATGAGTCATAGGTACTTACCACGGGCCAGACGCTGGTGACCAATTGCAATCCAACTGGGCGAGGCTAGTAATCTTGAACACTGGGCTTCCTGCCCCGGTCCGGTACTGCATTCGCAAACGCCTAAACAGCAAGACAAGATTGAACTCCCAGCAGAGCTTTGCGTTGGCAGACTTCGATTCACTTCATGCAACCTATCTAGGCGAGCGTGCATTGGACGGCGCTCTCCGCGAACGTGATCTGCTCGCACAAGAACAGTGCATTCTCTAGTAGTTCTTTGGTGACCTCCAGCGCAATGCGTTTGGCCTCCTGGGAACTTTTGGTGTGACCGTAGCGATAGCTCGTATATGCTTCGCGCACAAGCTGGCACTTGTAGATTCTGATCTTCATTTGAAATGTCCTTTCTGTCTCCTCGATAAGAGAATGCGATTGTTCGAATCGTGTGTTGTTTACGGATCATCCCAACGACAGTGCGTCGTTGCGGTCTGCAGCTTGGAGAGTGTCCCGCTGTTCCATGAGGGATTCCGCGATTGTGGTCGATTGTGTGGCGACGCCGTTGCTTAGTCTGCCGCGAATACTCGTCGACACACCGTCAAATGAGTGAACTTTTTTTGCGGGTAACTTCACGCGACGGCGGAAAAGCAGCCCCCACTCACTGGCACTTTGAGCTGATTTTATCGATCTGCGTCGTGCCGCTGGCCCTTAGCCTAGCTTTGCCACAGGGTACGTTTTAGATTATTATCTTTAGGATGTCCGAAACATCCGCCGCGTGATGAGTAGGTTGATCGGCCGGGCTAGCGATGCCATCGATCGTTCGGATGGCATTAACGCGTCAAGGTAAAACTTCGTCCGATCAAATTCCGCTAAAAAACTGCCGCGCCAGGGCTGTCAACTGTGAGCCAAGAACCTCTTTCCCCCACATCGCTGTTCTCAGCGGCTACCGAGCCTCTCTTACGCTTTGACGAGATCGCGGGAGAGTTAAGTGATTTGCCCAACATTCCCAATTACAAGCTCGAAAAGATCATTGGACGCGGCGGGTTTGGAAGAGTTTTCCGGGCATCGCGAGACAGTGACAATAAGCTCTTTGCAATCAAGTTATTGCGAGGCAACAGCACTTTGGGTACTGATTTGCGGCAACGCTTTCTCCGCGAAGCAACTGTGCTTTGTCAACTCGAACACCCCCGGATCGTCTCTTTTCGTGAACTGGGCATTGCTGGCAACGACTTGTACATCGTGATGGATTATGTTGACTCGATCCCCTGGAGGATCATTTGCCAGACGCTGAGTCCCCCCAAGCGTATCTCTGTAGCGGTTCAAATCGTAGATCACTGTCTCGAAGCATTGGTCTACGCGCATTCGAAGGGAATCGTACATCGCGACATCAAACCCAGTAACATCTTGCTGGAGAATCGTGCAGGCAAGCTGCATGTGTGGCTAGCGGATTTTGGGCTCGCAAAGAACTACTTACAAGCTGGGCACAGCGGCGTTACGAGCGACAATGAAGTAGCGGGCACGCTCAGTTATCTTGCCCCCGAATTGTTGCAGGGAATCAAATTCTTTAAACCAGCCAGCGATCAATACTCGTTGGCCGCCACGTTGTATGAAATGCTGTCAGGTCAACCACCTATCGTCATACCTCCAGGCGGGAATCCTCTGTTGGAAATCCGCCGTCATCGTATCACTCCGATTCAAGAGCTCGCGCCTGCAATTCCCTCCCGACTATCAGACTGGATTCACTGCGGTTTGGCCACAGCGCCCGCTGATCGATTCGAATCGATGCAAAACATGCGAGACAGTTTGAATCAGCTACGCACCAAAACCTAACTTGCATCTGAAAAAAATCGTTTGATTTGAGCCTATACCGCGCAGCAATAGCGTCTAGCGACGTTATCAGTTTAGAACGACAACTCCTATGCGGTTACCAGCGCAGTCAATTGAACAGCTATTACTTCTTCAAGTCCTACTTTGGCAACACGCGATTCCATGAGTAACATCACGACCACTTGCGTCCATTGCAACCGCGTTTTGCGGTTAAATGCAAAGTTCCTTGAAAAGAGCATCCGCTGTCCCAAGTGTGATCAAGTTTTTAAAGTCTCTAATGTGGCGTTCACACCGGCAGGTAGTCCTGAGGCTAGCCAAGAAGCATTGGTAACTCGTAGCCAGCCGACGCCAGCCCGGAAGTTTTTGCAACAACCGGCTTCTCAAGTCGGTTCGGAAGCCGACCCTATCTCCAATGTGGAAGGCCACGCCGGCGCTCCCCAGCCGAAACGCACTTTAAATGCGAGTACAATTGGCCGCTACGAGGTCACTAAAGAACTCGGGCGTGGAGCTTTCGGCGTAGTTTACGCTGCCCGCGATCCCGTCTTAAAGCGAGCTGTGGCTATCAAGGTTCAAGGCCAAACACTCACGGAAACGGAAACTAGCAAGCTAGTGAGTGAGGCCCAGGCAGCCGCACGATTACGGCATCCGAACCTGGTAGCGGTATTTGAAGTCGGCACTGAGGAAGGTCGTCCGTTTGTAGTATCCGAACTGATCGATGGGAAATCGCTGGCGGATCGCATCGCGGATGGGGTTTTCCCGGCTGAAAAAGCCGCCACGCTAATTCGCGATTTGGCCCGTGGTTTGGCTTACGCACATTCGCAAGGCCTGATTCATCGCGACATGAAACCGCACAACATTTTAGTTGGCGAGGATGGTCGCCCGCAAATCGCTGACTTTGGGCTAGCCGTTGATCGCCGCGACGAGGAGCAAGCTCGCCAGTCGGCTTATTCCCGATCCGGAACTTTGGCCTACATGGCACCCGAGCAAGCTGGCATTGGCGGCGCGTCGGTTGGCCCAGCCGTCGACCAATATGCGTTGGGAGCAACCTTCTTCGAGATGTTGACCGGTAAACGGCCGCACGAGGGTAGTTCAATCGAAATACTTAAAGGGTTGGAGGCCGAACATCCACCACGTGTTCGAACCCAAGACTCAAAGATCTCGATCGATCTGGACGCCATCTGTTTCAAGGCCATGGCGCGCGAGCCATGGAATCGCTACGAGGACTGCGACGAACTGGCCGATGATTTGGACCGCTATTTGGCTGGTGACTTAATTCGTGGCCGACGAATCGGACTGATTGAAAGGGCCCGCCATTATTCTCGACGTCATCCAGCTATTGCGGCTTGGACGGCCGGCGCGGCAATTGCGTTAATTGGGATCACATTTGCCACAACAGTCGTAGCGGTGCGCAATGTCATCCTCGTACGGCAAATCGATGCTGAGAAAAATAGACTGATAGAGTCATTAGCAACACAATCTCGCGAGCTGAATGGCGATTTAAACGGTGCCCCAAATGAAAAGCTAGTCGACGCGGGAAATGCCAGTCCAAGCTCTGACCTTCCACTGTGGATTGCGTATTCTCGCAAATTGAATAAATCGGTGCGAGCTGCCGCAATCGGGGACAGTGAACTGAGTCACAAACTGCTGGAGGAAACCCGTCCAGAATTTCGGCAATGGGAATACGCGCATCTGGACACAAATGAACGAGGATTGATTGCTAAGTTTACACTGCCTGCGACCACACAGGGCCGAAGCTTACATGCTCTCAGCGATGGCCAGAGCTTTGTTGTTCGCGATAACCAGTCTGTCCGACGCATTCGCCTTCAGGATGGTCAGGAATTGGCCGCGTGGCAGGATGCTCCACCCAATGCTTCTAACTACCCAATCGTTTGCATGCGGCATTCGCCCCAAGTACTGTGCGGCGTAGACAAAAGAATCGTGGGCTGGAATTATGAGACCGGCAAATCAGTACCATCGATTGAACTGCAAATAGCGTGTACCAAGCTGCTTCTATCTCCCGATGATCGCTGGCTGTTGGCAATGTCGCGACAAGGCGAATACGATCTTTGGGACTTAAAGGAGTTCAAGCGATCGGCCAGCGAAATTGCGAGCGGCCAATCATTTGATGGACTCACCAGCCCCGTTTTTGCCGACGACTCAAATTACTTCCAAGCGATTCGCACGGGTGGCGCGTCAGGAGCCCAGTTGTTTCGCAAGGACCTATTAACGACAGCGGTCCACTCGCTGCCATCTGATGGAATTCGTGAGTTATTCCATTCTGGCAATTCGGGACAATCACTTGCTTTTTCAAATGGAGCCGATAACTGGCAAATGAAATTCACGGAAAGCTATTTACCATTAACGCTAACCGCAGTCTATCCGAATAGGCCTCGTACTGTCATCTATCGCAAGTCGCTTGACTCCGGGCACATAGCGGTCGTCGCAGATCATCAGCTCAAGTTATACGTCGACGGGCGAGTAGATAATGCCACATTGCTGCTTGACGAAGAAATCGACTCGATCGATGTCAGTCCCGATGGTCGAATCGTGATAGCCAGTTACCTTCAAGACGTTCTTGTGTGGGACACAAACGCTGCAGTTAACCATGCTGCCAGCCAGCCAGTTGGTATGGTAATCAATATGTCTCTATCGGCCCAGGGACTTGAGACCGTTGTATGCGCAGCCGATGGAACTGTCTCGTTGATCAATTCATCCAGTGGGGATAAGCTTTGGGAGAAGAATAATGGTGCGAATTAGCGTAAGCAGCATGCCACCGTTAGAGAATCCGCTGACACCTGCAATTGCGTTTTTCGCAGTTGTAGTCCTGACAGCACTCTGCTGTGATGAGCTGCTGTTAGCACAGTCAGCTGAACCACCATCACCGCCTCCAGCACCATTTGCGGTTGAAAATGCTCGTCAAGTACCGTCAACCTCCAAGCCAATTTTCCAGCCAGACTTTGGTGTCAATGCTCGACTGGGTTGGTGGAAAAAAATTCAGCCGATAGACGAGTTGACTCGTCTCGATCCATCTTCGCAGGGCATTGATGCAAGCAAAGTAGGAATTGACATCGTTTCTGTTAGTGGTCCCGTGCTCAAGTTGCCGTCTGGGCGAATTGGAATCGCCGCCAATCCAGGCAAGCATTTTAGAATCTCATTGACAGCACGCTACAAAACTCCTGAATTCACCAAGCTGTTTTCCAACTTGAAATTGGATGCGATTTTACCACCAACAGCGACTCAGGAACTGATGGCATTTCACGCGGACACTTGGCACTTTGACACTGAATCGCGAGCGGGATATTCCAGCGTATTGGGCGAAGGCGAAATCACTTTCAATTTAGTAGGATTAGCACCTGACTCCAAAGGCGCGTTCGATTTTGACATTGATGTTGGACTGATGCCTATGGCTACCGGTGGCCTGCTCAAGAAACTCTATGCAGCCACCGTGCTTACGGAATTCAAGACGCCCGATGAAATAAAGTATCAAGCGGTAGCCATGGATCCTGCGGGGCTGTTCGTGGCTGTGGGAGATATGCAAGGAACCATCCAGATCTTATCGGCCGCTAACGGTGAAAAACAGGCCGAATGGTCTTTATGTTCGGCACCAATTAACGTGCTAGCGATTTCGCCCAACGGGAAAATCTTAGCTGTCGGAGTCGACCGATCCCATGACTCGAAAGCGGAATTGGCAGAGATTCTACTTTGTTCTCTGCCGGATGGCAGAGTTTTGGGCACGTTGTCAGGTCATGCTCAACGGGTGAATTCCCTTTGTTTCACCGGTACCGACGATCGATTAGCCAGTGCAGGCAACGATGGACGCGTTGCGCTGTGGGACCTTGCGAATGCTAAATTAAGCCAGCAGTACCAATATCCGGAAGCTATTGCCGTAGGCCTGAGTTATGACGCGAATTCAAGCCGAATTGCGGTTGTTATGAGTAATCAGGTCCAACAACATCGTGTTCGAATGGAGACTGCAACGCGTACTGTATCAGTAACGAAATGCAGGACAGAGACCAGGCAGCGCTCATTCGTCGTACAAGTTCCGGTAACGACCGAGGTCGAACGACAGCGAATGGTTGATGTCGCGGGGCGTCTCGAGAGCTGGATGAGCAAGGTCTTCCAGACGACGTACAATACGGAACAAAGAACTCAAGATTACACGATTTCAGTGCCTTATACGGAATCAGTTGAGCAAGCCTATACAGTGTTGGTTCCTTATGCAGAACAGGTGAAAACATCGGAGTCTCCGTACTTGCCAAGGGTCATCCAACTTTCTGCCACCGACGCTCGGTTGCTTAATTCATGGATGCCCGAAGGGAAACGTGTGCCGGTAGGAACATCCTACGCAACAGACGGTAAGCGGCTGTTTGTAACCACAGAGAACGGTATCAGCGTGTTGGAACCAAAGAGTATGTTGGAACTCGTGGAGTTGCGTGGAAGCACATACGAGCGACACTCGGTTTCAGCAGCTTTTTCCAACGGACTCACGCAACTAATCCAGCCAACTTTCTCATCTGGTATTGGTAAGCCAGCAGCGCTCACTTTCCTGCGGCCCAAGTCGCATAAAAGTGTCTCCATTTTCGACACGCTGGCAGCATCTGCTAAGAAGCACAACCAGCAGACACTTGACGCATCCCAAAGAGCAAGTGAAGCGGCTCAGACGCTGATCGCCGCTTCCAAGTTGAGCGCAGGCGCATCGCCAGCTCCAGTTTCCAATATATCAACCGCTCCAACTACACCGGCTGCGGAAGTCCAGAAGAAGCTGGTGGAGCTGAAGCCAAATGTGGAGCAAGTAGACCTAACAGAGTGCGAGTTCGAAGCGAGAACTATTGGTGATCCGCCGGAATCAGAAAAGGTAGCGGGGAAACTGGGAGATTTCAAAGTTGGCGACGAAGTGTTTCCCAATGGACTGTGGGCCCACGCACCATCACACTATGCATTCAAATTACCGCCCGGCTGGTCAACTTTCACAACTATGTTTGGACTCGAAGAAGGCCGCAACGGTTCCGTTGCGTTCGTTATCCTGGGAGACGGCAAGCCGCTGTACCGTTCAAGCATCATTCGCGATCATATCCTGCACGGAATCACAGTTGATGTGCGTGGAGTCAAACTGTTGGAACTGATTACAGAGCAGTCGGACCAGAGCAACAAAGAGGATTGGGGCCTGTGGCTTGAACCTCGATTATTGCGAAAGCCGTCGCCGGACGCGTATCCCCATAACTTTGCTGAACTGAAGGTTAAAGTCGAGAAGCTGGATGGCTGCGACATTCAAATCTCTTCCAAAGGACTGGAAGTCATTGGCCTCAAGAACAGCGACCCCACGATCACTGTCAATGGAGCGGTTTGGAAGCCGAAATCGCAAAAGCTGTTTCCTAATGAAGGAAGCAATCAATATTTGGATGATGACCTCGATTATGCCCGGGCCTATGTCCATTTGCATGAAGTAACAGGAGGCGGAAATCTGTCGTATGCATATGCCGCAGATCACGTTCGCATTGAGATGACGAGCGTCACCAATGGCAGTTCAGATTTTGAACTGGTGATCCAAATCCCAAAGCGCGTTGGCGACTTGACAACGGTCGATACGGTACCGCTTTGGGGTGGCCCCTGGAAGGTTGCAGTTTGGGAGTACGCAGCAAGTTGGTGGGGCGAGCTCCCTACCGAGGTCCCGCCGAAAGCGACGAAACCATCTGCAGTTGCCGAGTTTGATTTTGTCGATTGGAATGAAGTGAACCGTGTTTTTCCATCTCCCCAAACGCCAAGTGACCACTTTGTGTTGATCGGCGAACGCAAATTCAAATCCGACGGCGGTTTGTATAGCATCGAAACAATCGCCGACGATGGGATTCGCGTTAATCTCGATGGTAAGTCGGTGATTGAGCGATGGAAGATGCAGGGCGTTGCGCAAGATGTAAAGTTGCTGGAGATTCCAGCCGGAATTCACACGCTACGATTTGAGTATGTCGATGCCGTCGGGCGTGCTCGGGTTGGCGTGATGTTGCGCTGCATGGAGCCGAAAGGAACGGAATTAGAGCGTAAAATAGTCGAGTTGTCCGTTGCACAGAAGTCTACCCAGAAACCTATACGCGACTCGATCGCCAAGTTGCGTGCATTGGGGGCTTACGTTCACGAGGAGTTGAACTCGCCGACGCCGTTGGTTACTGAGGTCAACTTGCAGGTCGCTACTGGCAAGGTCGACAAACGAGCCATCGCCGCGCTCCGCAATCTGCCCGATGTCAGAGCCCTGGCTTTTGGAACCAATGAAATTGAACCCAAAGCCTGGTCACAACTCGCGAGTTTGAAAACACTGCGGGAGTTGGCACTGATTTACGGAGCATTCGACACAGAGGCATTGACTGAGATTGCCAAGCTCCAGTCGTTGGAAACGCTCGGAATACTTGGCAGCGGCATCGACGATGAGAAACTGAAGCTCATTGCCAAGTTGCCCAAATTGAAATCACTTTCGCTCTGGTATATGAAAGCCACCGATGGTTGCATCGATACCGTAGCCAGCATGACTGCACTTCGCCATTTCGATTTTGGTGGTACCGAAATCACTGAGGCGGGAGTAGAAAAATTGATGCTGGCCAGGCCAGATCTCCAATTGTCTCATGGTCTGAAGCTACGCCCCGGTACGGTCGTTTTTGAGATTTCGCCGCTGGATGAGAAGGCAGTCTTCACCATCGATGGCAAAACGTATCGCCGTGACGAATTAGAGCAACCCATCGAAATTGCTACAGGCAAACATGTTATTGCTGTGACGCTGGGCGGTAAGCAGTTGCTAAGCGAGTCATTCACGGTCATTCCTAATCAACGCAAGAAGGTTGAATTGATCGACCAATAGTTCGGCGAATTATGAAGGATTGAAGATCTTTGCAGGCTATGACTGGCAGATCGCGTATGCTCTTGTCGCGGTGGAGTGCGTTTGGACCAACCTATCGAGGCGACCATCTGAGAACCATGAGACCTAAATCCGTTTTGCTCGGTTTGGCTTGCGTACTGCAACTTGCCAACAACGCTTCGTCATCACGTGCCGACGAACAAACTTCGGCATCTACGACTTGCCAAATAACTTTCTATTTTCCGCCGTTTGCCAAGTTGCTCGTCCAAGGTCAGGAACAGGTAGCGAATGGTAGCGCATATCGGCTCACCTCCCCTCCTCTCAAGCCAGGGAAGATTTACCACTACAACGTTGTGGCATTATGGACTGAGAAAGGCGCCGAGCAGCGAATCGAGAGGCGCGTTTCCGTTCAGGCTGGCCAGAAACGACTGGTGAACATGTGTGGCAAGTCGTTGCGGGAGATTACGAGCGCGGTTGTCAAAGAAACGAATCGTGAGCGTAAGCTAGCTGGCTGTGAACCGTTAGTCGTCAACTCGCTATTGCAATTGGCTGCCCAAAAGCACGCTGACAAGATGGCCAAGCAAAGCATCCTGTCCCATACACTCGATAACCAGGGTTTCATGGAGCGAGCCACCCTCGAAGGCTATCAGTTCTCAGCTGGTGGTGAGAACATTGCGGAGGGAGCCTTTTCATCGGTCGACGTTGTTGGCATGTGGATGCAATCACTAGGCCACAAAAAAAATATGTTGAGCACCGATTACTCTGAGATTGGCGTCGGTACCGCTTGGGATAGTCAGGGACGCCGCTTCGACGTCCAGGTTTTTGGGAGAGCGCTCTCTGGCGATCCCCAGTAACATACTCCGTCGAGGATTGAGCCTGCAGCCTAAAGACGCAGGTTCCGCTGGAGAACCAGTCCGGCAATTCGCAGGAAGGAACGGATGATCATTCTAAGTTCAGCCGGCGAAGCTACCGCCGCCACCGGCTTTCACGCTTGTCTTGATTTTCATGTGTTTTTCTCCTTGAGTTGGCTAATTTGGAACTGAAGCTGAAGTTTTCGAACTGCTTGGAACGGACTAGCCGCCCCAGTTTCGGGCACCGCCAGCCTTGACACTTGTCTTGACTTTCATGGTCGTCTCCTTGGGTTGTGCTTGTTTCGCGGTTTGTATCGGCCTTACTCGGCCACTAATTACAAGGCGTCGCTGCATGAAAAACTGACCGCGCGAAATCGGAATTTCTTTTCGGAGTCCAGCAGGCCAAAAGGCGGCGAGATGTGGCTGAGCACCCGAGGGCTGGCCCCCGATAGTGACGACAAGTCGCCTTGCAGGTTGTGGACCGAGTGGGTTTCGAAGTTTGGGCGTGGCAACTTCGCCGCTGGTAAGGACGAGTCGCCTAGCGGGTTGCGGACCGTGGACCAACGGTTCAACCCGATTGTCGCGGGTCCATTCGTGGTTAACGCCTTGGACGAGGTATGGGAGCAGTTCCCTGAACTTGAGGCAGCGTTGAGGGAAATAGTATGACGGTAACGGATGATCACATGGGAATTGCCAAGACATTCGTGGATCCTGCGGATGACTTGCTCCAAGCTTTCCCTACAGTACTGGTCAGGGCGATTCATTTGCGAATATTGATCTCTTTTCGACGAATCGCCCCCTGGCACGGTGCAAATCACTCAGAGATGACTGAGGAGGCAGTCAATACACTGTTAAGCAAGTTGCGTGGAAGGTCGATTTGGCGAGAATTGGTGCCACCGGGGTTAGATGCCTACGTCGTCGAGGTCACAAACGTTTAGTCGAATTGCTTTCCTTGACACTTTGCTTGGCAACTGCCGCCGCGATCCATGTCAACGTTCGACATGGAGCAAAATAATGAGCGATTTTGAACCGGCAACCTCTGATGGTCGGCCCATCTAGCCGATTCGTTAACGAGTCTTGCGGCAGCGGAGGACTCTAGCCAAAAGTCGTGAAATTGAATGACCTTTGTGCTCGGTAAAGCGGATCTACGACGGTAAAATAAGCCGCTGGTATTCAACCGATTTCTCTGGCTATCTCTCGTGCTTTATTGGCATCTCGCTCCGCGTAAATCTGAGTGACGTCGGCGGCTGAATGGCCGAGAATGACTTGAGCAGTCTCGAGCCCAAAATTTTTGTGGATGGCTGTAGCGGCAGTGTGTCGCAATTGATTCGGTGACCAACGCTGCGTAGCCTGCCACTGCTTAAGCTGCATTATGCCTTGATCCCCCAGTATCGTAACTACCGATTCGGCAAGGCTATAAGTCTAGTATCCCCGAGAGGATTTGAACCTCTAACCTTCGGCTTCGGAGGCCGACGTTCTATCCAGTTGAACTACGGGGACGTTTGCACTTCCAAACTGCGTGACTGGTCATAGTACTGACGTGCATTCTAACCTATTTTACCGACGTGTCGCGACTAGTAGCTCGTTCTTCATTGTGCATTTCGAAATTGCGACTGTAAATTTTGCGATAGTTTCAAATAAAGGTCATTCGCATCAACGCAGTCTGGCTAACGGCGACTAAAGTGATCCTCGGCTAACTCGGGATTGTACGTAACGGAAGTGACCTTGCGAGTCCAAGTGATATTGGGTACCGCAAAACGGATCGTGGTGGGTACTTGGAGCCCGTCGATGGCTTTGTAATCGGAGTAGTCGACGCGATGCTGGAATTGCCCGAGCACAGTAGGCACTGAAGCAATGCGCTGCACCAATAACCCCGTTCGGCTGTCAAAGTACAATGTCTCTCTGATTCCGCTGCGGCGTGTGGCAAGGATCACATGCAGCCAACGTTCGTCCAGCCACTGAGGCTCGGAAGCGGTTAGGTCGGTGTAGTATTCCCGTAAGGAAAGCGGAAATGCAATGCCTACTTCCGTCTGAATCTGCTCGGCTTCGTCAGGTTTCAACGGTATTGAACTTTGCGCAGCTTGCTTCCAGGCTGACTGCCCATCGTAGCCTTCGATGACAGCCAGGTCACCATACAGCGTCTGCATGCGAGTCTTGCCCGCTGCGGTCTGCCATAACTGTTCAGGCTCAGTTCGGCCATCAGGTTCAATGCGTTGTCCAATCACATGCCGTGATTTAATCGCCGCGATTCGATCTGCACCACCCAAAGCGCGAATGTAGTTGGCAAGTATGCCCGCGGTGTCGGGTGAGCTTGGGGCTTCTGTAGACAGTGTTGGCGATCGATTGGCTTCTGCCGAGAGTTGAAGCGGTGCCAATGAAACGGTAGGATCGGGTACCGCTTGTCCGCGATGGCAAGTGTAACAAGTGACGGTTGTCTTGCCACCAAAGTGCTCGCGATTGATACTGAGAGTCATCTCCAACATCTCGCGAGCAACATCCTTGTGCGGCGCCTGCTCCTTGGCGAAGTCGGTGCCAACATGGCAATAATTGCAATTGACTCCCAATGCGGCAGACATCATGTTCATCACTTTGCCCATTTGATCTGCGGGCATGTCGCTCAGTGCGCTGACGTTCTCAAAGCGATCCCCTGCCCTTTCGAACTCCGCAGCGGTCTGCGAAACGGTCTGCGAATGCGCGGCGTGGGGCATGACAAGAGCAAGCCAAGATAAAAATGGAGCGAAGCGGAGTCGGAGTGAAAGAGGTCGCAGGGTAAGCATAACTTGGCTTGTGAAATAACAGATGGTCACTATTGATTGTCGGGGATCTCAGGTTCGACCAGCAACGCGAGTTGCGTGAGAGACTCTTGCCAACCAAGATAGCAGAACTCCGGGGGAATTACGGCTGGCACACCTTCCTGGCGAATCGATAATTCCGTTCCGCACAACACAGTCTTGAAATCGATCGTTACGGTCATGTCGCCGGGCATGTTCGGATCATCAAAACGATCCGTGTGTCGAATCCGTTGACCAGGTGAAAGTTCTTCGTATGTGGCTTCAAAAGAATGACTCGAGCCCGTACCAAAGTTCGTGAACGACATTCGATATCCAGCCCCAACCCGGGCCTCCAACGAGTGCACTTTACCAATAAATCCATGAGGTGGAAGCCAGCGGCATAGGGCATCGGCTTCAATAAAGGCACGGTAGACTCGATCAGCGGGAGCACGCAGCACGCGATGCAGTTGGATGGTATTGGTTTCGGACATGATCTGAAAATCCTTATCGCAGTGTAAACGGTTACTGAAACGGCAAGCGTTTGTGGCGTGCGTCAGCGAGTCGCTTCAGTAACGCCAAGATGCGGAAACGAGCGACCCTACGCTTAACTTGCCTGGACGCAATCTGGTCGGTCGAGCGACTCGGATTTCGACACTAACAGTTGTAGTTGCGAAGATTTTAGCAGATGAAGTCGATTTGCCTGTCAGCTCTCAAAGCAATAGAGATGGGTTTTGGTGCGGACATAGAGTCGTCCATCGATAATCGACGGGCTGGCAACTATGGGTTCTTCAAGATCGAGCGTTTTTAAGACTTGAAAGTCGGACCCGGCTCGCAAGAGGGTAAGCTTGCCCTGCAAATTGGCCAAGACAATTCGATCACCGGCGGCAACCGGCGATGCGTAGTATTGACCAGTGGCGTCGCTTAATCGTTCGCGTTTGAGTATTTCTCCCGCTTCACCGTCGAAGCAAATCAGAATGCCACCATCGTTGATGACGTAGATATGACCATTCAATTCGAGGGCGGAGGGAATGTAGGGAGTGGTTTTGGTGTACTTCCAGACCACATTTGCCTCAATCTTATCCTGTGCGCTGTGCAACTGGATGCACGAGAGTCCGCCTTTATTCAAGAACGATCCAAACCCCTTGTACCACTCGGATTTATCGACTTTGCCATCGGCATTACCAAAACCGCTGTCGATGCGTTCGATCAAGCGATGGGTTCCGACAGAGCCTTCAACTTCGGTCAGTTCAATAACGCCATCTCCATTCTTATCTGCGTTTCCAAGTGCTTCCATCGGAATCGGTTCGCCGGGAACTTCCGAGTAATAGACGCGATCGTGCACGACAACTGGAATGGAGACAGGAGCGTTGGTGAGTCCAACAACCGACAGGCACTTTTCGCCCGTCGTTACGTCGTAGCCCACCATTTCGCCGGGTGAAGCGCTAACGATCAATTTTCGTCCACCAACTGCGGCCAGGGCTGGTGTCGAATAGCCACCCGTGATGCCGAGCAGTCGTTCGACTCGCCATAGTTCTTCGCCGGTTGTGGCGTTGAAGGCGACCACAAAGGGATCTTGTAGTTGGTCGATGGTCACGATCAAACGATCCCCGACGAGAATCGGTGAAGCACTAATACCATGCATGCTGTAGAAAGGCCCCAGGTCCTTTGTCCACAAAAGTTGTCCGTCGAGAGTGTAGACGCATAAGGCTGCATCGGGAAACAGTGCGCATACAAGTTGGTCATTGCAAACCGGCGAGCAAGTGGCCGGTCCATTGGGTGGGGTGGCAACTTCGGTTCGGCTGCTTTCAATCGACTTTGCCCAGAGTTCATCGCCGCTGCTAGCGTTCATGCAATGCAAGGTTCGCGTGGTTCCTGAGAACGATGTTGCAAACAACTTGCCGTCACTCACAACGATCGATGAGTTTCCGTTTCCGAATGCCGTTTTCCAACGCACATCTTCCAACGAAAAGTCGTCTGATAGATTCAACGTGGCGGCGACGCCGGTGCCATTGGGTCCACGAAATTGATTCCATTGATTGTCATCGGTTGCGCGAGAGGTCCGTCCAGCAACGATACAGGCCAATGCAACCACGGCTATCAAGTGCGGTGACGCTAGGGCAAACGGTGCTCGTGAGGCGCGGGACGATCGAACGAAGAAGTGCATAGTGTTTACCAAGTCACCTTAAATCGAAAAGACGCTCGAGATAGCTGAATCACATGTTACCAGCGAGCTAAGTTGCCACAAAGATAGCTTTGTTGCAGGTTGTAGGTTGAATCCGCTGGAATGTTAAATTTCGCGTGAGTCACAGTTCAGGAACAAGATTGGGAACACTAATTCGCTAATCTGCACTAATGAGAACCGACTGATGTTTGTGTTGCGAGAAAATCTCTAGTCGATCTTGATTAGTGGTGATTAGTGTAGATCAGCGTTCCAAAAAAACATTCGCTTGCTTCGCGTGAGTCTCATTCCTGGATCATAGTTGGGAACACTAATGTCCGCTAATTTGCACTAATGAGAACCGACTGATGTTTGTGTTGCGAGGACATCTCTAGTCGATCTTGATTAGTGGCAATTAGTGTAGATCAGCGTTCCAAAAAAACATTCGCTTGCTTCGCGTGAATCTCAGTTCAGGAACAAGATTGGAACACTAATGTCCGCTAATTTGCACTAATGAGAACGACCTGATGTTTGTGTCGCGAGGACATCTCTAGTTGATCTTGATTAGTGGTAATTAGTGTAGATCAGCGTTCCAAAAAACCATTCGCTTGCTTCGCGGGAGTCTCAGTTCCGGAACAAGATTGGAACGCTGATGTCCGCTAATCTGCACCAATGAGAACCGACTGATGTTTGTGTTGTGAGGACATTTCTAGTCGATCTTGATTAGTGGTGATTAGTGTAGATCAGCGTTCCAGAAACCATTCACTTGCTTCGTGTGAGTCTCTATTCAGGAACAAGATTGGGAACACTAATGTCCGCTAATTTGCACTAATGAGAACCATTTATAATGCTGCGTCAACATTACAAATTAGGGTTGAGGATCAGGTTGCGAGTCTCGTGTGCGTTGGTTTTCGAAACGGACTCGTAGCCTCTTCCACGACGATTACGCAGCGCGAGTTTGTGTTAAGCTGACGATTCGGCCAACGCCCACAAGCACGTTTTTCCCCCGTCAGAAACCAATTTTTAACTCTCCGTTTTGTTGGTAGCCTATGGACTCCTCAGTTCTGATTCACCTGCTTTCGGCGGGCGATTTCGAGCGGACAATTTCGCAAGGGAAGCTAATTCTTCAACAGGACCCGACCGATCGCGTCGCCCACTATAGCTTGGGCTACGCGTATCTTGCCATCGGTCAGACGGCGAACGCCCAGCCGCATGTCCAGTTTGTGTTGAGCAATACACCGGATGAGGCAGATTCGCACGTACTAGGTTTGTTGTACTTCAAGGCAATCGGGGATCGCCGCAAAGCTGCGTGGCATTGCGAGGAAGGACGTAGACTGGATCCTGACAAAGCGATTTTCTATTTCTTCGCAGCCCAAGAGGAAGCTGGCAAATACAATCTGACTGAGGCAAAGCACCTCATTGATCGAGCCATTGAGTTGGCCCCAGACGATCCAGACTACCATCACTTCGCAATTCAATTGGAAGGAGTTACCAACAACCGGTTGACCAGTTCTTGGGAACAGATCGAAAGGCTCAAAGAGACGTTGCGGCTAGCTCCAGAGAATGCTGCGATCTACCACAGCATTGGCGAAATCTACTTGGATGAGATTCGGGATGCTCGACAAGCGGAAGCGTTTTTTCGCGATGCCCTTCGATTGAGCCCAATGAATACTTCGTTTCAGCGAAGTCTTTTTCAAGCAGTCTCCCAGCGAGATCTATTATTCCGAGTACTTAGTATTCCAGCACGGGCTTGTGGCTGGATTGCAATCCTTGCCACCCTCATTGCTATCCAGCCCTGGCGAATCATTCTGGTTGTATTGCTTTTCAAAGGCGTCATCGCGGGTGCAATCTGGCTTCTCGTTGTCTCGGTGCTATTCTGGCCCGCTGCGAAGATATACGAATGGCTGGTCCTGTCCGAAATCCGCGACGGAGGTAAGAAGTCACTTCGATCTTTGCGAGTCTGGTTCTGGATTCATCGCTGGCCTCTGCTCCTACGTCTTCCAGTGTGTATCGGCCTAATCTTCCTTGTCTACGGTCTTTGTCTTAGCAGTCTGCGTGCGCCTTGTTGGCTCATTGATTTGATCATTGCCTTTGTTTGTCTTCATGTTTCTTTTGTCTTGGTGGAAATCGGATACATGAAATGTCGCAACTGGGTCACCAAGAAGTTCCACGACTCGCAACAATCGAATTCAGGCCAGCCTGCGATCGTCACTGCGGAACGCAGACTTTGATGGACTTCGACCAGCAGTCCTACATCCTGTTTCCACTGAAGCTCAACCACGTAGATTCGATCCGTGCCATGATTTGCGATCAAAGGCTTCGTCGATACACCGTAAAAGTATTTCGAGACTATGCATGGCAAAAGTGCGTTCCGTTTCAAGGATGGCTTTGGGTGTTCGCACCGGTTTGTTTTGCTCGGATGGTTTTTCATCCTTAACCCGAATTTATAACCAAGATTCATATTATCCGCAGCTGAGACCGTCGGTGCCCGAATGGTCGCTTAACAGTTACTCCGTGCAATGCTTTCGTAAAATTCCTCCATGGCCTGAACCATGCGAGGCATTTTACAGACGTCCGATTTCAGCAGGTTATCTCGCATGGAGAATCGAATAGCATGTAGTCGCGTAGGGGTGTCTGGGTGGCTACCCCAATGCAC
>JBGSUV010000087.1:0-27218 GCA_041753315.1 Pirellulaceae bacterium | reverse complement strand
ATATCAAAAAGGAGTTAAAGTTCCAGACTGGAAACTATCGGAATGCATAATAAAACGAAACAAATTCCATGGTGATTGGAACTACGAAGTCCATCCCCGAAAAAGTATTTGAATCCGGTAACTTATTGTCGCGCGGCTCCTTAGCGACTCCCGGGGGCAGTTCGCTGGATGCTGCGGCTAAATCTGTATGATAAGCACATCCGGCTGCTACTGACGTTTTCGCCTGCACGAAAACAACGAACATGCTAACCGCAGCCAATAGGCAAACTCGCGTTTTGAATGTATTTAGACGAGTTGTGAGCGTCACAATTGTGCCCATTGCTGTATTCGGAGTTCCACGCAAACACCTAATTCGCTAATAGTAGAGGGTGTGTGCGTTTCTGTCAAGTTTTTGAACGCTTGTTTTCCAGCGTCTCAATGGTCTAGCTAACCGATGCGGATGAAAATTTTTTCCACACCACTGTAGGCAGCCATGCCACCGCAGCGGGGCACATGGCATTAAAGTTGCGTTGCTCGCGCAACGACAAAACCCTCGAATTCGCATGCTCCTGTTCTGTCAGCTTCCCCCTCATTTGCCTTATCCCCAATTGTTGTGTTCCTATGTAGAACAATTGTCCCCAATTGTTTCCTTAGAAACTATGCAGAACAATTGTCCCCAATTGTTCTACACTGAAACAATTGAAAGCAGTTATTCTACACTGAAACAATTGGGGACAATTGTTCTTCACTGAATAAGTTGCCTGCTACTTCATTGTTCGATGGCGCCCTGTTATGCAGCAATCTCAGCGACTTGTTTTGTTGATATGGACCTTTTGCTCAATCGAGTGTATTGCCCAAACCATCGCAGAACTCCCCAGTGCTCCGTTTTCGGGAGCGCGGGCGCCGTGGACGACATCGCGTGTTCCAGTGAAATACGTGCGTTCACTCTGCCCGACAATGCCGTCGCACTGCAGACCTTAAGCTTGCCCGCCAATTCGGATTCTTCGCAGCCGCGCCGCGTTGAAACGCGTATGTTGGTTCGACAGGCTGGTGAATGGATCGGTTATTCTTATCTCTGGAATGAAGCACAGGACGATGCCCACTTGGTCGAGGCCCAGGGACGCGATATCGAACTGCCACAAACGCCCAACGGCAGCGAATCTTATGCGACGGCGACGCGCCCGTGGCGTGTTCCCAGCCGCAGTGAATGCATGTCCTGCCATTCGCGCCAGATGGGCTATATCCTCGGCTTGTCTCAGCCTCAACTCAATCGTGATTGCATTTACGATGGCCGAGTCGAGAATCAAATTGATGTGTTGCGTCGCAGCGGAGTCTTGGCGGGAGAACTGACTCGCCCCTTGGCTGAAATGCCAAAACTGGTTGATCCCCACGATGCCAGTCAGCCACTTGAACAACGCGCACGATCTTACCTACACGCCAACTGCTCCGTCTGTCACGTTCTAACCGGCGGAGGGAACTCGCGCATGGAGTTAGAGATTATGACGGAAACCGATTCGATGGCAGTCATCGATCATCACCCGCAACATGACACGCTGGGCATAGCGAACGCCCGCATCATTGCGCCAGGCGAGCCGCAACGTTCCGTGTTGCAGCAGCGCATCGCACGTCGCGGGCGCGGGCAGATGCCCCCGCTTGTAACCCAGGTGGTAGATCAGCGCGCGGTGGAGCTGATTTCGGAATGGATCAAAACCATAGTTCCAACGCGGAAATTTGTGCGCGCTTGGACCGTCGGTGAACTTCAACTGGAACTCGAACAGTTGCCGGCTTCAGGTTCTGTAGAACGGGGAAGCCAAGTGTTCCAGGAGGCGGGCTGCAATCAATGCCACCGCCGAACGAATTCAGGTGGGGGCACAGGACCGGACTTGACCAACCTCGTCCAACGTCGCAAGCCAGCCGAGGTGCTCGAATCGATCGTCGCTCCATCCAACGTGATCGCTCCCGAGTTTGCCTTGACTCAAGTTGTGACCGTTGACGGTCGAGTCCTGGTGGGACGGATCGAACGTGAAGATGACAAGAGCGTGATCTTGCGCAGTGCAAACTCGTTTGACGATCCGATTCAAGTCGCCGTTGAAGATATCGAAGTGCGCGGCCCTTCGAAGTTATCTTCGATGCCCACGGGCCTACTCGATACATGGGAAGCGTCGCAGATCGCCGATCTCGTCGCCTTTCTCATGCATGCGGAATAGTTGCGTTGTTGAACGGGACGTCCACCTTTGAATCATGAAGTGAACGCGCGGTCACGGGAGTGCGACGCTCCTGCGGAGCAGCTTGTGTGCTGCCGTCTAACGTCCACAAGCAAACAACGAGAGCAGATCGAAGAGACAAAGCACGGGAGGGGCTCGGTTATAAATGGGGGTTGAAAATGAAGAGCCAGCGAATCACCGCGTTAAACATCTTGCTGGTGGACGTTGGGTCGCTGCCCAAGTATAGCTCGGCAGGAGCCTCTCTCTCCCGATTGCATATTTCATGACTCATTTTGAACGCGCGGTCACGGGAGTGCGACGCTCCTGCGGAGCAGCTTGTGGGCTGCCGCCCAACGTCCACAAGCAAACAACGAGAGCAGTAGGCCTGAATGCCGCTTGACATTCGGTTATAAATGGGGGTTGAAAATGAAGAGCCAACAAATCAAAGCTTTAAACATCTTGCTGGTGGACGTTCGGTCGCTGCCCAAAAATAGCTCGGCAGGAGCCTCTCTCTCCCGACTGCATATTTCATTGGTGACTCAAACTGCGCGTTATACCAGGATCGCGCATTTCGCGGCTTCGAGTAGGTGGTTGGCGATGCTCCGAAGAGGTAAAATTTCGTCGACGGCGCCAAGCTGGATGGCTTCGCGGGGCATGCCAAACACGACGCAGGTCTCTTCGTTTTGAGCGATCGTGTGAGCACCAGCCTGCTTCATTTTGAGAAGCCCCGAAGCGCCATCGTTGCCCATACCTGTCAGGATGGCTCCCACGGCATTGGAACCCAAATAACGAGCGCAGGAGTCGAACAGTACATTGACGCTCGGGCGATGGCGATTCACCGGAGGAGCTTGAAACGTCTTGACGCAGTAGACGGCTCCGCTTCGGCGTACTTCGGTGTGCAAATTGCCTGGTGCCAGCAGCGCATGACCAGGCAAGATGCGATCGCCATCCTCGGCTTCTTTAACGCGTATCTGACAATGTCGATCGAGTCGTTCCGCATAAGATTTGGTAAATCCTTCGGGCATGTGAATGACAGCGACAATGCCTGGGGAATCGGGTGGCAAAACCGAGAGTAGTTGCAACAACGCTTCGGTGCCACCGGTTGAAGTGCCGATGGCGATGACTTTATGTGTACTGGTAATTAGCGATTCTTGTGACCGCACCGGTTTCTTTTGGACGACTTCGGGCGTCGCGCGGTGCGTCGATTGCAGTTTGGCCCGCGCGGCCGTCTTCACCTTTTGACAGATTTCTTCGCAAATCTGTTCCATGCCTATGGAAACATCGATTTTGGGTTTGGTGATGAAGTCAACTGCTCCCAACTCCAAAGCTCGCATCGTCGTTTGGCAACCACGTTCGGTGAGTGACGACAACATGACAACCGGCATTGGTCGGCCATGCATGAGTTTTTCAAGAAATGTCAAACCGTCCATCTTGGGCATTTCGACATCTAGCGTCAGCACGTCGGGTTGAAGCCGCAATATCTTCTCGCGTGCTTGAAAGGGATCCGCGGCCACGCCAACCACTTCGATCGCCGGATCGCTGCTGAGTATTTCGGAGATAAGCTGTCGCATCAGCGCCGAGTCATCGACGATGAGTACTTTGATTTTACTCATGGGTGATCATCCTTAGAAAAGTGTGTAATCCGAGTTGAATGGCACCAACTGATTGGCCGCAGATTCTTGCACCTGCACAACTCGTTCCGTGGCAGTTCGGTCTAACAATTTCACTGTAGCTTTCGCTGTGTGCGTATTGAACACGAGTCGCATTCCCTGCGTGCCGCCCAAGTATTCTGCGTCAATCGGAATGGACTCGGTCGCCAGAAAATCTTTGACGAAGCGGCTGTTTCCTTCGCCGATGTTCCACACCACCGAGGCTGGGTCGCCAATGACACTGGCGCCCCCGAAAATTTTTGCCCGCAGGCTAAGGCGGTTTGCGCCCAGTTTCATCAGCTTATTGATCAACAATTCCATCGCATGCACACCATAACTCGCACACACTTTTTGATCCAAACCAGGTTTCGGAAGCATAAAATGATTCATGCCACCGATCTTCGCTCTTGGATCGTAAACACAGGCAGCCACACAGGAGCCAAGCGTCGTTTGTATGTGGCAAGGCTCACGCGATGCGCAAAATTCTCCAGCAATGATGTTATGCCGTAAAAGCTGAAGAGCGCCCCCCGAGACTGCGCCTTGTTCTTCTCCGCGCGGACGTTGGGCGAGGGTTGGTCGATTGCTCAATCGCTGAGCAGAGGGCGGTACGTCATGGCTTGGAACGTCGAGCGGAGTTATCGATCGCTTGTCAACTTGCTGTTCGACTCGCTGCGCTACTGAGTTGCCTTGAGTCGGAGGTTGGTTTGCTTCCTGCCCTATCACTCGGTAAATCGTGTTGCCTAGAGATTCAAGTCGATTAGTGAAACCAAGTAGAGATTCGGAGTGTCCAATCACAAGATAACCGCCTGGGCGGATCATCGACACTAAGTTGTCGACTAATCGTCGTTGGGTCGGACTGTCGAAGTAAATCATGACATTGCGACAAAAGATCGCATCAAACTTGGTATGAATAGGCCACGGGGAATTGTTCAGATTGAGTTTTCGGTAGGTGATCAATCGTTTGAGTGAGTCATCGACAACGTATTGATCTCCCTGCCGGTGAAAATACTTTTTCTGGAATCGACCATCCAAGTACTCCATCGCCATTTCTCCGTAGCTACCGCGAGCGGCGGTAGCGAGTACATCGGTATCGATGTCGCTGGCGAGAATCCGCAGATCCCAATCGCTGGCACTGCCAAATGATTCGATCAGCGACATTGCTAAAGAATAGGGCTCTTCACCCGTGGAGCTGGCCGCACACCATAAACGGACCTTTTTATCTCCACCATGCATGGCCCGTTCTTTGATTTCTTTAAAGACACGTTCATGCAGGAAATCGAAGTGGTGTGATTCTCGGAAGAACTCCGTTTTGTTAGTCGTCAACGAGTTCACGAACGATTCCAACTCGACCGACCCTGGCGCTTGAAGGAGTTCCAAGTAGCTGCGATAGTCGGTGAGTCCCAGCTTTCGCAGGCGTTTGGCCAATCGAGACTGGACAAGTACTTGCTTGGCTTCTGATAGGGAGATTCCAGCGTGGCTAAAAATGAGTTCGCGAAACGCCTTGAATTCGCGTTGATTGAGGGGGATTTCGACCAAAGAGTCCATGGCGTTTTTAGTTCGGTATCAAGTGTTCAAGGGGCGTATAATGTGCTTCGACTTTTTTGTAACGATCCTCTGCGATTCCTCTGCGATTCCGCCGGGCAAGCCTGGGCAAGCCCGACGGGAACGTGTTACATCAGAGGGAGCGGCATGGATTCCAAAGGAATTCAATAACAGTTCGTTGTTTAGAATTCCATCAACTGGGCGAGCTTGTCGTCGACCTGTTGGAAATCAAATTCACTTGACGTGCTACGAGTCACCGGTTGAGTGGCGGTTGACACGGAACCCGCTCGCGTTGCGGAACGACCTGAGTTCGTGTTGCGTTGAGTTCCATGGGATTGTTCAATATTTCCCAATTGGAACTTCCTGACTTCGTCGCGCAGTTGTTCTGCATGCGACAGCAGTGAGGTGGCGGTTCCCGAAACTTCTTCGGTCTGCGAAGCGTTGGCCTGGGTAACGCGATCCATTTGCGTGACCGCTTTGTTGACCTGTTCAATTCCGGTCAACTGTTCCTTGCTCGCCGCAGCAATTTCTGACACGATGTCGGTGACTCGTTTGACCGAGTTCATGATCTCGTTGAGCGTTTCGCCGGACTTATTGACCAAGTGGGTGCCATTTTCGACGCGACTGACCGAGTCTTGAATCAGCGACTTGATTTCTTTGGCCGCACTCGCACTGCGTTGCGCCAGGTTGCGAACTTCGGCTGCCACTACCGCAAAGCCACGACCTTGCTCACCAGCACGTGCCGCTTCGACAGCTGCATTCAGTGCGAGCAAGTTGGTCTGGAAGGCGATTTCATCAATGGTCGTGATGATGTCCGCGATCTTCTTCGATGACTGGTTAATATCCGCCATGGCCGCCACAGCGTCGCTTACAACCGCACCGCCCTTTTCGGCAATATCCCGCGAGCCAACGGCCAATTGCCGAGCTTGCTGAGCGTTGTCAGAATTCTGTTTAACGGTCGAGGTAATCTCTTCCAGACTCGAAGCGGTTTCTTCCAAACTTGAGGCCTGCGTCTGGGCTCCGTTGGAGATCTCGCGAGAGGCTGCGCTCAGTTGTTCTGCAGCGCTCGCCACGGTCGCCGACACAAGAGAAACTTCAACCAGTGAAGAGCGGATCGAATCGACGGCAGAGCGCAGCGCAGTGCCTACTTGTCCGACCGCGTCCACGCCCAGGTCTGGTACGTCGCCCGAGAAGTCTCCCTTCGCAATCGCGTTGACGCAGCTCAACAATACGGAGACCTTCTCGCGTTGCTCGGCTGCAGCTTGTGCATCAAGCTTTTGTCGTTCGGCGAACTGAAACTCCATTTCCTTTTGCGTCGTAATGTCACTTGCATATTTAACGACTCTGGCAGGCTTCCCATGTGCATCAAAGACGGGATTGTAAGAAGCTTGCATCCATAGCTCTTTGCCACTCTTGCTGAGTCGTTTGAATTGACCGGTTTGGTATTCGCCACGACGTAGATTCTCCCAGAACGACTGATATTCTTGCGAACTGGTGTAAGCGGGATCACAGAACATGCGGTGATGTTTGCCTAAAATCTCGCTGATGTTGTAGCCCAGCGTCTTGCAAAAGTTTTCATTGGCGTAAGTTACTGTTCCATCCAAATTGAACTCGATGACCGCCTGAGTCCTGCCTAGCGTTGACTTGGCAGCCGTGATGTCGGTCGCGAACTTCACAACGCGGACTACATTGCCTTTTGCATCCAGAACGGGATTGTAGCTAGCGTTGATCCAAACTTCGTTGCCGCTTTTTCCGTATCGGCGGTATTCGCCGGCGTCAAATTCACCGCGGCCGAGTCGATTCCAGAACTCACGATATTCCGCGGAAGAGGCGGTTCGCGAATCGACGAAGATCCGGTGATGTTGGCCAACGATTTCGTTAAGCGTATAGCCGGTGACCGATAGGAAGTTTTCATTGGCAGTGATGATCGTGCCATCGACTTCAAATTCAATTACAGCTTGAACACGATTGAGCGCGTCAAAAACACCCTGCAGTAGTTGCGTGTTCGATGTGGCACGCGACGGTGATTTGGACTTGGATTTCGATGCGGGGCGAGTCGATGTCGCGCGAGTTGTACGAGTCGTCTTAGCGGCTGTGGCAGGCTTTTTAGCGGCTTTGCTGGTCTTGCTAGTCGTTTTCATGGATTAGGTTCCGGTTACAATTGGCGTTAGATTAAATAAATGAGATTTGTTGATTGATTAGTGATGTTGTTTACGAGTTCAGTTTGTTGTCGCTGTTTCCTCAACCCGTAGTAGATAGTCGATGTCCAAGAGCGTTACCAAGCGATCTCCGGACTTGGCGAGTCCACGGATGAAAAGCGTATCGACTCCCGCCCCAAACTCGGGAGTTTCTTTGACGGAATCGTCGGCAAGGTTGAGTACATCGGACACAGCGTCCACCACCAAACCCATAACTTTTGAACCGACATTTACGACGATAATCACCGTGAACTGGTTGTATGGGACGGTTGGCATGTGAAATTTGGACCGCAGATCGATGATCGGTACCACTGTGCCTCGCAAGTTCATGACTCCTTTAATGCACTCTGGCATATTCGGGATCGGCGTGACTTGCGAGAAGTTCTTGATCTCCTGAACACGCAGGATTTCGATACCAAATTCTTGATCATTCAACGTGAAAGTCAGGAACTGGTTGGCGTCAGCGGCAATTCCGCTCAACGGCTCTTCTAACACTTCATTCATACAGTTAGCTCCTCAATCGATTAAATGACTCGTACTGGAGCTTGCTAAAGCTCCCACATCTTTGCCGTATATTTTTGGAGCTTGCTAAAGCTCCTCCAAATTCATTAAAACTTTCAATTCGAGTTTCTCGTTAGGCGCTTTTACAAGCTCCACTACAAGAACCTCTTCAGGAGCTTTAGCAAGCTCCACTACAGGGTTCGTACGGTAGACCAACGGTGGTTCCGGTGCGGCGGGGCGTTTCGTTGGAACATAGATTCGAGATTGCGAACAAGTCGAGAATCAACGCGACCCGTCCGTTTCCTAATATCGTGGCACCAGCCACTCCAGGTACCTTTTGGAAGTTCGTTTCCAAGTTCTTGATCACGACTTGTTGTTGCCCTAAAAGCTCGTCGACTACCAGAGCAAAACGCCGCCCTTGATCCTCGACGATTACCAATAGGCCGCTCAATTCGTCCATCTGGGAAGACTTCAGCGATAGGACTTGGTTAAGGCGAATCACGGGTACAACTTCGCCACGCAAGAGGACGACCTCGCCAGCTCCTACAACGCGCTGAATTTCCTTCGGCTGAATGCAAATCGACTCAACCACGGAAAGCAGTGGCAAGACGTAGACCTCCTCTTCCAAGCGAATGAGCAGGCCATCGAGAATTGCCAGCGTAAGCGGGAGTCGCACTGTGATCAGCGATCCCTTGCCTATTTCCGATCGAATGGAGACGCTGCCTTGTAGGCTCTCGACATTGCGGCGAACAACATCCATGCCAACGCCACGGCCGGAGACATCGGTGACTGTTTCCGCCGTTGAGAAGCCCGGCTGGAAGATCAAATTGCATATCTCGTTGTCGCTCAGGTTGTCGTCTGCTGAAATGATGCCGCGTTCAATCGCTTTCTGCACGATGCGTTGGCGATTCAAGCCGCGACCATCATCTTCGATTTCAATAAAGATGTTTCCACCTTGTTGATAAGCTCGCAGATGCACGCGACCTTGTTCCGGCTTACCGGCGGCCAGGCGTTCTGCACTGGTTTCAACACCGTGATCAGCCGCATTGCGAACCATGTGTACCAGCGGGTCGCCAATTTGATCCACCACCGATTTATCGAGTTCGGTGTCTTCGCCTTCCGTACTGAATTCAATTTTCTTGTCGAGCTTCCGCGATAAATCGCGCACGACGCGGGCCATCTTTTGGAAAGTGGCCGCGATGGGCACCATCCGCAACGAAAGGCTCATCTCCTGGAGATCGCGAACGATTTTGGCCAGTTGATCCATGGCGGGCGACTCGTTGCCGCCGGTCAAGGATTTCAACACCTGCTCGACCATGGATGTGCCGATGACCAATTCGCCGATTTGATTGATCATCTCATCGAGTCGCGCACGGTCAACTCGCACTGTTTCATTTTCCGGTATGGTTGCAGGTCGACTGGTCGCTACACTCGCTGCTGGCTTGTCTGCAACGGAGAGAGACTTCGATTCCACGGCAACTGCCGAATCGTCGACCCCGCTCGAGTTGCTGACACAGGCATTGGCACTGGTGCTGGCACTGGTGCTGGCACTGAGTGCGGTAGGCAGTCCCACTTCGTTGATTGTGAAGCGACTTGCATCGTCCAGGAACATAAAAACCTCTGCGACCTTTTCATCCGCAAGCGTCGTATGCAGTTCCAGTTCCCATGAGAGATAGCAACTTTCCGGATCCATCTCGGTCAATAGCGGTAGTTGGGAAGCATCCACCTTGATGCTCTTCACCTCTCCTAGTTCATGGAGTTCGCGCAACAGAAGCGACGGTTCTTGCCCGAAGCGGAAGAAGTCGCGCGAAGGCTGGAAACCAATTCGCAAGGTGCGCGTTGTATCGTTGTCTGTTTTGGCTGGTGGCGCGGTTGTCTTATTGTCGACGGATGTTGGGTTGCCATTAACTCGGTTGAGTTCAAGCAGTGTTGCTTCGACGTTGTCGGGTGGGAGTGCACCATCTTTGGCGGCGGCGATCAGGCCTTCGATCACATCGACACTCGTCAACAGGACCTCCACCACTTCGCCATTGACGGAAATCAGGCCATCTCGCATCCGATCGAGCAAGTTTTCGAGGACATGCGTAAAACGACCCACCTCGTCGACACCAAACGTCGTGCTTGCCCCTTTGATACTGTGGGCAGCGCGGAAGATCGTGTTGAGCAACTCGCTATCCTGCGGAGCATTTTCGAGTTGCAGCAGTGCGGCTTCCATATGAGCAAGGTGCTCTGCAGCTTCCACAAAAAATGTTGCCCGAAAACGGCTCATATCGATTTGCATAAAAGTCCCTTTGAGTTTGAAGCGTCGCTGATTCAGCGGACAACTTTATTGACCACCATCATGAGTTGATCAGGATTAAATGGTTTAACCATCCAACCTGTTGCTCCCGCCGATTTTCCCTCTTGCTTCTTTGACTCTTGGCTTTCAGTTGTCAGCATGATCATGGGAGTGAACTTGAACTCAGCCTGTTCTCGCAGGTTGCGGATGAGCGTGATGCCATCCATGTTGGGCATATTGACATCTGTGATAACGATGTTGAAATCCTTGCCCTGCGCCCGCTGGATAGCGTCTTGCCCATCACAGGCTTCTGTCGTATCAAATCCATGCGACTGCAAAGTGAAGCAGACCATTTGACGCATTGACGCCGAGTCATCAACAACTAAGGCAGTTTTGCTCATTTTGTAATACCTTCTCAGAAAAGTTCGACGGAACATTCGGAAGCAGAGTCCGTGCTCCCAGGGCTAACATTTGGATCGAAGATTCGTTCCGAATCCATCGTTGAGAGACTTGTAAACCAATTTGTCCAATTACCCACCAAGAGCTGAAGCGTATCGCAGTTGACGCTATGTTCGGCGGGGCGTAAGTCGCTCGATAGTTCGTGCAGAGATTCGATGACGTGATCAAGTCGCTGGTTGATACGGTCTTGAAACTGTAAAGCCATCACCGCTTTGCCAATGTCAGCTTGAATATCACGATTGACTTGCGTTGTATTTGACAGAGAGGTCGACATCGCTTGGTTTGCAGCTTGCAACTTGGCGAGTGTAGACTTGACGGCGAGTTGTGAGTCGTTGAGGACGGCGTAGTCGCGTTTTGTACGTTCGTCCAAGTCGGTTGCGGTGGAACGCAGCGACTCGGCCATTGTCGCGATCAAAAGCTTAATCGTTGTGCTCGCTTCCGCTGCGTTCACCGCCAACGACTTAGTCTCCTGAGCGACGACACTAAATGCTTTGCCGGCTTCTCCAACCCGCGCTGCTTCGATCTGTCCATTCAAGGCAACGAGTTTTGCATGGCTGGAAATATCTTCGACTCGCTTAAGTGACTTTTCGACCTGCAACAGGTGTTGCTCGAGATGGCTTAAGCGTGCGGATTGTGCGCCGACAAATTCACAGGAGTTCTGTACGTTGCCAAGCAGACTGCTGAGGGTCTGATGGGCCGCCGCAATCACTTCTTCACCACCTTGCCCCTGCTCTCCACCAGCGATCGCCGATTCTGCCAGTTGCACAATATCGCGGGATCGCCGACTGATTCCTTGAAAGCTCTCGCATACGCCTAAAACGGAGACTTCGAGATCTTGAGTGATGTCGCGGAGTTGAGCGCCTAGTACCGGCAGGACATGCGATGCTCCCGCTGCAGCTTCTTGTGTTGTAAGTTCATGTGTCGTCGAAACTGACGACGGGTTTTCTGTTCGCAAGAATGGGCTATCGCGATGAACTGCACCGGAGGCACCATACTGCGTAGCGTCTAATGTATTCGATTCCATGAGGTTCAGCCGTAATTCCTAGTTTGGGTCTGTACCTAGTGCGCCACGGGTCCCGGTCTGTTGCAGCACCTCTTGGATACTCGCCGCAGCCCCCCAAGATATCGCTAGACTCGGATGACTCTTTCGCGCTGCCATCAAGAGTTGGATGGATGAGACATCCAGCGAATCAAGCGCCGTCGCGTCGACTAGCAACTGCGCATCGCTGGAACAAAGATCACACAGTTCGGCGTGCAATCGACTGGCCTGCGGGATTCCCACATCACCACTGAGTTGCAAGCGCAACCCACCATCTCGCTCACTACCGTTGATCTGCATAACGTGCCCCGTTTGAGAATCTGCGATTCAAGTTGAGCCGCTGTCGCAGTGACGCCAGCTCAAACCTTGTTGATTCAACCGTAGCTTTCGGTAAAACAGATTCCGTTTGGCTGGATCGCTTTGCACTCTTTCTTCGGGAAATGTGCGTAATGTGGACTATTTGATCCATATTATCGGCGCAGGCTGAATCCACCCCTGCTCAGCAGGCTGCACAATTGTCGAAATCGATCCAAAGCGTTAATCTTAAGCATCCAAATATTAAGTCCCCATTGCCCGAGAAGATAAAAGGACACGTTAATGCGCTGGCAAGGTCAAGAACGTAGCAAGAATGTTGAAGATCGTCGTAGCATGAAGGGACCGGCCGCACTGGGCGGAGGTGGAATCCTGATCATCATCATCGGGGCAATCATCGCCTTTTTGAACGGAGCACAACCACAACAGATCGCTCAACAAGTCGGTCAACAACTTAACCAGCAACAAGTAGGCCAAGGCGCAGTCGGCGGCAACGAAGCGTTGATCGCTCAACAAGCGGAATTGCAGGAATTTAGCGAAGTCGTCCTCAAGTACACCGAAGATGTCTGGACAGAGTTGTTCCCTGAAGTTCTCGGGAAAGAGTACCAAGAGCCGATCCTCGTCTTCTACAACGGTAACGTCACGACACAAGGCTGCGGCTCCGCTACTTCAGCCGTGGGCCCGTTTTACTGCCCTGGCGATTTTAAGGTCTATCTCGACTTGACCTTTTTTGACGAAATGAAAACCAAGTTCAAAGCGCCTGGCGATTTCGCCTGCGCCTACGTCATTGCGCACGAAGTTGGACATCACATCCAGAACCAATTGGGCCTATCGATGCAAGTCCAAACTCAGCAGGCGCGCATGAGCAAGGTCGAGGCCAATCGCCTGAGTGTACGACTGGAGCTGCAAGCCGACCTCTTGGCTGGCATTTGGGCTCATCATGCTCAGCAAAAGATGAGCATCTTGGAAGAGGGTGATATCGGCGAAGCGATCAACGCGGCTCAGCAAATTGGCGATGATACCCTGCAAAAAGCTGCTACCGGTGGACGAACGGTTCCTGATGCGTTCACCCACGGCACGGCCAAACAACGCATTTTCTGGTTCACTAAAGGGTTAAAGTCCGGAGACCTCAACGACCTTGGCCTACCCTTTGAACTCGACTACGATCAACTGTAATTCGATCAACGGCCGCTGGGCGTCGATCACCGCTTGCGTTTGTTCTGCTGAAGTTGATTCAACATGGCAAACGCGCTGGCCGCAACGCGTGCGGAGGTTATCCCCTGTACCGCCGCTTGAGCTTCGCGGCGCATCTGCATTAAACGCTCACTTTCGGTAGCAAAGAGCTGATCTAACTTCTGCCACAATTGATTAGGCTGGTCGGGATGGTAGAGCCACCCGTTTTCCCCGTCGCGAATCAAAGTCGTACTGGCCTGCGCGTAGGCACTGCCAATCACCGGCATCCCCGCTTGGAAAGCTTCGTTGACCACCAGCCCCCATTCATCGGCCAGCGTTGGAAAGATCAATATTCCGGCTCGCGACATCGCCTGGGACAATGCATCGTAGGACATGTGCCCCAGTAACTGCATGTGCAAGTTGCGCGGAAGCTCAAGTCCACGCATGGTTGGTTCGAGGTTGCCGGTACCGACAAAGTCGATCTCGACGCGTTGATTTGGCCGGGCACTGCAATAGCTGGCCAATTGTTCTAGCAACGGCAGGACCCCTTTGCGCTCCGTCAATTGTCCAATGCACAATAGCCGATGATCTGCCGCCGGCCGGCGTTCGATGGGACCGGTGTAACGAAACAGATCACTCGTTGCATACGGAAAATGGTAGAGTTTTCTATCGGGTACACCAAAACGCTTGAGGTACTTCCAGCAACTCGGACCGTTGTAAGTCACTGCGTCTGCCATCTTCAATAGAACTCGCCGCAATAGGTGACGCAAGACGCCGCGGCCTTGTTCGGTATGTTCGCTGACACAGACACAGATTGCCAACTTCTTGCGGTGCGTCTTGCAGTACAACGCACTTGTGAGCGAACGAAAACCGAGCTCATACGAAAAGACAATGTCCGGTTCCATGCGTCTCAGTTGACTTAGCGTGTCGTACGGAAAGTGAACGTAAAGCTCATCTTTGAAGCCGCTACCATGTTTCCAAGGCCTGCGCAACATCCAACTCTTTTGCACGGCAACGGAGAGTCCGTCCCAAGTGTTTCCAAATTGTCGATTTGGCTCCTGTTCTACCGACAATAACACGCGGAAATCGCGGATGTGCTGCGTCAAATGGTAATGCACGCGGGCCATGTAAGGCGGCAGATAATGCGTGAGCGCAACCACGCGTGCGTCGAGTTGCCCCGTCGCAGCTTCGGGCAGATTCAGCAAGGGTGGTGGCGCGGGCGGCTCAGTCACGTGCGGATTCTCTATTTGGCGGTTGGTGCGGCGATACCACAGGCAGCTTCGACGCGAGCCAGAACCTCGGCCGCCTTCTGGCGCGCTCGCCGTGCACCGTCACTCAGAATGTCTTTTACCGTGTCGGGACGCTTTTCTAACTCAATCCTGCGTTGTCGCGCAGGTGCAAAGTATTGTTCAGAGGCATCCGCCAACGACTTTTTCACTTGACCATAGCCAAAGCCACCGCGACGATACATGGCCGCCATTTCTTCGACTTCAGCCGGATTGGCGAAGAGTTGATACAACTGGAACAAGTGATCCGAGTCGGGCTCTTTCGCTTCGTCCATCGCGCGACTGTCCGTGGCAATGCGCATGATTTTCTTGCGCGCCGCCTTTTCTTCTTCAAAGATGCCGATCGTGTTGCCATAACTCTTCGACATCTTTTCGCCATCGGTCCCCGGCACCTTGGCTGCCGTGGACAGCAGACGCGCTTCCGGTAGCACCAGTGCGTCTCCAAAGTGATGGTTGAAGCTGTTCGCCAAATCGCGACACACTTCGATGTGCTGCACCTGGTCTTGCCCCACCGGAACCCAGTTCGAGTCGTAGGCCAAAATATCGGCCGCCATCAAGACGGGATAGGTAAACAGGCCGGCATCTGCGGTAACGCCACGCGCTTTCTTCTCTTTGTAAGCATGGCAACGTTCAAGCAATCCCAATGGCGTACAGGTCATGAGGATCCACGTCAACTGAGTGACCTCGGGTACATCCGACTGTACAAACAAGATAGCCTTCTGCGGATCCAAGCCCAAGGCCAGCAAATCCAGCGCAGCATCGTGCGTCAACTCGCGCAACAATGCAGGTTCACGAATCGTCGTCAGCGCATGCAAGTTGGCGATAAAATAGTAGCCTTCGTTGTCATCCTGCAAGTCGATGTACTGCTGAATGGCTCCGAAATAATTTCCCCAATGGAAACGTCCGGTCGGCTGAATGCCCGATAAAACTCTCATATTGTTCCTACTGCTTCCCGTGCCGACGAAACGCCCAGTTCCTGCAACGCGATTGGCAACTGTTCCACCAACCGCTGACTGACGGTTGGATCATAATAATTCGCAGTTCCTACTTGCACACAACTTGCACCCGCCGCCATAAACTCCATCACATCATCGATCGTTGCAATCCCACCAATTCCTACAATTGGAATATCAACTGCCTTGGCAACTTGATACACACAGCGCAAAGCGACGGGTTTGATCGCAGGACCACTTAAGCCACCCAGCACATTGCCAAGCATCGGTTTGCGGCGACGCCAATCAATGGCCATCCCTAACAGCGTGTTGATGCAGCTCACCGCATCGGCACCCGCATTGGCAGCTGCCTTGGCAATGTCGACGATACGAGTCACGTTGGGAGTCAACTTTGCCAGGATGGGAAGCGAACAACATTCGCGGACCCCGCGCACGACCTGTTCACACAAGTTGGGATCGGTTCCAAAGTCCACTCCGCCACTCACGTTGGGACATGAGATGTTCAATTCGAGCGCACTCGCTCCACCCGCCGCTTCGATCCGCCGCGCCAACTCAATGAACTCATCACGGCTTTTGCCAGCGATACTCACCACGATCGCCGTGTCGAGCTTCCGCAAGTAGCTCAAGTGTTGATCAATAAACGTCTCGACTCCGTCGTTGTCGAGCCCAATTGAATTCAACAAGCCGGCAGATGTCTCCACCGTTCGCCACGGCGCATTGCCCAGTCGTGGTGCAAGCGTAATTGTCTTCGGAAGGATGCCTCCCAACCTTCCCAGTTCAACGATGTGCTCCATTTCGCGAGCATAGCCAAACGTTCCCGAAGCAACCATGATGGGATTGCGGAGCGTCAAGCGTCCGAGTTTTACGCTTAGATCGATTTCTGTGCTGGTGCTTATCATCGTGTGGTGGCGTGAATGATGAGTGGTGCTATGGCTTGAATGATTGCGTCGGCTACCGTCAGCTTGTCACCAGAAATATTGGCGACCGTCTTCCCATCGGCGGCTAGGATTTCTATATCGTTGGTCAGACTGTTAATAGCGCTTGGTCCATTAGAGACCATCAAATCGCAGCTCTTGCGTTGCATCTTGACAATTGCTCTGAATCGCTGGTCTTCCGTTTCGAGGGCAAACCCAACAACCCATTGATGAGGAGACTTGCGCTGCGCAGCGGTTGCAACGATGTCCGGGGTCTCGATCAATTCAAGTTGCAAAGCTTGGCCATCTTTGGCAAGCTTGGCGGGACTGACGCGCCTGGGCATATAATCGCACGGCGCTGCTGCACCGATCAACCCGTCGTGATTCGGAAAAAGCTCGAGCACAGCTTGCAACATTTCGTCGGTGGTGACGACTTCGACCAACGTCGCTTCTGCGGGATAGTCGACTGCGACGGGGCCGGTCACCACCGTAACTTGATGTCCATGTGCGATCGCGCGCTCAGCCAGGGCGCTCCCCATCCGTCCACTGCTGGCGTTGGTTAAATAGCGAACGGGGTCAAGGAATTGCCGAGTTGGTCCGGAAGTAATTAGAATTTTGGCCACAGTGATCTTTCGAGCGAAGAAACTTCGGCTATTGGCCACTATGAAGTGACGTGATCGCCGACAGCAGCGCTTCGGGTTCTGACATGCGACCGAAACCCTGTTTTCGACAACTGAGCCAACCGCTGTCTGGGCCGACAAAAACCACGCCGTCGTCGGTCAGCGTCTGCACGTTGCGTTGAACCGCCGCCTTGTCCCACATCGAGCTGCTCATCGCCGGTGCCATCAGCACCGGACACTCGCAGGTCAAATAGAGCGTTGTCAGCAGGTCGTCTGCCAGGCCACACGCACAACTCGCCAGAATCCGCGCGGTGGCAGGGGCAACGACCAGCAAGTCCGCTTTCTCAGCCAACTCGATATGAGCACCCAGTGGAAAACGCGAATCGTAGACGTCAGTAACAGGAGATCGTCCGCACAGGGCAGCAAACGTCGCCGCCCCAACGAACTTTGTCGCACCAAAGGTCAAGACCGCATCGACTTGGTAACCCTGCTGGACCAAGCGACTGACGACGGTAGCAACTTTGAAGGCGGCGATGCCTCCACCTACCCCAACTACGATTCGACCAACGGTCATAGTTCCAGGCTATCCATATCCAGCAGATCTCCCTGCTCGGTCTCGCCCATGATCGCCATGTCGCCCGACTGAGTGAGGAAAATTTTGTCTTGCAAAATCTCCTGCAATACGATTTCCATTTTGTTTTCCGGTGGATTCTCGATCAGCGGGCGGCTACCACGATTGATCTGGACTAGGCGCTTCTGAATCAACGTCGAGAGCTTAAACCGACCGCCAACTTTGTTGACAATTTCTTCTTCTTTTAACGCTTCGAGCATCTGCTACTCCTTATGAGTGTTGTTGTAATATCCGACATATTTCGATGGCCGTAAGTTCAACCTCACGGTTAATCACTTCAAATTTATAGAGATTGATCGCTTGGAGTTCTTCGGCAGCGACCTCCAGCCGTCGACGAATCGACGTTTCGCTGTCCGTCCCTCGCCGCCGCAGACGTGTTTCTAACTCTTCCAGTGATCCTGGATGAACAAAGAAGCTAAGCACGTCAGGGCGTTGCTGGAAAACGGCCAAGGCACCTTGTACATCGATCTCCAAAATGACCCATTTGCCGGCCGTTAAGCTGTTGTCAACCGCTTCCGCCGGTGTTCCGTACCAATCTCCACGCCCAAAGACCTCTTTGCATTCCAAAAATTTGCCCGCTTGTCGCAATTCTTGAAAACGCTCGGGCGATACAAAATGATAGTCGCGTCCGTCCACTTCACCAACTCGCTGTTTACGAGTCGTGAACGAAACGCTCAATTCCAAAGGAAGGGGGCAACCACCGAGCAACTTCCGCAACACGGTACTTTTGCCGGCACCGGATGGGCCGGAAAGGATGATCAATCTCCCACATTGGGTCACGGCATCGCTTTCACTTTGACGACCGATGTTTGGCTGGACCTTGGCTGGAGCAATGTTGCTCGCAACCGCTCTGGAGCTTGCCCCAAGTTGTGATTCTACCATGACTTCCTCACTCCACGTTTTGCACGAGTTCCCGCATTTGTTCGATGGTGGTCTTGATGTCCACCACGCGCTGGGCAACTTCGGCGTCGCCCGCTTTCGAGCCGATCGTATTGGCTTCCCGAAACATCTCTTGAATCAAAAAATCTAGCTTTCGCCCCTGGCTTTCTTCGGCATCAAGCAGCTTAGCGAACTGCGCAAAGTGGCTACGAAGTCTAACGATCTCCTCACGGATGTCTGCTCGATCGGCCATTAACAGTACTTCCCGCACCAAATCTGCCTCCTGCACCTGTTGTCCGACTTCCGCCAAAGCCTTGGACAGCTTGGCCGACAACCGCTCGCGATACTCGTCAATGACCACCGGCGCTCGCTGCTCCACTGCCACCGTCAATTCGTCAAGCTTCGTCAACTGTTGCAACAGTTCCCGCCGCATGCTCTCTCCCTCGACCGCACGCATGCGGTTCAAGCAGTCGAGTGCGCTCTTTAACGTCTCAAGCACGCCGGTGACCAACGCATCGCTCAACTTGGCACTCAAACTAGCGCGCGAATCACTGACAACACCTGGCAGTGCAAGCACGTCCGCCACCGATACATTCGATTCAATTCCCAACTTCTGCGCGAGCGTTTGGCATTGTCGCAAATAACCTTCGACCACTCCGATTTGCAGTTGATATTCGCATGCAAACTCGCCACCCGTCAGTTGAACGTTAAGCTGCAGCGAACCCCGTCGAACTTCATTACGGACCAACGCCTCAATCTGCGGTTCAATTGAGCCGATCGCATCGCTCGTCCGCAAATGCAATTTGAGATGGCGATTATTGACGGCTCGCACTTCCACCGAAATCTCAGCAGAGCCAAAGGGAGTCCGGCCTTGCCCCTGTCCAGTCATACTTAGCAACAAGGCGTTGATCCCATACAACAAATTTGAAATAGAGCAAAAACGAAACGCTCTCCAGTGTAGAACAATTGTCCTCAATTGTTGCCAGCGTAGAACAATTGTCCCCAATTGTTGCCAGTGTAGAACAATTGTCCCCAATTGTTATGTATTCAATATTGTTGTGTATTCAATATCGTTATTTATTCAATATCAACGTAGAACAGTTGTCCCCAACTGTTCTATTTCTTCAGTTCTTTGCCGCATTTACTTTACGCCTAACACAAAACAATTGAGGACAATTGTTCTACACTCGCATTCGCCGAAGCCAAAACAATTGAGGACAATTGTTCTACACTCAAACGAATACACTCAAACGAATAGACCTAAGGCTGTTCGCTGGGTGCGGTGCCTGCCGGATCGTCCAGCGACAACTCATCCGACGCGTCAGTAGCCGGTTGATCAGTTCCAGCTGGGGCATCTGTAGCTGGGCCATCTATCGCAGGAGCATCTGGCAAATCGGAAACTTCGGCCGTTCCAGCATCGCCACTTGGCTCTCCCGTCGCGGGCGGAGTCGCAGTGGATGGCGGTGCCGTGGCTTCATTGCTCGGTGGAGTTAGATTTAGCCCAGGAGTCGCTGCGTTGGGTAACGAGCTCCCCAGTCCCTCACCGGATGAATCGCCGGTCGGGTCGGTCGTCAAGCTACCCGGCGCATCGCCCGTACCGGAAATTGAACCGGCCCCCGAGTCTCGCTTGGTCACGTCGGTAGTGAACTTCTTAGCTTTCAGCGATACGACAGCCGCTGCGCACAAGAGAATCCAGACGGCGGCCACACCTACCGTAATGCGTGTGAACAAGTCGCCAGCCTTGGTACCAAATGCGCTCTGTCCACCAGGACCGCCCAACGCACCGGCCAAACCACCGCCTCGTCCGCGCTGCACGAGGACAAGCATGATGAGGAACATCGACGTAATAAAGATCGTGATTCCAAAAAAGTACTGCCCGAGGGCTGCAATCAACATGACTCAAATTCCTTCAATAGGCTGGCGAATTTGCCTGACAGCAGCAAATCCATAATTGTTCGGGGGATGTAGTTAACCGGCAGCGATCGCAGCAAGCGTATGCCGCTCCAATGTGTGCGAATGTCCAATCTATTTAACCGGCAGCGGCGACGATCGCAGCAAAGCTATCAGCCTTCAACGAGGCGCCGCCGACCAACGCGCCATCAATATTGGGCTTGCTCATCAATTCCGCCGCGTTGTCCGGCTTGACGCTTCCACCATATTGGATGCGAATTTTTTCAGCGGTGGCAGGACCAAACAGTTCACTCAACAAACCTCGGATCTGCGCATGCACCTCTTCCGCCTGTTCCGGAGTTGCAGTTTGGCCAGTCCCGATGGCCCACACCGGTTCGTAAGCAATCACCAGCTTTTCTGCTTGTGCCACGGACAGACCGGCGAGCGAACCACGTACTTGGGTTGCAATCACCTGTTCAGTTGCATTGCTTTCGCGTTCTTCAAGCGTTTCACCAACACAGACGATTGGCGTCAAGTTGGCTGCAAGAGCGGCCACGGTCTTGAGGTTGACCGAAGCATCGGTTTCACCAAAAAACTGGCGGCGCTCGCTGTGTCCCAAAATCACGTAACGGCATCCAAGATCCGTCAACATTCTGGCGCTTGTCTCACCAGTAAATGCACCCTCTTTTTCGTGGTACATATTCTGCGCTCCCAGCCCCAATTGGCTGCCACGCAACGCGGCACCCACGTCATGCAAATAGACAGCAGGTGGGCAAACAGCTACATCGACTTTATCGTCGGTGCGCAGGCAGTCGAGCAAACTGTGGACGAGCGATACGCTGGTATCGCGCGACAGATTCATCTTCCAGTTGCCTGCAATAAACGGCTTTCTCAAAACGGCTGCTCCTACGTGATCGTTGCATAGTTCGACTCGATGAGCCGACGGGTTGTGAATTTTTTGTGTCTAGTGCTGCGTCAACATTGAAAATGACGAAGTACTAGGAAATTTGCTTGTTGAAGAGCTCCGCGAGTTTCTTCATCTGCGTCATCAGTTCATCGTACTGTTTAGGTAATAATGCCTGCGGACCATCGCTCTTGGCTTCTTCCGGACAGTCGTGAACTTCGATGTGCACTCCATCCGCACCCACTGCCAAACCGGCCAAGGCACATTGTGGGATCAGGTCAGGTCGTCCCGTAGCATGGCTCGGGTCAACAATCATCGGCAAGTGGCTAAGTCGTTTCACCAAGGCGACCGAGGCCACGTCGTACAAGTTGCGCGTCGCCGAGTCGAAGCCTTTGACACCCCGTTCGCACAACACCACTTCCGAATTTCCCTGGCTCAGCACATATTCCGCACTCATCAACAGGTCGGTGACAGTCGCCGACATGCCGCGCTTGAGCAATACGGGCCGCTTCGTCTTGCCAACTTCCGTCAGCAATACGAAGTTCTGCATGTTGCGGGCACCGATCTGGATCATATCCGCATACTCGGCCACGCGCTCGACGTTGCGTGGGTCAGTAACTTCGGTCACCACCGGCATCGAATGCGTTTTACCAACTTGCTGTAGCAGTTTCAGACCCTCTTCCCCCATCCCTTGGTAGGCATAAGGGCTTGTCCGCGGCTTGTAGGCACCACCGCGAAAAATATTGGCGCCGCTGGCTCGCACTGCACTGGCGATGCGGTCCATCCGCTCCGGTTCTTCGACCGAGCAGGGACCCGCGATCATTGCCAAATGTCCTCCGCCAATTTTCACTCCAGACACACAGACCACACTGTCTTGTGGATGCGCATCGCGACTGGCTAGTTTATACGGGGGGAGAACTGGGATTACATCCGACACGCCGGGAATTGCTCGCAAAGGTGCCTCGCGCGTCTGATCTTCGTCACCAATGATTCCCACGATGGTGCGATGAGTCCCTCGGCTGAGGTGGGCAGCAAACCCCATCGACTCAACACGTTGAATAACGTGTGCAACTTCGTCCTCGGTTGCTCCGTGGCGCAGAATTAGAATCAAGCTACGAATTCCTCTACAAAACCATTCAGTAAAACCAACGCAAGCGGCCGACACGTGCGACAATCGGACCGCATAGAACACTCAGCGCAAACGAACAGCCAAATTCGCCAGCCGGGGCAACCAGCTGGAGTCGCTTAAGTCCAAACTGGAAAGGAACTTGAGCAGAATTCGGGAGAGTCCTGCCAGCGAGTTACGTAGTCTATCGATCTCGTCCGATTTCGTCGAGTCTAGTCCACTTCATCTCCCGCCCCTGTCCCCCTCGTGCCCACGGCTCAGCCCGCGCACTCGCTTGCACAGACGTATTTCCTCGTGCCCACGGCTCTGCCTGGGCACGCACTGCACGGATAACCTCCTCGTGCCCACGGCTCTGCCTGGGCACGCACTGCACGGATAACCTCCTCGTGCCCACGGCTCTGCCTGGGCACGCACTGCACGGATAACCTCCTCGTGCCCACGGCTCTGCCTGGGCACGGACTGCATGGAGGCTCCCGCCTCCCTTAAAACCGGCGTAGCCCATTCCCCCCCCCTCGTGCCCACGACTCTGCCCGCGCACTCGCTTGCACAAACGTATTTCCTCGTGCCCACGGCTCTGCCTGGGCACGCACTGCGCGGAGGCTCCTGCCTCCCCTAATACCGGCGTAGCCCATTTCCCCCCTCGTGCCCACGACTCTGCCCGCGCACTCGCTTGCACAAACGTATTTCCTCGTGCCCACGGCTCTGCCTGGGCACGCACTGCATGGAGGCTCCTGCCTCCCCTAAAACCGGCGTAGCCCATTTCCGCCCTTCCTCAAACGGCTCTGCCTGCGCACTCGCCTGCATGGGAGCAGTCTACCTGTGCCCATCAGATTTAAGCCCGAAGGGCTGGCATACCCTCTGCCGGGGTCGAAGGCCCCGGAGAAGCTAGCAAAATTAGCGAAGAGGCCTGAAAGGCCGACACAACAACTCCGCCCCCAACTCCGACGAAGCCCCCCCTTTGCCCGGCAATCGAGCCCGGATGGTAGTCGCGAACTCCTTTGATTGTCCCAGCTGGGCTACCGACAGCTCTCAAAACCGCTATTTTCTCAGAATTCGTTGACAGTCGAATTCGGATCGAATTATATTGCTTCTAGTGGTTTGCTATTCCGCTGCCGCCCGCTCTTCAGATCGATCGTATTTCTAGACTTTTCTTAAACGTTGTGCCCCTCAGCAACCTGCTATTGGGGCTCACTCGCTCGAGGTAATGGCGCATGACACTGCTCGGAAAAATATTTACCGGACTCGTCTTTCTCCTAAGCGTGATCTTTTTTGCGCTGGCTGTTGCCGTTAATTCATCGCATATCAATCAGAAACAACGCGCCGACACGTTTCAAAAGCAGGCCAGCGACGCCGAGTTGAAAAACAGCCAGCTCATGGGTCAGCTCGAAGAAATGAACACAGAGTTAGCCATTGAGCAGCACGCTCGAACCTCTGCATTGGCATCATTGCAAACGCAACTCGCTCAGACGCAGACCGAGTTGCAGATGCAAGAAGCGACCTTGGCTGACTTGCAATCGGCTCACACCTCGCTCGTGCAAACGGAGCAGTCGACGATGGGAGAGTTGAAAGCCAAGACAGCGGATAATGAGCTTTTGCGTCAGCAATTTAAGGATGCCCAAGCAGATCGGAACCAGATATTCCAGCGACTGGTAGCGGCCAAGGACGAGTTTAATCGCTTGCAAGGCGACTTGAAGACTTTGGTTGAGCGCGAGCGACAATTGGCCATGGACTACACCTCTGCCAAAGAAAAGCTGGACATTCTCGACATTACCCCAACAACTCCACTCGAAACGCCATTGGTTAATGGTCAAGTTTTGGCGGTGGCAGCCAATGGCATGGTCGAAATTTCACTTGGTCGCGATGACGGCATGCGAGCCGGTTTCACATTGGAAGTCCACCGTGATGGGCAGTACCTCGGGCGGCTCAAAGTTCGCCGCGTTGAAGACAACAAGTCGGTGGCAGAGATTTTAACCAGCCATCAAAAAGGTTATATCCGAGCCGGTGACCGCATCGATTCGAAGCTCTACTAAGACGTTGAGCATCGGATCTGTCGCGTAGTCGTCAGCAATGCCATTGTGAGCGCCGTGTCATTGAGAGCAATGTCAAACGAGGAAACATTATGAGCGATTTACCAAAGCAACCCTACAACGTCTACACCGTAATGCTTATAGCATCGACCTTCTTCATGCTGGTCGCCTGCATTCTCATGGGCATCGAGTGGGCACGATTTAGCTAACCCGACTTCCTCAACAAGAGCCCGAAAAAAAGGTTTTTTAGTTAGGTTTGTGTCGAAGTCTTCCACTTTTAGATCTTCTCAGAGGTTCCGCAAACAAGCGACGCCACGAGCTTCATCCAATTCCGGCTGTACATCTGTAACCTGCCACTGCATGGAATTTCGCGTAACTAGCGAGCCACTTTGATAGCCATTCCCGCTCGCCGACCTTGCCTCACGGTTGTGTTAACGGCCATTGCGAAGCGATCACCGCCGCTGACCGGAACATAAGCCGCAAGAGATTTCGAAAAAAAAAGCGACCTTAGTGTTGCATTGGAAACAGGAGGTTGCTACCTTTGGGGGCTGGGAGATATTTCGTGGATCGTCCGTGGAATAAGCCCCAAAAATCCCATTATCCACGGTCCGTCCGAGGATAATTAATGGTTCGGCCACACAGGAGCGAATCTAGAATTGGCAACGTTAAACGTAGACATTCCGAGGTTCTATTGTTTGCTCCGAAAGGAGTTTCTCTATGACGGCACTGCCCATCATGGCGAGTTCGTCAAAGTGTGCGTCTTCGGCGCAGCATCCGTCTATGGTCGAGCGTTGGGATTTCATGTCCTGACCGAAAACGGTGCAGTTATCTGGCGACTGCCCATTCACTCGCTATGCCATCGCGAGGATGCGCCCGAACGTCCGCTTGACTGGCTTCAGTTTTGGGATTGCTTTGCCTACGAAGTGTCGTGCATTGCGTTTGACCGACTTGCAAATTGCCGTGTCCGGGTCCGCCTTCGTGATGGATCGTCCGAGGGCGGGCAATACATGTTCACGTTGGACTGGTTCGGCAATGAAGATGCAGAGGAGGCCGGTGATGGCGGACACAAGTGTGCGCACGTGATTGCACTTGATGACGGAAACTTTGCGGCTCAACCGAACAACCGGATCCAGTGGTTTTGTCCGGCCTTCGTAACCCCATGGAAGGAACAGCCTGATTATCTGACTAATACGAGTGTCTGGAAGGTCGAACGCGAAACCGAAACATCGAACGGTTTCTTCTATGACGACGTCGATCGGGCCGCCTGCCCAAGTCAAGTGCGACTGTATGCCAAGGGACTCCGTGTCGAACAATCGCATCCCCGAGATTCGGCGGCCGGGGTGGATTCAAATGGCAAGCCCGCTCCGCGGGCGCAGTAGTGATAGCCGTTGGGCGAAAACGCGTTTTCATTGGAGTAGGCACGGCATGAAGAAGTGGAAACTGATTCCGTTCCTGTCGCTCGCAAATCGAGACCCGAGGATTGGTGGCATGTGCCTTGGTTTGATCGCGTGCCTCTTGATGTCACCTTTCGTGTTCTTTGCCAAATCTGACGTTCAGTTCATGCTGGAGGGGGAAAGAGTCGACGCTCGAGTTGTCGCTTCGCCGACGGTTGTTCGCAACAAGTTTTCTACACGCTATAGCTATCCCGTTGAATACCACGACGCCAATGGGAAAGATCGTTTAGGGACGGGCCTCCTCCGCGATGCAAGCCTTAAGACTGGCGACATTATTCGCATGCGCTATCTTCGTAGCGATCCCACGCGGTCGCGGTCGGAATACGGATTGCAGCGTTCCTGGCCAACAATCGTATTCGCGCTGGTCGCTGCGTTCGTTCTCGTAGCTTCGGTCTGGAACGGGGGAAAAGGAATTCGCGACATACTCAGACGACTCAGTGAAAAAGGGATCGAGGATCGTTCCAAATTACCGGACATGGCCGAACTATCGCATGCACCGGAGCCGGCGGCCGGGTCGGCTTCAAGTGGAACATCTTCACCGCCGGCCCGGTGATGCGGGACGTTATCCGTCCATAGAGTCGCAGCTCAGGATCATGAAACTCGATACTATTCAACAATACCTCGACGCGGCCGAGAGGCACGATGATACAACCGACGGCGGATTGCCGTTGCCTTGGGGCCATAGCGCCTCCGAAGACATGTTCGTCGCGAATCTCGAGTTTGTCGATTGCACCAAATGGACGATCTGCCGGCGATCCCGTGGCAATCATTTCTACCTTGCGGCTGGAGAGAACGGCGGAAGCACTCTCTGTGTACTATTCGGATGCCCTGAGAGGATTTGCTGTGATTGTGTTCTCGATCGAGATGCGGTTCTTGCATTCGCTGCGTTGCTACCGAACATAGACGAGTTGCCAACTCCACTGCGCTGGGTTAACTTCCATGAAATGTATCCCGATCACCCAGGGGCGTTCAACACACATACAGACGCCGGATAACTAAGCGGTGAACCGAAGCCGCCGATAGCGTCGTTACTTACATCAACATCAAACGCGGCGGCATCGGTTACCGCTGCCGTTCGGCACTCTTGGAAAAGACGAAACATAATGCGTAGTACTGTTACCTCGTTCGCGTTGATCTGTTACTGCTTTCTCATCGCGGGTTGTTCTAGTTCCGGTGATTTAGAGGTTGCCAAGGCGAAGG
>JBGSUV010000086.1:0-52761 GCA_041753315.1 Pirellulaceae bacterium | reverse complement strand
ATCGGAAGCACTACCGCTCACCCAAAAAACCGCCGCCGAAACGAAAGTTTAATGGGTCGAGGCACGCGGCAACTCAGAAAATTCTCGAGCAAAGGAAATGACAGCTTTACAGGGTTTATTGGGGACAATTGTTCTACATTGCACAAAACAATTGGGGACAATTGTTTTTCATTGCATACACTCGACGAATCGTCATTTCTAATTAGGCTGGAACTCGGTCCGTTTTGAAGAATCATTCAAGCCATTGATAAGGTACCGGTCGAACATGTTGAAGGGCATCCAACGATTTGTCGTGTTGTGGTTGTTAGCGTTGGCGATGTTGTCATCGGTCACGCAGGCTCAGGAGCCCGATCCACGCGGCGATTTGATCCGATCAAAATACGCCAAATTTGAATACCAAGTTCCGATGCGAGATGGCGTCAAACTTTTCACATCGATCTACGTACCGTACGACGCAGGTGTGGACAAAACTTACCCAATTCTGATGATGAGAACTCCGTACAGTGTGGGGCCGTATGGTGCCAACCTCTACAAAACGCGGCTGGGACCTAGTGCAGCATTTGAAGAGTCAGGATACATCTTCGTCTTTCAGGATGTCCGCGGTTGTTACATGTCAGAAGGTGACTACATCAACATGCGTCCGCACCTTGCCGACAAACAAGGGAATGAGTTTGACGAGAGTACCGACACCTATGACACCATCGAATGGCTGATCAACAAGTTGGACGGTGACAATGGGCGGGTCGGACAGTGGGGCATCTCCTACCCTGGGTTCTATACCTCAGCCGGTGCCATTGATTCGCATCCAGCCTTGAAGTGCATATCGCCACAGGCTCCGATCGCAGATTGGTTCTGGGATGACATGCATCGCAACGGCGCATTTAACGTACAATTGTCGTTTACGTTCTTTTCTTCTTTTGGCCGAGTTCGCTCGGGTCCGACTGTCAACCGCAGTTCTGGCGTCGACATTGGCACAGATGATAGTTACCAATTCTTTCTCGATATGGGACCGCTGCGGAATGTCAACGAGGTTCACTTCAAACACGAAATTCCGTTCTGGAACGAGATTACACAACATCCCAACTACGACGAATTTTGGCAATCCAAGAACATATTGCCGCACTTAAAAAACATTCGCTGTGCTTCGTTAGTGGTAGGCGGTTGGTACGATACCGAGGATCTGTTTGGCCCACTCAAAACCTACCAATCGATAGAAGAAAACAATCCCGATGCGGAGAACAGCATTGTCATGGGCCCCTGGTACCATGGAGGCTGGAATCGCGAAGATGGCAGCGCGCTTGGCGACGCGCGCTTCGACTGGGCGACTGCGAAATGGTATCGCGATGAAATCGAGTTTCCATTTTTCGAAAAACACTTAAAAACTCAGCTCACTCATCCTCAGGTTGCAGAAGCGACGATGTTTGAGACGGGTGCCAATCGTTGGCGAAAGTTCGGCTCGTGGCCACCAGCAGAGAGTGCTGAGAAATCGCTCTACTTCAGTGAAGACGGAACACTTTCGTGGCAGCCGCCAGTCGATTTAGGGGAGTTCGCCGTTGACCGCTTCATTAGTGATCCCAGCAAACCCGTTCCCTACACAACGGAAATATCAGGTCGCTGGGCGAAGGACTATATGACTGAAGATCAACGATTTGCGGCGCGGCGACCAGATGTGCTCGTCTATCGTAGCGATGTCCTCGACTCAGATGTGACACTTTCGGGACCGATGTTAGCTGAACTGTGGTTTAGTACGACGGAAAGCGATGCAGATATCGTGGTCAAAGTGATTGATGAGTTCCCGGGTCGCCCCGTCGATGGAACTGGTGCTACCGACGGCAGTTTTCAAAGTGGCCGCCAACAACTGGTTCGCGCCCAGGTCATGCGCGGGCGATTTCGCAATGACTTCGAACATCCCGAACCCTTTGTCCCGAACGAGCCCGCGCAAGTAAAGTTTGAACTGCACGACGTGTTGCACACTTTCAAGCGAGGACACCGCATCATGATTCAAGTTCAGAGCAGTTGGTTTCCGTTCGTCGATCGGAATCCACAAAAATATGTTCCAAATATTTTTTCAGCCTCAGATGGCGATTTCGTCTCTGCCACTCACAGCATTTTTCGCAACGCCGCGATGCAAAGCCAGCTTAAAGTTCGAGTGTTAGAAAATTAGGCTCCACACGTAGCTGCGTCTCTCCGAGGCGCGGGAAGACTGCGTCTCGGAGAGACGCAGCTACGTGAAAAAGACGCAGCTACGTGAAAAACGGTTCCAGCATGCACCGTCGAGCGAATTGGATTACAATCCGTCGGTTGCCCTGGCAGCTGTTCGCATTGGAACCCAATCTTTCTCTTCCAGACGAGCCTCATGATATTTACCAGCCTAGTACGCCGACGAACGATTGTTTTGACTCTCCTTTGCGTCTGTCATTGGATACAGCCTGCCCTGGTGTCACGGGGGCAGGAAGTGGGATCGGCCGAAAATGTAGTGCTCATCACACTCGACGGCTTGCGTCCCGAAGAAGTCTTCACCGGGGCAGACGAACGACTAATGATCAAGGAGTTGGGTGCGAGTGACCCTGACGCCTTGAAGGAAAAATATTGGCGAGAGACTGGCGAAGAACGTCGGCAGATCTTGTTGCCCTTTTTGTGGGGCAAAGTTGCTGCGGGCGAAGCTTGGATCGCCGGCGACCCACAACACGAAAGCTCCGTGAAGGTCACTAACGGTCTGTACTTTTCTTATCCAGGCTACAATGAGTTGTTGACTGGATTCGCGGATCCGGCGGTCAACTCCAACGCGAAGAAGTACAACGAAAATACAACCGTGCTGGAATGGCTATCGAAACAGCCAGGAATTGGTGGGAAGGTAGCAGCCTACTGTTCATGGGACGTTTTCCCTTTCATCATCAACGATCGGCGTAGCCAAATTCCGGTCAACGCGGGCTGGTCCAAGTTGACGGTGGGCAATGCCGACCGCATCGACGGAATCAACTTTGTCTCAGACAATCTGTTTCGCGAATGGGATGGCGTCCGCTACGATTCGATCACGGCATCCGGAGCCATTGAAGAGCTACGGCAAAATCAACCCCGCGTCCTCTTCGTTTCGTTAGGTGAGACCGATGATTGGGCGCACGGCGGTCGCTATGATCGTTACTTACTGACAGCCCAGCAAAACGATTTCTTTATTCGTCAACTATGGCAGGAAACGCAACAGATAGAGCAATACAAAGACAAGACGACTTTTATTATTGCCTGCGATCACGGCCGCGGTGACGGTCGTGAAGGTTGGAAAAGTCATGGTGTTCTATTGCCAGGCTCAGAAAACATTTGGTTGATCGCCTTCGGAGCAGGGGTCAAGCGTTTTGGAATTGACGAAGGTGGTCAATTCCAACAAGCTCAAGTCGCAGCCACGGTCGCTGCAGCCATCGGGCTGGATTTTGCCAGTAGCAATGAAAAAATTGCGCAACCGTTGCCAATTTTTCGCGACAAATAGTCATCGCAGCCCATCATAAAATCTCACGCGAAAAGGGGAGAAGGAATGGCGGAACCTTCGAAACTCGAAGCGAATCGCGAGTTGTTGTTAAATGCACAAGGACGCGGGCTTTTTGCAATACTGTCCGCATACACCAAACTCTCCGGCCCAGGCTGGTTGCAAAGTGCAATCACTTTAGGTGGAGGAACACTGGCCAGCAGTTTATTCCTGGGCGTGCTCGGCGGCACTAGCTTGCTGTGGTTGCAACTGGTGGCGATCAGCATGGGAGTGGTGATGCTCAGCGCGATCAGCTACGTGACGTTGTCAACGGGCGAAAAACCGTTCCAAGCAATCAACCGGCATATCAATCCAGTGCTTGGTTGGGGATGGCTGATTGCCACCATCATGGCCAATCTGATCTGGTGCATGCCGCAGTACAGCCTTTGTTTCGCGGCATTGCAAGAGAACCTAATAGGCAGTTCGATAGGAAACAGTAAGTTCAGTAAATTGACCGTATCTGCCTTGATTTTGGTGCTTACCTTTTCAGTCGTGCTGATGAATCAAACTCAGGGACGCGGAGCAAAACTCTTCGACTGGTTGTTAAAAGCTCTCGTGGGAATGATCGTCCTCTGCTTCTTTGGCGTCGTCGGCTATCTCAGTTTCAGTGGATCCCTGGATTGGAACCGTATTTTCAGCGGCTTCATTCCCGACCTAGGTCAAGCCTTTCATCCCACAGGAGAACTCGAAGGCCTGGTTGCCGGTTTACCGCAGACCATTGGCGATTTCTGGTCGGCGCGCATCGTTGGTGAGCAACGGGCAGTCATGATTGGAGCGGCTGCCACGGCAGTTGGTATCAACATGACCTTCTTGTTGCCCTACTCCATGCTCAACCGTGGCTGGGACAAGCCGTTTCGCGGTTTGGCGCGTTTCGATCTATCCACTGGAATGGCTATTCCCTTTGTCATTGTCACTTGCTGTGTCGTTGTTGCATCGGCGGCAAGTTTCCACGCAAAGGTCGATGATTACATGGTAAGCTCCAACTCGGAAGAAATGGTGCAAAGCGAGTACTTCAAAGGTGTAAGACCAATTCTCGTCGCCCGCTTGCAACATGAAATGGGGAGCGAGTTCGATTCCCTAAACGAGAGCGAGCAATTGCAAACTATGGCAAGCCTGCCTATCGAAGAAAAGCGAATCGCCGTTTCATTGGTCCAACGTGATGCTTTTCAACTTTCGCGTTCACTTGCTCCGTTGCTGGGACAGCAAAACGCAAACCTGGTGTTTGGACTCGGTATCTTCGGCATGGGCTTCTCAACCATTATCATTCTGATGCTCATCAATGGCTATGCGTTTTGTGAGATGTTTGGCACCGAACAGGGAAGCCCAGCTTTCGCCATTGGCTGCTTGTTCGCCGGTGTCAGTGGCGCCCTTTGGCCACTAGTTTGGGATGGTCAAGCGAAATTGTGGTTGGCGATTTTGGCGTCGAGCTTCGGTGCCATGCTCTTGCCAATCGCCTACCTTACCTTTTTCATGATGATGAATAGCAAATCTCTGATGGGTGCAGAAAAACCAGTCGGTGCTTCGTTGTGGACTTGGAACATCCTGATGATCATTTCCGTCGCCGGTGCCATTGCTGCTGCCGTCACCGCCATGATTGATAAAGCCAATACGCCTGTGGCTGGACCAGTTGTTGTATCGATCGCCATTGGCTACATCGTGCTGGTGATTATTGGATTTATCGTTCGAGCCATCCTGCTCGGTGGACGCGCCAATATTCACGCGGCGAAATGATTTTTTGGCATGACGTCGTCACAGTTGGCGCGTTATCACCAGAGCGACCACGCCTGCAAACTGCGCTCGGCTCGCAAATAGAGGACGTTTTCGACTAATGCCGGATGCGACAGAATGTATTTGGCGTCCGCTCCAAATGTGTGTCGACCTTCAATTTCCGCCTGACTGCCGGATGTTCTTATTAACAGAACTTCACCTCCTTGCGTGATGGCCAGCAACTGGTTGTCTGCAGCAATTAAGCTCGTATGGTTCCGAAAAGCCCGATCTTTAATTTGCCATGCGATCGATAGCTCTGCGTCCGCGTTGAGACCCCAGAGGTGCTTGTCTGCCACGACAATCTGGGAGCCAACCAGTACAGGTGAATTTGCGTCTGGCGTAACGGACATGGTTTGAGCCCAAGGTGCTGTCTCAAGCTTTCCCTGCGGAGTTACTTGATAGAGTCGAGCGCCGTTGTTTTCCGTAACGGTGAAAAGTTGATCGCGAAGTGCGATAGGCATCGGCACATTAAAGTCACCTTTGACTGGGGGAAATATCGACCACAATTTCTTTCCATCAACTGGATCCCAGCCGCTGAGCGAATCGCGATCGTAGGCGATGATTTGTTGCTTGCCGTGCCATTCGACCAGCTGGGGTGAGGCATATGCCGCAGGCTCTCCGACCGTCCGCCAAAGCAGTTTGCCGCTATCCGCGTTCAATGCCGCAATCGCACACTCCTTACCTCCTGGTAGCACAACCAGTTGATTCTTAATCAACAGCGGTGACCAACCGTAGCCCCAAGTCGGAAGTTCACCTCCAAGGTCCCTCACCAGATGTGTCCGCCATAACACTTCTCCCAGGTCAATATCGACGCAGTGAATATCCCCAAACGCTCCCACCAAAAAAACGTGGGGGTCATTGATCAGCGGTGTGGCTCGCGGCGAATTTCCGTAATCCAGTTCACCGGGTGCAGCATACTCCAATCGCCAAAGTTCTGCTCCAGTTGTCGGATCGACACAAACGAACAAATCCGCCTTGTCATCAGCAGTTCGACTTGAGGCAATCACGAAATCCTTATTGGCCGCAACACCACCGATTCCTTGTGCAGGCATCGGTATTTGCCATAGCAGACGAGGAGTAAAAGAAGAATCTGGAAAGCTCGCGACCTGACCATCCGCGTTCTCACCGCGAAACCTGGGCCAAGTCGTTTGGGCATTTGCAACTCCGCTGATGAACAGAAGTAATACGCAGACGAACGGGCAAAGTCGACAAAGCTGCGTGACATATAGCTGAACCGAAAAACGTTTGCACATTGAACGAGCTTACTTCAAATTGGCAGCGGAATGTTCATACGGTGTAAATCCGTCTTTTGTTTCCAGTGCCGTGAGCATTTCCTTCGACTGCATCGACAACAGCGCTTCCGCGATGGTCGACCGCTGATCGGCAGATAATTTCGCGTTCACAAAAGCAGAAACAAAGGGAACGGGCCCACTTTCGCCAACCACCCGCAAGTCTCCTTTTTTGATTGCCCCACAACCCTCCAAAAGTGGCTCCGCGTAACTCGAAATCACGGCCACTGTCTTGGCATCGGTCGGTAACGTCATGAGCTCTTTGGCGGCCACCGAGCAACTACTACTCGACTTGGAGCTTGCGGCAAAAGGAATTTCAAGCTCGTTTAACGTGGCCCGCGGAGCAGACCACTTTTCGTCGCAGTCGTCGGGCCCGAACAGGAATTGATAATCTTCTAAATCGAGCAAACTTGCTGCAGGACTCGAAGCATGAACGACAAATAATCCCTTTTGCAGCGTTGACCCCTTCATATCGGTCAGTGAAGCAACCGGCAGAACCTTCAGCTTGGCTCGCAATGCGTCACTGCGCACGACGGAATCTTTGCCGATAACGATGTCGACACGATCATCCGTCTTATCTTTCAGGGCAACAACGAGCGATTCCGACCAAGCTACAAACACCGGTCGGTCGAGCTTCGCTTCGAGATATTTACCAAGTTCTTCGTACTTGCGCTGCGCGTAGCCTTGCACGCAGTCACAGGCCAACGGAGCAGCCATCGGGTCCATGACCACCAGAACTAACGCGTTTTTGCTCGGTCCCTCAGCGCTTGCGGCGGATGAGGCACTTGGTGGCGCTTTATCATCCGGGTTGGCAAAACAGTTGGAACGCAATGCAGCAACCCCTGCTAACCAAAATATGCAGGGCGCTAACCAAACATTTCGAGTACGAAAGCAAATTCCGAAAGTCATCGTTTCACCCCAGCCTGCAGCAACTGCGTTGAAGAAAATGGTCGTGCTATTTGCCGTTACATTCCGCTCGCGAAATACTCTATTTACGCGATTCGACCGGAACCGAAATCGTGGAAGTATCAGGCGCGCTAGCGTTCTTGGTCGCTGGCGTGTCGCATTCTTCGGTGCATTCGCATGGCTTTCCGTCGGCACAGCACGCCCCAGCGACACGTTCGTAGGTTATCGATTGACCGTAGGGATTGCTGGGGTTGTCGTAGAACCACTGCGCAGTAAGCGTGTCATCGTCGACAAACTTGATTTCTGCGCCGAAGCTGCGCACACCATCTTCGATCATGCCAATGGTTATCTCGGAATCGGTGGTTTGCTCTACTGCCTCCCAGCGCCGAACTCCCTCGACTGCAATCGCTGCTGCGACTGTTTTAGGTGCTGTTTCACTAGCAGTTAAGGTCGTCGAAAAGTTACCGTCGGCATGAAAATGCAGGGCTGGATACATCGATAGGATGTACGCTTCCATTGTATCCCCTTGAACAACATTTTCGTCCGACTGAGCATCGTCTGTGGCTGATACAAAGACGCTGAGAATTCCGGTTGCAAGTGAACCCAACGCAGATTTTTGGTTTCCTGTGTGGGCGGCCTTCTTCACTTTCCAAGCGCCCAACAACTTCTCCCCGAGTCCATTGCGTGCTTTCCGGCTGCGAATTTCGTCAGGCGTTTCGTCAGGAGCTTCTGCGAGCGGAACCAGCACAACGATATCACCCGCTCCTTGGTTCATCATGAAGTACCAATCGCGTTGGCTATCGACTGCAAGTGCCACGTGTTTGCAACCACCTCCGATGCGCGCGGAGCCAATCTTGCCAAGGTACTCGCCCGACTTGGAATACCTCTTGATATCTCCGATACTCGATTCGGCGGTCAAGATGTCACCGTTTGCGAGACAGCGGATATTCATCGGGTTGCAACAACTTCCCCAGCCTTGCTCCCCTTCGCGCGAACGTTTTCCAAACCCCGAGATGTCTTTGCTTTCGCGATCGTAAATACCGACGCGAAAGGCGGTGTTCTCAGCTATCAAGAGATTTTCGCCATCGGATTGAATGTCCAATTGTCCGCAGCAGCCACCAACATCACCTTTGACCTGTACGGCATTTTCAAGTTGATGATCCATGCGCCAGATCGTGTAACCATATCCCTCAAGGCTTGGAAGTGACACAAACAGGTCGCGCTTCGATACCGCGATACCCGTCGAGCGTTTGACTCGATCGGCCGACTGGCCGTCACTGTACATGCTCGAATAAGATTCACTAATCGACTTGATATTCTCTTCATAAGATTTTCGCTGTTGTTCTAGGATATCGATTCGAGCCTGAGATCGCTTTACAGCGCGATTGTCCGCGGCATCCGCTTTGTCGAGTGTTGCGCGGAGTTCTTCAAGTTGCTCGTCGATGCGTTTCAGTTGTTCGTCGTAAGTGGCAGTTACTTGCGCGATCATCTTCTTGGTTGCCGCTTCCAATTTTTCTTTCATTTCTTCAGGATTGAGCAGATTAGGCGCATTGATGGTTTTTTGCACTTGGCCATCCGCACTTAAGCGCGCGATGAACCCAGAGCCGGCAATAAACAGGCTGCCATCGGACGCGAAGTTGGCGGCCGTAGGATTAAAATCGAGTTCGATGAAGTTGACGTCTGCACCCGTCGGTTCTTTGACGATCAGGCAACCTCTGTTCGAGGCCTTACGCGAGTTATCGCTACATGCCAGCCAGAGTTGGCCCTCGGGTGAAATTACAAACGTATTGAGCGTATACGTTTTCCCGTCATGTTCCGGTTTAATACTGGTCAGCTGCTTGTGCGTTGGCTCATTTCCGTTTGCGTAAGAGTCAACCGACGCAACCAACAGTATCGCAACGAAAAAACAACAAACTGCACGGACGATTGGACGACACCTCAACAATGCCGGTGGCGTCGAAAATGGATTTCCAAGTACACGCAATTTTAGCAACACCATTGTGGACTCCGTTTTTTAAGAACTTCGACACAGAGAAGATGAGTACTAACAGACTCGACGTAGAATGCAAAGTCAACAGTGGATTGCACCGAAACCAACGGTGCATTGACCTTATGCTGGCAGCCAACTCTTTGTGGCATAGGGCTTCATAGCTGAGGTCTGGCGGGCATCCGCCTCTGCCCTACGAAATTCGAGCGTCCCCGCCGAGTTTCCACCGGGTGGTTCGTCCGCGGCGGACAATGAGGACCGCGACGGCTATAGCTAGCGTCTACGGCATCTAGTTGGCCGTCCCATTGGGAACTGCAGCGTGCTGGACCGCATTAGCGAGCAACTGCTTGGTCTTTTTCAATTGCAGCCGCGCGTAGATTGTTTGCGGTCTGTGCAAATTGCTGGGCATTGACGTATCCATCGATTCGACCAATAAAGCTGCGTTGCGCCGAAAAAATCAAGGTCGATGGATAACCTTTGACTTTCATGGCAGCTACGCCTTCCTTGTTTTCTTCGCGGGTCAATTTCAAGGGAATGAACTCGCGTGCAATAAGTGCGGCGGTCCGCGGATCTTCCCAAACATCTTTTTGCATCAAATCGCAGTAGTGGCACGTCTCGGAACGGACGTAGATCAAGATCGGTTTGCCCGTCTTGTCAGACAGTTCCGCCGCCTGTTCTGCTGAGCGCAACCATTGAACCCCCTGCGAACTAGCATCGCCGTCTGCACCCAACGCGGCTGTCGCTGCAAATGACACTAAAATCCCAACGAGGAGCCCATGACACAAAAGCTGCATAATCATTCCTTCGGTTTTTGCGTTAGAGTCCCCCCAAACGAGAGCCAACACTCCTGACAGATAGCAGAACGTCTTGTCGAATGCTAGATGTTTATTGAAAGTTCGTCCCACTGTTCGTTTGGGGGTGGGCAATACCAATCCACCCGCTACGATGCGAATTGTCCGTCACTTGCTGTCCTCCGCATGGCGGGCCTAGCTCTACCGATTTTTAGAAGTCGAGAATCGTCGATGACAAAGGTTTTGGTTCTTTATCATTCCAATACAAAAAATACTGAGCGGATGGCCGAGTTGATTGCCCAGGGTGCTCGAGAATTGGACGGAGTTGAAGTCCGATTGCGCAGCATTGACGAAGCGGACCACAACGATCTTGCGTGGTGTGAAGGGCTCGCCCTCGGGTCACCCACCAACTATGGATCTGTCAGTTGGCAGATGAAGCAGTGGTGGGATCAACAGCCGATCGAAAACTGGGGAAAACGCGATGGTAAAATTGGTTGCGTCTTCTCATCCGGCGGCGCATGGGGAGGCGGCCAGGAATGGACTTGCATGGCACTCATGTCCATCTTGCTCAACTATGGCTTTCTCGTTTTTGGACTAACCGATTACACCGGTGTCAAGTTCTCTGCACACTACGGAGCCATCTCGGCTGGCGCGCCCGAGGAGGAACGGGTGCAAGAGGCTTGTCGACGCCTTGGATTGCGGTTGGCTGAGTGGACCGCATGCATGATACACGGCAAGCAGGAGGCGCACCCACTGAACCAGTCCTACGATAGGTTTAAGGACCTTGGCAAATAGTAGATCGGCAGTTCAATCGGCCTGTTTATCCGAATTAATCGCTGAAGTCGGTTGAACAGATACACCGCGAAATTTTGACAAGCTTTGACGATACGAACAAGCCCTCGCGCCAAAGCGCATCTCAAATCGAATCGAAGCAGATGACGAATACAAGCGAACGTACGCATGCACGCTCACCGCTTTCCGACTTGGCCCGGCGGGAGCATGACTGAAAGCTACCAACCTTGAGTGAACAACGCAGTGGACGAGCGGTTGAGTCTGGCTACCAACAGCTCGCACACCGTTTTCGGGCTTGCCCCGGCAGGAGCATGACTGAAAGCTACCAACCTTGAGCGAACAACGCAGTGGACGAGAGGTTGATTCTGGCTAGCAACAGCTCGCTCACCGTTTTCGGGCTTGCCCCGGCGGGAGCATGACTGAAAGCTACCAACCTTGAGCGAACAACGCAGTGGACGAGCGGTTGATTCTGGCTAGCCGCTGATCTTATTCGAGTCCACCACATCCCTGCTGGCCAGCCTCACTCCCTTTGCGGACTCGATCAGCCTCCAACTGTTCGCCATCACCAGCGCTCGTCCGCTGTTGCTATCGCGCGTCTTGGTAGCCGCCAGTCATTCTCCCGCCGGAATCAATCCGGGCGGTGGGGCAGCCTCACTCCCTTTGCGGACTTGATCAGCCTCCAACTGTTCGCCATCACCAGCGCTCGTCCTCTATTGCTATCGCGCGTCTTGGTAGCCGCCAGTCAGCCTCCCGCCGGAATCAATCCGGGCGGTGGGGCAGCCTCACTCCCTTTGCGGACTCGATCAGCCTCCAACTGTTCGCCATCACCAGCGCTCGTCCGCTGTTGCTGTCGCGCGTCTTGGTAGCCGCCAGTCATTCTCCCGCCGGAATCAATCTGGAATCAATCCCGGCGGTGGGGACCCGCTACTGCTTGAATTTGAATTCGCGTCCGTGGCTGGCGTAGTAATACGCGATTCCTATGCCTGCGATCAAAATAGTGACCAGGCGATAGACGGTAGCTACCAATATCCCCTTAAACGTTTCGGGGAGTTGGGGCAGCAACTCGAACATCCCGGCGATGGCTCCTTCCTGTAGTCCAATTCCGCCGGGCGCGAGCGGTAACGATCCGGCAGCCATCGCGGGTGGGACAACCATCAGATGCTCAGCCAACGTAGGCGCTTGGCTGTATACGCCATGAGAGACAAGATAGACCGTGAAAGCAAGCATGCTTTGAACAAGCACCGACATGCAGATGGCGATTGGAATGACCCACGGCTTACGCCTCAAAAGCCGCACCGCTCGCGCCATGCGTACCAAAGTCTCTCCAATCCATGGAAGATTTTCGCACCACACGAGCAGTCGTTCGAACCACTTTCCGGCGTAGACACAAATCAACAGAGCAACGATCGAAACAGTTGCAATGCTTCCCGCAGCGCGTCGGATCGCAATTAACAGAGGTGGCATCTCGTCTGTGGCAAAGAGAACCAAGCTGAGCCATGCCAGTAGTACCAGTCCAAGTAGACCGATGGCCCGATCAAGTAGTACGGATGCGACCGCTTCGGGCCGTCGTTCTGGTTTATCACGCGCGACCAAAATCGCCTTAAACAGATCACCGCCGACACTCCCTAGCGATACAAAATTGAGCAGGTAGCCCAGAAAGCCAAGCCGCAGGCACTCGGTGATCGAAAAAGGAATCTCAAATGCGCGAACAAGTATTCGCCAGCGCATGAAGCTAATGGTGATGGACAGCAAGGCGACACATTGCGCCAACAGCAGCAAATCCCAGCGTTTCGGTTGACTCCAAAACGCTGCGTATTCGGCTTGATCGACCGACCACAGCAAATATGCAAACAGCCCAAGTGGGATAGCCAGTTTGACGAGTATGAGAACAGTTTTTTTCAACTCGTGCAGCTCTCCCAGCAAGGTTGCCGTTGATCCGCGTTACCGATCAAAAAATTTCTTGAGAGAATGCAACGTCGCAGCTCGTCCCGCCTTACCAATCGAGGTGGTAAGCGGAATCTCTTTTGGGCAGACCGCCACGCAGTTTTGAGCATTGCCGCAGGCTTGGATTCCACCCGGCCCCATGAGCGCTTCTACCCGCTCTTCCTTTAAGTTCTTTCCGGTGGGATGCGAGTTGAACAAGACGGCTTGGCTAATTGCCGCTGCACCGATGAAGCCCGTATCAAATGCATCGCGCTTGCGCTCTTCGAACTGTTCATCCGTTTCACCAGGGCGGCGGTGGATCTCAATTTTGTTGTATTGCGGGCAGGCTTCGAGACAACAACCGCAGCTCATGCATTGACTGAGTGGGTAAGCCACTTCCTGCTCTGCGCGATTAATTCGCGGACCAGGCCCCATATCGTAGTAAGTGTCAACTGGAACCCAAGCTTCGACCCGCTGCAATGAGCGGAACATCCGTGAGCGATCGACCATCAAATCGCGCACCACAGGGAACTTCGACATCGGTCGGAGTTCAATTTCGCTGGCGTTCTCTTCTAAGAGTCGATCGACCAATGCCGAGCAACTTTGCCGCACTCGACCATTCACAACCATCGTGCAAGAGCCGCAAACTTCTTCGAGGCAGCCGCAATCCCAAGCGACTGGGGCCACGTGCTTACCTTCGACCGTGGCGGCTTGAGCAGCGATCTTTTGCAAAACGCTTATGACATTCATGTTCTCTTCGTACGGAACTTGATGTCGTTCCCAGTACGCAGGCTGACCTGGTCCATCCTGGCGCAATACCCGCACGTTAATCCGACGGGAACTGCGATCCGCTTCCGTAGTTTCAGGAGTATTCATAACTCGTTCCGATAGAGGGTATTATTTAACGACAGCAGCGAGTTCAGGTTTCTTCGCTTTGGCAGCAACGCGTTCTTTCCACACTTGTTCGATAACTTCGGCCCCCACCAGACCGTACAATCGCGGCCGCGGCAGGATGCTTCCCGTGTCGACATCTTCATACGTAATTACAGGGTCATTGCCGGTGCAGGTCGCGATCGACGACTTGAGGAACTTCTTGTTGTTCTCTTCGAATCGATCGCACCAGCGTTCCGCTTCTTTGCGTCGACCAACGGGATCCTCTTCGACCAAGCTGGGCATCGCAAACTCAGGTTTATAGTGCGCACCACGGCATTCATCGCGCATGCGAGCACCCTTGAGAATTGCCTTAGCGATCGGGAACATATCTTGCAATGACTTGGTGAAGATCACATTCTGATTTGTCCAACTTCCCGTGTCCGCCATTGAGCACTTGGCGACTCGTTGATGAAGTTCGTCAACTTTAATGTAAGCATCATCCAGTTGAGGATTACTGCGAACGACCGTCGCAGCCCGCGTCATGATATCTCCCAACTCTTGGTGAATCAGATAGGGGTTCTCCCCTCCAGTCGAACTGAGCAACGCGTTGTGTCGCTCTTGGTGTTTGGCTACGGCATGTTCGTAAACTGACGAAGCGACGTCGACCGCTGAAACTTTCGCGCTCTTGATATAGTTTTCGATGCAGGGAGCGGTAAACAGTCCGCTAAAGATGCAACTCAATAGTGAGTTTGCGCCCAGTCGATTTGCCCCATGGTATTGGTAGTCGCACTCTCCCAGCGCATACAGGCCTTCGATATTCGTCATTTGGTTAATTGGGTTGCCCGGGGCCAATCCGCCATCACTACTTTTTGCGTACGCAGCCCACAAACCACCCATCGAGTAGTGAACAGCGGGGAAGATCTTCATTGGAACATCGCGAGGATCAACGCCTTGGAATTTTTCATAAATTTCCAAGATGCCTCCCAGCTTGCGGTCCAGTTCCGGTCGCGGAATGTGCGTCAAGTCAAGGTAGACGCACATGCGACTCTGTTCGACGCTCAAGCCTTCGTTGACGCAGATATTAAAAATCTCGCGAGTTGCAATATCCCGCGGAACCAAGTTTCCGTAGGCAGGGTAACGATCTTCTAAGAAATAGTAGCGTTCCGATTCAGGAATCGACTTGGGCGGGCGCGAGTCTTGCGCCTTGCGAGGTACCCAGACGCGTCCACCTTCACCACGTGCAGATTCGCTCATCAGTCGCAGTTTATCTGCGCCGGGGATGGCGGTCGGATGCACTTGAATGAATTCCGCATTGCCATATTTCGCTCCCGCCTGCATACAGCGACTGGCCGCGCTACCGGTGCAGAATACCGACATGGTTGAACGACCGTAGATGAGGCCGTTACCGCCGGTGGCTACCACGGTGGCGTCGGCGGGAAACGAGCGGATTTGCATGGAGACCATATCTTGGGCAACCGCACCCACGCAACGACCGTTGTCGTCGGTGATGGGTCCGAGAAAATCCCAGAACTCGAACTTCCGGACAAGACCTTCCGTTTCCCAACGCCTTACTTGCTCATCCAAGGCGTAGAGCAGTTGTTGACCGGTGGTTGCACCGGCAAAAGCGGTTCGTTTGTAGAGCGTTCCGCCAAAGCGTCGGCGATCAAGAAAACCTTCCTGAGTGCGATTGAAGGTCACCCCCAAGCGATCCATCAATTCGATCACCTTGGGCGCCCAAAATGACATCTCTTTGACTGGCGGTTGATGCTGCAAAAAATCGCCGCCATAGACGGTGTCATCGAAGTGCTTCCACTCCGAGTCGCCCAACTGCCGGGTCTGATCGTTGCAGCTATTGATACCACCTTGAGCACACACGCTGTGTGAGCGTTTGACTGGGGTCAAGCTGATCAGGTCGACAGAAATTCCAAGCTCCGCCAACTTCATTGTTGCCGCCAAGCCTGCCAAACCGCCGCCGATTACCACTACGCGTTGCGCTGCCATCAGTTAACTCTTCCAAAATCACCAATAAATTTAGGGTCGAACGAAGATGCTGACCAACTTGTCAGTCTCAACCTAGTTGTCGACGTGTGACGGGTCGACCGTCGTACTTACCGGTTTAACCGAATTGTCTTCCGCCGCTTCACCACGAGCTTCGGTTGAACTGGAGTTTTCGCTGGCTTCGTTCTCATCAGCACCTTTGATCGAGTGACCATCAGTCGTCTTGTGCGGAGCCGGCTCAAGCTCACGTGCTTCGAGTCGAGCCTTCATCATCGAATCCTCGATTACTTTGGCTTCTTCGTTATCTAACGTCATGCCTCCGTACAACGCGCTCAAACCGACCAGCAGTAACAAAGCCCCGCCTGCAGTGCACAGGTAAGTCGCATTGCGCTGCGCTCGAGGACTGGTCCACACGCCCCAGGTGATCCCCATCGTCCAGATGCCGTTTGCAAAGTGGAAGACGCTGGAAACGATACCGATGACATAAAACGGTGGCCAGAAGTAGCCGGCCAAAGCGGCCGACAGCGTGCTTGCGGCATTGTAAGGTCGAAATGCTGCCATGCCCCAAGGTTCAATGCGACTCAACCACCACTCCGTGTGTATCCAGCCGTGCATGTGAAATACGTGAAAGAATATAAACACGATGGCGATCATTCCCGTGACGCGTTGCAACGTATAGCGCCAATTATTGACGTAACGATAATGACTCGTGTTTGACTTGCCGGTCTTGATAATCCAGACACCAATCACGGCGTGGAAAATGATCGGGAGAAAAATGAACAGCCACTCCACCAAAGGGAGTAGGGGACCCAGCGCGTGAATGTTGTTCACGTTCCCCTGAAATGCCGCCGCACCACCCAATACCGACGCATTGACCAACAGGTGAACGGTCATGTACGCGCCAACCGGAATCAAACCAGTGAGCGAGTGGAGGCGTCGAATTAGAAACTCATGTTTTGTGAAGAAATCAAGACTTGAAGTGCTCATCGAGTTCCGGCACAAAAAAGTGGGAATGAGGCGTGGAAGAACGCTGCGGCATACTATATCCAATTTACAATCCCTGTGGCAGGGCAGTGTCGGTGCAAACAGCCCTGCGACTTCAGCATCCACGCACTTCACCGATTTTTTGCGATAAATCGTTTGCCACCGGCCAGGCATTTACTTAGTATCGACAAACCGCCAAATAACACCATTCCAAAGTTGCGTCGATTTGCCTCGCAACGGAGTTTTATTCATCGGGAACCATCAGCCCATGGCAATTCGATTTAACTGCTCGCGGTGCAATGCGACTTACGCCGTGGACGACAAGTTTGCTGGCCAAGCTGCGAAGTGTAAGAAATGTCACGAAAAGATGCGGATACCCACACGGGCCGTCGCTCCACCCGAATCGCACTCGGCGTTGAATGCAGTCGGTGCGCAAAGCGCACCAAATTCAACGCCGACTGGCGCGACCACTCACATGGCGACGCCTATTGTGCAAGCTGTCCCCATTGCCGCCGGCCTCGTTGCACCCGCGCCGCAACCAGCAACAGCAACCTCATCCAATTCAAAAAAGACGGACCCATCTGTTCCATCTGTCCAAAAGTTGGCGAGACCAACCTCCACGACCATTCCCGTGGCAGCCACGATCCCACCTTCATCCAGTGGCGATCGACTGATTCCCGAGCTGACTCAATCCGAGTTGCTGTTGGCGATCACTGGAAAAATTGAGCGAGTCCCAACTTCCATCAGTTATCGCCTGGCCGCGCTGGTCGTCGCCTGCCTCATGATACTGTTGCCGCTGATATACATTGGACTGATTCTGCTCGCCATCAGTGGAGTTTGGTGGTATGCAATTAACGGAACCGCAATCTTCGAAAACAGTTCACGGACCAGCGGCCGTGGCGGCTTGGCGTTGGTCTTGCTGTATGTCGGGCCGTTGGTGATTGGAGCCTTGACGGTCCTGTTCATGATCAAACCGCTATTCGCGCGACCGGCGCGAAGCGACCGCCGCCGCTCACTCACTCGCAACGACGAACCGAAGTTGTTCGCCTTTGTCGACAAACTGTGCGAAAGTGTGCACGCCCCAAAACCCAAACGAATTGACGTCGACTGCGAAGTTAATGCGTCCGCTTCCTTCCGAAATGGCATGTTCAGCCTGTTTGTACCCAGCGACCTCGTCTTGACGATTGGAATGCCACTCGTCGCCGGCTTGACAGCGAGGCAACTGGGCGGCGTGCTGGCGCACGAGTTCGGGCACTTTAGCCAAGGTTTTGGGATGCGGGTCAGTTACATTGTGCGCTCGATTAGCTACTGGTTTGCGCGAGTGGTTTATGAGCGCGATCGCTGGGATGAATGGTTGGCCTCCGCCGCGCGATCGCTCGACTTTCGCATCGGCATCGTGCTCCATTTCGCTCGGCTAATGATCTGGCTTACGCGCCGCATTTTATGGTGCTTGATGATGGTAGGGCATGTTTTCTCTTGCTACCTATTGCGGCAGATGGAATACGACGCCGACTTGCATGAAATCCGTTTCGCTGGCTCAGAGGACTTCCGCAAAACATCCATGCAACTTCGACGACTGGGAATTGCCTACCAACAAAGTTTGGTTGATCAACAAGGATTTTTCCGAGATGGCAAACTAGGTAATGACCTACCCAAACTGGTGCAGCTCAATCGCGATGATCAAGATGCGGAACTAGTGAAAAAGATCTTCGCCGGAGTGATGGAAGAAAAGACCGAATGGTTGACGACTCACCCGGTGGACAAAGACCGTGTAGCCCGCGCCAAAGCAGAAAACGAGCCCGGCGTATTCCAGCTCGAAGCGCCCGCCAGTGCGTTGTTCGATCACTACACCGAAATCTGCGAATCAGTCACACACGACACCTTCAAAGAAGCGTTTGGTGACAAACTCAAGCCATCCATGCTGGTACCGGTCGAACATTTGGTCTCGCACAAGACAGCTTCGCGCGAAGCAAACTTGGCGATGCGACGTATGTTTGGTAACCATTTCTCTGTTCCGCGCGCCATGAATTTCCAAGTTTCACTCGGCTCTGAGCCATCTGCTGATGCGATGCAAGCACAATTGCTGAGAGCTCGAAATGCAATGATCCAGACGCTGCCCGACTATGCGGCGAAAAGTAAGACGTTCGACGAATTGGATTCCAAGTGGTTGTTATGCCATCAAGTTCGCGCTCTCCTCGACCTGGGAATGAAGTTAAAGCAAGCTGACTTTGACGTCCCCGTTCAATCTGCTTCGGCTGCAACCGTCGCTGGAGAGGAGTTTCAATCGAAATTGGCGGTCATGAACGACGAACTGCGCAGCCACGAAAGTGCGTTTGAACAACGTGTCGCTGCGGCCAGCAGGTTGTTGATGACCGGGAACATCGATTTGCCGGCTGCGGATCAGCGTGGGCTGCTCGAACAGTTCCAGGCGGTTTGTCAGACGCTACCCGAAATCGACAAGACATACGCAGAAGAGGTGCGTTTCAGAAACGAATATGCATCGGTGGCACTGATCTTGCGCGCCATTGGTGGTCAAGAACTGGCCGCGGACACCACGGCCAAAATCATGGCAAAAATTGAAAAGCTGTCTTTGGGCATGCGTGCGATGAGCGAACGGTTCCACTCAATCCACTTTCCATTTGAGCACGCTGATGGAAGGATTACCTTATCCCAGTACATGCTCCCCGAGCTCCCAGCGAAAGAGGATGTAGGAGAAGTAATTGGTGGGGCGGAAAAATTCGTTGAAAACTATCATTACGTCTATTTTCGAAGTATCGGTACGTTGGCATTGCTCTGCCAACGTGTGGAGGCCGCGCTGGGACTTGAACCACAGGCGGATCCTCTTCCAGAGGAAGAGCCATCTGCGCAAGACGACAACTAGCAACTGGGATACAATACCAACTGCGTTTTCTCTCCATGCCCACCTTCCGGCCCAGCACTTGCTAGAAACGTCCTGGAGCGATAGCTTTGAGATGTTAGCTATGGGAACTGTGTATTTCCCATTATTAGCCCGCGCTCAACACAACCATCACAATAGAATCGGCACATGATCGCCAGCGACAAGGCTACCCTACTACCTGACGACCAACGCGTGGTGATGACCGCTGTAGGGCTGACGAGCCCCAATGGCAACGACTTGGAATCCTATCGCGACAATCTTCTGAATGGACGCAGTGGCGTTCAACCCTACGAAATCCGATACGTTGGAAAAACTTTGGCCGGCATATGCGACTTTCCAGCCACGCAGTACCAGTCCAAAAAGGATGTTCGACGCGGCACGCGGGCGGGTGCCGTTGGCATTTGGGCGGCCAACGAGGCCATTCGTCGCAGTGGATTGGATTGGGAGAATGTCGATCGCTCACGCGTGGGAATCTACATCGGAGTCACCGAACACGGTAATGTTGAAACCGAAAATGAAATCTATCAGATCAAGGGTTTTGACTACGACACGCAATTCTGGTCGCACCATCACAATCCACGCACCGTCGCCAATAATCCGGCGGGCGAAGTTGCCTTGAATTTGGGGGTCACAGGGCCACACTATACGCTTGGAGCGGCCTGCGCGGCTGGAAATGTCGGCATTATCCAGGGTGTACAGATGCTTCGCCTGCACGAATGCGATTTGGCGATTGCTGGAGGAGTATCGGAAAGCGTCCATACGTTTGGCATCTTTGCGAGTTTCAAGAGCCAAGGTGCTTTAGCTCATCACGAAGATCCCACCAAGGCGTCGCGACCGTTTGACACGCAGCGCAACGGGATTGTTGTTTCAGAGGGCGCCTGCTTATACATTTTGGAGCGATTGAGTGATGCAAAACGGCGCGGTGCCGAAATCCTCGCCGAAATTGTTTCTTACGCCATTAATACCGATGCAACCGACTTTGTTCTACCCAATCCGGAACGCCAAGCGCAATGCGTCGAACTGGCATTGAATCGTGCCGGTTTGCCGGCTGATGCAATTGACATTGTCAGTACACATGCAACGGGCACCAGCAGCGGTGATTCGCAAGAGTGCTTAGCGCTCCGCAATGCATTTGATGGCTGCGAAAACACGCACTTCAATAACACAAAGAGCTTTATTGGCCATACGATGGGAGCCGCCGGCGCGTTGGAATTGGCCGGGAATCTTCCGAGCTTTAAAGACAAGATTTGCCACGCTACCATCAACGTCGACGAACTCGACCCGACCTGCGCCTTGAACGGCTTGGTGCAAAACCAGCCAAAAGAACTGAACCGAGTGCGCTACATTTTGAATAATTCATTTGGCATGCTGGGAATCAACTCTGTACTCATCGTTCGATCGATGTAATCAATGGTACCGTTGTCTCCGATCTTAACATCTTTGTGACGCGGTCACGGGACGGGCGACGCTCTGGCGGAGCCTTCTCCGGCCGCCACCTTCGTTCACAAGCAATGGGCTGTACCCGATTGGCTTGTGGACGTTAGGACGCTGCCCGGAAAAGCTCGGCAGGAGCCTCTCTCTCCCGACTGCATGTTTTTATTGGGCAAATCACGATGAAAGATGTTTAGAGCGGGAGGGCGAGCGCTCTGGCGGAGCCCTATTGGGCTGCCGCCTGTCGTTCACAAGCAAGGGCTGTACCCCATTTGCTTGTGGACGTTAGGACGCTGCCCGGAAAAGCTCGGCAGGAGCCTCTCTCTCCCGACTGCATATTTTACATGTCAAATCACAATCAAAGACGTTGAGAGCGTGAGGACGACCGCTCGTTCTGGGCGCTGCCCGGCGGCTAGAACTTGTACTTCGGATTTTTCCGGTCGAAGTCGGCATCGGTGAGACCAACGTTGAGCTTGAGGTGTATGTACGTATACTCTTCGAGCAGTTCTTTTTCGCCACCCGGAGATCGAGGCCAAGTGTAGGCAGCGTAGCGCACGGGGACCTTAAGTTCATCGTCGATGAAAATTTGTGCTTCGTGGAAGTCGAAATAGGGCCGCTCGACCGGGTGCCGGACGGTTAATACTGTACAGGAGCGTCCTTCCACTTTCGCACCTTGCAAGAATTGCACTTCGCATTCATCTCGCTTGCGGTCGCGTTCACCTTTTTCAATGAGCTTGACCACCAAGTTCTCGATTCCCATTTCGGTGATGGGATAACGTTGGCCACGCATAGCCAACATTCCATTAGGATCCAGATTTACGGTTGGAAGGAATCTCCCTTTCATACCACCCTCGTGGGCAACGACATTCCCGTCGTTGGCGTTTTCAACATAGATGACTTCGCGCCCCTTGACCGTGGCGGGTTTGAGAAAAGCGATGTAGACGCTAAAGGGAGTTCTCACAACGCCGTTTTCGATTTTACGGTTTCGAACCTTGACCCCCATGTACTCAGGATCGGTCAAAACGCCATCAATGCGTTCTTGTTTGATCATGATTGCGGAGTAGTCGACGATGTGGTCACGCACATGCTTAAGACTTCCATAAGCAATTTGCAGTGCCGGGTCGAGCGGGTGGGCCGGCTCATTACGGGACGATCCGTTCTTTGAGATACGGTAAACGGGTTCGGTGGCGGTATCATCTTGCGGCTGTTGTGCCAGCACGGATGAACTGATTAAGGATCCACCAAGAATTGCGGATGCAGATAAAAATTTTCGACGGTCAAAGTGCCTCATCGAATGGCCCTTCCATGGGTTGATTACCGAGTGAGCTTGTGTCCTTGCGCCATCCGCAACCATTCGCGGGCCGAGAACCACTTCCCGAAGAGTTTATCGAGTGTTCGATGTAAAATCGCCATGATTCTCAGGTTGGTTCGTGCGAAAGTTAAAATAGGAGCTTTCGGTTGAGTCGGAATATTCGTCACAATCGACATAAAGGTGCGCGCGATTGGATACTAACAGTTTTGGCTTGCTAGAATCCATGGCAATCGGGGCACTTTAGCGAGTCAGGCGACCGCAGATTGATGGCCCGGGGACGCATTCTACGGCCGAACTTCAACCGCCGATCGCCCAAAAGTGCGCAGCTTGCAGTCTGCTCGGTAGGGCGTTACATTAAGCGACACAAAGAGGAAGGGTATAAACTCCTTCGGATTTGGCCCGGGATCGCGCAGTTTCTACTGCACGATGCTAGCGTACAAGCGGAATTCGGCTAAGTTTTTTTGTGGCCGAAGATTCCGGATTGGGAAATTTGACGTTCGTAGACTATCCATCGCGAACCTATTGCCGAGAATCGTTCGATTCCTTTGCACCCAATGATCTAACGTGTTGTTTGTTTCCAATACAAACTGTGTTTTTTTGGCTTGTCAGGAGAGCTTGCGTGCTGCTTTTGGGAATCTTGTTGCTGATGCTGATCATGCTGGTTTGGCAATTTGCCAACCTGAGCTGTCGCGCGCAACTGTATTTTCCAGCACCCTGTCTGGTTGTGTCTGCCATGGAATGTCATGGAGCGATCTCATCGCTCAGTCATTCGACGGATACAGTGACAAACGGTGACCGCGGCGGCCCCGCCGCATGGAAGTTGCCGGCTGTCGTAAGACGATCTGCTGATCTGCCTCGAATTCGTCTCATCTCCAGCCACCGGCCGTTTTATTGGGGCCGATTGAAGAATGGCAAAGCAGCCCCCAGTCAGCGGGATGCGGGACCGAACAGAGTATTCTTGGACAATCGAACTACTTGGTCGCAGTGATGACACTGCGTTGCGTTAGGCATTGAGGCACGGTTGATCGACCGATCGTTCTGGCGATATGTTTGCACATACGCACCAACGAAAGGTTGCAATGTGGCTCCTTTAGACTTAGTTTTTGTTCCACTCGGAGAGTGGCTCAAGCTGCCTTTTCCTGACACACTTCTACTTGCGCAGGCCGGCAATCTCATACCTATCATCGCCGCTGTGATCGGCCTGATGGTGGGCGTCGGTGGGATTTTACTTGTCAACTATCTGCGCGGACGAGACCTTAAGGCTCAGTCGCAAGCGATCTTGGACAAGGCCCGCGCCGATGCGGAAAACGTCGTGCGCGCCGCACAGCTCGAGGCCAAAGAGAAGGCGTTGCAGCAAAAGCAAAACCTGGAAAGTGAAGCCAATAAGCTTCGCGAACAGGTACGCAAAAAGGAAGTAGCCCTCGATCGACGCGAAGAATCCTTGCAGCAAACGGCTGACGACTTCCGCAAACAGGAGAAAATGGTCGAAGCCAATCAACGTCGCCTGGCGGAAAAAATGCAAGAGGCTACCAAGCGCGCAGAAGAGGTGAAGCGGGTGTTGGCCGAGCAGTCCCAGCAACTGCAACAACTCTCTGGACTTAGCAAAGACGAAGCGGGAAATCGTCTGATGAAGTTGCTTGAGATCGAGTTGGAGTCGGACATCGGCAACAAGATCCTCAAACATGAGCGGCGGGTCAGTGAGATCGCCGAGCAAAAGGCACAAGAGATCATTCTGACGGCCATGCAGCGTTTTGCGGCTTCGCACACCGCTGACTCCACGACAAGCACGGTCGACATACCCAATGACGAGATGAAGGGACGCATCATCGGGCGCGAAGGACGCAACATTCGTGCTTTCGAAAAAGCGACGGGAGTCGACGTAATTATCGACGATACGCCGGGCGTGGTTATCGTCAGCGGTTTTGATCCCGTCCGCCGTGAGGTCGCGCGACAGTCGCTGGACAAACTGATCGCCGATGGTCGCATCCATCCATCCAGAATCGAAGAGATCGTTGCAGAGACTGAAAAGGAACTGGAGAAATTCATCCGTCGCAAAGGACAAGAGGCGGCGGAAGAGGTCAATGTGGCCGGACTCCACGAACGCGTCCTCTACATGCTCGGCAGGCTGCATTTCAGGACGAGCTTCAGTCAAAATGTGTTGCGTCACAGCGTTGAAGTTGCCTTTTTGTCCGGCTTGATGGCCGAGATGATTGGGCTGAACGCCGACCAGGCCCGCCGCGCCGGCTTGCTGCACGACATCGGTAAAGCGGCCGACCACGAGCTCGAAGGCGGTCACCCAAAGATCGGCGCCGACCTGCTCAAACGACATGGCGAAAATGAAACGGTCGTGCATGCCGCCTTGGGACATCACGACCAGTTGACCTCTGACTATCCCTACACGCTACTGGTTGCAACTTCAGATGCATGTAGCGCATCGCGCCCGGGGGCTCGTCGCGAATCGCTCGAACGTTACATCAAACGAATGGAAGAACTGGAGTCCATCGCGCGCGGATTCGAAGGCGTCGAACAGGCGTTTGCGATTCAGGCAGGTCGTGAATTGCGAGTCATCGTCAGCGCTAAAGAAACGGACGACGCCAAGGCAGCGAAAGTCTGCCGCGATATCGCCAAAGCTTTCGAGCAACAGTTAACTTATCCTGGCGAAATCAAAGTTACGGTCGTGCGCGAATCGAGGTTTATCGAGGTGGCTCGGTGAGTAGCGATACAACCACGACGGCAACTATCCCGGCGCCGACAGACAACTGTGTGCGTCTGGCGCTGGTCGGCGACGTGGTGGGCAAGCCAGGTATGCGCATTGCATCCGCAGCCGTCCAATGGCTGCGGAGGGAATGCCACATCGATGGATTGTTCATCAATGCCGAAAATGCCGCTGATGGTTCCGGCTTGCGCTGCAAAGATCATCGTCGTTTGATCGATGCGGGTTACGATGCAATCACCCTCGGCGACCACGTCTATCGAAAACGCGAGATCATGGAGACATTGCAGACGGAGAGTAATATCGTCCGCCCCTGCAATCTGCCCTCAACCGCCCCAGGCAAGTGCCATGTCGTCGTCATGGTTCGCAAGTCAATCCCCGTTGCCCTCATCAGCGCCTTGGGTCGAGTATTCATGAAGCCGGTGGACTGTCCGTTTCGCGCTGTTGAACGCGAACTGGCTTTGATCGACAGCTCCGTTCCCATACGACTCGTCGACTTTCATGCCGAAGCGACCAGCGATATGCAGGTCATGGGGCGTTACCTGGACGGTCGTGTATCAGCCGTGTTAGGAACACATACCCATGTTCCCACGGCCGATGAACAGATCTTGCCTGAAGGCACAGCCTTCCAATGCGACGTTGGAATGACCGGACCGTTCGACAGCATTCTTGGACGAAAGGTGGCTGCGGTCATCGAGGCGACGCTTGACAGCGTACCGATCTCGTTCCAAGTCGCAACTGGAAATGTGCGACTGAATGGAACTTGGTGTGATATCGACACGCGAACTGGAAAATGCACAGCGATCGCTCGCATCGACGTGCCCGAAAGCATGATCACGGATTACAATGCATTGAACGTAAAACATAGGATGGTATTGTGAGGTTTACGAGCCCTTCGCCACTCTTGCCTCTAGTGCGAGTCCATATTGAATTTCGGGTTACGTCGTAGTGGAGCTTGCCAAAGCCCCATTTGCTGCAGGACCTTTAGCTAGCAAGGTCCACTACCCAAGATTGAATGTTGTTGGACGCAGCACCAGGTTTCGTCACACGTTTCTGTCCCTGCACTTAACCGGCTTTACAACGAGCGCAGCATGTTAGCTAGCCAAGGGCCAATCGGCGGAGAGTCGAATCACTCGGCTGAGAGATTGTCTCGCTCGCTTCGCATCCTGAATTTACTTGCTGCGGTCGCGGTGTTGGCCATGCTGTTCACGGCCCGTTGGTTGCAGCCCAACGCCCGGGGACTTGGGACACATCAACAACTCGGGCTGCCTCCGTGCACTTTTGTGGCGTTGTACGGATTTCCGTGCCCCTCATGTGGCATGACAACTTCATGGAGCTTATTTACGCGCGGGCAGTGGACCGATGCGGCGCGGGCCAATTTAGGCGGATTAATGCTTGCATTAATCGCTCTAGCCTATTTGCCGGCAAGTTGCTATTTCTTCTTCAGCGGTCGTGCCAGCCGAGGTGGTTGGTTCTCGCTTGCCTTGGCAATTGGTTTAATCCTCGCGATGCTCATCGCGGTGGTGCAGTGGGTCGTACGCCTGACTGCTTGATCAGTTGCCCCCACCTTAATCTCGACGGATCGAGGAATAGTCTCATGTCGAACTCATCGCAGTTGAAAGCATCCACATCACCCTCATTATCACGTTGGGGAATGTTGGCGATCCTGCTAGTCGCGCTAACAACGACGAGTGGCTGCATCGGCTTGGCAAGCAATCTCTTGCATGCCATTCATGGCAACAATCGTCCTGCCGAATTCAGTGGACTCAAAAACAAAAGAGTTGCAGTGATCGTTTCGACGGAAGCGGGCATCAATTCAACGGAATCGGCAAAAAGTTTGACGTCGTTGATCCAGGTGGCGCTGGCGACGAACATGAAGAAAAAGGTGGACGTCGTTCGCCAACAGGACGTGGACAAATGGCTGGATAGCAACGGCTGGACCGAAGCCGATTTTGTGGAAATTGGAAGAGGCGTTGATGCAGATATAATCGTGGCGGTCGATCTGATCAATCTAAAACTAAAAGATGGGCCAACGTTGTACCGAGGCCAAAGCGATGTCAATGTGACGGTCTACGATGTCAAAGACGGTGGTAAGACACTCTTTAACAAGCAGTTCAATGAGTTTTCATATCCATCGATGGGAGGCAGGCCAATCTCGGACACCTCCGAGTCGAAATTTCGCTCAGCCTACCTGAGTGTCGTTGCCAGCCGCGTGTCCAGCTTGTTCTATGAGATCGAGGCGACTTCTGATTTTGCACTCGACGCGACCAGCAATCGTTTTTAACTCATTTCGCTGATTTTGAGCTGCCAGGAAACTCGAGTTCAGCGAGCTGCCTTCACAAGTTGTCAGCCGCCCGACGCTGTTAACCAACTGGAATCGGGTTGCCAGAGATACAAGAATGTTGGCAACGTGCTGCGATCCAATCCGGGAAACTTGATGGGAATAATGGATGACGTGGTTGGTGTATTTGGCGTGACGTCCATCAATGTGTAAGCGCGATCGTTTTCGCGACGTAACATGACCACCGAAGATTGTTGGGACAAATTGGCAAGCTCGCGGGCTCGTACCACCGCATCGTCTAGATATCCAAGCTGATCAACAAGACCATCTGCAAGTGCGGTGTTCCCGGTGACAACGCGACCATCCAACTGGATTTGCGGATTGAGCCGAGGCCGAGTCTGATTCACGCGGGCTACGAACCGTCGATGAAAACTGTCCGCAATCCCTTGCAAATGCTCACGTTCCTCTTGCTCCATGATCCGCTCTGGCGATGCGATGTCGATGCGTTCGCCACTCTTGACCGGAATCGACACGATCCCAAATTGAGCCATTCCGTCTTCCATGTTGTAGGCGTTGAGTATGACGCCAACGCCGCCAACCAATGACGTCGGATGTGCGACAATCGCATCCGCAGCGGTGGCAATGTAGTAGCCACCCCCGGCCCCAACGTCCATCAAGCAGGCGACGACTGGCAAATTGCGCTGCTGCTTGACCTGCAACAGATCGCGGGTCATAACGTCAGCTGCCGTCACGCCGCCTCCTGGGCTGTTGATTCTTAATACTATTGCCGCCACGCCTGGATCACAGGCGATTGCGTCCAGTTTTTCTCGAAACAGTGCGACTGGGTTTTCACCGAGCGAACCAAACCCACTCAAATTCTTGTTGATCAACAATCCGTCGATGTCGATCACGGCCACCGTTCCTTCTGCCGCCGACGGTTGACTTGAACTGGCGTACACCGGCACCGTTGTCAGACGCGACGTTCGATTGTCCGTACGCATGACGGTAGAAACTTCACCCGACATGTCCATCGCGCCATCCATTCGCATGTCGCCGTCCATCTGCATTTTGCCATCCATGGTCATGATTCCACGCACTACGGACTCAAATGGGCGTGAGCGACAGCCAAGCGATATGATGAGGGCTAGGAAAATTAGGCAAAATAGATAGACAGTCTTCATCGCAAAAAATTTCTGAGTGCCAAAGTTATGGAAGACTGGAAAAACCGAATGAACTCAGCCCCTACGAACGGACGACCAATGCTTATTGTCCAATCGGAATAATCGCGACCATAAATCCCGTTTTGAAAGCGAAAGTGGTACTAGCGGTGCTAAGCGAAAAAGCCCGCTGGATTACCCAGTCAGCCAATTTCCATCCTTGCCTTCACAATTGTTGAATCATCACGTGAGATTTTCAGCGTTAATCTGGAAAAATCTGACGCGCCGCCGTGCTCGCTCGCTGCTGACCCTGTTGGCACTGGCCACAGCCATTGGCGCCGTCGTCTCACTTTGGGGTATTTCTGCTGGGTTTACCAAGAGCTTCGCCGACGTTTATGCGGCTCATTCGGTAGATATCGTGGTGTCGCGCCACGGGTCAGCTGACCGACTCAGCAGTTCGGTGAGCGAAGAATTTGCCGAGCGGATTGCTGGTATTCACGGCGTGAATCGCGCCGCAGGAGTCCTTTTAGAGACGCTCTCGCTGGAGGAGGAGGGAGTCTATGGAATTCCAACCATGGGAATCCAACCCGACTCGTGGCTAATGTCCGACTATCAACTCCAGACCGCCGTTACAACGAGCCAAAACGACAGCAAAACGAATCAAAATGATACGAATGAGCTGACAGAAACGGCTCAAAAACGCACGTTGATGCTTGGCGCGAATCTTGCAAATCGGATCGCTGTGAGCCCTGGCGATTCCGTCAGTGTGTTCGACGAAGCTTTTCTGGTAACGGCGATCTTCACCAGCCCAAGCACTTGGGAAAACGGGTCGATGATTTTTCCTCTGCCGCTGCTGCAGGAGCTGACCGACCGAGCGGGTCAGGTCACTTATGTCAACGTGGTTTTGGACGGGCAGGTCCGAGGCGATGAAGCGGCGGGGGTGATCAAAGAAATCGAAACACTGGATGCAAAGCTCCTGCCGCTGGCGACCAGCGAATTTGTCGAAACGGATACGCGGATGCAGTTGGCTGGCGCAATGGCTTGGATGACCTCGATGATTGCATTGATCATCGGGTCGATTGGAACTCTCAATACGATGTTAACCAGCGTATTGGAGCGGACGAAGGAGATTGGCATTTTGCGGGCGATTGGTTGGCCGAAGCGACGGGTCGTGATGATGATCGTGATGGAGTCCTGCGGTTTGGCTGTCGTCGCCAGTCTACTCGGTTGCATGCTGGCAGTCGGACTGACTTGGGGTCTGAGCCAGGCCCCGGCCGCCAAAGGGATCCTCAGTCCTGCAATCGAACTGCGAATCATGCTTCAAGGGTGCGTTTTGGCAATCATCATTGGGCTTCTCGGAGCGATTTTACCGGCGTGGCGCGCAACGCAACTGTTACCTACAGAAGCGTTTCGGGAGAACTAAGTAGAACAACATGAATTTATCCCACCTCAACACAAATCTTCGAAATTGGCCGGGCTCACTTCATCTCGAGCCGCTGGCAATCATCGGTTTAGGTTGTCGATTTCCCGGCAATGTAGACGACTGGCGCAGCTACTGGAAATTGCTTGAATCGGCGACGGACGCCATCGCGACCACGCCCACCGAACGCTGGAACTTGCAAAAATTCTACGACGCTGACGGTGCGAAGCCCGGCAAGACACAAAGCTGCTGGGGTGGTTATGTAAGCGATATCGAGCAATTCGACCCACAGCTGTTTGGCATTTCACCGCGCGAGGCGGCTAGCATGGATCCCCAACAGCGGATGTTGTTGGAGGTGGCTTATCGCGCGCTGGAAGATGCGGGACAGCCGCTGAGCCACGTGGCTGGTCGGCCCATCTCGGTGTTTGCAGGCATTTCTAGCTTCGACTATGCCGTTGCAGGGCTGAGTTATCGCGATCGCGGTGTGATCGATGCCTACAGCAACACCGGCGGATCTTCGAGTATTGCTGCGAACCGTATATCGTACTGCTTTGATTTGCGCGGTCCGAGCGTCGCCGTCGACACCGCCTGCTCCTCCTCGTTAGTAGCAGTGCATATGGCGTGCGAAAGTCTCTGGCGCGGTGAAGCGGAGATGGCATTGGCGGGTGGTGTCAATGCGTTAATCATGCCCGACTTTTATGTGGCCTTCAGCCAACTTGGCGTGTTGAGTCCTGATGGGAGGTGTAAAGCCTTTGATGCTCGGGCAAACGGTTATGTCCGTAGCGAAGGTGCTGGAATGGTGCTGCTCAAACCACTGGCAGCGGCGCTCCGCGACAAAGATGCAATCTACGCTGTCATCCGCTCAACGGCGCTCAATCAAGATGGTCGCACGCCGGGGATGACCGTACCCAGCCAATTGGCTCAAGAAACGCTCATTCAAACCGCATGTGAAAAGGCGGGTATCGCACCGGCGGATATCCAATATGTCGAAGCGCATGGGACGGGAACACCGGTTGGGGATCCGATCGAAGCGACCGCGATTGGCAATGCGCTCGGAACCGGACGGAGCTTGAACGACCCATGTTGGGTCGGATCGGTCAAAACCAACATCGGACACCTGGAAGCCGGGGCAGGCATCGCCAGTCTAATCAAAGTCGCATTGTCCCTACACCACCGCCATATCCCAGCTCACTTGCACTTTCAGTCGTCAAATCCTGCGATCGACTTGAATACGCTTAACCTGCGAATACCGACCGTTTTGACTCCCTGGGAGTTCGACAAGCCTACACGATTGGCTGGAATCAACGGTTTTGGTTATGGAGGTGCCAATGCGCATGTCATCGTGGAACAGGCTCCCGAGGGCGCTCGCGCACTCCACCTGCCGGAAAGCGTTCGTGATCGCACAAGCCCACCACGCCGTCTCCCCGACACAGAACATGAGCAGCAGACCGCAAAGCCCCAGTCGACCGCTGCGGTAGCCAAAGATCAAATTACTGCACCTGTGTTAATTCCACTTTCCGCGCGCAATCCGGTCGCACTAGCTCGATACGCCGATGAACTCGCCAATTGGCTCGCGTCAGATGGTAGCGAAGTGCACTTAGGAGAGTTGGCTGGCTTTCTGGCGCATCGCCGAAGTCATCATGAACAGCGAGTTACCGTATGCGCTACCCATCGGGAGGCGATGATCGATGAATTGCGCGCCGTTGCCGCGTCAACCACGGACGAACTTGCGCGCGATTCAAAGCTGCAACATGGTCTTGCGTTCGTCTGCTCGGGACAGGGTCCGCAGTGGTGGGGGATGGGACGTGGTTTGCTTAAGTACTCGCCAGCCTTTCGCTCAGTTATCAAACGTTGCGACAAGGAGTTTTCCAAATATGCCGATTGGTCGCTGCTCGCGGAGTTGTCTCGTAGTGAAGCAAACTCTCGCATGCAAAAGACCTCCATCGCTCAGCCAAGTATTTTTGCAATTCAAGTGGCATTGGGAGCGTTGTGGAACAGTTGGGGAATTCGACCACAAGCGTTAGTCGGTCACAGCGTCGGAGAAATTGCGGCTGCCTATTTATCAGGAGCGTTGAGCTGGGAGGACGCGTGCTGCGTTGCATTCCATCGTGGTCGGACGATGGATCTGGCCTCTTCGCAGGGAGCGATGATTGCGGTAGGTATGTCGCCGCATCAAACTTCTGAGTGGTTACATGGCATGGAACAGTTCGTTTCGCTGGCGGCAATCAATGGTCCCTCGAGCGTTACCATTTCGGGCGAAGCGCGGGCAATTGAAGCACTGGCTCAACGCTGCGAGCAGGAAGGCTACTTCTGCAGGCGATTGTCCGTCGAATATGCTTTTCACAGCCCACAAATGGAACCCGTTCGCGACGAACTCCTGCGTTCACTGGCGCACATTCAGCCCCAAGCCGTCCATACGCCATGGGTCTCGACGGTGAGCGGCATGTCCCTCACTGGTTTCGAAGTCGACGCCGACTATTGGTGGCACAACGTACGCCAAAGCGTCCGCTTCAGCGATGCGATGCAGTGCCTGGCACATCAAGGCTTTGGCACGGCAATTGAACTTGGGCCACATCCTGTATTGGCGTATGCGATTAACGAATGTTTCCAAGCCGCGGGCTGCTCGGTCAAGACCGTTCCCTCGTTGAACCGCCAGCAAGACGATTTGCTCTGTATCACCAAATCGTTGGGTAGTCTGTATGCGCTCGGTTTCGATATCGATTGGTCAGGCTTTTACAACGCACCGGCGCGAAAACTCGATGTCCCGGGCTATCCATTTCAACGACAACGCTGCTGGTCCGAGTCGATGGAATCGAAGCAATCGCGAACAGCGAGTCTCGACCATCCGTTGCTGGGCGAGGCTGTTATTTCCCCCTCTCAGCGTTGGGAGCAGCGCATTGATCTGAAGGTACAGAAGTACTTTGGCGACCATCGCGTGCGTGGGACAACCGTTCTGCCAGCCGCCGCGATCGTCGAAGCGGCGATCGCCGCCGCCAAATTGATCAACGAATCTCCGACAGCGCGGCTGCGGCAACTGCGACTGCGTGCTCCCTGTGTTTTAGCCGACGATCGACCTCAATGGATCGAGACATCCTACGATCGCGAACGGCGAAGGCTATCGATGGCTTTTCGTGAAACCGAACAAACCGATTGGAGCTACCTGGCAACGGTCGAAGTATGTTCACAGCCCATCGAACCGTCACATCAAAAGTGGGTATTCAACGAGTTTTTGCAGTCGGTCGAAGCCCGTTGCTCTGAGGAGTTTGATGCATCGCGTGTTTATGAATACTGCCAGCAATTGGGGCTTAATTATGGAACGGATTTCCGAGGCATCGTACGGGGCCGATTCCGCCCAGGCGAGGCGTGGGCAGAAGTGCACGTGCCCCACTTGGCAGATCAGGCCAACGAGTCACGACATCCTAACGGCTTAGCCCACCCTTACCACTTTCATCCCGCTTTATTGGATAGCTGCTTTCACGCGATGATCGTGGCCGATCCGAGTTTTGATCAACGGCTCGATGGACTGTATCTGCCTGCCGAAATCGGTGAAATAATCTTTCATCGCCCGGCCAGCGACCATGTCTGGGTTCACGCCAAACTAATCAACAAGTCGGCGAAGGTGATGCTCTGCGATCTCGAAATCTACACGCAGGAGGGTGAGCCCTGTTTGTCGATTCGTCAGTTTGAAAGCCGACGGGTCCACGGCGGCACAAGTGCAGAGTCTACAGAAGACCTGATCTACGGTTATTCATGGCTGCCGCAAGCACTGCCAAACCACAGCGACGATCGGTTCCCAGAATCGACCGAGTATGGAGATGCCTGGGTTGTATTCATGGACGAAGGTCATGTGGGGCAAGAACTTTGTCAGCGTCTCAGATCGCGCGGCCAGCGGGTGATTGAAGTCTATCGCGAGAGGTCATCCGTAGCTCGTTCCGGACTCGATTCTTTTTATCAAATCAATCCAGAAAGTCGCGATGGCTTTATCGAGGTACTCTCAAATATCGTAAGCGCGTGTGGTGGCGAATCCTGTGGGAGAGACCACGACGACGGCAGGCTCAATCGTTCGAGCGCTATCGCCGCCTCGGAAAACAAGCCATTGTCCACTTCACCTTCAACGGATCGGCTTCGTGGGCTGGTTTACTTATGGGGGCTGGACGTTGAAAAGGAAAGTGGACAATTGAGTGCCTCGGCGCTGGATGCTTCCACTGTATTGACAACCTTGGCACCGCTGTATCTGGTTCAGGCTTGGGAGTCGTTGGAGCAAGCGACCACGGCGCGACTCGCAATCGTTACAGCTGGAGCTCAGTCGCTCGATACGGCGCTGGAGGAAGTGAGCGTTGCACAAGGGCCGTTGATTGGTTTTGGCAGAGTGATCGCAAGTGAAACGGCCAAATTCCAAACCAAGTTGATCGACCTCCCCATGGAGATAGCCGCCAGCGACATCGATCACTTGTTAAACGAACTGTTAAATGAAGCGACCGCGGAGGAAGCAGAGGAAGACGAAGTGCTGTGGCGCAACGAACAGAGGTTTGTGCATCGCTTCGCACCTCACGGTGATAGGCCTATTGCCATCGACGTGGCCCGCAACGTCCCATGTCAACTGCGGCTGGGCAATTCAGCTGGGATCGAAGAACTTCACTATCGCGCCTTCCAGCAACGGGAACTTCGCTCCGGCGAAGTTGAGATCGAAGTCGCCGCGACGGGACTCAACTTTAGTGACGTGATGAAAGCGCTCGACCTCTACCCAGGCTTGCCGCACGGCCCGGTCGATTTTGGTGCCGAGTGTTCGGGCCGCGTGGTGCGAGTTGGATCGGATTGTGAGTTCCAAGTTGGCGACGAGGTTATGGCCGTTGCTCCCGGGGCTTTTGCGACGCGCGTCATCGTGCATCAGAATTTAGTGGCCCTCAAACCGACGGCGCTTTCGCACTCGCAAGCCGCAGCGCTGCCTATCGCCTTCTTGACAGCCGACTATGCGTTACACGAATGCGCTCGACTCACCAGCGGCCAATCCGTATTAATTCATGCAGCCAGCGGCGGCGTCGGACTGGCGGCTGTTCAACTGTGTCAGCGGGCAGGTATCGAGGTGTTTGCAACGGCTGGTACAGATGAAAAGCGGGACTTCGTGCACCGCATGGGCGTGTCCCATGTGATGGATTCTCGGTCGTTGGCGTTTGGAGATCAAACGTTAGCTCTTACGGCTGGTCGCGGTGTCGATGCGGTACTGAACTCCTTGACGGGTGAAGCCATTTCCATTGGGTTATCGGTACTCAAAGTTGGTGGCAAATTCTTGGAGATTGGCAAACGCGATATCTACAACGACGCAGCATTGGGGCTCTTTCCGTTTCGAAACAACTTGGCGCTGTTTGCCATTGATCTCGACCAGCTTTTCAAGCAGCAGTCGGAACAGATGGGAGCTCGCTTGCGTCGACTGGCAGCCAGGTTCGATCGTGGCGAATTGAGTTGCTTGCCAGTGACTTCCTACAACGCGCCCGCCACGACATCCGCGTTTCGCTTTATGCAACAAGGAAAACACATTGGTAAAGTGGTAGTCGAATTTGGAAAACGCCCAACCGACATTCGTGCTGGACAAGTTGAACCGATCGAGTTGGATTCGGAAGCCACATACTGGATTGCTGGTGGACTGGGTGGTTTTGGACTTGAAATTGCTCGATGGCTGACGAAATGCGGAGCTCGGTCGATACTACTCAGCGGTCGAAGACGCGAGCTAAGTATCAAAGCCCAGTTCGTGGTGGATGAACTGACGTCGAGCGGCGTACGGGTGACAATCATTCCCGCCGATATTACGCGCTCAGACGAAGTGAGACGCGTGTTGAGAATTATCGATACAGAGCTGCCTCCCCTGCGCGGAGTCATTCACTCCGCAATGGTGTTGGAAGATAAACTGTTGACTGACTTGGATCGTCCCACACTCGAACGAGTGTTGCGTCCCAAAGTACTCGGTGGATGGAACTTGCATCACGAAACGCTTGGCTACAATCTGAATCTGTTCGTTATGTTCTCTTCGTTGTCCAGCGTCTTTGGCCACGCGGGGCAGGCGAACTATGCGGCGGCCAACGCATTGCTCGATAGCTTAGCGCATTATCGAAGATCAATTGGTCTACCTGCCTTGGTTATGAATTGGGGCCATCTGGGACAAGTTGGTTATTTGGCCGAACGCGAGCAACTTGGGCAGCGGCTTGAACGACAAGGTGTGTTGAGCTTTACCGTGAAACAGGCCACCGAGTGCTTGGAATATGCGTTGAGTTCCCAGGCCATTCAGTTGAGTGTGCTGCGCATGGATTGGAGTCTTTGGCGGGGATTGGGCCTTACCAACCGAGTTTCTCCACGTTTTGCTCATCTGCTGACACACTCTGCCTCGCCATCGGAATACGATGAATTGGCGACCACTGCGGAAGGCCTCCGACTGGCAGTCGGTGAGCAGCGTGCGCGACTTGTCGACGCGATGCTCCGCGCCAAAGCAGGAACATTGCTTGGTATCACGCCGCAACAACTTCCGGGCGACCGCGCACTGCTGGAAATGGGGCTGGATTCATTAATGGCTGTCGAAATCCGCAACTGGGTGGAAAGTCAAATGCAAATCAGTCTCCCTATTTCTGCCTTAATGCGCAGCGACAGCTTGTCGGAACTGGTAGCAAAGATCTGTGAGATTGTTGATACCAGCACCGACCGACCGTTCGAATCCAGTTCCAACTCGGACGCAGATTACCGCGCGGACGAACTATTGGAGCAGTTGCCAAACCTCGAGCAAGCAGAAGTCACACGCTTGCTCAGTGAGTTGCTTCGAGACCAATAGATGGTCGCTGAACGCACGATGTGTGCGATCACCAACCGATCGGACCATCTGGAACGGAATGTGCTTGATGGGGCGGTGATCGCTCGCTGACACCTCCCTTATGGTTCGATTATGTCAACCCGTTCTGAGTTAAGTGTCATCGCTTCCACGTCGCAGTTGCTGACCTTGGTTGTAACGGTAGGTGCGCTCTATTTTGCGCGCGACGTATTCATCCCGATGGCACTGGCCATCTTGCTATCGTTTCTATTGAGCCCTCTGGTAAACCGCCTTCAACGTTGTGGAATTTCTAATACTTTGTCGGTCATTACCACGGCATTCATCGCTTTTGTCATTATGGGTGGTGGGTTGACATTGCTGGGCCGCGAGTTGAGTAAACTCGTTGGCGAGTTGCCACAATACAAGGAAGAGCTTGTTGGCAAGGCGCGGAGCATCGCGGGTATCCGTTCTGGAATGACCACTTCGCTGGATGACCTGGCAGAGGAAATGTCGAATGCCATGGAGGTCGGTGCAGAGGAGGCGGATGACCTCGACGCATCAAACGGTGAAGCGTTAGAGGAAGGCCTCGATGATGGGACAGTACAACCAACCGAAGATACTGCGAACGATCAATCAACTGGATGGGGCCAAGCCGCCGCAGTGACGGACAGTGGCAACGAACCGTCGAATGCGATCACCAGCCCGGTCCTTCGGCTCAGAAAGTTTACGGACAATTGGCTCAGCCGATTTGAAGGTCAAGAAGAATCGCGCGAACACGATGGCAAAACACCTAAAACTCCGCTGTACACCACGGATGTGGCTGAGGGAATTCCGTTTCTCACTTGGGCCAGTACTGCCGGAACGGTGCTTGGGCCGCTTGGTACCGCAGGACTTGTAACTGTCTTTGTGCTGTTCATTCTTGTTCATCGCCACGACTTACGCGACCGTATCATCGCCGTAATCAGTCATGGTAATTATGTGATGACGACCGAAGCGTTGACCGAAGTTGCCAAGCGGATAAGTCGTTATCTCATTGCGCAGACCATCGTTAATACAACTTATGGCGTCATTCTATCGATTGGACTTTTCATTATCGGGAGGACGCTTGCTCCCGAAGGTACTTTCCCCAATTTGATACTATGGGGCGTGCTCGCAGCCTGCTTTCGCTTTGTTCCCTATGCGGGACCAATCATTGGAGCCGTATTTCCCCTGGCATTTTCACTGACGGTCTTTCCAGGTTTTGCGGTTTTTGGGAGCGTTCTCGGCTTGATCATCATCATGGAGTTGCTGAGTAATAACATCTTTGAACCTTGGTTGTATGGGGCCAGCACGGGCATTTCCGCAGTGGCGGTCATCATGGCGGCGGTGTTCTGGGGATGGTTGTGGGGACCAGTGGGACTGCTGCTCTCAACTCCACTCACCGTTTGCCTGGTCGTGCTCGGACGCCATGTCCCACGTTTTAAGATCTTTTCGACTTTGCTTGGCGAAGAAATATCCATCAAGCCTTCGCTAAGGTTTTATCAACGGCTGCTCGCGCGTGACGTTCATCAAGCCACACAGATGCTGACACTTTTTCGCGAAGAAAAAGGGACCATTGACACCTGTGACAACGTCATTATTCCAACGATTAAGCGTCTTCGATCCGATCGAAAGCACGGGGAACTGAACGCGGCCGATAGTGTCGAATTGTTGGAAGTCATGCAACAATGTGTCCATTCGATCGACTGGCAAGAACAAACAGAGCAAGCCAAGCCATCAAGCAAGACCGATGACGACGGCCTGTCTGAAAACGAGGAGGATGGCGAATCGGATCATGCGCTGGACAGCCGCGCCACGGTGGAGACAGTCTTGCCGCTAACCGTGGCCATGCCCGCGCACCACTTCAGCGATGACATACTTTTAAAACTGTTGCACGATTCACTTGGACATACCACCAATTTTGACATCGTCGACGACAGTGAATTGCCAGATCAGACTGCTCGGCATATTGCGGAACGCTCGCCTGCACTCGTTATTATCGCACTGGTGCCCCCTGGCGGTTTTGCCCAAGTGCGCGCACTCTGTCGCGCTTTCCGTGACCACGGGTACGATGGGCCAATTCTGGTTTCGTGCATCGGGAACTTCAAGCACAGCGATCGATTGGCCATTAAGTTCCGCAATAGCGGTGCAACGCACGTGACGACAACGTTTAAGCAAACGCACTTCAAAGCGCGCCTGTTGGTCGCTCGACATCAGCCGGTCGCCCCAGTAGGGGCCGAGTTATAAAGTGTATGCGCGAAGAGCTTCTCAGCTCGCTCAGCCCGGTGTTGAACCCAATCTTAATCTTAATCTTACTCTTACTCTTACTCTTACTCTTACTCTTGATCTTGATCTTACTCTTACTCTTACTCTTGATCTTGATCTTGATCTTGATCTTACTCTTGATCTTACTTGATCTTACTCTTACATCTATCGTCACACTATTTCGAACACAAGTACCATTTCATTGAGTAACGAGTACGATCATGGCATCCCTACTAGCGAAAAGCCACGTGTGCCAATCTTTGTCGGCTTCGCTTTCGCATGCGGCTTGCCTCATTCGTCGGCAGCCGGCTGCTTGTTGGCTTCGCCTCCCAAGTCGGGTGCTTTGAGTTGTGCTGCGTCACCGAGCATCTCACGAATGAATTCGACTTTCGGATCGGTTCGACCGAGTACTTTTTTGGAACTGAGGTAATCCGCCAGATAGCGTTGAACTTCTTGCTTTTCGGGAACTTTAAAACGGTCTCCCTTTTGTAGGATCGGCAAGTATTCGGGCATGGAGCCAAAGTTGCGAGTGCCAGCAACTTGACAAGGGAACCAATGTCCATTGCCGTTTTCATCTTCCAGATAGAATTCGGGGTAGCAGTGATTGGGAATCCACACAACTCTTGCCGGTACACGCGAAGCACGGCAGAGGGCCACGAAGATGCTGGTCATCTCTTCGCAATCCCCCGATCGATCGCGCATGGCATCGCGCACGGTTTTCAGCTCACCGTTTTCGTACGTGATATTTTCGCGCACCCAGTCGTAAAGCTGCTCGACACGTTTCCAATCGGTCAACGGTTCGGTGGCATCGATTTCCTTGACGACCTTACGAATGTCGGCGCTATCTGCTTCGATGTAGGGGCTGTTGCCTGTGAACGGCTTCATCTCACGGGCTACTCGCCGCGGTATTTTTAGATTGGTCGTTTCCTCCGGCCCCACGATATGGCTCTTCGTGATGCGGACGCGGACGGTTCCTTCGATATTCGAATTCCCAGGAATGACCTGCGAAAAGAACATCAACTGTCTGTTGTTGTTGGGTAGATCGCGGAAATCACTTTTCAACATGGCTGGCATGTTGACTTCCAACACTTCCACCTTTTGTTCTGGCCAATCGGTCGGAAAAACGGTCATCGCGGTTGTGCTGAGCATGTTGCCATCGCCCGAGGTGACGCGCAGGCCAATGAGCATCTCGATTTCTTTGGGGGCAACAAATGTCAATAGTGAAGGCGGTGGCTCCTCCTCCGTCTTGTCCGCCGATTTCTTTCGATCGGCTGCCGACTTTCTGCCCCCACCCGTTTCATCCGTGTTGGATTTACTTAAATCGTCAGCTTGAGTCACGGGGCCATCGGATTGCGCCTGCAGTGGCGAAGGGGTTCCAGCAGATACCAGGCACGCACAGAGCAACACGACGCTTGCAGTCGCTCGAGAAATCTGGACTAAAAACAGTTGCATATGAATCATCGATGAAGTGCTCCCAAACAGTTCAACAGGTGCAAGCGTAAGCGTAAGCGTAAGACGTCAAATCAAGGTGGCAAACTGGATACCAATTTGAACATCGTCACATTCATTTTGCTTGCTGGGTGCCACGAATGCAAAGTAGTCGCGATGCACTTGCAATAAACGGCGCGAAGTTTAGAAACGCGAGTAGACGAGCCCAAGTGAACGCAGTTTGATCGTTTCCCCCCAAAGGCACGATCAATGCTACACGTTGCAAGAGCTCGCCTTCACGCTAGATCCGCGCATTAATTGGAGCATTGTATTAAGATATAAGAGTTGACATGTTGAAACGGGCCTGTTGACGGCGAGTTCTGATCTCTTTGTACCCATTGTACCGGGCAAGTCTCCTGGTTCAGCTCGAGCTCAGGGCGCTGGAGATGTCAACGGGGCTACACCAGTTCCACTGATCGAAGGTGCAATGTAGCCCTCGCCAATGACCGAGCTGCCGTAATAACCCGAACTGCCGATCACTTCGCCTTCGTAGGCGGAATAGCTTGTTCCATAACCGGATTCACAACCGGCACAACCCGCTGCTGGTTGTGCGGGAAGCACGTTGGCTCCACAAGTGTCACCACAAGGCGCACCGCGATACAGCGGAAGCCAACCGCGACCACATCCGCTACTCAATACAACCAGCAAACCCAATACAGCTAGCTTCTTCATGTTCGTTCCCCTGTGACAAAGTCTCAACAATCAACAAAATCCATCTCCACCGCAGAACTTTACGACACCGCAAAAGATGTGCAAATGAAACATGATGATTTTTTTAAACATTGCGACTTTCGTAAGCGGTGGTCGGTCGATGGACTACTTGGTGACCGGTGAGCGATTCACCGTGACGGCAGAATCACGACACACAATTCGATCGTTCTTACTGCGCCAGTCGTTACGCGCCAACGGCTGTTGAAAATTCTGCATGGAGGCAGACTTACTCCGCGACCTTCTCGCGGTCCGTACGTTATTGCACTCATATTGGCTAAGATTTATGTCGATGGCAGTTTACATTAACTTGCACCAGACGATGTTCCAACACGCAACAGCCTGGCCAACCATTTCTAAACGAGTGGTATGGTTCATTGCTTTGGTTTTGGCAGTCAGTGTACCTGGACCGTTGTCGGCACAAGCTGTCGAACAGATCCCAGTTAGAGTCGGCGATGTCAGAGTCGGCGACATGGTCTATGAGATTAATTCACGTCAACTGTCGAAGTGCATGCCCGCCGATTGCAATGCGAGGCTTGCGGTATGGCAATTCGAAAATTGTTGTTGGCGCGTGTCGTCCGAGGAGCTGCTTCAAGTGGAAGTAGCCAACCAATCGATGCGCACGATCATTTATGTACATGGCAACTGGATGCCTTTGGATGTGGCTCGCTCCAGAGCGCTCATGGTTTACCGGATGCTTGCGGCCCGGAGTACCGAGCCGATTCGCTTTATCGCCTTTTCTTGGCCGAGTGAGCAACAGGAGCGTCCCGCGCGGGATATCGTTACAAAGAAGCCCTTGTTGGCAGCGACTTCTTTTTACCTGGCGTCCTTCGTACAGCGTTTGCCAGCGGATCAATCGATAAGCATGATTGGCTATAGTTTTGGTGGCGCCATCGTCACAGGTGCATTGCATCTCATTGCTGGTGGTGACCTGGACCACTATTGCTTGTGCGAGCAAGGCTCTTTTCATCCGCCAATTCGGATTGGACTATTTGCTCCGGCCTTTGATCAATATGCCTTGAGTCCTTCGGGGCGGTACCACCGGGCGCTGGAAGTCGTAGACCACCTATATAACCTGTACAACTCGCGTGATCCCATCTTGCGCCGCTTTCGCTTCTTTGATCGCGACGCCGATCCGGTTGCGGCCGGCTTTGCCGGACTGTCAGCAACGTTGGCGCTGCTACCGCTGGAGGCCAACGAGAAGATCGATCAACACGACTGTTGCAGCGTGGGACGTAGCCATGACGAAGTCACCTATTACACTTGCTCAGGTTTTCAGACGTTGCTGGCCAACGTTTTGGGACAATGATATTCGCTTGTTGGACACTCTTTTCGAACAGCCACGGACCCGATTTGAGCGCTGCAAAACCGCTCGACTGAGGTTTTTTTATCCTTTGCGACTATTTGCCGCCCAAGCCCCCATAACTCGCCACTTTATGCCAAATTCAAGTGCAATTTCTGGGGCTTCCCGCAGATGTTTCGGCGTTTCCGAAGCACGAAAACTGAGCAAAAAGTTGGTCTGGAAGCCTCGATGCCGCAATTTCTGACTGGACGACATCGACGAGATTGGGAACAATGTGGCATCAAGAAGCTGAGTTCTGCGAACAAATTCTGCGAACTGAGTTTCCCTCCAGTTGCTGGGAACGTGCAACGAGGCACCTCACAGACTCTGGCTCCACTTCCGAAGGATCGACAGCCTCTGGACCGGTGCCTATCTTTGGGATGTCGGACTCGTTCGACGATCTGAGCAACGCCAACTCACAAAAAAAGTAATGGTGAATTTAGTCTATGGCAAACAAACACAGTCAGCGCTCGACGCGCCGACACTATCGACAGGCAACCGGACCCAAAGTCCAGCCCGTCACCGAAAAGGATGTCTCTGAACTATTGAATGGTAGCTCTCCCACGGAGGCGTCCAGTTCACTGAAATGGAGTTCTGGCAAACCCAACGTCGCTAGAGCGAACAATATCAACTGGGCTGCAGCCGTCTGGTTGCTAGCCATCCACGTGGGAGCAATCGCTGCTCCTTGGACTTTTACCGTTTCTGGTCTGGTCATTGTGCTTGTCATGCACTGGATCTGTGGCGGCATCGGTATCTGTCTCGGCTATCACCGGTTGCTAACCCATGCGAGCTTCCTTACCCCGCGATGGATGAAGCGCGCGATCGCAACCGTCGGCTGTTTGGCCGGCGAAGGTCCGCCAATGATGTGGGTCGCCAACCACCGTCTGCACCATGCCCGTAGCGACCAGGAGGGTGATCCGCACTCGCCACACGACGGCGGCTGGTGGAGCCACGCATTTTGGCTTGCTTTTAAAGTTGGCGGCAAAGATTCCGGCGAGTTCTATCGAAAATGGGCACCGGACCTCTACCGAGATCGCTACATCCGCTATCTGGACTATGCCTTCATTCCCATCAACGTTGTCTCTTCCTTAGCCATCATGGGAGCCGGATATGCGTACGGAGCCGCATATACGAACGATGGATGGCCCATCGCAATTTCATGGCTGGTTTGGGGCGTCGCTGTGCGCATGGTATTTGTCCTCCATTCAACTTGGCTCGTTAACTCAGCAAGTCATATGTGGGGCTATCGCAACTACGAAACTCGCGATGACAGCCGCAACAACTGGTGGGTAGCCCTACTCACCTATGGCGAAGGCTGGCACAACAACCACCACGCTCACCCACGCATGGCAATGCACGGTCATAAATGGTGGGAATTCGACTTGACGTTTCGTCTCATCCGCTTGATGCAAGCCGTGGGATTGGCCTCGGAAGTCGTGGACTATCGCAATCGCAACGAAAAGAAATAGACAGAGTAGAGCGATTGTCCCCAATCGCTTTCAAAACGACTGCAACAATCGTTCGACGCTTGGCAGGGACCTAAACACTCCCCGCCAAGCATGATTGCTGCAGCAGAATCTCTCCAGCCGGCCCCTCAAGATCGTGCCAGCCAACAATGTCTGTCAACTGGAACTGAGTAAGGCGAGCGCTCCGAGTCCGTAAAACGTGTACTCAATATCGTCCGCAGGATCGAACTCGAATCCGCGGAACCCGCCACTCGCCTGCTCCATGCTTCGAACGTACCTCAACGCACTATCCAACTCGGCCTCGTGCAACTGTTCGATGTCCGCCAATGTGACGCAAGCAGTGAACGTACTCAATAGATCAGGTACCGGAATGCGTGTATTCGCTGTGAATCCACCTTCGTCGCTCTGTTGAGACAATAAGAAGTCGGTTGCGCGGGTACACGTCGTCTCATCCAGCGCTTTTAAGACGCGCAAGCCCCCAATTGCTGCTGCTGTGGGATTTGTTCCCGAACGCTTGGCGACGCGAATCTCCAGAAAACCGCCATCCACTTGTTGTTGACTGAGTAGAAAACGAGCTGCGGCGGCAGCGTCCGGACAGGGCTGTTCAATCAACTCGAGACACAACAACACCAAAAACGTTTGATAGGTGCTTCCGGCTTGTCCCTCCAAGCTCTTGCTGAAGCCCCCATCGTCGCGCCGAAGCTGGTCGAGCAGTCGGCCAAGTCGCTGTGTCCACGGCGCGGCAACGCCCGCTAATGGATCCAGATCGCAGGATGCCTCAATGAGTTTGGCTGAATAGACGAGCGACAAGAGATCGACAATTGTCTCCTGCGAGTCCAACCGCGATTTGAGAAAGTCAGCACATCGCACTGCCAACGCCCCGTCCAGCAATCCGAGGATCGCCAAACTGCGCAGTGCAAAACTGGTGTAATAAAGATCGCTTTCACCTTCTCGTCCAGCCCAGCCGCCGTCGGCCCGCTGGCGACTAAGCACGTACTGGGCATGCCTCTCCTGCACTTCCGTCGGCAATTGGACGGCGCCAATCGTCAAACGCAGCATGAGCCGCGCAAGGTAGCCAAGTTGCTCGAGTTGTGGGTCCATCCGCTGCCGCCTGTTGGAAGGGACGATCGCCTCACGACGAACGGGGGAGAGAGAAGGCTACTTTCGCGGCACTGAATCGATCGAACCATTGGTTTCAATTCTGTCCTGCTCCGTCTCTGTCATCGACTGCGATTCATCGGAGGTGCTTGCCGGAGCCTCATGCACGTCACCAGCGGTCGGCTCATCGGTGGAGTCGACTGACGTTTCAGACTCTTCTGAATCGGGCAGATTGATGTCATATTTATCACGATAAGATTCTGCCAGGAAATAATAGGCAACCGGTAGCCCGGCAACGCTAATGCACGTCGCAGCCGCCAAAACGATCATCAGCGGACGCTCTGAAAAATGATCCATGGCATAAGCGATCAACCCGACGGCAACCAGTGGAAAAACGCCGTATAAAAGTAGGTCGATGAGCGTTTCGAACAATCCAACCGACTTGCCACTCGAGAGCCAAAAAGGAATGTGGAACGCCAACGCGCCCAATCCCACAGTCAACAGTAAGACGAGAATCAAACGAAGTCCCGATACCCACCAATGTCGACTGGAAAACGCTACGCGATATAACAGCAACCAAGCTGGCCACAATGCAATCAAAGCAGCCAGCATGATGGGGACGAGCACGTAGTTGATGTCAGTGGTCATTAGGTGTCAACTGGATAGCTTACAGGCGGTCGGCACGCAGAAGTAAACATGCCATTGTAACTCCCCTCAGCCGCTTGAAAGACGGGGGCAGTCGGCCGGAAAGTGAAATATATCGTGCCGCGACAAATTCCTAAACATAGTTGGCGAACATTGCCGCCAATGCTGGAGGTATCGCGATCGATTCAAGAGGTTTTCCCGATTGTACACGACAGCAAACCGCGACGGTTTTACCCTTGGCGATGGCCAAATCCCCCAATCGCACCTCAAAACCGTAAGTCACGCTTTTTACACCCAACTTGACGACACAGACCTCGATCTCAAGTTCATCTTCAAACTTGGCAGCTCCACTAAAATCGCACTCGACGTGGACGCGTGGCCAACTCAAATGCCACCCATCTTCCAATGGTTGAATGACCGATGAGCCGAGGTGTCTCAAGAATTGGTGTTCGGCCTGTTCCATGTAACATAGAAAACTTGTGAAATGAACAATGCCAGCAGCATCCGTTTCACAGAATTCAACTCGTCGCTGCGTTGTAAAGCGATTGGCCATAAGCATCGCCGCATCTACCCGAAATTGCGGGTAACGCGTCAAACTCGCGTTTGGTGATTTTTACTTTTTTGCCGCCGCTTATTCGCCGACATATGGCAACAACGCCATGAATCGCGCCCGCTTAATTGCAGAAGTCACTGCATGTTGACTGACTGCCGAGCAACCGGTCTTGCGACGACCAACGATCCTACCCTGACGATTGACCAACTTTTTCAAAGTCTCAATGTCCTTGTAGTCAACGAACATTGGCCTTGGCCGCTTGCCATCGACGAACAGCGGATCCTTCTTCTTAGTCCTCGAACGAATGCGTGATCGCTTGCGTGCGCGGCTCTTGGCTGTTGGCGCTCGGCGCAAAGTAGACATAAAACCTCAACCTCTTTACCACAAATTGGGGGTTCGGCGCTGCAATTCGGGTGTCCGGACATTGCTACCGAGATCATAAAACCACAAGACGAATATATTGTCTGGTTCGCGGGCTGCGAATCGAGGAATTTACCAGCAACCTCTTAAATCCACAAGTAGGAAACCTTGCTATTGGCTATTGAGTCGTAAACCGATATTCTCAGAGTAGTGCTTTTGCGAACGTGGCCTGCTGAATGCGGAACTGCACTTCGGCTTTGGCCGTCGTTTTGAGCATGCGATTGCGGCTATTACTCCCCATCTCCTAAGATCCTAACTCCTTGCATTGAAGCCGTAGAAGTGGCCGCGCACATGAACACCAGTCGAATCGACTCGAATCGAACCGCCAGCTCCTTGGCATGTGAGTGGCGGCAGCGTGAGGAACTTCTGCTTGCACCCTACGCGACGTTTTCAAAGAATTCGTCGGGTCGCCGGTATGCCGAGCCGATGCACGCCTATCGCAGTCCCTTTCAGCGCGATCGAGATCGCGTGCTCCACTCCGCTGCCTTTCGTCGGCTCAGCGGCAAAATGCAAGTATTCACCGGTGATATGGGGGACTACCATCGCACCCGCTTGACCCACACGCACGAAGTGGCAACGGTTGCCCGTACTTTGGGGCGAGTCTTGCGTTTAAACGAAGATTTGATCGAAGCCCTGGCATTGCTGCACGATATCGGCCACCCTCCCTTTGGACATAGTGGCGAAGATGCATTGAGCCGTGCGTTTCAAGATATTGGAGGATTCTCTCACAATCACTTCGCACTCACTTTGGCTGAAGAGCTGGAAACTCGCTATACGACATATCCTGGCCTTAATCTGACCAAAGAAGTGCTGGCCGGCCAGTCCTTTCGCATCACACATGCCGGCGATGTTCCAGCGCTCGAAGTGCAAGTTGTCGATCTCGCCGATAGTTTGGCCTACAACGCCCACGACGTCGACGACGCATTGGCACTGGGCCTCATCAAAATGCAACAGTTGGAGACGCTTGATCTCGTGCAACGCGCCCTTGAATGGGGTGCTGCAAAATCACAATCACCAACCGAGCGCGCTCAGCGTCAATCGCTCGTCCATAGTTTGATCGATGTACAAGCTGCCGATTTACTAGAGACATCCACCGATAAACTGACAGACCTCAAACAACTCGATAGCACCGCCATTCGAGAACTAGGCATTGAGTTGAATCTCTCCCCGATCATCGCTTCGGAACGAGAACAACTCTCACAGTTCATGTTCGACCATGTCTATCGACATCCTGATTTAGTCGCCATTCGCGAACGCGCAGCGATGCGTGTCAGTCGTCTGGTCGAACTGCTCGTCAAGTCGCCACAATACCTGCCGACTCGTTTCTTAGATCGAGCGCAACGCGTTGGCATTCCAGTCGCCGTACGTGACTATATTGCCGGCATGACCGATCGTTTTTGTGATTCCCAATATCGCAACCTTATTGAGTTAGGCGAAACCAAGGCGATCGATTGGTAGTGGTACCTTTACGGCAACCGCAGGCTGGCGATCGTAAACGGAATCTGTTCACGCTCGCGTCGATAAAAGTCGCGGAGGACATTCACATCAATCTCTAAACGAGCGCGGGCTTCCCCGATGGTTAGTCCGCGCAGTTGTTTCAAAGGTTGTTTATACAGATTCTTAGTTCCCGTCTTTTGACCACAGGCGACGCCCAGGTCAAATGCTGCGTGCAGGTACTTGGGAATGCGGTACGGTTCGGGGTAGAGTCGAGTCAGCACGAATTTGAATGCCCACGTTTCAATGGATGTCAATCGCTTGGCCGTCCCCATGGCGAACCCCAATACAAACGCCTCGTCTTGGTCCTGCAGTCCCCTTCCCAACAAAACGTGCATTACGTCATGATCCTCCAAGTCAACTGCTCCGCGAAATCGCAGGCGACTTGTTGGGTTTTCGAACAGTTTTACGATCCAGGGAATCGCAATATCTGGAGCCGCTGGCATCGAACGAATCACCTCGTCGACCGACGTAGAATCGTTCTCAATGCCCGGGTACCAGGCGAGCCACAAATTGGTCGACGTGTACGATCGTCGGCGATGCCCTTGAGGATCAAACAACCAAGCACTTGTATCGTAAAGCTGCATCAGAGAAGCAGGCTCCGGATGATTGACTGCAGTGACCACGGCCGCTGAAGCCACACGATTAAAAGCATCTAGGACGATTGCTTCTCGCTCGAGTCGAGCCCAAGCATGAGTATCGCTCGGAAGTTGGACGGCATCGAGTTCCTTAACAAGTAGCTGAGCCCAATCGCGTAGCACCTTTTGGTTGTTTGCGCGAAACTCTCGCTTGAGCAAACCGGCATTGCTCACCGCCCGCAGTATCGCAATGGTGTGCGCGACGCTCGATGCTTCAGCCACCGCTTGCCCAGCACCTGCTCTAAGTTCGCGCACTTGCGTCGTTTCAGCTTGGGAGGATCGAGTGCTCGCACCTGCAGCCTCGCTTGATGTCATGGGGGTGGTGCATTCCGACAGACGCAGTTCGACTGCGATCGCGCGGCAATGAGACAACTGAGACTCGAGCGGCTGTTCTACTGCGTGAGGGATAGTAAATGGCTTGATGCAAATTTCTTGAAGCGCGTCGACGATCGCATCGACCGGAGACTTCCCCTTGCCACAAAGAGTTCGCTCCGGTTCGAGATTGCCTTGCAAATGTAGGTGGCAGGTCGATTCTGTCCCGTTGGTTTCGACATGCACGGCGACGATTTCGATCATGGCCACGCGAACTGGCAGTGTAAGTCGCGGGGTGTTTGGCATCTCAAATCCGGAATCAATGACTACTTGAGCGATGGGAATGCGGAAATGGTTCGAGGTGGACCAGCACATCGCGAATGGCAGGAAATGTTTCGATGAGTTGATCTTTGACAAGGTGACCAATCGCGTGTCCCTCCGCAACCGACAGTTCAGCACGAACTTGAATATGGATATCTACAAAAAACTCGAGCCCTGATTTGCGAATCCAAAGCGTTTCTACTTGCATGACGCCGGACATTTCTTCTGCGCAGCGACGAACTTGCTGGACATATTCGTCACTGGCTTGTAGGTCCATCAACTCACTGGCCGCCGAGCGAAATAGGCTGATTGCAGAGATGATGATGGCGACAACGACGACAAGCGACGCCATCTCGTCGGCCCAGACAAATGTGGGACCGCCAAATCGAACGACTCCCAGGCCAAACAACACGGCGAGAGCGCACAATGCATCGCTTCGATGATCCCACGCATTGGCGATGATTGCCGAAGAACCCGTGCGTCGCCCCACGCGGACTTTATACTGATACAGTCCTTCTTTGATGACCACGTTGCTGGCGGCAATCCACAAAGTCCATGCTGGGGGAATCGAGTGGACGACGCCCAAGCGTCGAACTGCTTCCCAAGCCACCAGGCCAGCGGAACACATGATCAACACCGCGATATTGGTAGCCGCGATCGCTTCCGCTCGGGTATGTCCATACGGATGTTCGGAGTCGGCGGGGGTTTGTGCGACGCGTAAGGCGAACAGGACCACGCACGTTGCGACCACATCGCCAATCGAGTTAACTGCATCGGCGATCAAAGCAAAGGAATTTCCCACGATACCGCCGACAAGTTTGACGGCGCCCAGCAGGATATTGACCACTAAACCAATCAGCGCAGCGCGCGTCGTTTGTTGGTACAGTTCAGCAGCATTACTTGCAGCGGGCATTGGATTATTGATTTCGTCGGTACGGGCGTCCGGTTTGCGATCTCCCATCTCATCTTATGAAGGATCGCACGATCTCGACAGGTAGGTAACTCCTGCCAGGAGTTACCACCCCCGCAAGCCAGCACCCGCCACTTATACCCGAACCACCAATGACTATACCCGAACCACCAATGACTACCGACGGCTCTCCAGCTGGTCACTCTCAGCTCGAGTGACCAACGTAGGTAACTCCTGCCAGGAGTTACCACCCCCGCAAGCCAGCGCCCGCCACTTATACCCGAACCACCCAACGAACCCAATCCCAACTGCGTCTCACCACAGACGGAACGCCGAATGCCTGCGGGGCGCGAACGAGTCCTTCATAATGCTGGCGGTACAAACGCCGACTACCAGTCCAATGCCGAAAGCGATACCGCTTGAACGAATCGGATTGTTGGCAACTTGATGTTCCAACGAGTGGTAGGCATACGCGACCGGCTCGGTAACAGATTGAGAGGCCTGTGAGGCAGCGGATTGAACGTTTCGCGTAAGTCGACATAATAGTCCTTCGCTAGTGGCTGCAATTTCATCGATTTTCGATTCGATTTCGCTCACGTCGGCTCCAGTCTTTTGATGCACGAGGGCAACGAGCTTACGTGAATCACCATCGATCATTTCCAAGTCGGACTTCGACAGCGTGGGCCACTCCTTCCTGATTTTTGAACGCAATTCATCCCAACGATTTTCGATATCCATCGTTGAGTTCTGGCCCGCACCGCGGAGAGGGGTGAATTGTTGCGAGGAAGTTTTTTTGTCTGACATGGGATGCTCCAAGTGGCTATAGATTGAGTCTGCTCGCGGGGAAGCGCTCCAGGCAGAGCGTGCTGCTGGAGTCGCTTGGATGGCCGACGTTAATGCGTCTGCTCAGAAAAACTCTAACGCGGAGTTTGAAGAACTCTATTTAGGAGTTCGACGGCGATGCGCTCGGTTGTACGCGTCTTGCGAAGCCAGCTTAGCTTCCTCCCAGGTCAAGGTGGGAGCACCACCTTCACTTTCCCAGCGTTGTTTGGCGTAAGCTTCGCGCTCTTCCCAAGTTGTAGCAGACTGCGGGTCATACGCTTCCCAGCCAACGCGGTATGCGGGTGCATAATCGTCGTAGGTGTAATCCTCGGAGTAGTATGGTCGCCCTTGATACTCGTTCCGCCAGTATTCATCCTCGACGGTTGGATCGATATTTTCGGCTATTCCCTTTCCAGCGTAACCACCGGCGACCCCTCCCACGATTGTTCCCAACACGGTACCAACTGGCCCGGCGACGGAGCCAGCCACCGCACCAGCAGCAGCGCCACCAAGAGCCGCGCCTACCCCTGTTCCGACCGGATGTGCACCTGCTTCGCCCGACAGCGGGTCTTCATTGCGTCGTTCCTCGATCGTTTCTTCATCACGTGGAGTAATATCGTCGCGCTTAGTCGTTTTCTTATGGATAGACATGCTAGTCCCCTTAATGAGTGTTTTGACAACGCCCATGCGACGTTGGCTGAGTGACTGAAGAAGCATTTTTTGTGCCAGCACCACCACTGGCCGCCTGTCGCTCACCGGGCCGTTTTTCAACTTCCGCGACTCTTTCCAGGATTCCCCAGCTTTTTGCGGATCGCCACCATTTGTTGCGGATTTCAGCGCAGTCCCTTCAAGGAGAAAAGTTGCCCGATATTCCCTGAGAAAAATCAAACGAGAACGAATTAAAACCCCGGTAGTCAAATCCAATTAAAGCCGCTAGACTGATGGAGTTCTTGGCGGCCTAACTAGCTGACGGAACATTCAGTGGATTTCGCCTTTGCGAAGTGCGCCCCGACTTTACGCGGTACACGACGAACCAATCGCTAGTTGACTTGCGATATTTGCCGATTGAACTCAACACAACTGCACCCATAGCTCAACTGGATAGAGCATCGGTCTACGGAACCGAAGGTTAGTGGTTCGAATCCACTTGGGTGTACTCTTGTTTTCCTTGTTTTTTTTGAGATTTTGACTGCGACGAACTCGGCTCTGTCCGAGAAGTTGTCCGAGAACTTTGGCACAGCAGTTGCCGTATAGTTTCTTGGTGCCGGTGGCAGCCGGTCAGTTTTGAAGGCGAACCTTTCTGTTGCCTCTGATGTTTCCTTTCCTGGATTCAATTGGAGGGTTCGCACCGTGGCTCACTTCCCGAAGCCGTTCTACAAGAAATCTCGCGCTTGCTGGTACGTCGAAATCGACCGCAAGCAAATCAAGCTC